>NZ_WIXR01000009.1:0-522246 GCF_019425585.1 Burkholderia sp. COPS | reverse complement strand
CTCGGCGCTCGGCGCTCGGCGAGCAGGAAGGATCGGCGGTGTGAATGGTGCAGGCCGCCCGCGACGTACCCGGTTGGCCGCAAGTGCCACCTGAGCGCCTGCCAGCGGATTCAGCCCGGAATGACCGGCTTGATCAACGTCGTCGTGATCGGCGCGAAGCCGCACGCACGATACAGCGCGCGGGCCGCCGTGTTGTGATTGAACACCGACAGCCCGATCTCGGTGATGCCGTAGCGGCGCGCCTCGGCGTCGAGCGCATCGAGCGTGCGCGTGGCCCAGCCCTGGCGACGCCGGGACGGGACGATGTCGAGGTCGTAGATGAACAACGTGCGGTTCGGCCCTTCGGGCACGATCGCGTACCAGAGGTCGCCCACCGCGTCGCCGCTGGCGGCGTCGACGAGTACGACGAGGGTCTGGCCGGAGGTCCGCAGGCCGTCAGGCAGCAGCGTGTCGAAACAGGCGCGCGCCCTGCTGGCCGCGTCTTCGACAGCATTTTGTCCGGATGAAACGAGATCGCGCGCGTAGCCGTCGATGGCTCGCGTACGGTACGCGTGGAATTCACTGGCCGTCATCGGCCGCATCTGCAGCATGGCCCGGTCACCGTGAACGGATTCGGACTTCCAGTGTAGCGGGACGGTCGCGCCGGCGCGCGATACGGCGGCGGAAAGCGGGCAGGCAGGTGCGGCGGGCGCCGCGAATCGGCGAATCGGCGAATCGGCGAATCGGCGAATCGGCGAATCGGCGAATCGGCGAATCAGCGAATCAGCGACGGTACAGGACGATCGGCACGAGGTGCGCACGGCGCACGCGCTCGGCTTCGGCACGACGCGCAGCGTACGAGTATTCGGCGTCGAGCGGCAGGTGGGGCGACACGAACAGGTCGTCGATCTTTTGCAGCAGGGCAAGGATGAAGCTCATGTGAGACTCCTGACAGATGTGGCTAGGGTTTTCCCTTAGATGAGCGCTATTCTAAGGGTTTTCCCTGAACTCTGCCAGCGCACCGCATCAGTTTGCCGCATGCGCGCGGCGCCTGATCGTCGACGCGGAACCGCGATCCTTGCTCCGTCGGGCTCCCAGGATAGGGTCGAAACGATTAGCGCGTGCGGCGCGCACGTTTCGCGACGGCCGCCTCGCGATTCGCGTTGCGCTGGAGCCGGTCGACTTGCGACAGAAGCGCCTCGTGATGCTCCTCGAGCGTCATCAGCGTCGCCTGCTGCGTCGACAGATCGGCCGCGAGGCGATCGATCCGCTGCTGCTTCGTGGCGACGTCCTGCTTCAGGTGCGCGATCTGTCGCGTCTGAAGCACCAGCGCAACGAGCCCGGCCAGCACGACAACGGCCAACGCCAGCAGCAGGCGGTTGACGCGGCGCATCTCGCGATCGGCGGTGCGCGTCAAACCGTCGACGTCGGCTTGCAGCGCGGCGAGCCGGTCGGTCAGCGGACGCAGGTGCGTATCCGGATCGAAGACCGGCGCGGCCGGTTGCGCGCGCTCCACCGACGGCTTCGTGACAAAGGACGCAGCGGAAGCCACCGGCTGCGTGGCAGGGGATACGGTGGTGTCGGGGGGCGGCGCGGCGTCCACGGCCTTCGCAATGTTGGCCGTGTTCGCCGTGTTCGCCGGGTTCGCCGGGTTCGCCGGGTTCGCGGCAATTGCCGGCTTGGTCGGCTCCGCCGACGCCTGCGGCTCGACGATCGACACCGCGTCCGGTGCCGGGCTCGCCCCGGCCGCCGCTCGCGCCGTGTCGACGCTCGTCACGACTGGTGCAGATTGCTCTGCTGTCGCTTCGCTTGCACCGGCAGCCGCCCGACGTTTGCCGCCCGACGACGCGCGACGCTCCTTCACGGCGTCGCCGGAAGATCGCCCTTCGCGAGATTTGACGGCGGCGGCAGCGACAACAGCCTTCTCGCCTTCACCGCCAGCTGCTTGCGTTTCGGTCACCTTCGGCGCCGTACCATCGGCCGCTTGCAGCCTGGTCGCCACCATCGCGACGGCGTCGGCCGCGGGCACATCGGCAGCCTTCGTTGCAACACCACCGGCCACGGCAACATCGACCGCCTTCATCGCAACACCACCGGCCAGCGGAATATCGTCCGCCTTCATCGCAACCGCCCCGGAGGCCGGCACGATGTCGGCATCTGCAGGCTCCTCCCCTTGCGGCACCGAAACGCCATGGGTCACCGTCGCGACTTCCGGCGTCACCGCGCCCTCTACCGCTTCCGCATGTGCCGCCGCGCCCGCCCCTTCCCGCGCACCGAACCCGTCCAGCGCGGGCTGCCGCCCGGAGGCCACATCGTCCGCGATATCGGCCGCTGCATCGGCCTGCGCACCCGCTTCGTCGCGAACCGCAACCGGCGCGCGCTCGCCCGGCTCGAACACCGGATCGCCGAACAGGTCGAGCGTGCGCTCGTCCCGCGACGCGTCGGCGGCCGGCGCACTGCCGGACCGCGCCGTCGCCCTCGCGGACGTACTCCCCGCGGCAGCAGCCGAGCGCTGGCGGGAACGGGCCGATGAACGATTGGAACGGGAACGGGAGCGAGGCGAGGAAACGGATTCGGTCATGGAGATCGGATAGCGGGGCCCGCGAACACGGAACCGGATGTCGAACGGAATCGGTGGTCGGCCATTGTCGCATGCCCCGTTGCCGATTCAGCCTATTCGTCGCCCGGCAGCCCGTTGCCCTCTTCAAAACGCGTCACGCCCTTCAGCGCGCGCAGCTTGTCGCAGATCGCCTGGTATTCGAGCGCCGACACCCGCGCGAGCGCGATGCGCACCTCGTCGTGCTCGCCCGTGTCGTCGGCACGCTGCACGATGAACTGCTTCACGCGCGCGCTGTCAGGGCCGAGCGCCGCGTGCAGCGAATCGAAGTTCAGCGCGCCGCTCACGACCGTCAGCGCGACCTGGCGGCGCTGCCGCACCGTGAAATAGCGCCGCTCCAGCGGCTTGATGCCGGCCAGGATGATCAGGATGATGATCGTCGCCGAAATCGACGCGACGTACAGCCCGCCCCCCACCGCAAGGCCGATCGCGGCGACCGACCACAGGCTCGCGGCGGTCGTCAGCCCGCGCACGATCTCGCCGCGCAGCAGGATCGAACCCGCGCCGAGGAAGCCGATGCCCGACACGACCTGCGCGGCGATCCGCGACGGATCGAGCACGATGTGCTCGCTGCTGCCGAGCACGTCGGCGAAACCGAATGCCGACACGATCATGATCAGCGTCGAACCGACACAGACGAGCATGTGCGTGCGCAGGCCGGCGGCCCACGACAGGCGCTCGCGCTCGAAGCCGATGACGCTGCCGAGCGCCGCCGCGAGAACGAGCCGCATCACGAGTTCCAGGTTGCTCAGCATGCGATTTATCTCCTTTTTTGGTGCCGGCCGCGCGGAATGTTTTATCCTTGGCCCCGGCCGCGCCGATCCTCCGGGCCGCGCCGACACGTTTCGAACCCAGCGCTCAACCCCGTCATGTCCGTTTCCGACTCCGCTTCCGCCCAGGCCGCCCAGCTGCGCCACCATTTCGCGCACGTCGTCTTGCCGATCTGGCGGGGTTCAGGGTTCGACCAGACATTGCAGTTGCCGTTCGAAGCCGTCGATCCGGCCACCCACGCGCCGCTGCCCGTGACCCGTTATCGCGCAATGGCGTGCGCACGGCAACTGTTCGTGTTCGCGCAGGCCGGCGACACCGCGCACGCCGCCACGCTGTTCGACGCGCTGGGCCGGCGCTTTCGCGACACGCGCCACGGCGGCTGGATCTACAGCGTCGACGCGCAGGGCGCGCCGCTCGACACGACCAAGGATCTCTATACGCACGCATTCATCGTGTTCGCGTGTGCCGCCTGGTATGCGGCGTCGGGCGACGCCGCCGCGCGCACGACGGCCGAGGAGACCGCCGCGCTGATCCGCGACCGTTTCGCGCCGCATCCCGGCGACGCGCTGCTCGATGCGGCGCGCCACGCCGATTTCTCGTCATCCGGCAGCGGGGCGCTGCAGAATCCGCTGATGCACCTGACCGAAGCGTGGCTCGCTGCTGCCGATGCATTCGGCGACGCGGCGTTCGACGACGCGCTCGCGCACACCGCGCAGGCCGTCGAGCGCACGTTCGTCGACGCGGCGACCGGCTGCGTGGCCGAGCTGCCGCTCGGCGCGGCAGACAACCGTTTCGAGCCCGGTCATCAGTTCGAGTGGTTCTACCTGGTCGATGCGGCCGGCGCGCGGCTCGCGCAAACGGGGCTCCCCGCTGCGCTGTCGCGTGCGTTCGGCTTTGCGGAGCAATACGGTGTCGATCCGCAGACGGGCGGCGTCTGCGCGGCGCTCGATGCGCAAGGTGCGTGCGTCGACGGCACGCAGCGGATCTGGGCGCAGACGGAGTACCTGCGCGCGCTCGCGACGCACGGCGGCACGCCGGCCTCCGCGCCGCTCACGCGGCAGATCGAACGCTTCGCCGCGCGCTTCCTGCATCCGCGCGGCTGGTTCGAGTGCAAGACGGCCGACGGGCAGGTGTCGCGTGCCGACATGCCGTCGACGACGCCCTACCACCTCGCGACCGCCTACGCGGCGCTGCCGGCCGGTTCGTAACCCGTCCCGGCGAACGACGCCGCCGCGCGTTCATCGCGCGCGGCACGGCCATCGCCCAGTTCGAATACCGACACGGCCTGCATCAGGTGCGCGGTCTGGTCGTTCAGCGACGCGGCCGCCGCCGCGACTTCCTCCACCAGCGCCGCGTTCTGCTGCGTGAGCTGATCCATCTGCGTGACGGCCTGGTTCACCTGCTCGATCCCGACGCTCTGCTCGACCGACGCCGAGGTGATCTCGGACATCGTCTGCACGACGCGCGTGATCGACGTCGACACCGTCCGCATCGCTTCGCCGGCGCGCTCGACAAGCTCCGCGCCGCCGTTGATCTGCGCGACCGAATCCTCGATCAGCGCCTTGATCTCCTTCGCCGATTGCGCGCTGCGCTGCGCGAGCGAGCGCACTTCGCCCGCGACGACCGCGAAGCCACGGCCCTGTTCGCCGGCCCGCGCGGCTTCCACGGCCGCGTTCAGCGCCAGGATGTTGGTCTGGAACGCGATGCCGTCGATCACCGAGATGATCTCCGCGATCCGCCCCGAGCTCTGCGCGATGCCGCGCATCCGGTCGATCACGCTGTCGACCACGCCGCCGCCGTGGCTCGTCGCCTCGAGCGCCGCATCGGCCAGCGCGCTCGCCGCGCGTGCGCTGTCGGTGTTCTGACGGACGGTTGCCGTCAGTTCCTCCATGCTCGCGGCCGTTTCCTCGAGCGACGCGGCCTGGGTGCCGGTGCGCGCCGACAGGTCGGCGTTGCCGCCCGCGATCTCGCCCGCGCCCAGGTGGATCGCATCGGATGCCTGGCGCACCGTGCGCACGGTGCCCGCGATGCTCGTCTGCATCGCCGCGAGGCCGCGCAGCATCCGGTCGATCTCGAACACGCCGCCTGCCCGCACGACTTCATCGAGCCGGCCCTGCGCGATCCGCTCGAAATGGCGGCCGGCTTCCTCCAGCGGCGCGACGACCGCGCGCCGCGCGGCCGCGTAGATCGCCGCGCTCGCCACGAGCATCGCCACCAGCAGCACGATGCCGACCGACTTGAACCACAGCATGCCGCCGTCGATCGTATCGAGCGCCGAGCGGCTCGATGTGCCGCCGTAGTCGGTGAAGCGGCGCAGCTCGGCGATATAGGCGTCCTGGATGCTCTGCGTCGGCTGGTCGAGGAATGCCTGGATGTTGTCGGCGTCGAGGAACTGCACGAGTTCGCCCAGCGCGCCGCGCAGCGCGCGATAGCGCTCGGTGAGCGCCGCGACGCGCGCGCGGTTGGTCTCGTCGACCGGCTGCACGGCCGTCAGCGCGGCGAACGCCTTGTCGGCTTCCGCGAGCGAAGCGCCGGCATGGCGGATGATGTCGTCCGGCTTCGGGCCGCCGCGCACCATCCGCGTGCCGGCGCGCGACAGGTTGATGCGCGCGTCGAGCAGCTGCTGGGTGGCCTGGCTCGCCGCGCCGACCTGCGTGATCGCGACGTTCGACAGGTCGTCGACGCCGCTGCGCGTCGACGTGAGCGCCCAGAAGCCGAGCGCCTCGATCGCGAACAGGAAAAGGCAGAACACGGTCAACACGCCGAGCAGACCCGACGCGAGCTTGATTTTTCCGAACATGGGGGAGATTCCTGGAAAGCGGACGATGAGGCAATGCCCCGGCATTAGCGGCATTTCTTCGTCGGACTTTAGGACCGGGAGACGGCAAAGTTCACGTTGCTCGTGCATTCCCGCGGAATCGCCGGCAAACCGGGGGATCTTCGATATTCGACGCAATAATCGCGTCGCATCGCGCCGGAATTTGCACGAAATGCGGACGAATTTCCTTGCTTATCCGCAGCCCCCTTCCTAGAGTTCAGCGCAAGCGGGCACTCATTGCGAAGGAAGTTCGATGACCGACATCACGGATCACGCGCGCGGCGCATTGCGCGCGCAACCGTTCAGCATGCTGCTGGGCACGGAGCTGATGCATATCGGCGACAACGAAGTGTCGCTGTGCCTGCCCGTGCGCGAGGAACTGCGGCAGCAACACGGGTTCGTGCACGGCGGCGTCGTCAGCTACCTGGCGGACAACGCGCTGACGTTCGCCGGCGCGCTCGTGCTCGGCCCGCGCGTGATTACGGCCGAATACAAGATCAACTACCTGCGGCCGGCCGTGAACGGCACGCTCGTCGCGCGCGCGAAGCTCGTGTACGCGGGCCGGCACCAGGCGACCTGCCAGTGTCACGTGTTCGTCATCGACGGCGATCACGAACGGCTCGTCGCGATCGCGCAAGGCACGATCAACCGCGTCGGTGACGGGAAGATGCCGGATGCGCCGGAAGAGACGGCCTGACGGGCGGCACCGGCCGGTTCGACGAGACAAGCCGCGAAACGCCGAGGCTACAGCGCGTGTCGCACGGGCATTTCATCTCGGAGAGACAGACCGCATCGCGTTCGCGACGCCACATCGCGACCACCCACACGACGACCTCCGCCTCGCGCACTTCGTACACGAGGCAATAGCGGACACTGCGCAGCCCGATCTTGTCGCGCTCCAGTTGACCGCGCGGCATGGCCGAAGGAATGCGAGGATTCTCGAGCCGTTCGGCAAGTCTCGCCTCGAACCGATCGCGAACGGTGCGGTCGAGCTTCTTCCACGCCTTCAACGCAGGTTCGAGCAACGCGCACTCAAAGGTCAACCAGCTTGACCTTGACGATGTTCCCGTTGGCGCGCGAATCGACGAGCGCGTTGTCTTCGATATCCTCGAGACGTTCGACCATCGCCTCCCATGTCTTCGCCGGGATGCAGTAAAACGCCGGTTCGTTGTGGTTCAGGATCGCGACCGGAAAGCCCTCGCCCGCCGCCACGGTTCCCATCGGGTTCCGCTTCAGCTCCGAAACGCTCGCCGTCACGCTGGCCAGAATGGTGTGGGGCATGTCCGCTCCTGATTCGATCGAAATTTCGCCATACGTTATTCGGTACCCAATTTGGCTCCGTCCTGAATGCCCTCGAGATAACGCCGGGTTTGCTCCCTCACCGCGCGCTTCGACGCGCTACTCGGCCTCATCCCCCGCCAGCGGCAAAAACCGCGGCGCCACCCGCGCCCGCACGTTGCCGTTCTCGTCCGTTCGATAGATCCCGCGTGCGACGTTGTGCGGATGCGCGACCGCGTCCGTCACGCTCAGCACCGGCGCGAAACACGCGTCGGTGCCTTCGAGCAGCGCGCGCCAGTACGCGGACGGCTGCTGCGCAAACACGTCGGCGAAACGCGCCTTCAGCGCGGGCCAGCGTGCGCGATCGTACTGCGACGCCGGATCGACGTCGGTCAGCCCGAGCCGTTCGACCAGCAGCGCGTAGAACGGGGACTCGAGCGCGCCGATCGTCACGCACTCGCCGTCCGCGCAGCGATACACGTCGTAGAACGGCGCATCGTGGAACAGGCTCGGCTGCGCGCCGTCGAGCTGCCCGTTCGCGCGCGCCCACAGCGCGAGCGAACCGAGCATCGACACGACGTCGACGATCGCGCCGTCGACCACCCGCCCCGGGCCGCCGCCGCGCACGTCGAACAGCGCGCAGACGATCCCGAACGCGAGCCCGAGCGCGCCGCCCGCATCGCCGACGACGGTCGGCGGCAACCCCGGTCGGCCGTCGCGCGGCGCGGACAGCGACAGCAGCCCCGTCAGCGCGACGTAGTTCAGGTCGTGCCCGGCCGCGGCCGCGAGCGGGCCGTGCTGGCCCCAGCCGGTCATCCGGCCGTACACGAGCTTCGGATTGCGGCGCGCGCAATCTTCGGGCCCGAGGCCGAGCCGCTCCATCACGCCGGGCCGCAGGCCCTCGATCAGCGCATCGGCCTGCGCGATCAGGTCGAGCGCGGCCTCGCGGCCGGCCGGCGACTTCAGGTCGAGTTCGACGATCGTCTTGCCTTCGCGCAGCAGGTCGCCGTCGCGGGCCTTCAATGCGTCCGGCGCGCTCGTGCGGCCGGCCGGGCGCGCGATCAGCGTGATGCGTGCGCCCATCCCGGCAAGCATCCAGCCCGCGAGCGGGCCGGGGCCGAGACCTTCGAATTCGATGATGTGGATGCCGGAAAGCGGCGCGTTCAATGACATGACAGCCTCGCTGAAATGCAGTCGGGACAAGAGCGGCGAAACCGCCCGATTCTATGCGAATGCCTGCGTGCGCCGGCTTCGGCCGGCTAGCCGGACGCCGCATCCGGACGCTGCGCGTCCAGCGCCTCGCGCATCGCCCGCACGATCGCGTCGCGACGCGCGCCGATCCGCTCGACGGGCCCGGCCACCCCCATGGCCAGCGGCAGGCCGTTCCAGCCGTCCGCGATCACCATCGAGATCATCGCGGCGCCCTGCGTGACCGTATGCGCCGAATAGGAATAACCGAGCCGGCGCGTCTGTTCGACCTTGTCGAGCACGACGTCCTCGTCGATCGTCCTGCCCGATTTCCCGATCCGGCGAATGCTGCGCGATACGAGCCGGCGGATCGTGCTGTCCGGCTGAAGGCTCAGCAGCGCCCAGCCGAGCCCCGACATGCAGATCTCGCGACGCGTGCCGATCGGCGCGTAGAACTGGATCGGAATCGTATGCGAGCCCTCGACCGCGTCGATGTACTGCACGTACAGGTCGCTCTGCACCGCGATCACCACCGCCTCGTGCGTGCGCAGCGCCAGCCGTTTCGCGACGGCATGCCAGTGCCGCCGGCTGCCGGCCGCCGAATCGACGAGCGCTTCGCCGAGGTTGACGAGCCGTGCGGTCGGCGCATACGCGTGGGTTGCGTCGTCGTACGAAAGATAGCCGAGCGCCTTCATGCTGGTCAGCAACGCCGCCGCGCTCGACCCCGGATACCCGCAACGCGTGGCGATCTCGCGCACGCTCAGCGGCCGCTGCAATGCGCTGAAGAGTTCCAGCACCTCGAACACGCGCGCCGCGCTCTTGACCACGTTTCCGCTCATCCCGCCCTCTCCGCTGCAACCGGGACGGGCCTTCCACATATGTGGAACGGAATTTCCCGCCGCCAACCGTCGTGACGATACTAGGCTTCGGCCCGCGGCGTGAAGCCCCGCGGCACAGAACACACGGAGACATCATGGCAGCCTTTCTGATCCGTGAACGGCAGGGCCCGATCCTGACCGTCACGATGAACCGTCCCGAAACCCGCAACGCCATTTCGGACACCGATGCGATCGACGCGCTGACCGAATGCTGCGACGACGCGAACCGCGACGAGTCGATCCGCGTGCTGGTCCTGACCGGCGCCGGCACGACGTTCTCGTCGGGCGGCAACGTGAAGGCGATGCGCGCCTTCATGGAATCGGAGTCGCACGATCCTGCCGCGATCCGGTCCAGCTACCGCCGCGGCATTCAGCGCCTTGCACGGGCGTTCCAGCAACTCGAGGTGCCGGCCATCGCGGCGGTCAACGGCCCGGCGATCGGCGCCGGCACCGACCTCGCGTGCATGTGCGACATCCGCATCGCCGCCGACCGCGCGCGCTTCGCCGAGAGCTTCATCGCCCTCGGTCTCGTGCCCGGCGACGGCGGCGCGTGGTTCCTGCCGCAGATCGTCGGCGCCGCCGTCGCCGCGGAAATGTCGTTCACCGGCGATGCACTGGACGCGCAGGCCGCGCTGCGCTGCGGGCTCGTGTCGCGCGTCGTGCCCGACGCCGACCTCCTCGCGCACGCCCACGAACTGGCCGGCCGCATCGCCCGCCACTCGGGCACCGCGCTGCGCCTGACCAAGCGCCTGCTGCTCGAAAGCCGCCATGCAAGCCTCGACACGGTGCTCGACCTGTCGGCGTCGTACCAGGCGTTCGCGCACGCGACCCCGGAACATCGCGCGGCGGTCGACGCACTCTTTGCCGCACGCGGCTGAACCCCGACGCATCACGGCCGTGCAGCCGGCGCGTGCCGGTCTGCCGGCGCATCGCATCCCCATCGAAGGAGACATCGTCATGACCAGCAGTAACGAAGGCGCGCTTGCAGGCGTGCGTGTGGTGGACCTGAGCCGCGTCTATGCGGGGCCGTTCTGCGCGCAGACGCTCGCCGACCACGGCGCGGACGTCATCAAGATCGAACCGCCGCAGGGCGACGAAACGCGCGACTGGGGGCCCGCGATGCCGAACGGCCTCTCCAGCTACTACTGGGGGCTCAACCGCAACAAGCTCAATCTCGCGCTCGACCTGTCGCATCCCGACGGACGCGACGTGCTGTTCCGCCTGCTCGAGACAGCCGACGTGCTGGTCGACAACTTCAAGCAGGGCACGCTCGAACGCTGGGGCATCGGCTACGCAGACTGCCTGCGCGAGCGCTTTCCGCGCCTCGTCCACTGCTCGATCTCCGGATACGGCACCGACGGCCCGCTCGCGCGGTTTCCGGGCTACGACGCCGTCGCGCAAGGCCTCGCCGGCTTCATGTCGATCAACGGCGAACCGGGCGGCATGCCGCTCAAGGTGCCGTTTCCGGTCGTCGATTTCGCGGCCGGCATGAGCGCCGTATCGAGCGTCCTGCTTGCGCTGGTCGAACGGACGCGCTCCGGCCTCGGCCAGCACGTCGACATCGACCTGTTCAGCACGGCGCTGTCGATGCTGCATCCGGTCAGCACGAGCTGGATGGCGACGGGCGAGGTTCCCGTCGCGACCGGCAACGTGTACGGCGCGATCGCGCCGTACGGCGTCTATCCGTGCAAGGACAAGCCGGTCGCGACCGGCGCCGGCAACAATCGCACGTTTGCGCGCCTCGTCGAAGCGCTCGGCGTGCCCGAGCTGGCGCGCGATCCACGATTCGCGACCAACGCGCAGCGCGTCGCGCATCGCGATGCGCTCGACACGCTGCTCGGGCAACTGACCGCCGAGCTGCGTGCCGACGAGGTCGTCGAGCGGCTGATGCAGGCCGGCGTCGCGACGGGGCCGGTGAACACCGTCGCCGACGCGTTCGGCCATCCGCAAACCGCTCGCAACGCGATGTTCGTCGACACCGACACGTACACCGGCGCGGGCATCCCCGCCAAGCTTTCCCGTACGCCCGGATCGATACGCCGGCCGCCGCAGGCGTTCGCCGCCGACACCGACGCCGTGCTCGACGCGTTCGGTATCGACGCGGCCCGTCGGGATGCGTTGCGGCGGGCGGGCGTGCTCCACGACACGCGCGCGAATGCTGCCGGGAGCGCGTCATGACCACGCCGGGCGCATTTTCCTCGCTGACGGGCGACGACGCCCCGTCGATCCTGCGCAACGACGACGACGGCATCGCGTGGCTGACGATCCATCGCCCGCACGTCGCCAACGCGCTGTCCGCCGACGCGATCCGGCGCCTGTGCGACGAACTGGTCACGCTCGACGACAACCCGGCGATACGCGCGATCGTGATCCGGGGTGCCAGCGAACGGGCCTTCAGCGCCGGGATCGACCTCGGCGATCCCGAAATACGCGGGATGCGGCCGATGCGCGGGCTCGCCCGCAACGTGCACGAGCTGATCCTGGAACTGCGCAAGCCGACCATCGCGGCCATCAACGGCTTCGCCGTCGGCGGCGGCTTTGAAATCGCGCTCGCGTGCGACCTGCGGATCGCCGCCGATCACGCGACCTTCGCGCTGCCCGAGGCGCGCGTCGGGATGGGCGCGAACTTCGCGAGCGTGCTGCTGCCGCGCCTGCTGCCGCGCGCGATCGCGATGGAGCTGCTGTTCACGGGCCGCCGCTTCGACGCGGACGAGGCGCAGCGCATCGGCTTGCTGAACCGCGTCGTCCCCGCCGCCGCACTCGACGACACCGTGCGCGAACTGGCGCAGACGATCTCCGAAAACGCGCCGCTCACGATCCGCCGCATCAAGGAAACCGCGACACGCAGCCAGGGGCTGCCGGTGGCCGCCGCGCTGCGGCTGGACGTCGGCCCCGACGTCTACGCGAGCGAGGACCGGATCGAGGGCGCCCGCGCGTTTCTCGAGAAACGCAAGCCGGCATTCAAGGGGCGCTGAACCGACGCGAACGGCAGCACCCCGCGCGCAACCGCTCCCAGAACGCGGGCGCGCCACAACAAGACATGGAACGGAGACACCTTCATGCAACGGAAAGCATTCCTGATCGGCGCGTGCGTGCTGAGCGCCACGCCGGCGCACGCATCGTCGGTCACGCTGTACGGGATCGTCGACAGCTACGTCGAATTCGACCGCATCGGCAGCCTGTCGAGCCTGCGGCAAAGCGGCGGCGGATCGTCGACGAGCCGCATCGGACTGACGGGCGTCGAGGATCTCGGCAGCGGCACGTCGACGAAGTTCGTGCTGGAAAGCGGCTTCTCGCCGGCCGACGGATCGTTCCAGGGCGGCACGCTGTTCTACCGGCAGGCCTACGTGTCGCTGCAGAACACGCGCTACGGCGACCTTCGGCTCGGCCGCCAATACACGCCCGCGTTCTACATCGTGTACGACGGCGACCCGTTCGGGCTCAACGAACGGCTGTCGCCGCTCGCGCTGCTCGCGACGTCGACGGACACGATCACGAGCAACACGACGCCGCCGATTCCGCGCTTCAACCAGGCGGCATCGTATCTGAGCCCCGACTGGAACGGCCTGCGCGTGATGGCCACGTACGGCTTTCCGACGCCCAACGCGCTGTCCACGCAGGCCGGGCGCAACTACGGCGCCGGGCTCCAGTACCGGATCGGCGGGCTCTATCTCGGCGCCGGCTTCCAGGGCGACACGTCGGCCGGCAACCTGGCGCCCGTCGTCTCGCCGTCGACGACGCGCCACTACGTGTTCGCGGCCAACTACGCATTCGCGCGCGTCAAGCTGTATGCCGCGTTCCTGTACGGCGTCGGCACGGCGCCGCACCTGCCGGCGTTCTCGACCGCGAGCGCCGGCGCGTCGATCAACGTCGGCGCGCTCGATCGCATGCTCGTCTCGGTCGTGCGTCGCGACGTGAAAGGCTCGGCGAACGACGCGACCGCGCTCGGCGTCGGCTACGACCATCCGCTGTCGAAGCGCACGTCGCTCTATGCCCGCTATCTGTACGTGAAGAACGGCGGCGACGCCCGCAACACGGTCGCCGTCGGCCTGCAGCCGCAACCGGGCGGCACCGGGCAGGTGTTCGCGCTCGGCCTCGCCCACCGCTTCTGACGGAGTGCCCATGACCCCGACTCTTTCCACGCACGCGGCCGCCGCCGGCGATCAAGCGACGCAGGCGCTCTACCGCCGGATCTCGCGCCGGCTGCTGCCGTTCCTGATCCTCTGCTACACGCTGTCGTTCATCGACCGGATCAACATCGGTTTCGCGCACGCGCAGATGGCCGCCGAACTGCACTTCTCCGACGCCGTCTACGGGCTCGGCGCGGGCATCTTCTTCATCGGCTACATGGCGTTCGAGATTCCGAGCAACGCGCTGCTGGCGCGGATCGGCGCACGCAAGACGATTGCCCGGATCATGGTGCTGTGGGGGCTCGGCTCGGCCGCGACGATGTTCGTCACGACGCCCGCGCAGTTCTACGCGTGCCGCTTCCTGCTCGGCGTGTTCGAGGCCGGCTTCTTCCCCGGCATCCTGTTCCATCTCGGCGCGTGGTATCCGCCGCAGCAGCGCGCAAAGGCGTTCGCGCTGTTCATGACCGCGTTGTACCTCGCCGGGCTGATCGCCGGCCCCGTGTCGGGCGCCATCCTCTCGTTCTTCGACGGCGCCGCCGGCCTGAGCGGCTGGCAGTGGCTGTTCCTCGTCGAAGGGCTGCCGAGCAGCGTACTCGGCCTCGTCGCGCTGCGCTTTCTCGACGACCGGCCGGACGACGCGCGCTGGCTGTCGGACGCCGACAAGGCCGCGCTGCGCGCCGCGCACGCGCACGCCGAAGCCGGCACGCCGGACGCGAACGCGGCACGGCCGCTGCTTGCGCACCGCGATTTCTGGCTGTTGTGCGCGGCCAATTTCGCGATCGCGGCCGCCGGCTACGCGCTCGTGTTCTGGATGCCCGTGATCCTGCATCGCGGCGGCCTGCATGGCGCGATGCGGATCGGGGTGCTGTCCGCGCTGCCCTACCTGTGCGGCATCGTCGGCATGCTCGCGATGGGCTGGCGCACCGAGCGGCGGCGCGAATGGCGCGGGCACGGCGCAGTGGCGATGCTCGCATGCGCGGCCGCGCTCGCCGGGCTGGCGAGCACCACCGGCACTTCGCACCTGATGATCGCACTCTGCGTCGCGGTCGCCACGCACGCCGCGGCGCTGCCCGCGTTCTGGGTGCTGCCGGGGCTCGCGCTGCCGAAACGCTCGATGGCGGTCGCGATCGCGGCGATCACGATGTCCGGCGCGATCGGCGGATTCGCGAGCCCGTTCCTGATGGGCGTGCTCAACACGGCCACCGGGTCGATGCGCGGCGGCCTCTATTTCAACGCCGCGCTGCTCGCGGCCGGCGCCGTCGCCTTGCTCGGCACGCTGCGTACCCGCGCGGTGTCGCGCACGAACGCCGGCTGACGGCATCGACCTCCCTTTACCCACCCTCATCGACTCCCATGAATTTCGACCTTGAACTCGAACACCGGATGATCCGCGACCTCGTCGCACGTTTCGTGCAGGACGAGCTGATCCCGCTCGAAGCAGCGGTCATGGCCCGCGAGGCCGATGGCCAGCGCTTCGGGCTGCTCGACGAAGAACGCGCACATCTCGACGAGCGTTCCCGGCAACTCGGCCTGTGGGGCCTCGACGCGCCGCTCGACGCCGGCGGCTCGGACCTGCCGGCCGTCGCGATGGTCGGCGTCAACGAAGCGATCGGCACGACCGTGACGCCGTACATCCTGCCGCCCGATTCGCCGAACCTGCGGATGCTTTGCGACGTGGCCGACGCCGCGCAGCGCGCACGCTATCTCGAACCGTACGCACGCGGCGTCACGCGTGCCGCGATGGCGATCTCCGAGCCGGGCGCCGGCTCGGACCCGGGCGCGCTGTCGACGACGGCCGTGCGCGACGGAGACAGCTGGGTGCTGAACGGACGGAAGATCTGGATCAGCCACGCGCCCGAAGCCGACTGGACGATCGTGATGGCGCTCACCGATCGAAGCAAGGGCAAGCGCGGCGGCATGTCGGCGTTCATCGTCGACCGCGGCACGCCCGGTTTCATCATCGAACGGCGGATCCCGATGATCGGCGGGCTGTCGACCTACGAAATCGTGCTGGACGACTGCCGCATTCCCGCCGCGCAACTGCTGGGCCAGGAAGGTGCCGGCTTCGCGCCGATGCAGGCACGGCTCGCGAACCGGCGTCTGGAAATGGCCGCATGGTGCATCGGCCGCGCCGAGCGCGCGGTCGCGATGCTGTGCGACCATGCGAAACAGCGCAAGACCTTCGGCGTGCCGCTCGCGGAACGCCAGGCGATCCAGTGGTGGGTCGCCGACGCGCTCACGCAGATCCACGCGTGCCGCCTCATGACCTACGAAGCGGCCGCGCGCGTGGATGCCGGGCAGGATGCACGCACGCAGATCTCGATGGTCAAGGTGTTCGCCACCGAAATGGCGTCGAGCGTCATCGATCATGCGATGCAGGCGCTCGGCGCGATGGGCATGACGAAGGAAATGCCGTTACAGCAGATGGCCAGCGAGGCGCGGCTGATGCGCATCTTCGAAGGCCCGACCGAGGTGCACCGCTGGGTCATCGCGCGCAGCGTGCTCTGACCGCGGTGCACCGCCCACCTTCACGATGGAGCCATGCGTTGGACACCCTGCATCTCGTCGACCCCGAAATCCGCCCGCTGCTCGAGACCTGGCCGACCGTCACGCTCGGCATCGACAACCTCGCGCAGTCGCGCGAACGCGTGCTGCCGCTGCCGCCGCCCGACCTGGCCGGCAGCACGCTCGAACGCCGCACGGTGCCCGGCCCCGCCGGTGCGCCGGACGTGCCGGTCCTCGTCTACCTGCCCGACCATCACGTGCGGCCACTTCCGGCGATCGTTCACCTGCACGGCGGCGGCTTCGTGCGCGGCAACGCGAAGGATCTCGAGGCGGTGCACCGGTCGCTCGTGACGCAACTCGGCTGCGCGCTGATCTCGGTCGACTACCGCCTTGCGCCGGAAACCGCGTTTCCCGGCGCGATCGAGGATTGCTACGCGGCGCTCGCATGGGTCTTCCGCCACGCCGATACGCTCGGCATCGATGCGTCGCGGATCGGCGTGGCGGGCGAGAGCGCGGGCGGCGGACTCGCCGCGTCGCTGGCGCTGCTGGCCCGCGACCGCGGCGAATACCGGCTCGCGTTCCAGCATCTGATCTACCCGATGCTCGACGATCGCACCTGCACGCGCTCGCCGCACCCGCATGCCGGCGAGTTCGTCTGGCACGCGGCCAACAACCGGTTCGGGTGGACCTCGCTGCTCGGTCACGCGCCGGGCATCGACGGCGTGTCGCCCTACGCGGCGGCCGCGCGCGCCACGCGGCTCGACGGCCTGCCGCCCGCGTTCCTGTCGGTCGGCTCGCTCGACCTGTTCCTCGACGAAAACCTCGACTATGCGCAGCGCCTGCTCCGCGCGGGCGTGCCGACCGAACTGCACGTGCTGCCCGGCGGCGTGCACGGTTTCGACATCGTGCCCGGCGCGCGCATCGCCGAAACGGCGCGCCGCCTGAGCCACGACGCACTGCGCCGCTTCCTGCACGGCTGACGAAAACGACGCGGGCGGCCGAAGCCGCCCGCATCTGCGCCGATACCACCGGCCACGATCAGAACGCGTCGCCCGGCACCCGCACCCAGCCTTCCATCAGCACGCGCGCGCTGCGGCTCATGATCGCCTTGGTGACGGTCCACTCGCCGTTCTCCTGCTGCTGCGCTTCCGCGCCGACGCGCAGCGTGCCCGACGGATGCCCGAAGCGCACCGCGTTGCGTTCGCCGCCGCCCGCCGCCAGGTTGACGAGCGTGCCGGGGATCGCCGCGGCCGTGCCGATCGCAACCGCCGCCGTGCCCATCATCGCGTGGTGCAGCTTGCCCATCGACATCGCGCGCACCAGCAGGTCGACGTCGCCCGCCTTCACGCGCTTGCCGCTCGACGCGACGTAATCGGCCGGCTTCGCGACGAACGCGATCTTCGGCGTGTGCTGCCGCGTCGCGATTTCATCGAGCGTGTCGATCAGGCCCATGCGCAGCGCGCCGTGCGCGCGGATCGTCTCGAACTTCTCGAGCGCCTTCGCATCGCCGTTGATCGCGTCCTGCAGCTCGGTGCCCGTATAGCCGATCGCTTCCGCCTCGACGAAGATCGTCGGGATGCCCGCGTTGATCATCGTCGCCTTCAGCGTGCCGACACCCGGCACCGCGAGATCGTCGACGAGGTTGCCGGTCGGGAACATCGAGCCGCCCGCGCCTTCTTCCTCGGCGGCCGGGTCCATGAATTCGAGCTGCACTTCCGCGGCCGGGAACGTGACGCCGTCCAGCTCGAAGTCGCCCGTCTCCTGCACCGCGCCGTTCGTGATCGGCACGTGCGCCACGATCGTCTTGCCGATGTTCGCCTGCCAGATCCGCACGGTCGCGATGCCGTCGCGCGGCACGCGCGACGGATCGACGAGCCCGCCGCTGATTGCGAACGGGCCGACGGCCGCCGACAGGTTGCCGCAGTTGCCGGTCCAGTCGACGAACGCGCGGTCGATCGCAACCTGCCCGAACAGGTAGTCGACGTCGTGGCCGGGCCGCGTGCTCTTCGACACGATCACCGTCTTGCTGGTGGACGACGTCGCGCCGCCCATCCCGTCGATCTGCTTGCCGTACGGATCGGGGCTGCCGATCACGCGCAAGAGCAGCGCGTCGCGCGCGGCGCCCGGCGCCTGCGCGGCATCCGGCAGGTCCTGCAGCCGGAAGAACACACCCTTGCTGGTGCCGCCGCGGATATAGGTCGCGGGAATCCTGATTTGAGGAATGTGAGCCATGTTTGCGTTATCCCTGTGTGCGCCGGTCAGGCTGCCTGCGACGATTCGAGGAAGTCCTGCGCGAAACGCTGCAGCACGCCGCCCGCCTCGTAGATCGACACTTCCTCCGCCGTATCGAGCCGGCACGTCATCGGCACCTCGACGCGCTCGCCGTTCCTGCGGTGAATCACGAGCGTCAGGTCGGCGCGCGGCGTGCGCTCGCCGATCACGTCGAAGGTTTCGGTGCCGTCGATGCCGAGCGTCGTCCGGTTCGTGCCGGGCTTGAACTCGAGCGGCAGCACGCCCATCCCGATCAGGTTCGTGCGGTGGATCCGCTCGAAGCCTTCGGCGGCGATCGCCTCGACGCCCGCGAGCCGCACGCCCTTCGCGGCCCAGTCGCGCGACGAGCCCTGGCCGTAGTCGGCGCCGGCCACGACGATCAGCGGCTGCTTGCGATTCATGTACGTCTCGATCGCTTCCCACATCCGCATGACCTTGCCTTCCGGCTCGACGCGCGCGAGCGAGCCCTTCTTCACCGCGCCGTCGACCACCGCCATCTCGTTGATCAGCGTCGGGTTCGCGAAGGTCGCGCGCTGGGCGGTCAGGTGGTCGCCCCGGTGCGTCGCGTACGAGTTGAAGTCCTCTTCCGGCAGGCCCATCTTCGCGAGATATTCGCCGGCCGCGCTATCCAGCAGGATCGCGTTCGACGGCGACAGGTGGTCGGTCGTGATGTTGTCGCCGAGCACCGCGAGCGGGCGCATGCCCTGCAGCGTGCGTTCGCCGGCCAGCGCGCCTTCCCAGTACGGCGGGCGGCGGATGTACGTGCTCTGCGGGCGCCAGTCGTACAGCGGCGCGGCGCGCTCGCCCGCATCGGCGCTGCGCGCGAACATCGGCTCGTAGACCTTGCGGAACTGCTCGGGCTTCACGCTCGACGCGACGATCGCGTCGATCTCCTCGTCGGTCGGCCAGATGTCCTTCAGCGTGACGGGCTTGCCGTCCTGATCGTGGCCGAGCACGTCCTTCTCGATGTCGAAGCGGATCGTGCCGGCGATCGCATACGCGACGACGAGCGGCGGCGACGCGAGGAACGCCTGCTTCGCATACGGGTGGATGCGGCCGTCGAAGTTGCGGTTGCCGGACAGCACGGCCGTCGCGTACAGGTCGCGATCGACGATCTCCTGCTGGATCTTCGGGTCGAGCGCACCCGACATCCCGTTGCAGGTCGTGCACGCGAACGCGACGATGCCGAAGCCGAGCTTCTCGAGTTCGGGCAGCAGGTTCGCTTCTTCCAGGTACAGCTCGACCGCCTTCGAGCCGGGCGCGAGCGAGCTCTTCACCCACGGCTTGCGCGTGAGGCCGCGCGCATTCGCGTTGCGCGCGAGCAGGGCCGCCGCAATCACGTTGCGCGGGTTGCTGGTGTTCGTGCAGCTCGTGATCGCGGCGATGATCACCGCGCCGTCGGGCATCTCGCCCGCCTTCTCTTCCCACTGGCCGGCGATCCCGCGCGCGGCGAGATCGGACGTCGGCAGCCGCTTGTGCGGGTTCGACGGGCCGGCCATGTTGCGCACGACGCTCGACAGGTCGAACGTCAGCGTGCGCTCGTATTGCGCGTTCGCGAGCGTATCGGCCCACAGGCCCGCCGCCTTCGCGTAGGTCTCGACGAGCTTCACCTGCTCGTCGCTGCGGCCGGTGAGGCGCAGGTAGTCGGTCGTCTGGCCGTCGATGAAGAACATCGCGGCCGTCGCGCCGTATTCGGGCGCCATGTTCGAGATCGTCGCGCGATCGCCGAGCGTGAGGCTCGCCGCGCCTTCGCCACGGAATTCCAGATACGCGCCGACCACCTTTTCCTTGCGCAGGAACTCGGTCAGCGCGAGCACGATGTCGGTCGCGGTGATGCCGGGCTGGCGCTTGCCGGTCAGCTCGACGCCGACGATGTCGGGCAGGCGCATCCACGACGCGCGGCCCAGCATCACGTTCTCCGCTTCGAGCCCGCCGACGCCGATCGCGATCACGCCGAGCGCGTCGACGTGCGGCGTGTGGCTGTCGGTGCCGACGCAGGTGTCCGGGTACGCGACGCCGTCCTGCGCCTGGATCACCGGCGACATCTTCTCGAGGTTGATCTGGTGCATGATGCCGTTGCCCGGCGGGATCACGTCGACGTTCTCGAACGCCTTCTTCGTCCACTCGATGAAGTGGAAGCGATCCTCGTTGCGGCGATCCTCGATCGCGCGGTTCTTCGCGAACGCGTCCGGATCGAAGCCGCCGCACTCGACGGCGAGCGAGTGGTCGACGATCAGCTGCACGGGCACGACCGGGTTCACCTTCGCCGGGTCGCCGCCGCCATCGGCGATCGCGTCGCGCAGGCCCGCGAGGTCGACGAGCGCCGTCTGCCCGAGGATGTCGTGGCACACGACCCGCGCCGGGAACCACGGGAAGTCGCGTTCGCGCTTGCGCTCGATGATCTGCTTCAGCGAATCGGCGAGGATCGCCGGATCGCAGCGGCGCACGAGGTTTTCGGCGAGCACGCGCGACGTGTACGGCAGCGTGTCGTAGGCGCCGGGCGCGATCGCGTCGACCGCGGCGCGCGCGTCGAAATAGTCCAGCGACGTGCCGGGCAGGGGTTTGCGGTTGGCGGTATTCATGATGTGGGGCGGAATTCGGGGTAAGACGTGCCGCGCGCGCCGGCAGCCCGCATCACGGGCGCCGGCGCGCGCGGCGGGCGTTTCAGCGCTTCTCGATCGGCACGAACTGCAGGTCTTCCGGACCGGTGTAGTTCGCGCTCGGGCGGATGATCTTGTTGTCGATGCGCTGCTCGATGATGTGCGCGCTCCAGCCCGACGTGCGCGAAATCACGAACAGCGGCGTGAACATCGCGGTCGGCACGCCCATCATGTGATACGACACCGCGCTGAACCAGTCGAGGTTCGGGAACATCTTCTTCGCTTCCCACATCACCGATTCGAGGCGCTCGGCGATGTTGTACAGCTTCAGGTCGCCCGCTTCCTTCGACAGCTTGTGCGCGACGCCCTTGATCACCTTGTTGCGCGGATCGGAGATCGTGTAGACCGGGTGGCCGAAGCCGATCACGACTTCCTTGTTCTCGACGCGGCGGCGGATGTCGGCTTCGGCGTCGTCCGGCGAGCTGTAGCGGCTCTGGATTTCATACGCGACTTCGTTCGCGCCGCCGTGCTTCGGCCCGCGCAGCGCGCCGATCGCGCCGGTGATCGCCGAGTAGATGTCCGAGCCCGTGCCCGCGATCACGCGGCCGGTGAACGTCGATGCGTTGAATTCGTGCTCCGCGTACAGGATCAGCGACGTGTGCATCGCCTCGACCCACGACTTCGACGGCGTCTTGCCGTGCAGCAGGTGCAGGAAGTGGCCGCCGATCGAGTCGTCGTCGGTTTCCGTCTCGATGCGCTTGCCGTTGTGCGAGAAGTGATACCAGTACAGCAGCATCGAACCGAGCGATGCCATCAGGCGGTCGGCGATGTCGCGCGCGCCCGGCAGGTTGTGGTCGTCCTTCTCCGGCAGCACGGTGCCGAGCACCGACACGCCCGTGCGCATCACGTCCATCGGGTGCGCGGACGCCGGGATCTGCTCGAGCGCGGCCTTCAGCGCGTTCGGCAGGCCGCGCAGCGCACGCAGCTTGGTCTTGTATGCGGCCAGTTCGGTCAGGTTCGGCAGCGTGCCGTGAACGAGCAGGTGCGCGATTTCCTCGAATTCGCACGACTCGGCGACGTCGAGAATGTCGTAGCCGCGATAGTGCAGGTCGTTGCCGGTCTTGCCGACCGTGCACAGCGCCGTGTTGCCGGCCGTCACGCCCGACAGCGCGACCGACTTCTTCGGCTTGAATGCGCCTGCGGCGGCCGGTGCTGCTGCGTCTTTCGTCTCGCTCATCTTTCCGTTCTCCAATGTGTATCGGGGGTGTCATGTCCGCCGGGCGCGGCACGGGTGCGCGCGGCCCGGTTTCATGCAAGTCGTTCCGGGAATCGTGCCCGGCACGCGGGCCGCGTTACTTCTTGCCCTGCGCGAACAGCTCGTCGAGCTTGCGCTCGTATTCGTGATAACCGAGGAAGTCGTACAGCTCGGCGCGCGTCTGCATGGTCGGCACGGCCGCCTTCTGCGTGCCGTCGCGACGCACCGTCTCGTAGAAATTCAGCGCGGCCTTGTTCATCGCGCGATACGCGCCGCAGCAATACAGCGCGATGTCGACGTTCGCCTCGCGCAGTTCGTCGGTGGTGAAGAACGGCGTCGAACCGAACTCGGTCAGGTTCGCGAGGATCGGCACCTTCACGGCCGCCTTGAAGCGGCGATAGTCGTCGAGCGTCTTCATCGCTTCCGGGAAGATCATGTCCGCGCCGGCTTCGACGTAAGCCACCGCGCGCTCGATCGCCGAGTCGATCCCTTCGGCCGCGGCCGCGTCGGTGCGCGCCATGATCACGAACTGGTCGTCGGTGCGGGCATCGACCGCAGCCTTGATGCGGTCGGCCATTTCGTCGGTCGGCACGACTTCCTTGCCCGGACGGTGGCCGCAGCGCTTCTGGCCGACCTGGTCTTCCATGTGCACGGCCGCGACGCCGGCCTTGATGAACGAGCGCACCGTGCGCGCGATGTTGAACGCGCCGCCCCAGCCCGTGTCGATGTCGACCAGCAGCGGCAGGTCGGTCGCGTTGGTGATCCGGTTCGCGTCGATCAGCACGTCTTCCATCGTGCTGATGCCGAGGTCGGGGATCCCGAGCGAGTTCGCGGCGACGCCGCCACCCGACAGGTACACGGCCTTGAAGCCGACGGCCTGCGCCATCTTGGCCGCGTATGCGGTGATCGCGCCGACCACCTGCAGCGGCTGCTCCGCCGCGACTGCCGCGCGGAATTTCGCGCCGGCGCTCTGAAGATGCGTGTTGCTCATGAACGGCCTCCTGATGGAATGCCTGATAACAGCAAGGACCGGGCCAGCCCGCGGAATGTCGCTAACCCACTGATTCTTAAGCAACCGGCACGGGCAGTGCTGCACCCGGCGATTTCAATTCAGCAATTTCAAGTTTCAAAAATGAAATCGCGCGCGCATAATCGGCCGTCATGGACCTCTCCTCGACCAAGCCCGTCGGCCCGGCGGATCGCGCGGCACGCCCGCGCATCTGGGCGATGGGCATCAGCCGACTGCGCGAACTCTTTCGCGAGATCGCCGGCGAATTCGACGAACGCGCCGACGTGCGCATCGTGACGCGCGCCTATGAGGATGCGCTCAGCGCGATCGCCGAGGCCGGCACCGCGCGGCCCGACGTTATCGTCGCGGCCGGCTCGAACGGCGGCTTCCTGAAGACGCGTGCGCAGGTGCCCGTGGTGGTCGTGTCGCCGACCGGCTTCGACGTGATGCAGGCGCTCGCGCGCGCCCGGCGCGACGCGTCGCGGATCGCGCTCGTCAGCGCCGGCGAAACGCCGCCCGAAGTGCGCCGTTTCGTCGCCGCATACGGCCTCGACGTGCAGTTTGCGTCATATCAGACCGCGCAGGAAGCGGAAGCCTGCGTGCACGAGCTGCGCGACCGCGGCATCGAGACGATCGTCGGCCCCGGCCTCGTCACCGATCTCGCCGCCAGCGCCGGCATGGGCGCGGTGTTCCTGTATTCGCACGCGTCGGTGCGCAAGGCCGTCGATACGGCGCTCGAAGTCGCATACGCGACGCATGCCGAGGCGTTCCGCCGCCAGCGGCTCGACAACCTGCTCCAGCACCTGCGCGACGGCGTGGTCGCGCTCGACGCGCGCGGCCGCGTGGAGGCGATCAACGAGCGGCTCGCGTCGGCGCTCGGGGTCGAACCCGCGGCGGCCGTCGGCCGCGCGCTCGTCGACCTGCGGCCCGAGTTGCGCACGCTGCGCGGCGAGGACGGCGACGCGCTCGCGACCGTGCGCGGCGTGCGCTACGTCGTGCATCGCGGGCCGCTGGTCGATCGCGGCGTCACGTCGGGCAGCGTGCTGACGTTCCAGGAATCGCGCGCGGTCGAACGCCTCGACCGCGCACTGCGTTCGCAGCCCACCACGCAGCAGTTCGCGGCGCGCTACGCGCTCGACGACGTGGTCGGCGCATCGGCGCCGATGGCGCGCGTGCGCGATCTCGTGCGCCGCTACGCGAAATCCGACGCGACCGTGCTCGTGCTCGGCGAAAGCGGCACCGGCAAGGAAATGATCGCGCAGAGCCTGCACGCGCTGTCCGCGCGGCGCAGCTACCCGTTCGTCGCGGTCAATTGCGGTGCGTTTCCGGAAGCGCTGCTCGAAAGCGAGCTGTTCGGCTATGAGGAAGGCGCATTCACCGGTGCGCGGCGCGGCGGCAAGACCGGCCTGTTCGAAGCCGCACACCGCGGCACGCTGTTTCTCGACGAGATCGGCGAGATGCCGCCGTCGCTGCAGAGCCGGCTGCTGCGCGTGCTGCAGGAGCGCGAGGTAATCCGCCTCGGCTCGACCGAGCCGATCCGCATCGACGTGCGCGTGATCGCCGCGACGCACCGTCCGCTGCTCGCCGCCGTCGAGGCCGGCACGTTCCGTGCGGATCTCTATTACCGGCTCAACATCCTGAACGTCGGCCTGCCGCCGCTGCGCGAGCGCGCCGCCGACATCCCCGCGCTCGCGGCCACGCTGCTCGTGCAGGCCGCACGACGCGAACCGCGGCTCGCCGAGCGCCTGCGCGACGCCGACGATGCCGCGCGCGTGCTCGGCGCGACACAGGCCGTGCTCGCGCGCTACCGGTGGCCCGGCAACGTGCGCGAACTGCAGAACGTGATCGAGCGGATCGCGGTGGAGCTGGCCGAGGAAGCCGACGAAAACGACCCGGCCGCCGCCTGCGGCACGCTCGATCCCGACGCGCTGCAGGCGATCGCGCCCGAGTTGTTCGCGGCCCCGCCCGACGCGGCCGACGCCGACGATGCGCAGACGCTGCACGCACGCCGCCGTCGCGCGGAAGCCGACGAGATCCGCGCGGTACTCGACGCGTGCGGCGGCGACCGCGATCGCGCATGCGCGATGCTCGGCATCAGCAAGACGACGCTGTGGCGGAAGTTGTCGGTGAAATAGGCAGGCCGGATGCGGCGCGCCGACGCGCGCCTGCGTAACGAGGAACGTCAGTCGACCTTGTGATAGTGGCGATACGCCTTCGCGCGATTGCCGCACGACGACATCGAACACCAGCGGCGGCTGCCGTTCTTGCTGTCGTCGATGAACAGCCACTGGCAGGCGTCGTTCGCGCAACGCTTGACCTTCGCGAGCCGCGCGCCGCCAAGCAGGTCGATCGCCGACCACAGTACCGGGCTCAGCAGCGCCGCGAGCGTGGCGCCCGCGCCGCCGATCCGCCACGCATAGGCGCCGTCGATGCGCGCCAGCGCGACGCGCGGCGCCGCTTCCGCCAGGAAGCCGCCGAGCAGCGCCAGATCGTCGGCGTGCGGCTCGCGCTGCTCGGCCTGCGCATGAAACAACCGATAAAGCGCCTCGCGCAGTGTGAGCGCCCGCGCGAGCATCGCCGGCTCGTCATCCTTGTCCCGCATTCGACACGCGTCGGCCAGGGCGGACGGTACGCCCGCCTGCTCGCGGCACCACGTCAACAGGTCGTCCAGCGTCCCGAAGGTCTCCGTCGGCGTGTCGGCGCCGCGCCAGTACAGCGTATTCGCGAAATCGATGCTCAGCGTTTCCGGCGGCGCCGGAATCAGGCAGTCCGTCGTGACGGAAGGTTGCGTTTTGCTCATGACGCGATCGTATCTAACCAGCATGCCGGTTGACAAGCATCCGGACGCTTTCTAACATAACCGGCATGGTGGTTAAAAACCGGTTGGCCGCACTGCGCCCTTTCAGTTCAAGGAGACACAGATGATCGATCGCCTTTTCTTCAGCGTTATCCACAACGACCGCAGCCGGGTGTTCGACGACAGCGCACCCGGCGCGCTCCGCTACAAGCGGCTGGCATGGTGCTTGTAGGCAGGTTTGCCGTACTGACGTCCCCTCTTCAGTTCAAGGAGCCCACAGATGATCGATCACCTTTCCTTCGGCGTCGCCCACATCGGCCGCAGCCGCACGTTCTACGACAGCACGCTCGGCGCGCTCGGCTACAAGCGGCTGTATAGCGACGACGGCTCGATCGGGTACGGCGAGACCGAGCCGGTGCTGTGGCTGCAGCATGCGGCTCGCCCCATCGCCGCCGATCCCGACTCCGGGCTGCACCTGTCGTTCAAGGCCGCGTCGCCCGTCGAGGTCGACGCGTTCTACCGCGCCGCGCTCGAGCACGGCGGCCAGGACAACGGCGGGCCCGGCAAGCGCGAGCACTACGGCCCCGGCTATTACGCGGCGTTCGTCGTCGATCCCGACGGATATCGGCTCGAAGCCCATTGCGAGCTGGACAACGTCGTCTGATCCGGTTCGCACCGACGCGGGTGAACGACAAGGGCCCGATTCCGCCTCGCGCGGAATCGGGCCCTTGTCCTTGTTTATGCTGCATCGAGGTTCGGTCGCGACGCTCGCCGTAGGCAAGCACGCCGATGCCGGGCGGCGCGGCCGGCTCGCGGCTGATTGCCCCGCGATCCGCCCGCACCGGGCACGCGCTTACTGCGCGTTGCGCGTGCTCTGCAACTGCTCGCCGAGCCCGTCGATCCCGAGGCGTACCTTCTGGCCGGCCTTCAGGAACACCGGCGACGGCTTGATGCCCATCCCGACACCCGGCGGCGTGCCCGTCGTGATCACGTCGCCCGGCTGCAGCGTCATGCAGCTCGACAGATAGGCGATCAGCTGCGCGACGGTGAACACCATCGTGCGCGTGTTGCCGTTCTGATAACGGTGGCCGTCGACCTCGAGCCACAGGTCGAGACGCTGCGGATCGGGCACCTCGTCACGCGTGACGAGCCACGGACCGATCGGGCCGAACGTGTCGAAGCCCTTGCCCTTGTCCCACTGGCCGCCGCGCTCGATCTGCCATTCGCGCTCCGACACGTCGTTGACGACGCAGTAGCCCGCGACGTAATCGAGCGCGCGCGCTTCGTCGACGTCCTTGCAGGTCGCGCCGATCACGACGCCCAGCTCGACCTCCCAGTCCGTCTTGACCGAACCCTTCGGGATATCGATGCCGTCGTTCGGGCCGCAGATCGAGCTCGTCCACTTGCCGAACACGACGGGCTCCTTCGGCACCGGCATGCCGGCTTCGGCCGCGTGATCGGCGTAGTTCAGGCCGATGCCGATGAACTTGCCGACATGGCCGACGCACGCGCCGATGCGCGGCTCGCCCGACACGAGCGGCAGCGTGGCCGGATCGATTGCGCGCAGACGCGCAAGACCCGCGTCGGACAGCACATCGCCGGACAGATCCGGCACATGCGCCGACAGGTCGCGAATCCGGCCATCCGCGTCGAGAATACCGGGCTTTTCCTGGCCGGACGGGCCATAGCGAAGCAGTTTCATCGTGCTCAACCTCTGTTGTCGAATGGGACAGGATACCGGCCAACGCGGCCCTTCGCGGCCACGTGCCGGACTGATTGTCGATCGTCGATTGCGCGCGTCGGCGCCGCATCCGGCATGCCGTTCGACGCGCGAGGGTCGCGCGGGCGCAGCGATCGTGGCGCCACACGGAAGTATGGCGCGCATCGAACGGGCGGCCGCCGGTCTGCGCATCGGCGACGACGGCCCGGCACCCGCGCCATGGCCCGGCCTGTACCGGCCGGCGTCACGCGCGGCCGCACCGTCGCTGGCCCGCCAGTCTTTGTACCATCGGCCGCGCGCGATGAAATGACGCGCGACGGATACCGACTATTGGTGCACCCGCGGGCGCTGCGGCGCAGCATCGCGGACGGCGCTGCCGCCCGATTTCCTTTCGAATACCTTGAACCGGTGCCACCTGTCATGAATACCGGGTATTCGGGGCTTCCCTGTCATCCTGAAAACGAATTGATCCGTTCTTGTCAGGTAACGATCGGTAAAAAGACGCTGCATTGCACACTAATTGTTTGTTGTTAAGCTCGAACGGATGGCGTGCGTCGCCACACGCGAGCCCGACACAGGCGAAGTGCAGAATCGGTCAGCGTGCGTCGCCAATCGATCGACAGTCATCCCCCAACCTCACACCGACAATGCAAACAACCAACGACCTGCTTCCCGGCTGCGACGCACGGGAATCGATGGGCGCAATCGACCGTTATCGCGCACCCGCGCTCGACAAGGGTCTCGACATCCTCGAACTCCTGTCGGAGCAGAAAGAAGGCCTCACCCGCACCGAAATCACGAAGGAACTCGGCCGCAACGCGAGCGAGATCTACCGGATGCTCGAACGCCTCGTCGCGCGCCGCTACGTGATGCGCTCGACCGGCGGCGACCGCTATACGCTCAGCCTCAAGCTGTTCTCGCTCGCGCACCGGCATCCGCCGATGAGCCGGCTGATCGCCGAGGCGCTGCCGCCGATGCAGCGCTTCGCCGATTCCTCCGAACAATCGTGCCACCTGTCCGTCTACGATCGCGGCAACCTGCTCGTGATCGCGCAAGTCGACGGGCCCGGCCCGTGGGGGGTGTCGGTCCGGCTCGGCTCGCGCATCGGGCTCGCCGATACCGCATCGGGGCGGGTCATGCTGTCGTTCCAGGGCGCCGAGCAGCGCGCGCACATGCTTGCGGAGCATCGCAAGGTTAAGGGCGAAGCGCCGCTGAACGAGCAGGAACTCGCGTACGCGTGCCAGTCCATCCGGCAGGCCGGCTACCTGCGCCAGGACAGCCGCCAGGCGTACGGCGTGACCGACCTGACCGCGCCGATCCTCGGGCCGTCCGGCCATGCGATCGCGGTGCTGACCTGCCCGTACATGCGCCGGATCGATGCGCACATGGCGCCATCGGTCGACGCAGTCGTCGAAGGGTTGCGCGAAACGGCCGCCCATCTGTCGATGTGCCGCGCCGAAACCTGCTGACATAGCCGACCCTGCCGACACGCAGGCTCGTCGGAACGCACCGGGTACGGCGCGATTGCGCCGATCCCGGCCGCCCGCGATCACGCCGGTGCGAGGCGCGAGGCGCGACGGACGGTGCCATATCGTGCGTCCACGGCGCTACGCTAAAATAGCGGCCCTCTCAAAAACTACGGCGGCCGGTTGTCGCGGCCGTCGTGTCCGATGGATGTCATGGCCAAACTTCTGAACGATCAAGAATTCCAGCGTTTCTCCGAACTTCAGCAGAAGCAGGCAAGCTTCACGATCACGCCCGAGGAGGCGGACGAACTGCGCGATATCGTCGCGCGCGCGCAGAAGAAGCGCGACGATCGTGCCGCCGCGATGCAGGCGATCGAGAACTACATCGAGCAGTTCGACATCACGCCCGACGAGCTCTTCTCGCCCGAGCAGATCGGCGACGCGGCCCGCACCTACGGGCTCATCACGGCGACCAAGAAGGAACGCACGCTGCCGCCGACGATCACGTTCAACGGCAAGCCGTACCAATGGACCAAGACGCTTCCGGACGACGTGCGCGGCGCGCTGTTCGAAGCATTCACGTCCGGCGAATCTGTCAAGCGCTTCATCGCGATGCCGAAGGACATCGCGCGCTGCGCGCTGACGATCGCCCGCCTCGAGCGCGAAACCGGCGCCGTCTATGCCGATCCGCACCTCGAGGAACTCGCGATTTCGCGTGACCAGGTGAACGACGCGGCGGCGAAACTCGCTGCCTGAATGTAAGTGCGGGCACGGTTCATGCGTGCCCGCGCCCTGCATGACGCCGACCTTGGCCGGCGTTGCGCTTGCGCTAGCCGTGCGTCCGGACACTCCCGAAAAGCCTCACCTTGGCGTCCCGCAAGCGCTCACCCACCCCTCCCGAAAAAGCTCACCAAGGCTCCCGGAAATCCTCACCGAAGCCTCCCGGATGTGCTCACCGATACGTCCCGCAGCCCCTCACCGATGCGCCCCGGAAAGGCTCACCGACGCCTCCCGCAGGTACTCACCGGCCACTCCCGGGAAGGCTCACCGAATGCTCCCGTATTGGCTCACCTCGACCATCCCGGAGAAGCTCACCGGCGGCTCCTGAAAAATCTCACCTTTTGGGCAGACTCGAATTTTCGAGGCTCAAATACAGCGGCAAATACGTGTGGGTACCTCGCGGAAAACTGCGCTGCGGGACCGATATTGCGGCAAACGGTACGCGTCTCGCGATGCCTGCCGTATGCGCGTCGTTGTTTCCGTCGCGAACAGGCAGCGGCACGTTCGCCGTCGTTTCGCTCACAAGACCGGTTCGAATGCCCGGCATTCGTGACCGGAAACATCCGCAACGTGCCGGCAAGCCGGGGACATCGACGGCATATGGCGTCCGTACGCGCCGAGCCGCCGACGGACGCTACGGCTGCAGCTTCATCCTGAAGCCGACGACGCCGGGCTCCTCCGTCGTCGACACGGCGAAACCGCACGACTTCGCAAGCGCGATCATCGCCGAGTTCTCGCGCAGCGCCTCGCCGATCATCCATGCGGTTCCGCGCGAACGCGCGTAGTCGATGATCCGGTTCATCATCAGCCGGCCAAGCCCCTTGCCCTTCTGGTCGGGTCGTACCGCGATCGCGAACTCCGCCGTCTCGTTGTCGGGATCGGCCACGGCGCGCGCCACCGCGAGCGTGTGGTCGCGCCCGGACACGTCGGTGAACGACACGATGAAGGCCATCTCACGGTCGTAATCGATCTGCGTCATGCGCGCCACCTGCGAATGATCGAAGCTGCGCACCGCACCGAAGAATCGCATCCGCAGATCGTCCGGTGTCATCGCGCCGAGCAGCTCGTTGTGCGCGGCCTCGTCTTCCGGACGGATCGGGCGGATCGTCACCGTCTCGCCGCGCCACTCGAGCGTCTGTTCGAGGTGGCGCGGATACGGCATGATCGCGAGCCGGCTGCGGCCCGTGGCCAACGTGATACGCGGTGCGATCACTTGCGCACGGTCGGACAGCACGCGCAGCGTGACCGACATCGCAACGACTTCACGCACGTCGCAGACGACCTGCGACAGCGCCGTCAATGCGTCGAGCGTCGGCTCGACGGGTGTGCTGCGTGCATACGGCGAGCGCTCCATCACCGCGCGGGCAAGCACGGTGTTCAGCGGCGGCAGGCCATAGACGACGAACGGCGCCGATACGCCGTCCGCGGGCGGCACGGCATAGCGAAACACCGGGCCGAAGTTCGCATCGTCGTACATGTCGACCGTGACATCGACGACTTTCGTGCCGGCCGGCTCGGCGGCCTGCTCGCCCTGCAGGCCGAAACGGGACAGCCAGCCCAGCGCGGCTTCGCCGGTCAGCTCATGCTCGCCGGCTTCGACCATCCGGCGCGCGTCGGCCTGCGCGGATGCAACGCACTCGGCCGGCTGCAGCGGCGTGCCCTCGGGCGTTTGCATCAGCAGTTGCCGCCCGAGGTTGTAGTCGACGAGACGCGCATACGCGCGTGCGAGCCGCTGCGGCGTGGTGTGCACGGGAATGCCGTTCGCATGCAATGCATCGCGCGTCGCCGCGTCGACCGCGCCGAAGAAACACGCGAGGATGCCGCGATGCGCGTGCTGCCGCGCTTCGATCAGCGTGTGCGCAACCGCATCGGCCGGCGCGCTGTGGGAAGTCGAATGGACGACGAACAGCGTGCCCGTTTGCGGGAACGGCGCGAGCGCCTTGACCGCCGCGGCAAAATGCTCGGGCCGCGCATCGTCGCCCAGCGTCAGCGGATTGCCGGGCGATGCGAGATGCGGCAGCGCGGCCGAGACGGCCGACGTGGCGGCGGGCGGCCAGTCGGCCAGTACGTCGCGCACGTCGGACACCGCGTCGACCGCGAGTTTCGCGACCCCCGCATCGCTCGTCACGAGCGTGGCCGCGCCGCGCGCCGTGACGCGGCCGACGCCGAGCGTCTCGATCTCGTCGAGCAGATCGTCGAGCGCATCGACCCGCACCATCCCCGCGCGCTGGAACGCCGCCGTATAGAGCGCGTCGCCCGGATCGGCGCGCCCGGTGCGCAATGCGAGCACCGGCTTGTTGCGCGCGGCCGCGCGGGCGGCAGACATGAACTTGCGCGCCGCGCGCACGGTATCGAGTTCGAGCAGGATCGCGCGCGTGCCGGGGTCGCTCGCGAGATAGTCGAGCACGTCGCCCGCATCGACGTCGGACTCGCCGCCGAGCGCGACGACATGTGAAAACCCGAGGCCCCGTGCGTCGGCCCAGCCGAGCACCGCGTTCGTCAGCGCGTTCGATTGCGACACCCACGCGACACCGCCCGATCGCGCCGTATAGGCCGGCGCGCCGAAATGGGCATGCCGTGCGGGCGACAGCACGCCGAGGCTGCCCGGCCCGACGATACGGAGCACGAACGGCTTCGCCGCCTTCAGTGTGCGATCGAGCGCGGCGCGATCGGCATCCGTGCGCGCCTCGCCGACGATCACCGCCACGCGCGTGCCGAGCTCGCCGAGCTTGCGCACGATGCCGGCCCAGGTCGCGGGCGGCGTGCAGATCACGGCAACCGACGGCGGTGCGGGCAACCGGTCGACATCGGCAACGACCGCATGCCCGTGCAGGTCACGATACTTCGGATTGACGGGCCACACGGGCCCCTGGAACGCGCCGTCGAGCACGCGCGCCCACACCATCGCGCCGATACTGCCCGCGCGCGACGACGCGCCGACGACCGCAACGGACTTGGGCTGGAACAACGCATCGAGATGGCGAACGGTCACATCGGCTCCCTGCGGTAACGAAAGACGACCCGATCGGCATGCGGCACGGACAGGCCATACACCGATCGACGCGAACCCCAAGCATAGGCGAAGCGCATGCAGCTGCCTATATGCCGGACGGCCGACTATTCGACAGACGTCAACGCACGCACCATGGGCCTGTGACACGAGCACGAAAGCCGTCGCCGCACGCCGGGCGTCCACATGCGCTCGACGCGGGCGGCGTTCGCATTCGGCGCGGCGTTGTGTCCGCTTCGTCAAAGGTGAGGATTTACAGGAGCTATGGTGAGTAAATTCGGGAATTGCACGGCGCGACGCGCAAACACGCGAAAGGTGATCGGAATTCGCGGCGCGCGTGCACCGCGAGAATGGCGCGGGCCAATGCGGATATGCCGTGAAATTGCGGCGCTGTTTACCGAAAATCGCCGCGATATGCCGCCGAATCGCAGCGAATTCGCAAAACGGGATCCGTTAATTGCGCGGCATCGCAGTTCAATACGCCGTCGGGAATCGCGCCGGAATGCACAAAAACAAAACGGTGCGACGGCCGCATGGCCGTTCGCACCGTCGGTCGGCACGCGAAAGGTGAGAATTTTCGGGAGTCAGTCCTTGATCAGGAAACGCGCGCGATTCTTGCCGAGCCACGTCGGCGAGCGTCCACGGCCACTCCACGTTTCACCCGTCTTCGGGTTCAGGTACTTCGGCGGCGACGTACGCTTCGGCTTCGCGGCGGCAGCGGCCGCCCCTGCCGCACGGAACCCGAGCTCTTCCGGCGTAATGTCGTATTCCTCGATTTTCGCGCGGATATCGGCAATCGCATCGGCAATCGCCTTTTCGCGTTCCTTGTCGATCTTTTGCTGAAGCCGTTCGAGCTGCGCGGTCAGTTGCCTGTAGGTCGCCATATGGATGGGACTCCGTGAGTGTTATTCGTGAAAAATAGGTGACTCTCAGCAAACAGAAAAGCGCTTCGCCCGATCGTGGTCTCCTCAGCCGGTTATTTCGAGGTCAATAACCGCTCTTTTTCTTGCACGCGAAGAGAAGATTTCGCGTGGCGTCATCGCTCGATTGCTGAAGCACTTCGAAATCCCCGTTGCAGATCGCCCGGGCGTTGTCCGTGCAATTGCTCCAGTCGCTGCCGGTGCATTGCACCTGGGTAGTCGGACGCCCGTCCGAAGTGAACAGCGGTGCGCTGCCGCCACACCCGCCGAGCCCGGCAACCAGACCCAGCACAACGGCCGCCCGAGGCCACCGACAGACCGACGCAAGCATGTGTTTCATTGTTCTTCCCGTCAACCTTTTTTTGAATGTCGCGAGTATGCCATGCGCGGCCCTTTCTCCGTCAGTCCGGCGTGCGCCCGGGTTGCCCGCGCGCCTTGTACGGCAAGCGCTTGCGCGGATCGTCGGTGATGCGAACGAACACCTGCTCGACGTCCGGAATCGCCTCGAGCTCACGTTGCAATGCCTGCCGGTCGAACGCCGTATCGGCACATCCTTCGACGTAGATGAAACGCCGCTGCACCGTGATCCACAGGCTCGTGCCATGCAGTCGATCGGAGCCGGCGAAGTGCGCCTTCACGGCGTCGGCGATCGGTGCGTCATACATGTAGGAGTTCGGCTTCGTGCAGCGGTGCGCGAGCCAGCACGTGGTGCCGCGTTCGGCACGGTAATGCGCGTCGTCCGTCATCTCGGCCCGGGTCATCCACGGGCCGAGCGGCAACGGGCATTCGGCTACGTCCCGCGACAGCGCGATGAACGGATCGTTGTACCAGTTGCGCCGTGCCTCGGGGGCGTCGGCGTCGCCAGACTGCGCGAGCGCGGCGCTCGCCAGCAACAGCGCCAGCCATCCTGCGATGCCGATCCGTTTCATCGTGATCTCCTGTTCGATGCCGCACGTCCGGCCGCATCGGCCTTGCCGATCGGCCTACCGGTCGATGCCCAGCGCCGCCAGCTTCTTGTACAGCGTCGCGCGGCCGATCCCGATGCGCGCGGCCGCTTCCACCACCTTGCCGTCGCAAGCCGCGAGCGCATCGGTCAGGAACTGGCGCTCCCACGCCGCCAATGCATCGGCATACGACGCTGCCGGCGCAGCCCGCACTTCGCCCGCGCGCCGCTCGACCGTCTGCACAGCCACCGGCTGCGCCGGTACTGCACCGTCCGTCGATACACGCACCGGCCCAAGGAACGGCGCGAGCGCACGCGCATCGATCACCGACCGGTCCGACAGCATCAGCGCGCGCTCGAGCGTATTGCGCAACTCGCGCACGTTGCCCGGCCACGGATACGCACACAGCATCCGCAGCGCATCGTCGGTCAGCTCGCAATGGGCCGCGCGCCCGTGTTGCGCGGCCAGTTCCTCGAGGGTTGCATAGACGAGCGCCGCGATGTCGGAGGCGCGCTCGCGCAGCGGCGGCGCGTGGATCGTCAGCACGTTCAGGCGGTAATAGAGATCCGCGCGAAAACGCCCGGCCGCGACCAGCGCCGGCAGGTCGGCGCTCGTGGCCGCGATGATCCGGACGTCCGCGCGCACGATCCGGTTCGAGCCGACCGGCTCGAACTCCTTGTCCTGCAGCACGCGCAGCAGCTTGCCCTGCAGCGGCAGCGGCATGTCGCCGATCTCGTCGAGAAACAGCGTCCCGCGATCGGCCAGCTCGAACTTGCCGACGCGCCCCTTGCGGTCGGCGCCCGTGTAAGCACCGGGCGCGGCGCCGAAGAATTCGGTTTCGAGCAGCGTGTCGGGAATCGCGGCAACGTTGACGGTCACGAGCGGCTGGAGTGCGCGCGCCGACGCCGCGTGGATCGCATGCGCGAGCAGTTCCTTGCCAGTGCCCGTCTCGCCGAGCAGCAGCACCGGCGAATCGACCTGCGCGGCGCGGCGCGCCTGGCGCTTGGTTTCGAGACTCGCCGCACTCGTGCCGACGAAACTCGCGAACGTGTATTTCGCGCGGCGCGCCTGCGCGAGCGAACGCTGCGTCGCGATCAGTTGCTGCTGAAGCTGCGCGTAGCGGGAAAAGATCGGCGTGAGCGTCTTCAACTGGTCGAACAGCGCGAAGCCGATCGCGCCGACCGTCTCGCCGGCCTCGTTCTTCAGCGGCAGGCGCGTGACGACGAGCGGCTCGCGGCCCGTCTCCATGATGTCGAGCAGGATCGGCTGGCCGGTCGACACGACCTCGCGCATCAGGCTGTTCGGGATCACGGCCTCGCAGTCGAGGCCGACGGCCTGCTGCGGATCGGCGAAACCGAAGCGCGCCGCATATCGCTCGTTCATCCACACGACGCGTGCATCGCGATCGACGACCACCGTGCCCGCGCTCGAATCCTCGAAGGTCCGGAACAGCGACTCGGCGGCGCGCCGCAGCACGTCGCCGTAGTTGACGGGCAGGCGGGCCCAGTCGTTCATCATCGTGTCTTCGTCTCCGTGTATCGTCGACCGGCTGTCTCCGGAACGAGACGGATTATCTCACTCCGGAGACACGCCGCAATACGTTGTCGGTAAAGCCCTGCACGATGTCGAGGCTTGGCCGGATAGCCAAAACGTCTCCGGATAGAGACGTTTTATGTAGAATCGTCAGACAACGACCGGCGCGGGGCCGCCGGTCCCCGGCGGACCCATGTCCGGCGGCGCTATCCGGCCGATGGCACGAAACCTGCACGAACCTGAGCTGGTCCGCGGCGCATCGCGCGATCGAACAACAACCAAAGCCATTCCAAGCTTTTAGGAGACTCCCTTGTCTTTCGTGATCGTCCTCGCCGCGCTGGCGTTCCTGATGTTCGCCGCGTATCGCGGCTACAGCGTGATCCTGTTCGCGCCGATCGCCGCGCTCGGCGCGGTGCTCCTGACCGAACCCGCCGCCGTCGCACCGGTCTTCTCCGGCATCTTCATGGAGAAGATGGTCGGCTTCGTCAAACTGTATTTCCCGGTGTTCATGCTCGGCGCGGTGTTCGGCAAGGTGATCGAACTCTCCGGGTTCTCCGAGTCGATCGTCCACGCGGCGATCCGCTACATCGGCCGCTCACGCGCGAATGCGGTGATCGTCGCGGTGTGCGCACTGCTCACCTATGGCGGTGTGTCGCTGTTCGTCGTGGTGTTCGCGGTCTATCCGTTCGCGGCCGAACTCTATCGCCAGAGCAACATCCCGAAACGGCTGATGCCCGGCGCGATCGCGCTCGGCGCGTTCTCGTTCACGATGGATTCGCTGCCCGGCACGCCGCAGATCCAGAACATCATCCCGACCACGTTCTTCAAGACGACCGCCTGGGCCGCGCCCGCGCTCGGCACGATCGGCTCGCTGTTCATCATCGTCGTCGGCCTCACCTATCTCGAATGGCGCCGCCGTTCGGCGATGGCAAAGGGTGAAGGCTACGGCACGTCGCTCGTCAACGAACCGGAGCGCGTCGAGGCGAAGTCGCTGCCGAATCCCGCGCTCGCGATCCTGCCGCTGATCCTCGTCGGCGTATCGAACTTCGCATTCACGAAGCTGATTCCGCAGTGGTACGGCGCCGCGTCGTACACGGTCGCGCCGGAAGTGCTGCCCGGCGTGCACGCGCCGGTCACGACGTCGATCAAGACCGTCGTCGCGATCTGGTCGGTCGAGGCTGCACTGCTGCTCGGCATCGTGCTGGTCGTGCTGACCGCGTTCAAACGCGTCAGCGGGCGCTTCGCGGACGGCTCGAAGGCCGCCGTCGCCGGTGCGCTGCTCGCCGCGATGAACACCGCGTCGGAGTACGGCTTCGGCGGCGTGATCGCGGCGCTGCCGGGCTTCCTCGTCGTCAGCGATGCGCTGAAGAGCATCCCGAACCCGCTCGTCAACGCGGCCGTGTCGGTCAGCTCGCTCGCCGGCATCACGGGCTCGGCGTCGGGCGGCATGAGCATCGCGCTCGCCGCGATGTCGGACCTGTTCATCAAAGGCGCGCAGGCCGCCAATATCCCGCTGGACGTGCTGCACCGGGTCGTCGCGATGGCGAGCGGCGGCATGGACACGCTGCCGCACAACGGCGCGGTGATCACGCTGCTCGCGGTCACGGGCCTCACGCACCGCGAGTCGTATCGCGACATCTTCGCGGTCACGATCATCAAGACGCTCGCGGTGTTCTTCGTGATCGCCGTGTACTACACGACGGGCCTCGTGTAATACCCCCGCATGCGGCGGCCCGTCTACGGGCCGCTGCCCGCCGGCCGCCGGCCACGTCGCTGCGGCCGGCTTCTCCCCCGCTCCTCCCCTTTTTGCCGGGCACCGTCCAGGGGCGCGCGCCGGCCGCTCATTGTTGTCTTCCGGAGAACACTACGTTGGGTGCAGCGGCATTTTTCGCGCGTCAGGCGAGGCCTACACTGCTTTCGACGGTCACCGTACGTGATCGGCGCCGTCGAAAACCTGGAGGTATCCGCTCATGAACCCGCTGCTCCGCACACTTGCCCTCGCCGCCGCATTCGCCGCTCCCGTCGCCGCGCAGGCGCAAGCCACCCAGCCGCTCACGCGCGCCGAAGTGCATTCCGAAGTGGTTGCACTGAGAAAAGCCGGCTTCCAGCCGAGCGACTGGTTCTACCCTGCCAGCATCCAGGCCGCCGAAGCGAAGATCGCCCGGCAGCAAGGTGCGCCGCGGGCCGCGGGCGCCGGCTACGGCAATCGCGGCGCGTCCGCCACGGGCCAATAGTCCGGTTTCAAGCCAGCGGGCTGTGCTAGCGTCAGCGCCACGTTGCCGGCGCGTGCAGCGCGCACCGCGCTGCACGGTCAGCGCGGCTCGATGGCCGCTTTCGCGTAGGACTCGCGTTCCAGTTCCAGTATTTCCGCGGAAAGTTGCAGGTGCATGCCGGGCGGCGCGACGACGTGCCGCTTCAGTTCCGCCAGCACCCGCTCCGAGAATTCCCGCTTGACGTCAGTCGGCCGGCCGCTCAGCACCGCGAGCTTCGCGTGGACGAACGCGCGAGGCGCCGGCGACGTGCCGACCGCAAATGTATCGAGCCGCAGCGCGCGGCTCTTGATATCGCGCTCGTCGAAATGGCCGGACGCGGCAAGCGCAACATTGAGCGCGCGCAGTGTCGCGCCGGCGTCGAACCCGTCGAGGTTCGCGGAATATTCGAGCGTCAGGTGGGGCATGGGGTCGGTGGCCTCGTCGGTATCGGGAAATGCGCCGGCCGGCATCCCGAAAGCCCACGCAGTGCTACCGGATCTATGCCTTGACCGGCTGGATCAGGCGCTCGCAGGCGCTTGCCTGCGGATCGCCGGCGGGCAGTTTCCCACAGATGCCGTCGAACTGCTTCGCGATCGACCTGACCGATGCGTCATGCGCACCGCTGCCGCGCCAGCGGTTCAACTGCGTGACGACCTTGGTCAACGCGCGCAGGTTCGCGCCGTAGAACGCGTCCCGCGTCTTGTCGGCCTGCGCGAGCACGCTCGCGGCGATCCCTTCGATGCGCGCCGAATCGTCCGGCGCCAGTTCGACCGCGTTCGCGAAATAGGTCGCGCCCCAGCGCAGCTTCGTCGCCGGCCCGCTCGCCGCATCGTATGCCTTGCGGTACCAGTCGAGCGCCCCGGCCTTGTCGCCGCGCGCCTTCGCATTCGCGGCCAGCCCGGACATGAAGTAGTACGGCGTGGACGAGCGCGGCAACTCGGCCTTCAGCAAGGCATCCGACTCGTCGTACAGCCCCGCGTCGGTCAGCGTGTCCGCGCCTTCGCTGACGAGTGCCTGCCGCTCGTATGCGTTCGCGGCGCCCTGCACCGACGCCAGGATCTGTTTGCGCGCCGTGTCGGCCAGCGCCGGCACAGCGAGCGGTGCGCCCTTGCGGGCATCGCCGCGCGCGAGCAGCACGCGGCCGTGCAGCGCCATCAGCCGGTCGATCGACGACAGCGTGGTGTCGGTCGACAGGCGCGCAAGCGCCGTGTCGTACGCGCCGCGCAATTTCGCGCGCTGCGCGTCGCCGCCACCGAGATACGCGACCACACGCGCGGGCGCGGCGACCAGCACGTCCGAATCGGCCCGCGACAAGGCGGGGTCCTGCAGCACCGCGCGCAGCGAATCGGCCAGCGCCGTCTTGTCCAGCGCGCCGGCCTGCGCCGGATCGTCGGACGCGGCGACCACGGCCGACTTCAGCGCAAAGCGCGCCGATTCGGCCTTCGCCCCGGCCGCCCGCGCGCGTTGCGCGAGCGACTGCAGCGTCTCGGCCACGCGATCGGCCGGCACCGGCAGCGCGCCGTCGGTATCCCACGAATAGTCGGCCAGCAGGCGCCATTCGTCCGGCGTCAGCGACGCACCGTTCTTCAGCGCGGTCGCGAGCGTCTGCCGCACCGGATGCGCGGCCGTCATCCCGAGCGACAGCGCCTGCATGTAGCGGTCGAGATCGGCTTCGCCCGGCAGCCGCGTCACTTCGGTGCCGTCGGGACGGAACAGGATCATCGTCGGGTAGCCGTGCACCTTGAAGCGCTCGCCGAGCTTCTGCGCGCTTTCGGTATCGCCGTCGAGATACACGGGCACGAAGAACGACGAGCGGGTCTTGAACGCCTGCTGGCTGAAGATCGTCGATTTCACCTGGTTGCACGACGGGCACCACACCGCGCCCCAGTAGAGCAGCAGCGGCTTGCCGGTGCGCTTCGCCAACGCGAAAGCGGCGTCGACGTCGCCGTGCTGCCACGCGATGCCGGGCGGCAGGTGCGCGCCGTCGGGCGATGCGCTCGCGACCGGGGTGCCCGTGGGCGCGGCGGCGGCAAACGCCGCACCCGCGGCGGCAGCGAGCAGGCAGGCGGCAGTCAGATTCCGGAGAGCGGTTTTCATCGAAGCGGGTCCGTTGAAAAAGAAGGTTGCGGGAAGGAGTGGCGCGCCAGGCGACGACGGGAAGCGACGACCTGAAGCGACGCCCATGCAGCGAGATTCATGAAGCGATGAAGCGCACCGGCGTGCGGCGTGGCGCAAGCCGGCGTGCGTCGACGCAAGCCGCGCGCATCGATGCGGCGACCGCCAACGCCGCCCGAAGCGGCCGGCAAATCCTTCAACGATACGATCCGCGCAGCCGGCGGGAAACGAACGAATTCTTGAATGAATATGACGCGCGGCATCGTCGCCGCGCGTTCACTCTCGGCCCTTGATCCGCGCCATGTGATACACGGACATGTGCACGCCGTCGCGCAACGCGTAGCCCGGCGATTCGCCCTCGATCCGGAAGCCGTGCTTCTCGTAGAGCGCGATCGCCGCGCGGTTGTCGGTGAACACGGTCAGCTCGAGGCGCGTGAGGTTCAGCCAGTTTTCCGCGAGATCGATCGCGGCCGCGAGCAGCCGGCTGCCGATGCCGCGCCCGTGCCGGGTCGCGTCGACCATCATGCCGAGCCCTGCCGCATGGCGCCGACGCGGATTCGGTTCGAACTCGAGGCCGAGATGGCCAACCACCGCGCCGTCGATTTCGGCGACGAGGCTCGCGCCGCGCTCGTGCGCGTTGGCGAGCCGTTTCTGCCATTTTTCGAGCGATGGAAACGGATACTGCAGCGTATACATGTACACCGCGGGGTGCGCGGCGATCTGCCGGATCGCGTCGACGTCGTGCGTCTCGCTGTGCCGGATCTTGATGTCGGTCATGGGTGGGCCGGTTCCGAAAAGTCGCGCCCGCGGCGCGGGCTGCGCACATGCGCAGCAACGGATCGAGCTTATCCGATTTCACGCATTTGAAACATCGGCGTCATGCGATGCCGTTGCACCCGCAACGACCGGCGCTCAAGCCACGCCTCCACGCGCAGGGAAAATCTGACCGGCCCGGCGACCGGAAACCGGTAATTCCTTACCCGCTTCCGTCACGCATCGCTTCCCGATCTTTCCCGATGCTTCCCGATCGATCGTTGCGCACGCAACGTCACGCACGCGACACGCGATGTCATGCCTTCATCACGTCGACGTCACGTCGGCTCCCTAGACTGGGCGCCGCCCAATCCGGCACGTACCGGGCCGGTGCGTGCCGACGTCCTGCCCCGCGCATCACGAGCGCGCGTCGCGCAGGATCGCGGCACCGGCCCAGGCATCCGCGCGACACCACGGATCGCGCGCGATGCGCGCACTTCCGCCACGCGCAGCCGCCGCACCCGACCGCCCATGCCGCTCGCATCGCCCCGGCGGGCGACGCACGGGCACCGCCAGACGAAGTCACGAACGCTCCCATCATCACAGGACCCGAACGCCATGACGTCACGCCGCACATTCCTCCAGCAGACCGCCACTTCCGGCCTCGCCGCCGCCGCGCTCGCCGCGTTTCCGCCGAGCATCCGCCGCGCGCTCGCGATTCCCGCGTTTCACGAAACGGGGACCATCCAGGACGTCAAGCACGTCGTGCTGCTGATGATGGAGAACCGCGCATTCGACAGCTACTTCGGCACGTTCAAGGGTGTGCGCGGCTACGGCGACCGCTTTGCGGTGCCGTCGCCGAACGGCCGCAACGTGTTCTACCAGACGTACACGAAGCCGACGCCCGCCGCCACCGTCACGCCGTATCACCTCGACGCGAGCCAGGGCAACGCCCAGCGCGCGGGCGGCACGCCGCACACGTGGGCCGATGCGCAGGCCGCCTGGGACCATGGGCGGATGAACCGCTGGCCCGACGCGAAGACCCCGCTGTCGATGGGCTACTACGACGCGGCGGAAGTCCCGTTCCAGCGCGCGCTCGCCGATGCGTTCACGCTGTGCGACCACTATCACTGCGGGATGCACACGGGCACGATCGCGAACCGCCTGTTCTACTGGAGCGGCACCAACGGCCCGAACGGCATCAGCCCGGCCGACGGCAGCCGCGTGAAGATCGCCGCGCTGAACAACCAGTTCAACGGCGGCAACGACATCGGCCCGTCGAGCCAGGGCTGGACCTGGACCACCTACGCCGACCGGCTGCAGCAGGCCGGCGTGAACTGGAAGGTCTACCAGAGCCTGATCGACAACTTCGGCTGCAACGAGATGATGAGCTTCCGCCACTGGCGCGCGGCGATCGAGCAGATGCCGCCCGCGCGCCGGCCCGCCTACGTCGCGTCGACGGACATCACGCAGCCGGTGACGGCGGCCGGCGCGTTCTACGATCCGGCAATCGACGATCCGCTGAGCCCGCTCGCGAAGGGGTTCGGCAACACGATGCCGTACGGCTTCCTCGAATCATTCCGCGACGACATCCGCAACGGCAAGCTGCCCGAGGTGTCGTGGATCATCCCGCCGTCCGTGTACAGCGAACACCCGGGGCCGTCGAGCCCCGCGCAGGGCGGCTGGTACGTGCAGGCGGTGCTCGATGCGCTGACGGCGAACCCGGAGGTATGGAGCAAGACGGTGCTGCTGGTCAACTACGACGAGAACGACGGCTTCTTCGACCACATGCCGTCGCCGGCCGTGCCGTCGCGCAACGCCGACGGCACGCTCGCGGGCGGCCATACGCTGCGGGACGCCGACGTCGCGGTCGAGTACCACGACTTCACGCCGGCCACGTCGAGCCAGCCGGCGATCGACGGCCGCCCGTACGGCCCGGGCCCGCGCGTGCCGATGTGGATCGTGTCGCCGTGGAGCCGCGGCGGCTGGGTCAACTCGCAGGTGTTCGACCATACGTCGACGTTGCTCTTCCTCGAAAAGCGCTTCGGCGTCGCAGAGCCGCAGATCAGCGCGTACCGCCGCGCGGTGTGCGGCGACCTGACGAGCGCGTTCAACTTCCGCTCGCCGAACAACGAACCGCTGCCGACGCTCGCGGGCCATACGACGAAAAGCCAGGTCGACGCGCTGAGCGCCGCGCAGCAGGCCGCGCCGAAGATCGTGCCGCCGGCCGCGCCGTCGCTGCCGGCGCAGGCGACCGGCGTGCGCCCGTCGCGCGCGCTGCCTTACGAACTGCATGCGAGCGCGCGTGCCGATGCCGGCAACGGCACGCTCACGCTGAAGTTCGCGAATACGGGCCGCGCCGCCGCCGTGTTCCACGTCTATGACAAGCTGCACCTCGACCGCCTGCCGCGGCGCTACGTCGTCGAACCGGGCAAGACGCTGCACGGCGACTGGGCGGCGCGCGCCGACGACGGCGGCAAATATGACCTGTGGGTGCTGGGCCCGAACGGCTATCACCGCCGCTTCACCGGCGACCTGAGCCGCCTGGCCGGTGCCCGCGCGCCCCATCCGGAAGTCCGCGTCGGCTACGCGGGCGCGAGCGGCAACCTCCACCTGCGGCTGCGCAACCACGGCGGCGGCACGGTGCGCTTCACCGTGAAGTCGAACCAGGTCTACGGGCCGCTCCCGGGCCGCGGCGCACACGACGGTCGCGATCACGGCCATGACCATGGCATCGAGGACGGCAACGGCCAGGGTCGCGGCACCGGTACCACCTGGACGGTCACGGTGCGCGCCGGCGACCAGGCCGAACTGGACTGGAAGCTCGACTCGACTGGCCACTGGTACGACTTCATCGTCACCGCGGACAGCGACCCGGGTTTCTCGCGCCGCGTCGCCGGCCGCGTGGAAACCGGCCGCCACTCGGTCAGCGACCCGGCGATGGGGCTCGCCGACCGCTTCTGATGCCGCCGCGGCGACACGCGTTGCGCCGCGTTTCGCCGCCCGCGCCGGGCCGGCCGAGAACGACGCTCGGGCGCCGGCCGCGGCCGGCCCCGATCCGGCGCAAACGCCCGCCCCGCGCGGCTCAAACATCAGAAGGATCGGTGGTTCAGCCCTCATTTCGGCGCGCGAAAATGCTCCGACTTGCGGCCCGTTCGCGTTAAACTGCGTCAGGCTGCATTCAACAAAGACATCTTCGCCACTACGGCATCCACGATACGAGGATAGGTTCGATGCGCACTACCGGCTCATCCGGGGCAATGACCCTGCTCACCGAACACGACCCGGCCGACGGCCGCGAACTGCGCTCGCTCCGGCTCGAGGCAACCGGCGACGGCAAAAGCGTGCTGCTGATCGAGATCGACGAACGCAAGCCCGGCATCCATCGCGAAGTCCGCTACGAGATCACGCCGGCCGAACTGATCGCGGCGATCCGCTCGCACGGCGCCGAGCTGCCCGGCGAAAACCACGGCGCCGCGTCGCTCGCCCGCACCTCCTCCTGATTCCGAACGGTGAGCCGCTCGCAGCGCGTCGGCTCACCGCGCCCCTGCCGCCGTCAGGCGCTTTCCGTCATTCCCGCCGTCGTCTTGAAAAAGGCCGATAATCGGCCCATCTGCGTTTCCTGCCCACGCATGTCCTTTTCGGCCAGCCGTCATGCTCCGTGACCTCGTCGCCCAATACGGGCCGCTTCTCGTCTTCGCCAACGTGCTCGCGGCGGCCATCGGCCTGCCGGTGCCCGCGATGCCGACGCTCGTGCTGTTCGGCGCGATGTCCGCGATGCATCCCGAGATGATCGGCTCGCAACTGGTGACGGTGGTGGCGCTGTCGGTGCTCGGCGCATTGATCGGCGACACCGTGTGGTACGTCGCCGGGCGCCGTTACGGCGGCACGACGCTGAAGACGATCTGCCGGCTGTCGCTGTCGCGCGATACCTGCGTGAGAAAGACCGAACGCTTCTTCGGCCGCTACGGCGTGCGCGTGCTCGCGGTCGCGCGCTTCATTCCCGGGTTGTCGCTCGTGTCGGTGCCGATGGCCGGTGCGCTCGGCACGCGCTACCGCACGTTCGCCGGCTACGATGCCCTCGGCGCCGCACTGTGGACGATCGTCGGCCTGGTGGCCGGGCTGGTGTTCTACCGGCAGATCGACTGGCTGTTCGCCGGTGCGAGCCACCTCGGCCGTGCGGTGCTGCTGGTGATCGTCGCGCTGCTCGCCGTGTATGCGGCCATCCGCTGGATGCGCCGCCGCGCGCTGATCCGCCAGCTCGCCAATGCGCGGATCAGCGTCGACGAACTCGACCTGCTGCTGCGCGACGCCACCGCGCCGGTCGTGCTCGACGTGCGCTCGCCCGAGCATCGCAAGCTCGACCCGTTCACGATTCCCGGCGCGCAATTCGCCGACGATCGCCAGATCGGCGACATCGTCGCGCGCTATCCGCTCTCGCAGAAGTTCGTCGTGTACTGCTCGTGCCCGAACGAAGTGACGGCGGCCCTGATGGCGAAGCGCCTGCTCGACGCCGGCTTCACCGATGCGCTCGCGCTGCGCGGCGGCCTCGACGCCTGGCGCGATACGGGCCGCCAGCTCACGTCGCTCGTGGAAGACATGCCGGCCGCGAACGATCCGGTCGCGGGGCTGCACAAGCCGGCCTGATCGTTTCGATCGAAAGCCGGCCGTGCGATGCGGGGGCGCATGCCCCCTTCGATCAGAACGCGTGCAGCGGCAGGTTCACGACCAGGCGGTACTCGGTGTTCGTCGCGTCCGAGTAGTGTGCCGAACCGGCGTGCCACATCGCGATGAACGTGACCTTCGTGTCCTTCAGCTTGCCGCTCTGGAACGTGTACGACGGGATGAAGCCGAACTCGTGGTGACGGCCCTGCACCGGCGCGCCGTTGCTCCAGTAGATGCTCGACTTGCTCGGGTCGAGCGCCGCGCTCGCGCTGCCATCCGCGCCCCAGCCCGTCACGCCCCAGACCATCGCCTTGAAGCCCGGCAGGCCCGCTTCCTTGCCGTAGAACGTGTAACGCAGCTGCAGCGACTTTTCGTGCGGCGCGTTGTAGTCGACGTCCATCGAGTTGGTCAGGAAGATGCCGTTCGTTTCGTTCAGGTAGTCGAAGAACTGGTCGCCGAGCACCTGCTGGAAGCCGAGCAGCAGCTCGTGCGGGCCGTGCTGCGCGGCCAGCGACAGGCTGTACGCGTTGTTGTTGATCTTGCCTTGCAGCGCATCGCCCGTGTCGTGCGTCGAGTAGACGTTGCCGAAGCCCGTCCACTTGATCGTCTGCGGGCTGCCGATGCTGTGCTTCACCGACGCGTAGTACTGGTGCCACACGTCGTCGGCCTGGTTCGCGTACAGCGCGATTTCGCCGTTCGGCGAGTAATCCCACGTGCCGCCGACGTACGACAGGCGATTGATGCGCGTGCCGCCGTATTGCGTCGTCAGGTTGGTGAGCGTCGTGTGACCGCGCGCGTCGGTCTTCGTGAAGCTGCCGGCCTCGAGCATCACGTTCTTGAATTCATTGCTGACGAGTGTCGCGCCGAGGAACGTCGGCGGCAGCGCACGGTTGTCGTGCTGCTCCATGAACGGGTTGTCGACGGCCTGCAGACCGTACTTGACCACCGTGTTCGAGATGCGCGCCTTCACGTCGTAGATGCCGGGATAGGCCCATGCGAGCTGGTTGCCGCCACCGCCGCCCTTCGCGATGTGCACCATGCTGCCGGCGCCCTGGCCGCCGTCGAGCTTCAACGCCGCATACAGCGACGCATCGAAGCCGATACCGATCAGGCCCGTCGTATAGCCCGACTCGAAGTTCGCCATCGCGCCCTGGACCCACGCGTGGCGATGCGGGCCGCCCTTGGCGTCGAGCACGTCCGCATAGTTGCGGAACAGGAAGTTGAGGTGGCTGTCGGCAATGAAACCCTTCGACTGCGACTGGGCCGACGGCTCGTCGGGCGGCGTGACGGCCTGGGTCGCTTCGGCGTTGACAATGGCGTTCGGGGTCGTTGCCTGCGCAACGGTCGTGCCCGGTGCGGCCTGGGCGACCGTCAGCGGTGCGGGGGCCGCGTCGTCGGCGTGCGCGACGCCCGTCAGCGAAACACCGGCGAGTGCCGGCAGCCCCCAGGCAAGCAGCATTTTCGATGCTGTCCCGATCGTCTTCTGTTTTTTCATCGTAATTCTCGTCTTGTGTTGATATCGTCCACGCCGGCTGCGATCCGCTCCCGGCCCCCCGGCGCGCCCGGTTAAGGACGCGCCTGTACCCGCGGCGCGAAGATCGTTCGCGCCGCACCTACCCCTGTTGACCTGCCTTGGTTATGTTTGCTGCGTCACTTCAGCTCACGCCACACCCGCGCGGATGCACGCGACACGCGCCGCCGACCCCTGCCGAACTTCCGGCAGCGGCACGTCCTGCGCGCACGCGTCGATCGCGACCGGGCAGCGCGTGCGGAACGCGCAGCCGGACGGCGGGTTGAGCGGCGAGGGCATCTCGCCCGCCAGCAGCATCGGGCGGCGAGCACGCTCGCGCGCCGGCTCCGGCGTCGGCGCCGCATCGAGCAGCGCCTTCGTGTACGGGTGTTGAGGGACGCCGTACACGTCATGCCGCGTGCCGAACTCCATCACGCGGCCGAGATACATCACGAGCACACGCTGGCTGATCGCCTTCACCACGGCGAGATCGTGTGCAACGAAAAGATAGGATAACGACAGTTCGCGTTGAAGATCGCGCAGCAGGTTCACGATCTGCGCCTGGATCGACACGTCGAGCGCCGATACGGGTTCGTCGCAGATCACGAGCTTCGGCTCGCTGATCAGCGCGCGCGCGATGCCGACGCGCTGGCACTGCCCGCCGGAAAATTCATGCGGATAGCGCAGCAGGTGGTGCGCGTTCAGGCCGACGCGTTCGAGCATCGTGACCACGCGGCGGCGCACCTCGGTGCGGCCGAGGCCGGCCTGGTGCGTGACGAGCGGCTCCGCGACGACCTGTTCGATCGTCATGCGCGGATCGAGCGACGCGAGCGGGTCCTGGAAGATCATCTGCACTTCGCGCCGCATCGCGGTGCCGCGCAGGTGACCGGGCGCGACGGCTTCGCCGCGCCATTTCACGACGCCGGCCGTCATCGGCACGAGCCCGATCAGCGCACGCGCGAGCGTCGACTTCCCGCAGCCCGATTCGCCGACGAGCCCGACGGTCTCGCCGCGCTTCACGTCGAACGACACGCCGTCGACGGCGCGCAGCGTGCCCTTCGGCGACCACGGATAGCCGCCGAGCGGCACACGGAAATGCACTTTCAGCCCATCGACGGACAGCAGCGTGTCGTCCGTCGCGCCGGTATTGCGGCGTTCATCGACGCTCATCGCAGACCTCCCGTCATATCGGCCACGGGCCGGTGGCATGCGCGCACCGCGCCCACGGCGCCATAGGTTTCGAGCGCGGGGCGCGCCGCGCCGCAGCGTTCTTCCGCATACGTGCAGCGCTTCGCGAACGCGCAGCCGGCCGGCGCGGTGCCGGGCATCGGCGGATTGCCGGGAATCGCGACGAGCGGCGCATCGTCCGCGTCGGTCAGGCGCGGCAGCGCGTTGAGCAGGCCGATCGTGTACGGATGCGACGGCGCCGCGAAAATCGATTCGGCCGGCGCGTATTCGACGGTGCGGCCCGCATACATGACCATCACGTCGTCCGCGAGGCCCGCGACCACGCCCATGTCGTGCGTGATCAGCACGATCGCCGTGCCGCGCTCGCGGTTCAGCTCGCGCAGCAGGTCGATGATCTGCGCCTGCACGGTCACGTCGAGCGCGGTGGTCGGCTCGTCGGCGATCAGGATCTCCGGCTCGGACAGCAGCGCCATCGCGATCATCACGCGCTGGCGCATCCCGCCCGAGAACTCGTGCGGATACATGCGGATGCGGCGCGCCGCGTCCGGGATACGCACGGATTCGAGCGCCTCGATCGCGCGCTTCGTGGCTTCCCTGCGCGACAGCTTGCGATGCAGCTGCAGCGTCTCGGTCATCTGCCGCTCGATCGTCAGGAACGGATTGAGCGACGTCATCGGATCCTGGAAAATCATCGCGATCCGGTCGCCGCGCACCTTGTTCAGCGCGCGCGCATCCATCTCGAGCAGGTTGTCGCCGCGGTAGCGCGCGGCGCCCGACGTCGTGCCGTTGCCGGCCAGCAGGCCGAGCAGCGCCATCACGGTCTGGCTCTTGCCCGAGCCCGATTCGCCGACGATGCCGAGCGTCTTGCCGGCTTCGAGCGAGAACGACACGCCGCTCACGGCGTCGACCGGCGGCGCGTCCTTGCGCGTGAAGCGCACGCCGAGGTTGTCTACTTCCAGCAGTGCACCCATTTCAGCGATCCTTCGGGTCGAGCGCGTCACGCAGGCCATCGCCGACGAAGTTCACGCAGTAGAGCGTCACGCACAGCATGACGGCCGGGGCCAGCAGCAGCCACGGCATCGATTCCAGTTTCTGCGCGCCGTCCTGGATCAGCACGCCCCAGCTCGTCATCGGTTCCTGCACGCCGAGGCCGAGGAACGACAGCACCGATTCGGTCAGCACGATGCCCGGCACCGAGACCGTCGCGTACACGACGACCACGCCGAGCAGGTTCGGCACCACATGGCGCCGCACGATCGTGGCCGGCGACACGCCGATCGCGCGCGCCGCATCGACGAACTCGCGGCTGCGCAGCGACAGCGTCTGGCCGCGAACGACACGCGCCATGTCGATCCACGAGAACGCGCTGATGGTCAGCACGACCAGCATGAACGAGCGGCCGAACAGGGTCATCATCAGGATCGCGATCAGCAGGTACGGGATCGCGTACATCATGTCGACGACGCGCATCATCACGGCATCGGTGCGGCCGCCCGCGAAGCCCGCGGTCGCGCCCCACGCGACGCCGAACAGGCCCGACACGAGCGTGCCGAGCACGCCGACCTCGATCGACACGCGTCCGCCGATCAGCGTGCGCACGAGCAGGTCGCGGCCGAGCTCGTCGGTACCGAACCAGTGCTGGTTGGCCCAGGTCGGCGGCAGGCTGATCGCGCCCCAGTCGCTCGCGGCCGGGTCGGCGGTCAGCAGCCACGGGCCGACGAAACACGCGATCGTGATCAGCGCGAGCAGCACGAGGCTGAACACGGCCGCACGGTTGTGAAGGAAGCGCGCCATGGCGAGCGCGAGCGGCGAGCGCGAACGCGGCGGCGTGTCGGTCTGCACGGGCAGGCCGACGACGGGAGTAGTCGGAGTCATCGCGGTGCCTCGCTCAATAACGGATGCGCGGATCGAGCCACGCGTACGCGAGGTCGACCAGCAGGTTGAACAGCACGGCGCAGACGGTGGTCAGCACGACGAGGCCGAGCACGAGCGTGTAGTCGCGGTTGATCGCACCGTTCACGACGAGCTGGCCGAGGCCCGGCAGCGCGAACACCGATTCGGTGACGACGGCCGCGGTGATCGACGAGATGCAGACCGTGCCGACCAGCGACACGACCGGCATCAGCGCGGGCTTCAGCGCGTGGCGCAGCACGATCGTCGAGCCCGGCAGGCCCTTCGCGCGCGCGGTGCGGATGTAGTTGCTCGACAGCGTCTCGATCATCGAGCCGCGCATCACGCGCGCGAGCAGCGACATGTTGATGAAGGTCAGCAGCACGATCGGCAGCAGCCGGTACTGCCAGCCGCCGTCGCCCCAGCCGCCCGCCGGCAGCCAGCCGTTGCCGGCCGACGTCTTCAGCAGGATCGCGAAGATCCACACGAGCACGGGGCCGAGCACGAACGGCGGCACGACGTTGCCGACGTTGCCGATCAGCATCACGATGCGGTCGATGAAGCTGTCGCGGCGCACGGCCGCGACGGTGCCGAGCAGCACGCCGAGCCCGATCGAGATCGGGATCGACAGGCCGCCCACGCCGAGACTCACCGGCAGCGCCTTGCGCACCAGGTCGTTCACGGACCAGTCGACGTAACGGAACGACGGGCCGAGATCGCCGTGCAGCAGCGCGTTCAGGTACATCAGGTACTGCTTCCACAGCGGCTGGTCGAGGTGATACTTCGCGTTCAGGTTCGCGAGCGTCGCCGCGGACAGCTGCTTTTCCGTATCGAACGGGCCACCGGGCGTCAGGTGCAGCAGCAGGTAGCAGACGGTGACGACCGCGAGGATCGTCGGCACCGCCCACAACGTACGCCTCAATGCGTAGGCCAGCATGATCGCTCCGCTCAGTGCTTGATCAGGTACATGTCCTGCGACGCACGCATGTCGATCACGTTCTTCAGCGAGTAGCCACCGACGTACGGCTTCACGAGACGGTCGGCCGAGTACTGGAACAGCGGCACCATCGGCGTGTCGCTCAGTGCGAGATCGTGTGCCTGCGTGAGCAGCGCGGCACGCGCCTTGTCGTCGAGCTTCTGGTTGCCTTCGTCGACGAGTGCATCGGCCTGCTTGTTGCAGTAGCCGACGGTGTTCTGCGCGCTGCCGCAACGCAGCAGGTCGAAGAACGTCATCGCGTCGTTGTAGTCGGCGAACCAGCCGTCGCGCGCGATCTGCACCTTGCCGTCATGGCGCTGCTTCATCAGCACCTTGAACTCGACGTTCTCGAGCTTCGTGTTGATGCCGAGCTTGGTACGCCATTCGGACGCCGCGAACAGTGCGACCTTCTTGTGCAGGTCGTTGGTGTTGTAGGTCAGCGTGAACGACAGCGGCTTCGCGTCCGAATAGCCGGCCTGCTTCAGCAGGTCCTTCGCGGTCGCGACACGTTTCGCCATCGGCCACGACGCCCAGTCCGGCGTGAACGGCTGCACGCCCTTCGTGCCGTTCGGCATCAGGCCGTACATCGGCTTCTCGCCGGCCTGCGTGAGCTTCTGGGTCAGCACGTCGCGATCGAGCACCATCGACAGCGCCTGGCGCACGCGCTTGTCCTTCAGTGCCGGATCGCTGTTGTTCAGGTAGTAGTAGTACGTCGCGAGCTGCAGGCCCTGGCGCAGTTCGCCGCCGAACTGCTTGCTGACTTGCTGGAAGATCCCCGACGGGATCGAGTAGCTGTAGTCGATCTGGCCGGCCTGGTACATGCGCATCGCCGTCTCGTCGCTCTCGATCGGCAGGTACGTGACCTTGTTGATCACGACCTTCGGCGCATTCCAGTATTTCGCATCCTTCGAGATCACGATGCGGTTGTTCGGCTGCCAGTCGACGAGCTGGTAGGCGCCGTTGCTGACGATGTTGCCCGGGCGCGTCCATGCGTCGCCGAGCTTCGTCACCGTGTCCTTGTTCACCGGTGCGAGCGGCACCATCGCGGTGAGCTCGGGGAAGAACGCGACCGGCACGTCGGTCGTCACTTCCAGCGTGTACGGGTCGACGGCGCGCACGCCGAGCGTCGACGGCGCGGCCTTGCCCGCGATGATGTCCTTCGAGTTCTTCACGAACTCGACGAGGATCGTGTACTTCGAGCCCGTCTTCGGATCGACGAGGCGCTGCCATGCATAGACGAAATCGGCGGCCGTCACCGGCTGGCCGTTGCTCCACTTCGCGTCGTGGCGAAGCTTGAAGATCCACGTCGTCGGCGTCTTGCGTTCCCACGACAGCGCGACACCCGGCACGACCTGGCCGGCTGCGTCGATGCGCGCCAGCCCTTCGAACAGGTCGAGGCCGATCGTGTTGCCGGTCCACGATTCGATGTGCGCCGGGTCGAGCGACTCGACTTCGGCGGGCACCTGGCGCGTCAGGTCCTGTTGGGGAGCGAGCGCGACGTTCGAAGGAACGGAAACGGCGTGGGCGACAGGCGTCAGGGCGAGCGCGGCCAGCACGGCCGACATGGCATGCAAGGATTTCATCGTGGCAGTCTTGAGAAGGGTTGTTCGGTGAGCGTCGCGCGGCGGATGCCGCGGCTTACGCGTGAGACGCTGACGGGCGCAGCGATTGAGGAGGCCCGTGATTCTCGTATTGCATTTTAGTATTCCTTACGTTTCTTTCGACAGGTATTCCGTCTTCGAAACGAAGGAATACCTGTGCGTTAGAACAGCCTCGGCGTACCCACCCAGACCACCACCGACTCGATCTTCGCGGTGTTGACCCAGCTGTGCGGGACCGTCGACTGATAGTGCGAACTGTCACCGGCCTGCAGGACGAACGTCTTGCCTTCCAGCGTCAGCGACACTTCCCCTTCAATTACATACAGGAACTCCTCTCCTGCATGTGTCGTCACCTCGGACCGCTTCTGCCCCGGCGGCATCCTCACGAGGATCGCCTCCAGCTGGCGCCCTTCGGACACGTTCGTCAGCCTCGCGAACAGGTTCGCCGAATCGGCAAACCCGAAGAAGCGCAGCTGCTCGCCTCGGCAGACCGAGCGTTCCTCGCTCGGCGTATCCACGAAGTACTGCACCGTCACACCGAGCGCGTGCGCGATACCGGCCAACGATGTCAGCGACGGCGACGCAAGCCCGCGTTCGACTTGAGACAGAAACGGCTTCGAAATCCCCGCGGCGGTAGCGGTGTCGTCGAGCGTGCGCTTGAGTCGTTGGCGCAACGCGCGAATCTTGCTGCCCAGAGCGGCGGCAGCATCTGCGGACCGCGAGTTTTCAGTGGGGGGAACCATAGCAGGCCGAAAAGTGATCGTCAAAAAATGTTTGATGGAAAATAACTAAGTTAGAACGATATAGCTTAGTCTTCGGGTTCGCACCCGTCTTCGGTGTTGAGCCCGGTGCACTAAACGGGACACGAAGCGAGCGAAACGACGCGCTATCTTGCCAGACTCGCCGGCTTCACAGGCAAGCTGCAAGCGGCTCTCCGGGAATCTTCGGAGAGCCGGCATGAAAGCTTACAAGTAAATGATGAGACGAATGTTCCTGAAAGCTACTGCCACATTAGGAGTTTCCCTAAGTGGCGGATACCAGACGCACCGGACCGGCAGCCGTTACCATGCGCGCGCCGGTCGGGGCCCCTCCCCGCCACACCAGGCGGAGTCAGGCCCCGGCCCGGGCTAACCGCCCGACTGTTCCATCGCCAGCGCAAAGCTTACCCGGCCCATTGTGCATCGGCGCCAGTTCGACCCCAAGACGACGCGCGATCCGTGCCGTCCGTTTCAAACGAGATTGATGATGCAACCACCTGTTTCACAAACCCGATCGTTCACGACGGTCTTCCTCATCGAAATGTGGGAGCGCTTCGGCTACTACGGCATGGCCGCGCTCCTGGTCCTCTTCATGGTCGACCGGCTCGGTTTCACCGACAGCCATGCGAACCTGACCTGGGGTGCGTTTACCGCACTCGTCTATGCCGCGCCGTCGATCGGCGGCTGGATCGGCGACAAGGTGCTCGGCGCCCGCCGCACGATGATCATCGGCGCGTCCGTGCTCTGCGCCGGCTACCTGATGCTGTCGGTACCGAACGACCAGCTGACGTACATGTACGCGTCGCTCGGCGTGATCGTCGTCGGCAACGGCCTGTTCAAGGCCAACGCGGCGAACCTCGTGCGCCGCATCTATGAAGGCGACGACGCGCGCATCGACAGCGCGTTCACGATCTACTACATGGCGGTCAACATCGGCTCGACGGTGTCGATGCTCGCGACGCCGTGGATCAAGGATCACTGGGGCTGGCACACCGCGTTCGCGGTCTGCTGCGGCGGCATGCTGCTCGCGATCCTCAACTTCATGCTGATGCATCGCACGCTCGCACACGTCGGCTCGCTGCCCGACGACCAGCCGATCCGCTGGAAGCGCCTCGGCGCGGTCGCCCTGGGCGGTGTCGGGCTCGCGCTGGTCACGCTGTACGTGCTGCAGCACAAGCAGCTCGCCGTCGCCAGCGTGTGGACGGCAGCGTTCGCGATCCTCGCGATCTTCGCGTACATGATCGCGAAGTCGGAGCGCTCGGAGCGCGCCGGCCTGATCGCGGCGCTCGTGCTGATCGGCCAGGTGATCCTGTTCTTCATCTTCTACGTGCAGATGTCGACGTCGCTGACGCTGTTCGCGCTGCGCAACGTCGATCCGCGCTTCATGCTGTTCGGCACGACGCTGTTCACGTGGAGCGCCGCGCAGTTCCAGGCGCTGAACCCGATCTGGATCATGCTGCTCAGCCCGGTGCTCGTGTGGGTCTACAACGCCGTCGCGAAGGGCGGCCGTGACCTGCCGGTCGCCGCGAAGTACGCGCTCGGCTTCGGCGCGGTGGCCGCGGGCTACCTGGTGTTCACGATCAGCGGCCGCTTTGCGGTGGACGGCCGCGTGTCGTCGTGGTTCATGGTGTGGGGCTACGGCCTCTACTCGCTCGGCGAACTGCTGGTGAGCGGCCTTGGCCTCGCGATGATCGCCCGCTACGTGCCGGCGCGCATGAGCGGCTTCATGATGGGTGCGTACTTCGTCGCGACGGGCGTGTCGCAGTATCTGGGCAGCGTCGTCGCGAACTTCGCGCAGATGCCGTCGCACGAACTGCCGGCCACCGAATCGCTGCCGCTCTACCTGTCGCTGTTCGAGAAGCTCGGCTGGCTCGCCGCGATCGGCATGCTGCTCGCGCTGCTGCTGCTGCCGCTGATGAACCGCCTGTCGCGCCAGCACCAGCGTTGTGCGGAAGAGCGCCGCGAGGAATCGCTGCAGGCGCAGGGTGCCGCCACGGCCCAGTAAGGACTATCCCTCGGCGTGCGGCCTGTACGCCACATTCTCCCGCCGGTTACGCGATTGCGTCCTACACTGGTTGCAAAGCAGTGCATCCGCCGCGATGCGCGCTGGCGGGAGAAGACCATGAAAAGCAAGACCACGAGGCTCCTCCGGATCCTCTCGGACATCCGGTACGCGCAGCGATGCACCGCACTGCGCGCCGCCCGGGCAGCAGCCGAAGCCGACGCGGTACTCGCGGAACGCGACGATACGGCGCCCGACGAGCGCGACGACGCCGAATCCGACGACCCGACCGCCGTTCCCCGCTCCCGTATCGGCTCACCTCACTGACGCCGCGCCGCACGTTCCGTGCCGCCCGCGCCGCTCACGCGGCCGCACCGCGCCACCGCGCGATCCACGTTCCCGAACCGGCCACGGCCATCATCAGCCCGAGCGCGCACGCGTCGGCCACGAGGCCCACGCCGACGTGCCGCAGGTCGGCACTGCCCACGACCGGATGCAGGAGCGAATCGATGACGAGCGAGATCGCCGCGCCCGCGACGAAGCAGATCAGCCCGCGCTGGCCCACGGCCACGACCGGCCGCACGCCCTGCGCGATCCGCGCGATCCAGCCGAAGCGTACGCAATCGGCCATCAGCCACGCGATGGCGGCGAAGCTCACGACGCGCGGCAGCGCGAGATCGCGCTTGAACACGCCTTCCGGCAGCGGCAGCCCCGAGAACAGCTTGTAGCTCGCGCAACCGAGCACGACCGCGCAGGCCAGCCCGGTCGCCGCGGCACTCCAGCGGCCGAGCGCGATGCGCCGGTAGAACGGCTGGCAGCGCGCGAGCACGCCGGCGACGAACATCAGTTGCCACGCAAACGGATTGAAACTCCAGCGGAATCCGTCGGTGTCCAGCAGCTCGGGGCCAAGCCAGCCCGCCGCGATCCACGACGCGACGCCGAGCGCGACGAGCAGCCACGGACGCCGGCGCGCGAACGGCACGAGCACCGGCGACGCGAGCGCGAACAGCACGTACATCGGCAGCACCGACGCGAGATAAGGCTGGCGCTGGAACGTCAGCAGCTCGGCAAGGCCCGTGAGCGGCGAAGCGAGCATCACGCTGACGTCGTCGAGCGCGAGGTTCGGCGCATCGATCCCGTAATGGTCGAGCACGGCCGACACGACGAGCATCAGCGTCGAGGTCGCGAGAAACGCGCGGTAGATCTGCATCGCGCGGCGCACGAACCGCCGTTGCGCGGCGCGCGCGCCGTGCCGTTCGGCGATCGCGCCATAGGCGCTCGCGGTCGCGAAACCGCCGAGAAAGACGAAGACCTCGGCCGCGTCGCACAGCGCGAACGCGTGCAGCGTGACGCGCGACAGCACGCTCGCGCCGATGTGGTCGACGACGATCATCAACAGCACGATGCCGCGGAAGAAATCGACTTCGATCAGGCGGCCGCCACGCGGCGGCCGAGCCGTGGCGGGCGGCACGCTCAACGACATGAGCGCACCCGCGCGACAGCGGTGCGGCACGCACCGGGGAATGGATCGGGAAGAAGAAGGCGCGCGGGATCAGCCGCGATACGCGTATGCCCGCATCGCGCCAACCCGGCCGGCCAGGCACGGAGAGGACCGTTCATTGAAAGGCTGCATACGAAGGGAAGTCGGTGAGGCCAGTCTAATGGCCGATCAGGGGAGACCCTAAGTAACAAAGTGCAACCGAATCTTCTGTTCGATTACACGCGCGAGCCTTGTGATGCGAAGCAGGCGGCGTCGCCAGATTCACGCCAGCGCGACGCCAGTTTGCGGTCAGCATCGACGGGTTCGATCGCCGGGCGATGGCGATGCTGGTGCTGGTGCTGGTGCCGATGCGATCTGCGCCACGTTCCGCGCCGCCGCCGCGTCGCGATCGACGCCTATCCGCGCGCGGGCAGGCGCCGCATCAGCATTGCGCTGTGCCACGCGGTCAGCGCAACGGCGACCCAGATCGGCCCGTACGTCGCGAGCTTCGCGACGCTCAGCGTTTCGCCGAGCAGCAACAGCGACACCGCGACGAGCAGCACGGGCTCGACGTAGCCGAGAATCCCGAACAGGGCCATCGGCAGCATCCGGCTGGCCTTCAGGTAGCTCGCGAGCGCGAGCGTGCTCAGCACGCCGAGCCCCGGCAGCAGCGCGGCCCATAGCACGGGATGGCCGGCCACGCGCGTCGCGCTCGTCGCGACCATCGCGAACGCAACCGGGCACAGCAGCACGATCTCGACCGCGAACGCGGCGAGCGAATCGGCGTTGATCCGCCGGCGCAGCACGAAATACGGCGGATAACCGAGCGCGACGACGAGCGTCGGCCACGCGAACGCGCGCGTCGCCCACACTTCGTGCGCGACGCCGAGCGCGGCGCACGCGACTGCCGCCCATTGCAGCGGATCGAGCCGTTCGTGATAGTAGAAGCGGCCGACGAGCACCATCGTCAGCGGCAACAGGAAATAGCCGAGCGACACTTCGAGCATGCGCCCGTGCAGCGGCGCCCACAGGAACAGCCACAACTGCGCCCCGAGCAGCGCGGCGCTCACGGGCACCGCGATCAGCAGGCGCCAGTCGCGCACGCTGCGCCGAAGGAGGTCGACGAGCGCCGGCCAGCGGCCGCGCAGCGCGATCAGCGCGAGCGCGCCCGGTGCGGTCCACAACACGCGCCACGCGAAGATGTCGAGCCCCGTGAGCGGCGCGAGCAGTTTCGCGTAGGCGGACATCAGCGCGAACAGCGTCGATGCCATCACCGACAGCATGAGGCCGCGCCCGGCCTCCGGATACCCCGTCATGATCGTTCCGTGCCGCTTACTGCTGCTGGAAGCGCTCGAAGCGCTTCTCGGTCCGGCGTTCCTCGAACGTCACCTCGGTCACGCGCGCGGCCGGCGGCCCGTGGCGCAGCCACGCGAGCATCCGGTCGATCTGCGCGCCGGGGCCCTGGATCATCGCTTCGACGGTGCCGTCCTCGAGATTCGCGACCCAGCCGCGCAGCTTCAGCGCATGCGCCTCGCGCACCGTCGCATGCCGGAAGCCGACGCCCTGCACGACGCCGCGCACCCGTACGTAGTAGGTCTCGATCCGTTCGTCCAGTTCATTGCGGCTCATCGCGTCGTCCTCCCGTTGCGTTCAAGCCCGGCATTGTAGTCGCGTCGGCCGCTTCGCACATGCCCGCACCCGCCGCGACCTTGCGTCGCCGCGCGCGCCGACCACGTACAATCTCGCCGACGCTCAACCGCCGCGCCGCCCGCGCGCGGCCCTGAAGGAAACGCATGACTGATACCTCCCGCGATCTCGTTCTCGTCACCGGCGCGTCCGGTTTCGTCGGCTCGGCCGTCGCGCGCATCGCGCAGCAGAAAGGCTATGCGGTGCGCGTGCTCGTGCGCCCGACCAGCCCGCGCACGAACGTCGCGGATCTCGACGCCGAGATCGTCACCGGCGACATGCGCGACGAGGCGTCGATGCGCGCCGCGCTGCGCGGCGTGCGCTACCTGCTGCATGTCGCGGCCGACTACCGGCTGTGGGCGCCCGATCCCGACGAGATCGAGCGCGCGAACCTCGAGGGGGCGGTCGCGACGATGCGCGCGGCACGCGCGGAAGGCGTCGAGCGGATCGTCTATACGAGCAGCGTCGCGACGTTGAAGGTGACGAGTGCCGGCGATCCGTCCGACGAAAACCGGCCGCTCACGGCGGAACAGGCGATCGGCGTCTACAAGCGCAGCAAGGTGCTCGCGGAACGCGCGGTCGAACGGATGATCGCCGACGAAGGGCTGCCGGCCGTGATCGTCAATCCGTCGACGCCGATCGGCCCGCGCGACGTGAAGCCGACGCCCACCGGCCGCATCATCGTCGAGGCCGCGCTCGGCAAGATTCCGGCGTTCGTCGACACGGGGCTGAACCTCGTGCACGTCGACGACGTCGCGCACGGCCACTTCCTCGCACTCGAGCGCGGCCGGATCGGCGAGCGCTACATCCTCGGCGGCGAGAACCTGCCGCTGCAGCAGATGCTCGCCGACATCGCGCAGATGACGGGCCGCAAGGCGCCGACGATCGCGCTGCCGCGGTGGCCGCTGTACCCGCTCGCAGTCGGCGCGGAAGCGGTCGCGAAGTTCACGAAGAAGGAGCCGTTCGTCACCGTGGACGGGCTGCGGATGTCGAAGAACAAGATGTATTTCACGTCCGCGAAGGCCGAGCGCGAGCTCGGCTACCGTGCGCGCCCGTACCGCGAAGGGCTGCGCGATGCGCTCGACTGGTTCGGCTCCGCCGGCTACCTGAAGTAACACAAAGCGGCGTACTTCACGCCGCTTTGCGCACTTTGTTACACGTCCCGCGCGGCCCGGCACCGGCGCAGCGGTTAAAATCGCGGGTCTTACGCAGAGAAGACACGCATGAACCTGAACGATCAGATCGCTTCGCTCACCGTGGGCGTCGATCAGCTCCTCCACGATCACCACGCCGCCCAACAGGCGGCACGCAGCGCGGAAGCCTTCGCGCGCGCCGCAGCAGCGGAAGCCCGGGCCGCGGCAGAGCGTCACGCCGCCGCGGAAACCGAAGCGCAGGCCGCCGCGCAACGCCACACGGCCGCCGCCGCCGAAGCCGAGGCCGCGCAGCAGCGCCACGCAAGCGCGACCGCCGCTGCCGAAGCCGCCGCCCAGCGTCATACCGATGCCACCGCGCAAGCCGAAGCTGCCGTGCAACGCCATGCGGAAGCCACCGCGCTGACCGAAGCGCTCGCGCAGCGTCACGCCGATGCCGAAGCGGCGTCGCAGCGCCACGCGGCAGCGATCGCCGAAGCCGAGGCCGCCGCGCAGCGTCATCACGCCGCAGCCACCGAAGCCGAAGCGGCCGCGCAGCGCCATGCGGCCGCGACCGTCGAAGCCGAGGCCGCCGCGAAGCGTCACGCGGACGCGACCGCCGAAGCCGAAGCGGCCACGCAGCGCCACGCGGCCGCCATCGCGGAAGCCGAAGCCGCCGCTCAGCGCCACACGGCCGCGATCGCCGAAGCCGAAGCGCTCGCGCAGCAGCACGCGCAAGCGATCGCGGAAGCGCAGGCCGCCGCGCAGCGTCACGCCGACGCCACCGCCGAGGCCGAAGCCGTCACGCAACGCCATACCGAAGCGATCGCGCAGGCCGAGGCGGCCGCGCAACGCCACGCCGATGCCGCCGCGCAGGCCGAGGCCGTCACGCAACGCCACACCGAAGCGATCGCACAAGCCGAAGCGGCCGCGCAGCACCACGCGAAGGCCATCGCCGACGCAGAGGCGCTGGTCGAGGCCGTCGTCAAGGAAGCCGCGACGAGCGCGATGGCCGCCACGGCCGTTGCGGCGGAAGTCGTCGAACCCGCGCCGGCCGGCACGCCGGTGGCGGAACCGGCCGTGAACGTGCCCGCACCGGCCGTGGCCGAAGCGGTGGAGGCAACGACCGACACCGGGACGGCAATCGTCGCGACGGCGCAAGCCGACACGCCGGTTGAAAGTGAAGTCGAAGCCGAAGTCGAAGCCGACGCCGCCAACACGCCGGCGCCGTCCGACAAATCTACGCTGCACGTGTCGCGTCCGACGCAGAACGAACTCACGCTGACCATCAACGGCCAATCGATCACGCTGCATCCGGAGCAACTGGGCCAGTTGATCGAGGAACTCGCGCATGCGCGGGCGTCGATGCAGCCGGAGCCGCCGCCCGGCATCCCGGCCGGCTGGCGCTTCGTGACGACGAAGAACCCGATGATGGCCGTGCAGAAGCAGTCGAACGGCGACCGCCTGCTGGTCGCCCGTCACACGGGCTACGGCTGGGTGCCGTTCACGTTCTCGCCGGACGTCGTGGTCCAGATGTACATGATGCTGACCCAGCGCTAGGCACCGGCAGGCAGCGCCCGCCGCAAACGAAACAGCCCGACCGTTTTCACGATCGGGCTGTTTGCTTTCCGGCTGCCGGGAGGCACGCCTCCCGGGATGCGCTCAGCGATCCACCGGCGCCTGCACGCGGGCCTTCCACTGGCCGCCCTTGCCGCGCCAGTAGCGCCACGCGGACGCGAACGTCGCGCCGACGTAGAACAGCGCGACGAGCGGCAGCGCGGGCGCCCACAGCGGCGAGCGCCGGTAGTAGCGCAGCATTGGCGCATACGCGGCGCACATCGACGCCCACGCGAGCCACGCCGGCCATGCGCGCGCACCGTACGCGAGCGCGGCGGCGGGCGGCACGAGATAGATGATCGTCATCCCGAGCAGCGTGCCGGCCAGCAGCAGCGGCGAATAGTGCAGCTGCGTGAACGCGGTGCGCGCGATCATGTTCCAGATGTCGCGCCAGCTGTCGTACGGACGCAGCGACACGCTGCGGTCGGCCAGGTCGAGCCGGATCGGGTGGCGACCGCTGCCGCGGTGCTTGATCTGCGCGGCCAGGCTGCAGTCGTCGATCAGCGCGCCGCGGATCGACTCGATGCCGCCCGCTTCCTCGAGCGCCGTGCGCTTCACCAGCATGCAGCCGCCCGCGGCACCGGCCGTCCGGTTGCGCGGGTTGTTGATCCACGAGAACGGGTAGAGCTTCGCGAAGAAGAACACGAACGCCGGGATCAGCGCCTTTTCCCAGAACGAATCGCAGCGCAGCCGCACCATCAGCGACACGAGATCGCGGTTCTCGGCCTGCGCGCGCGTGACGAGTTGCGCGACGGCGTCCGGCGGATGGCCGATGTCGGCGTCCGTCAGCAGCAGGTAGTCGGCAGGCAGGCCGAGCGCCTGCACCGCGGCGATCCCCTGCGACTGCGCCCACACCTTGCCCGACCAGCCGGCCGGCAGCGGCTTCGCGGCCAGCACCGTCAGCCGGTCGGCGCGGTTGATCGCGAGCGCGGCCGCGCGGGCCGCGTCGGCGGTGCCGTCGTCGCTATGGTCGTCGACAATGATCAGATGAAATTCGCCCGGGTAATCCTGCTCGAGCAGCGAAGTCGCCGCCCGGGCGATCACGTCGGCCTCGTTGCGCGCCGGCACGACCGCGACGACGGCCGGCCAGCCGGCCTCGGCCGCGGCGCCGCGCGCCTCGGGCGGCAACGGCCGCGCGGGCACCGCGCGCCAGAAACCGCCACGCGCGACGAGCAGCACGATCCAGATGATCAGCGACAGCCCGGACACCAGGAAAGCGAGAACCAGCATCATCGGCGCGCCTCCTGCCGGGCGCCGGGTTCGGCAGGATCAATGGGGGTCAGGAACAAAGCGCCCGAAACCGCACGGGCGGCCGGGTAATACGCGTAAGAATCGACGGTCATCGAATGGCCTTGAAATGAGCGCGACGCCGGGCAGCCGGAGCGGCTGCCCGCGAAACCGCGTAGTTTACTGGGTTCCGCACGCGCCAGCGCCGACGCGGCTCTCCCGCAAATGCAACACGGCGGATACAGCACCAAAGCAAGGACGGCCCGATAGAGTTAAAATGCGCGATTAATTCGGGGTTCCGGGGCCTGGCCGGCCGGTTCGTTCCTGCCTTCATAACATCAAGCCGGGGCGAGCGAGCGAGTGCCAGCTCCTCGAACCCCGGCGTCTGTCGTCGGAGTTCGCTCACTTATGCGAGTCATCCTTGCCCAGCCCCGCGGCTTTTGTGCGGGGGTTGTCCGTGCGATCGAGATCGTCGATCGCGCGCTGCAACAGCACGGTGCGCCGGTCTATGTGCGTCACGAGATCGTGCATAACCGGCATGTCGTCGAAAACCTGCGTGATAAAGGGGCGCGATTCGTTGAGGAGCTCGACGAGGTGCCCCACGGCGCTGTCGCGATCTTCAGCGCGCACGGTGTCGCCCAGACGGTCGAGCGCGATGCGCAAACGCGCGGGCTCGACGTGCTCGACGCCACCTGCCCGCTCGTCACGAAAGTGCACGTGCAAGGCCGCCAGTACGTCGCGGCGGGCCGCCGGCTGATCCTGATCGGCCATGCGGGGCATCCGGAAGTCGAGGGTACGATCGGCCAGATTCCGGCCGAGGTGATCCTCGTGCAAAGCGAAGCGGAAGTCGATACGCTGACGCTGCCCGTCGACACGCCGGTCGCGTACATCACGCAGACCACGCTGTCGGTCGACGATACGCGCGGCATCATCGAAGCGCTGCAGCGCCGGTTCACCGACATCGTCGGCCCGGACACGCGCGACATCTGCTACGCCACGCAGAATCGCCAGGCTGCCGTGCGCGAACTGAGCGAACAGGTCGACGTACTGCTCGTGGTCGGTGCGACGAACAGCTCGAACTCGAACCGCCTGCGCGAGATCGGCACCGAAAGCGGTGTGCCGAGCTACCTCGTCGCCGACGGTTCGGAAGTCAAGGCCGAATGGTTCGCGAATGCGACGACCGTCGGCCTGACCGCCGGGGCGTCCGCGCCCGAGGAAATGGTTGAAGATGTAATCGGCGCGTTGCGCGCGCTGGGGCCCGTCGACGTCACGACGATGGCGGGCCGTGAAGAAAAAGTCGAATTCAAGTTGCCGGCGAAGCTCACGCAAGCTGTCGCCCGCGAAGTTTAAGGAGGACATCTCTTGTCTATTCCGCTGCTCCAGCAAGTCCGCGTCGGCGCGTACATCACGCGCCAACACCTGTCCGGCAACAAACGCTATCCGCTCGCGCTGATGCTCGAGCCGCTGTTCCGCTGCAACCTCGCTTGCAACGGCTGCGGCAAGATCGATTACCCGGATCCCATCCTGAACCAGCGCCTGTCCGTCCAGGAATGCCTGGAAGCGGTCGACGAGTGCGGCGCACCCATCGTGTCGATCGCCGGCGGCGAGCCGCTGCTGCACAAGGAAATGCCGGAAATCGTCCGCGGCATCATGAAGCGCAAGAAGTTCGTCTACCTCTGCACGAACGCGCTGCTGATGGAAAAGAAGATGGACGACTACCAGCCGAGCCCGTACTTCGTCTGGTCGGTCCACCTCGACGGCGACGCGCAGATGCACGACCACTCGGTGTCGCAGGAAGGCGTGTACGACAAGGCGGTCGCGGCGATCAAGGAAGCGAAGCGCCGCGGCTTCCGCGTGAACATCAACTGCACGCTGTTCAACGATGCGATCCCCGAGCGCGTCGCGAAGTTCTTCGATACGCTCAAGCCGATCGGCGTCGACGGCATCACCGTGTCGCCGGGCTACGCGTATGAGCGCGCACCGGATCAGCAGCACTTCCTGAACCGCGACAAGACGAAGAACCTGTTCCGCGAGATCCTGAAGCGCGGCGAAGGCGGCAAGCGCTGGTCGTTCAGCCAGTCGTCGCTGTTCCTCGACTTCCTGGCCGGCAACCAGACGTACAAGTGCACGCCGTGGGGCAACCCGGCGCGTACGGTGTTCGGCTGGCAGAAGCCGTGCTACCTGGTCGGCGAAGGTTACGTGAAGACCTTCAAGGAACTGATGGAAGACACGAACTGGGACAACTACGGCGTCGGCAACTACGAGAAGTGCGCGGACTGCATGGTCCACTGCGGCTTCGAGGCGACCGCCGTGATGGACACGATGGCGCATCCGCTGAAGGCGTTCGCCGTGAGCCGCAAGGGCATCAAGACCGACGGCCCGTTCGCACCGGACATTCCGATCGACAAGCAGCGTCCGGCCGAGTACGTGTTCTCGCGCCACGTCGAGATCAAGCTCGAGGAAATCCAGCGCGCCGGCAAGGGCAAGCTGCAGAAGCCGGCGAAACCGGCAGCCGCCGCTTAAGCGCGTTTCGCCACGCGGGAGGCTTGCCTTCCGCGCCGGCGGGAAAAAAGAAGCGCCACGGAGCCTGCTCCGTGGCGCTTTTGTTTTGGGCCGTGGTGTCGAGTCGCGTTCCGCCGTCACCCTATGGAAACGACAGACCACGACAGGCCGCGACAGCCGTGCAATCGCTGCTTCGGCGATTAACGGCGGCCGTGCCGGTGCGGCCGGCCCTGTCTCCTCCAGACTCCCGGCAAAACCAATGCGAGACGCTACGCGGCCAGCGATTCGGCCGCGTGCATGCGGATCTTCTCCGCCGCGCCCGCGACGAGCGCCGGCTGGCCGCTCGACGCGAACGCGCAGACGTGCTCCCACAGCTCGGCCAGCCGACGCCGCGTGAGCGTCGTGACGCACGTGTCGTTCGCCGCGAGCACATGCTCGAGCACCGCGCATTCGTCGTCGTGCAGCGTCCATGCGCCGCCTTGCGCCGCGCGTGCCACGCCCGCGTCGAGCGCGCGCTCCGCGTCGACGCACAGGTCGATGTCGGCATCCGCGCACACCGCATCGTCGAGCGCCAGGAACACCAGGTAGACGCTCGTGCGCAACCGCATCAGCAGCGCCTCGTTGCCATGCCCGCCGCGCAGCGCGACGAGCGCCATGTGGCATTTCAGCGAGATGTCGCGTGCATGCACCGGCGGCAGCGGCAGCAACCACTCGCGGGTCAGCGGCACGTGGCGGCGGTGCTTCCGGGAGCCCTTCATGACGGGCTCCCGCTTGCGGGCGCATCGCTCACCGCGACGGCCGGCCACGCGGTGCGGCACGCAACGGCATCACGATGCGCATGGCGGCGGTGTTTCGCACGACGTTGCGCGCCGCGCGCATCGTCCCGCCGCTGCGACGCTCGCGCGGCCGGCAGCCGGCGCAGCGCCGACGCGCGCATGACGCAGGCAAATCGGATCGGGCAAGCCATGCTCGTCTCCTGCATCAGAACGTGTTCTCGCCCTTCAGGTAGTACGCGGTCTTCACGAAGAACGCCTTGACCGGATGGCCGCCCTGCGCGTCGCGTGCGGCCCGCGCCTCCATCTCGGCCCGCTCTTCGCGCGACCGGTCCGGCACCGGATTGCGGACACGTTCGAGCGCACGCTGCATCGCAAGCGGATAGTTCTGGTTGCCGGCCGACGTCGCGCGATAGCCTGCGCGCGTCATCTGCATCAGTTGCGCGTTGGTTTCGGCACGCGCCGCCGACCAGCTCGACAGCGAGGCATTCGATGCCCCATCGGAAACCGCCGACTGCGCAAAGCTGACGGCGGGCAGCGCAACGAGTGCGCAGGAAAGTACCGCAACGGGAACGAGGGATCGCATAGTGGCCTCCAGGTGGTTGTCCCCGCATCGATCGTGTTCGACGATGCGTTGAAAGCATCGTATGTCGCGCTGCATGCCGCTTGAATAGCCGATTCCGCAATTGATATTTTCGGCTGCGGAATACGGTGCGCGAATCACGTCATGCGCGAATCCCGCCCAATCGGAATTTCCTTATTTCATTCAATGCCCTGATCGCATTTGTTCAGACGATCCGAAGCCGTGCATACAGCGCTTTTTCAATTTCGGAAATGACGTGTTGCCGATGCGATCGCCGCGCGCGCACCTTCCGGCAAGGCTTCCGGTGTGATATCGCGCGTGCGGATACGCGCGGATATATATCTCAAACCGCGGCGTTGCCGGATCGAACGGTTCTCGTGATTCAGGACAAGCATCGCATCCGGCTTGCCGGATAGCGACACGACGTGCGCGGCAAGGACGCGCGATAATCACGCATCGGCCGTTTCGCACGGCACCTCATGCATTCCCATTTTTATCGAGTCCTTCCATGGCTGCCCTCGACACCACCGAGATCCACAGTTGGCATGCGCACGTCTATTTCGATGCGGCCAGCCGCGACGCCGCGTGGGCGTTGCGCCAGGTCGTCGACGAACGGTTCGGCGCGATCATCGAACTCGGCCGCTTTCACGAACGCCTCGTCGGCCCGCACCCGGCGTGGTCGTACCAGATCGCGTTCGACACCGCGCGCTTCGACGAAATCGTGCCGTGGCTCGTGCTGAACCACGGCGCGCTGGATATCTTCCTGCATCCGAATACGGGCGACGAACTGCGCGACCATCGCGATTGCGCAGTGTGGATCGGAAAGTCGTACGTGCTGAATCTCGACGCGCTGGCCGGATAACGGCCGAAAATCGGCCGAAACTCGGTCGATAAGCGCCGCCTTCGCCGCGGCGGCATCCACGTTTCGGGTCGACGTGAAACGTCCCGCGACCGCGCGCTCATACAGTGGGTTCCGTTATCGACACTTCCGGAACCCGCCATGACACATCCCGATGCCGATGCCCGGCACATTTACGAAGGCTGGCACGCGGCCGTCGTCGCGCGCGACGTCGATGCGCTGATGGCGCTGTATACCGACGACGCGGTGCTCGAAACGCCGCTGATCGTCGTCACGCTGCCCGGTCACGGCTCGGGTGTGCTGCACGGCAAGGCCGCGATCGGTGCGTTCTTCGCGGCCGGCCTGCGCAATCCGGGCAACCGGCTCGGGCGCTGGTAACGCACCGGGTTGTTCTTCTCGAACGGCCGCCAGCTCACGTGGGAATATCCGCGCGCGACACCGGAAGGCGACCAGGTCGATCTCGTCGAAGTAATGAACCTGCGCGACGGGCTGATCGCGCATCATCGCGTGTACTGGGGATGGGTCGGCTTTCTCGCGCTGCGGGCCGCCGCGCCGGCGCCCGACCACGCATGACGGCCGCCGCGCCGAACCGGGCCGCGGCCCGCCGCGTGCTCGCCGCGACCTGCGTGAGCTACACGCTCGTGCTGCTCGACGCGTCCATCGTCAACGTCGCGCTCACCGATATCGCCCACACGTTCGGCAGCCGTATAGCCGGCCTGCAGTGGATCGTGAATGCGTACACGCTCACGTTCGCGAGCCTGCTGATGACGGGCGGCACGCTCGGCGACCGGCTGGGCGATCGCACCGTCTATGTCGCGGGGCTCGCGATCTTCGTCGCCGCATCCGCGCTATGCGGCATCGCGCCGAGCCTCCCGGCGCTCGCGATCGCCCGCGCGCTGCAAGGTGTCGGCAGCGCGATGCTGGTGCCCTGCTCGCTCGCGCTGCTCAACCGCGCGTTCCCCGAGCCGGCCGCGCGCGCATCGGCAATCAGCCTGTGGATGGGCTGCGGCGGCATCGCGATGGCGTCGGGCCCGCTGATCGGCGGCCTGCTGATCCACCTGTCCGGGTGGCGCAGCCTCTTCTTCGTGAACCTGCCGCTCGGGCTTGCCGGCATCTGGCTCGCCCGCACGGTCACGCGCGCCGCCGGCGACGCGTCGCGACATTTCGACTGGGGCGGCCAGGCCGCGGCCATCGTCGCGATCGCCACGTTGATCGGCACGCTGATCGAAGGCCCGTCGCTCGGCTGGCGCTCCGCGCCGATCGTCGGCGGAGCGGCGACGAGCGCCGTCGCGTGGATCGCGTTCATCGCGATCGAAGCGCGGCGCCGCGAACCGATGCTGCCGCTCGCGTTCTTCCGCAACCGGCTGTTCGCCGGATCGACGTTCGTGTCGATGGCATCGGCGTTCGTGTTCTACGGCTTGCTGTTCGTCCTCAGCCTGTTCTATCGGCAGATTCGCGGCGCGAGCCCGCTCGACACCGGGCTCGCGTTCCTGCCGATGACGGCGATGGTCGCGCTCGGCGGACTGTGCTCGGGCAGGCTCGTTGCACGCTTCGGCGCGCGCGGTTCGATGTGCGCCGCGTTCGCGCTCTATGCGGCCGGCGCGCTCGGGATGACGGGCATCGGTGCGGCGACACCGGCGTGGCTCGCCGTCGCGCCGATGCTCGCGATCGGCTTTGCATCGGGATTCATCTCGCCGGCCGCGACGTCGCCGGCGCTCGGGACGGTCGACCGCCGCCGCGCGGGCGTGGCGGCGGCCGCGCTGAACGCGGCGCGGCAGAGCGGGTCGGCGCTCGGTGTCGCGATCTTCGGCGCGTGCATCGCGACCGTGCAGCCGTTTCCGGTGGCGATGCGGGTGGCGTTGCTGGCGGCTGTGGCGATATCCGGGTCTGCGATGGCGGCGTGGTGGATCGCGACAAGGGAAGTGCTGAAAGTGGGCGCTCACACGGTCGGGATTCGTGTGGTCGAAGGCGAATAGATCATTCGCCCGAAGCGAAAGCGTGTCACGACGAACAGCGCCACGCACGAGCGGATCTTCCTGCACACGCCCCCTGGTTCATCGCATTACGTCCGCATACGCGTTGCGAACACAACGACCTCGTGTGCCGGTGCGCCGACATGCGTCAACCCGATGCCGGTGCGATCGTCGATCCGCGACCGGTCGACACGACGCCGGCGGCGGCTGACGCCGCCTTCCGCTCACGCAACGTACATCGCGACACTGACGAACTGGCACAGGCTGCCGGCCAGCACGAACAGATGCCAGATGCCGTGCCCGTGGCGGATGCGTTCGTCGTTGATGAAGAAGTAGATGCCCGCACTGTAGATCAGGCCGCCGGCCACGAGCCACGCGGTACCGACCAGCGGAAGAGCATGGATCAGCGGACGTACCGCGACGAGCGCGAGCCAGCCCATCGCCACGTACAGGATCATCGACAGCATGCGCGTGCGCCGCCCGAGCGTCAGTTCCTGCACAATGCCGAACACGGCCAGCCCCCAGCTCACGCCGAACAGCGACCAGCCCCACGGGCCGCGCAGCGTGACCAGCGTGAACGGCGTATAGCTGCCGGCGATGAGCAGGTAGATCGCCGAGTGGTCGCACTTCTGCAGAATGGCCTTCAGGCGCGGGCTACGCACGCTGTGGTACAGCGTCGAGATCGCGTAGAGCACGCAGAGCATCGCGCCGTACACGCTGAAACTCACCACCTTGTAGGCGTCGCCTTCGAGCGCGCCCATCGTCACCAGTGTTACCAGCCCTGCCACCGATAGCACCGCGCCGACGAGATGGGTAATGCTGTTGAAACGCTCACCGGCATGCACGACGGGCTCCTCCTGTGCGGGTTCATCGGGGTGAATGGTTCACATGATACCGGCCGGGAAACGAAGCCGGGTTGCAGGCAGATCAAGCCCGGCACTCGAAAGGCTCCGCGGCGCCGCGCGCCCGGCGCGTCACGCTCGCCGCCGCATGGCGAACCGGCGCATCCCGCCGGGCAGCCCATCCACCCTCCACCAGCCGTCAACCGTCGCTGTCTGCCGGCGGCGCCCACTCGGCCACGAGCTTCAGCAGGCCGGGAAAGCGCAGATCGAGATCTTCCGTGCGCACGCGGCTGCGCCGCTCGAGCCCGTATTGACGCTGGCGCAGCACGCCCGCGTCACGCAACGCCTTGAAGTGATGGGTGAGCGACGATTTCGGGCGATCGAAGCCGAACCAGCCGCAAGGATGGTCGTAAGCCTCGGATTCCAGCATCAGTTTCCGCACGATCGTCAGTCGCAACGGATCGGCCAGCGCGCCAAGAATGGTTTCGAGCCGAAGCTCGGCGACGTCCGGCTCCGGCAGCGGATCGGGCAAATCCGCGGGCGCCGGCACGAGGCCGGCCGTCCGTTCAGGGTGGGTTCGTTTCATGTCCGCAAGCATATCACCCTGTACGAGTTTTTTCGAACTAAGCTATAGTTCGAGAAAACTCGTACAAGGAGCGCACTCATGTCCGACACCGCCGTCCCCCAATCGCGACCCGCGGGCTCGCGTTCCGCGCCTCGCATGGCACACGCCGCCTGGATGGTCACCGCCGTGTTCATGCTGTCCAACTCGCCGACGCCGCTGTACGTGTCCTGGCAGCGCGCACTCGGTTTCTCGTCCGGCACGCTGACCGTCATCTTCGCGCTCTACATCGCCGGCCTGCTGGGTACGCTGCTCGTCGCCGGCCAGCTTTCGGACCGTTACGGGCGCAAGCCGGTCCTGCTGCCCGGCCTCGCCGCGGCGCTGATCGCGTGCGCGTTGTTCGCGACCGCGTCGTCCGTCGCCATGCTCGCGGTCGCCCGCTTGCTGACGGGTATCGCGGTCGGCGTGATCGTGTCGGCGGGCATGGCGTCGGTGATCGATCTCGCGGGCACCGAGCGCCGCAAGGCCGCGCTGCTCGCGTCGGTCGCCATGGTGCTCGGCGCGGGGCTCGGGCCGTTGCTCGCCGGGATTGCCGCGCAAACCGCCGCGCGTCCGGTCGCCCTCGTCTTCGGCGTCGAGTTCGTGATCCTGCTGAGCGCGTTGGCCGTCGCGCTGCGGCTGCCGCGCAACCAGCCCGCGCAGGCGCCAGGCGCCGCGCCGCCGCTACGTCTGCCGTCCGTGCCGGTTCACAACCGGCGCCATGTCGCCAGCGGTGTCGCCGTGTTCGGGCCGGGCATCACCGCGACCTCCTTCGTACTTGCGTTGGGTCCGTCGTTGCTGGCACGCCTTCTTCACGTGCGCAGCCCGCTGCTCGCGGGCGGCATGGCCTGCGCGATGTTCATCGCCGCTACCGGTGTCCAGTTCGTCGCGCGGCGCGGATCGATCCGTACGACGTTCGTTGCCGGCACGGTCGCCACCACGCTGTCGATGGTGATGCTGTGCATCGCCGTGCATGCGTCGTCGGCTGCCGTCCTCGTCGCGGCGGCGCTCTTCGCGGGCGCGGGACAAGGCCTCGGGCAGCTCGGCGGCCTGACGCTGATCGGCCTGCACGTACCGGACGCGCGGCGCGCCGAGGCGAACGCCGTCATGAACATCGGCGGCTACCTCCCGGCGGGACTGATGCCCGTGATGACCGGGTACGCGATCGACCGCATCGGCTTCACGGCAGGCGCGACCGGTTTCGCCGTCGCCTTGACGCTGATCGCGCTCGCCGCGGGGGCCGCCGCGGTGCTTGCGCTCCGTCACGACAACGACTGACGGCCGCACGCGACGGCATGCGTTGCACGAGCCGGTCGCCTTGCGGCGACATGAAAAAAGGCGTCATGGCTTTCACGCCATGACGCCTTTTCGTTCTTTCCTGCCGTTTCAACCGCTCAACAGCACTTCCCTGCTCCTGACCCGTACCGCGCATTCTGACGCTCGCGGAAGAATTCCTCGTACGTCATCGGCTCGCGGTCCGGATGGGTCTCGCGCATGTGCGCAACGTAGGTGTCGTAGTCGGGCAGGCCGACCATCAGCCGCAACGCCTGCCCGAGGTAACGCCCCGCGCTGCGCAGGTCGCTGCCAAGATCGCTGAACATCGCGGCCTCCCCTCAACGTCCGCTGCCGAGCGCCTGCGCGGCCGGCATCGCTTCGTACGGCGTCTCGCGCACGGTCGGCTTCGACTCGCGGCGCGCGCGCAGCACGGCGAGCACGCCGTACACCGCGATCGCCACGACGACGAAGATGAACAGCCCGGCCAGCGCCGCGTCGATGTAGTCGTTGAAGATGATCCGCTTCATCTGCGCGATCGACTTCGCCGGCGCGAGCACCTTGCCTTCGTCCACCGCGGCCTGCAGCTTCGCGGCGTGCGCGAGGAAGCTGACCTTCGGGTTCGCGTCGAAAATCTTCTGCCAGCCGGCGGTCAGCGTGCAGATCAGCAGCCACACGGTCGGCACGATCGTCACCCACGCATAACGCTCGCGCTTCATCTTGAACAGCACGACGGTGCCGAGCACCAGTGCGATCGCGGCCAGCATCTGGTTCGAGATGCCGAACAGCGGCCACAGCGTGTTGATGCCGCCGAGCGGATCGACCACGCCCTGGTACAGGAAGTAGCCCCACGCGGCCACGCACAGCGCGGTGGCGACCAGGTTCGCGGGCAGCGACTCGGTGCGCTTGAGCGCCGGGTGGAACGTGCCGAGCAGGTCCTGCAGCATGAAGCGGCCCGCGCGCGTGCCGGCGTCGACGGCCGTCAGGATGAACAGCGCTTCGAACAGGATCGCGAAGTGATACCAGAACGCCATCATCGCTTCGCCGCCGATCACCTGGTGCAGGATGTGCGCCATGCCGACGGCCAGCGTCGGCGCGCCGCCCGCGCGCGCGATGATCGTCGTTTCGCCGACGGCCTTCGCGGTCTGCGTCAGCATGTCCGGCGTCAGCACGAAGCCCCACTGCGTGACCGTGTTGGCCACCGCTTCCGGCGTCGAGCCGAGCACGGCGGCCGGTGCGTTCATCGCGAAGTAGATGCCCGGCTCGATCACGCACGCGGCAACCAGCGCCATGATCGCGACGAACGATTCCATCAGCATCGCGCCGTAACCGATGAAGCGCGCGTTGGTTTCGTTGTCGATCAGCTTCGGCGTCGTACCCGACGAGATCAGCGCATGGAAGCCCGACACGGCGCCGCACGCGATCGTGATGAACAGGAACGGGAACAGGTTGCCCGACCACACCGGGCCCGTGCCGTCGACGAACTTCGTCAGCGCGGGCATCTTCAGTTCCGGCGCGACGACGAGGATGCCGATCGCGAGGCCGAGGATCGTGCCGATCTTCAGGAAGGTCGACAGGTAGTCGCGCGGCGCGAGCAGCAGCCACACCGGCAGCACCGATGCGACGAAGCCGTAGCCGATCAGGATCCACGTGAGCTGCGTGCCGGTGAACGTGAACCACGCGGCGAGCGTCGGCGAATCGTGCACGTGCTGGCCGAACGCGATCGACGCCATCAGCAGCACGAAGCCGATGATCGACACTTCGCCGATGCGGCCCGGACGGATGTAGCGCGTGTAGACGCCCATGAACAGCGCGATCGGAATCGTCGCGGCGACGGTGAACGTGCCCCACGGCGAATTGGTCAGCGCCTTCACGACGATCAGCGCGAGCACCGCGAGGATGATCACCATGATCAGGAACGCGCCGAACAGCGCGATCACGCCGGGCACCGTGCCGAGCTCCATCTTGACGAGGTCGCCGAGCGAACGGCCGTCGCGGCGCGTCGAGATGAACAGCACGATGAAGTCCTGCACCGCGCCGGCGAACACGACGCCGGCCAGGATCCACAGCATGCCGGGCGTGTAGCCCATCTGCGCGGCGAGCACGGGCCCGACGAGCGGGCCGGCGCCGGCGATCGCGGCGAAGTGATGGCCGAACAGCACGTATTTGTTGGTCGGCACGTAGTCGAGGCCGTCGTTGTACTTGACGGCCGGCGTCATCCGCAGCCCGTCGAGCTGCATGACCTTGCTGGCAATGAAACGGCTGTAGAAGCGATACGCGATCAGATACACGCAGACTGCGGCGATCACGATCCAGAGGGCACTGACGCGCTCGCCGTGTGCGAGTGCGATCGTGCCGAACGCGAACGCGCCGAGCAGCGCGACCGCAATCCAGAGCAGGGTACTGGAAGCCCGATTCATGGCGTCTCCTGGTCTCCAATGTGTTTTTGAGTGGATGCGGCGAGGCGCCGAACCCGCGTGACGTCGATGCGTCGTGCCGCGGTCTCGCAAAGGCCGCGGCGATGGGCCGTAGTATTCCGTGTGACCGGGGAGGCTTACAAGCGGTTAACTACGTATGCGGAGCTACGTAGAATTACGTAGATGCCGATTGGGTAGATATCGTCCGGCGCGCGATTGATCGTGAACGGCGGGCCACGTACAGTGTTCACCTGTCTCTCTGCCGGAACCGCCATGCCGATCGGATTTCAGAAGATGAACGCAAACGGCGACGACTTCGTCATCGTCGACCTGCGCGGTCAGGATCAGGAACACCTGCCGCGTATCGACCGCGACCTCGTGCGACGCATGGGCGACCGGCCCCGCGGCATCGGCTTCAACCAGCTTGCCGTCGTGTCGGACTGCGACGACGCGGCGGCCCGCGTCGCGTTCTGGAACGCCGACGGCTCGCCGCTCGACACCTGCGGCAGCGCAACGCGCGGCGTCGCATGGAAGCTGATGCGGGAATCCGGCATGGCGTCGCTCGTGCTGCGGACCCGCCGCGGTTATCTCGTGTGTTCGAGGGAGACGAACGGGCTGATCACCGTCGAGATGGGCACGCCGCTCACCGGCTGGCGGGACGTGCCGGTCGCCGACGCACTCGACACCCTCGCGCTGCCGCTGCCCGGCGCGCCGGCCGCCTGCAACATGGGCAACCCGCATTGCACGTTCTTCGTCGACGATCTCCGCGCGATCGACGTCGCGGCACTCGGCTCCGCCATCGAAACGCATCCGCTGTTTCCGCAGAAAACCAACGTGCATTTCGTTCAGGTCATCGATCGCACGCATATTCGCCTGCGCATCTGGGAGCGCGGCGGCGGCGTGCCGCTCGGTTCGGGATCGTGTTCGTGCGGTGCGGTCGTCAACGGCATCCGGCGCGGGCTGCTCGACGATACGGTGCGGGTGACCTGCGACGGCGGCGACGTCACCGTTCGATGGGACGGTACCGGCAGCGTGCTCCTGAGCGGGCCGGTTTCGTTCGGGTTCAGCGGGGTATGGGTGGGCGAGGAGAAGCCGGCGATCTGATCGCCGGCATGTGCGGCATTCACGGCGTGTGACGGCGCACCGCGCCGATTCGCGCGCGATGCGCAGTTGCATCGGCATCGATCGTCGAGGCAATTCGCCCGGAGCCACGATGCGAGGCCGAGCCGCCGCCGACTCGCGCCGACTCGCATGGCCATCGACGAACGACGGTCGCCGGCCCCGACGCGGTGCGCGCTGGGCGGCGATGCATCGAATCGACGATCAGTGCTTGTCGTCGACCTTCTTCGGCTTCGGCGGCGACGGCACCTTCGCGTACTGGAACGCCGGCGTCGCCTTCAGCGCTTCCTTCGTCGCGCCCGGCAGGTAGATGTTGCCCTTGCGGACGTCGAGCGACGCGATCGGCACCGCGACGTCGTGCGCGGCCACGCCGAGGAAGCCGCCGGCCGACACGATCGCCGCGGACACCGAGCCGTCCGGCGCGACGATCAGGTCGCGCACGGTGCCGACCTTCTGGTTGTCGTCGTTGTAGACGGCCTTGCCGAGCACGCTCTTCTTCACGCTCCAGCCTTCGAGCAGCGCCTGCGATTGCTCGACGGTGACGCTGATCGGCTGCGCACCTGCGATCTGCGCATGCGCGCTGACGCTCGAGGCGAGGACGGTTGCTACGATGAGGGTCTTGTAGAAAGCCATGCTGTTGTGCACTCCGGTGAATTGTTGTCGGTCGCGGCGGCCGGCCGAGCCGCCGCCGTGCATGCACCGCGCGAAGCCCGGCGGCCCGCGCGCGACACATCGCACCGGCCCATGTTAGCGCCACTCGCGCAACGCTGCATCGGACGCGATGACGCAGCACCCGTCACCCGCCCCGCGCGATGGCGACACTACGGACAACGCAGCGAATCGCGAACGCGATCGAACTCCGGCAGATAACGCGCGTAGTTCTCCTCGCGCGCCGTGTAGATCAGCGCGCAGGTCTTCGTGTCGCCGGCAGTCGCCACGACCGCCTGGTGGACGACTGCGTCGCCGAGCGTCTCCTTGTGCTCGCAAGTCAGTGCGGGCCTGCCGGCTATCGTTTCGTTTGCCGCGTGCGGCGATTCGGTCGCGCCGCCCCCTTCCCCGCCTCCCTCGTCCCACCCGTCGCAGAGGCTCGACAGGGCATCGTCGCTCTTGTCGCCGATGACGAACTCGATCCCGGCCGAGATCAGCCCGAACCTGAAGCGCCGGATCCGGTAGGTCGCGTCGCCGCGATCCTCCGGCTGGTTCGCGACCCGCCATCCCGCAGGCAGACGCAGTTCCGCGGGCGCCGGATAGTCGCGCACGAGCCGCAGGTCGTTGTCGAAGTTCAGCACACCCGCAACACCCAGCACGACGATCGCCGTCGCAATCGACAGCCAGACGCCGAGCAGCGTCAGCAGGCCGATGCCCGCCGCACACCAGTTCGATTGCAGTGCACCGCCGGCCGCCCGGTGAGCGTCGACGGCCGCGCGCTGCGCGTGCCGTGCATAGACGATCGTCCCGGCGAGGCCGGCAATGACGACCACATGCACGAGCGCGTGGGGCACCGCCGCGGTTTCCGGAACGTCCGCCGCCGCGTAAAGCACGATCGACACGAGCGTGACGAGTGCCGTGACGAGAATCTGCCGCTGCGCGAGCGCGCGGTGGCCGAGACGCCGCGCGTTCGCCGCGAGCAGGATGCCGCCGGCGAGCGGCGAGCCGAGAAACGCCGCCCAGCCTATGCCCGCCATCGTGAACAGCTTGCCGGGCGGCACCGTCGCCGCCCCGCCGGAAGCAGCGGGTTCGCCCGGGACAGCCGGTGCGTCGGAAGGGAAATCGGTCATGCCGGTATCGTCCGTGTCATGCGTTGCGCGACTGTGCACGCCGTTGCCGCACGGCGTCGGCCAGCACGTCGAGCACCGGCTCCGTCTGCGTCCAGCTCAGGCATGCATCCGTGATCGATACGCCGTACTTCAGCGGCACGCCCGGCTTCAGGTCCTGCCGCCCTGCCTCGAGATGGCTCTCGACCATCACGCCGACGATCCGCTGCTCGCCCTGCGACAGCTGCCGCGCGAGATCCTGTGCGACCTCGATCTGCCGCTCATGCGACTTGTTCGAGTTTGCATGCGAGCAGTCGACCATCACCTGTTCGCGCAACCCGGCCTTGCGCAGCACCGCGCAGCTCGCCTCGACATGTTCGGCGTCGTAGTTCGGGCCGTTCTTGCCGCCGCGCAGGATCACGTGCGCATCGTCGTTGCCGCGCGTCTCGAAGATCGCGGCCATCCCCATCTTCGTCATCCCCATGAACGCATGGCTCGCGGCCGCCGCGACGATCGCGTCCGACGCGACCTGCACGCCGCCGTCGGTGCCGTTCTTGAAACCGATCGGGCAGCTCAGGCCCGACGCGAGCTGGCGGTGGCTCTGGCTCTCCGTCGTGCGCGCGCCGATCGCGCCCCATGCGATCAGGTCGGCGATGTATTGCGGGCTCAGCAGGTCGAGGAATTCGGTCGACGCCGGCAGGCCCAGTGCGTTGATGTCGAGCAGCAATTGCCGCGCGGCACGCAGCCCTTCGTTGATGCGGAAGCTGCCGTCGAGGCGCGGGTCGTTGATGTAGCCCTTCCAGCCGACCGTCGTGCGCGGTTTCTCGAAGTAGACGCGCATCGTGATCAGCAGGTCGTCCTTCAGCGCATCGGCGGCGGCCTTCAGCCGGCGTGCGTAGTCGAGCGCCTGGTCGTGATCGTGAATCGAACACGGGCCGACGACGAGCAGCAGCCGGTCGTCGCGGCCGTGCAGGATGTCGCCGATCGCGCGGCGCGTGTCCTCGACGAGCGTCTGCGTGGCGGCCGGCACCGGCAGCTCGTCCAGCAGCAGCGCGGGCGAAATCAGCGGGCGCACGGCGCCGATGCGGACGTCGTCGATGCGCGTGGTGTCCTGCGTCGCGTCGGCACTGCCTACCTCGCGATCGTGGGAAGGATTGTCGAGGTTCTGCATGGTGATTCTCCGGGGGACGTCTGTAATGATGAGCAGGCTCGATTATGGCACCCGGGCGGGGCGACAAAGGGTTCCGGCGGGAGGGCCGGGCGCGGCAAAGGCCGCGTTGATGCGATCGGGATCAATCCCGGAATGAAAAAAGCGACCCGTGAAGGGTCGCCCGGCCATGCGCCTCGCGGTACGGTACGGTGCGGTGCGGTGCGATGCGGCTAGTGCAGCGTCTCGGGCGCCAGCGAATTGCTCGGCAGCAGCGACGTCAGCCAGCAGTTGCTCGGCGCGGCTTTCCCGTTGAAACGGTCGTAGAGCCACGGCAGCATGCCGGCCACCCACGGCACGATCGCCCCGGCATGCTCGAGCGGATACTCGGTGTACGTCACCGGCGTGCCGCTGGCGCAGAACTTCTGCGCGAGCGCGCGCACGTCGTACGCGAGCATCACGCCGTCACCCACCTGGCTGCTGAAGGTGCCGTCCAGCGCACCCGCCGTGCCCTGGCCGATGAACATCGGGATCGTCGGCGATGCGGCCAGCCCGGCATTCACCTTGTTGGCATACGTCACGTACGCGGGAATGCTGTTGATGTCGTTCGCGTATTGCGGCTTGAACAGCGTGCCCCAGTGCAGCCCCGTGTATTTCGGCAGGATGTACGCGAGCGACTGGCTCTGGATGTCGTTGAACACGGCGACGCCGGTATCGCTGAGATAGGGCGTCAGGTCGAATCCGTAGCCGCGCGACAGCCCGGCCAGCGCGGCCGCGGCCACGCCGCCCCACACGATGCTGCCGTCGACATAACGCAGGTTGTGCGCGGGGTCGACCAGCACACCGCCTTCCGCCGCGCCGACGAGCTGCCTGTTGATCTCGGGTGCATAGCTCGGCGCGAGCTGCGCGGCCCAGTTCGTCGCGATCGCGCCGCCGGAATAGCCGATCATCGCGACCTTGCTCGACGGACTCAGGCCGGTCGACGGCGTATTGAGCGCCGCGCGGATCGAATCGAGCGTGGTCATCCCGTATTCGGGGCCGGCGGCGAAGTCGGCCGTCTGGCCTTCCGTGTCGGGCACGATGACGTTGTAGCCGAGCAGCAGCAGCGTCGACAGCGGAATCGATTCCGCGCTGTAGAGCAGCGTGCCGACGTTGATGATCTTCGTGACGTCGCGGTCGCCGGCGATCACCTGCGACGGCTCGTCGTACGGGTTCAGCGAATCGTAAGCCGACTGGTACGAGATGGCCCGGCCGTTGCTGACCTGGCTCCGGATCACCGACGTCACGTTCACGACCGGCTGGTTCAGCGCGTTATTGGTGCGATACAGCAACTGCTGCGCGGTCAGCGCGGTCGGAATGCCGGCCACGTGATAGGTGACGTTGCGCGTCTTGAGCACCGTGCCCGGTGGAATCGATGCCAGCGGCGTGGTGCCGGTGTAGGTATAGAACGGATCGGACACGGCCGGTGCGCCGGCGCTGGCCGGCGGTGCGGCGACCGCCAGCGCGGCGGATACGGCTGCCACGGCCAGCATGAAACGTCTGGAGGACATGGTTGGGGCCCCTGGGATAACCAGCTCTCATCGAAGGAAGTTCGGCGGTGTTGCAGACCATCGTGTGCGCCGCGTCAAAACCGTTTCCGTGCCATCGACTGTCTCCTGTGAAAGATTGATCCGGCCTGTTCTGAATTCGTCGTTTTAGTAGGAGTACAAACCGGATTAATTGAAGCACATCGAGAACGCGCTCGACGGGCGTTTTCCATTGTTTGAAGGTAAACGTCTAAACGCGCCGCCGCACGATGCGGGGCGCGCCGGCCGTTCGGCCGACTGTCCGCGTTTTGCGGAAGTACCGTACGATCACGGCTGTCGGGTACCGAAGCGGCCGCGTCGTGCGATGCCGGCCGCACGGCGCACCGCCTGCCTGTGACCGATCGTTTCCTGCCCAGCCGACACGCCACGATGACCGTCTCCGAACTGCTCCGCGCCATTCGCCAACCGTATGCCGACCTGCTCGCGAAAGCGGCCGCACAACCGGCCGTGATCGCCGAACCGGCCTACCGGCATGCCGACGGCACGCTCGCCACCGAAGGGCCGCTCGCGCTGCCGTGCCGGGCCGACATCATCGCGACCGAAGGCGAATCGGCCGGCCAGCCGGCGATGGTCGATTCCGCCACGCAGCTGGATTTCGAGCCGTTCGCGTTCGATCTCGACACGGCGGCCGTGTCGATCTGCCCGTTCGTGTGGGACTGGGCCGCGATCGAGGCCGACGGTCTCGACGAAAGCGCGGCGGCCGACGCGTTCAAGGCATGGTTCTTCGCGTGGTTCGATGCCGACGACGAGAACACACCGGCCGAAAGCGGCCTGCACGGGATCGTTCATTACCTGTCGGAACCGGTTCGCGCGGAACAGGGTTGGCGCGTCCATGCGGATCTCGGCTCCGCGCCCGAAACGGCCGTCGAGGATCTGCTGTTTCGGCTCGTCGATGCGGGCGCTTCGCGGATCAGCGTCGGTTGATTGGCCACTTCGTTTCCCTCACGCCATCATGAAAAAACTCTTCGCAGCCGTGCTGCTTTGCGTGTCGCTGCCGGCACTCGCCAAGGTATCCACCGACGTGTTCTGCTTCAGGTCGGACGGCGACAAACCCGTGCGCTTCGAGATGCGCACCTACTATGATGATGCGGTCAAATGGTCGGGCGGCATGGTGCGCTATGCGCATTCGAAAGCGGCCCTGCCCCTGGTGATCGAACACGAGGAGGATGAGGTGCTCGACGAAAACCGTCCGCACCAGTACACGACGACTTGGGTCGAAATGGTCGGCGGCAAGGTCAACGGGCGCTACGAAATGATGACCCAGGGCGCGATGGTCTATTCGATGACTTACACCAACGCGCGCACCGGCAAGCAGACCGCGTTCGGCCGCGCGCTGGATGTCGATGCGTCCGAACAGACCGGGTGCCGCTGGTGATGCGCCCGCTGATCCGGATTGTCCTGGTGCTGGTCGCGCTGCACGCAGGCTTCGCGCATGCCGCGCCGCGCACGGTCTACGAAGGCACGCTGCAAGGTGCCGGAGCCGTCGTGATGGAACTCGACGATCGCCCGGCTGCGGACGGCTCGATCTCGGGCCGCTACTTCTATGCGCAGCACGGCGTCGATATTCCGCTGCGCGGCACGCCCGCGCAACTGGTCGAACCGCTCGTGCGAACGCAGTTGCCGGACGACGCGCGCAGTCCGTTGGGATACCGCGAGCAAGCCAATTTCGATCATGCCGCGACCACCTGGCAAGGCACGCGGGACAAGGCCGGCTATCGCGGCCGCTGGACCGACACACGCTCCGGCAAGACGCGTAGCTTCACGCTGCGGCGCGTCGCTGAATACGATCCCGACGCGGTTGCGCCCGGGTCGGTCGAAGCGATCACCGCGGTATCCGCGGGGGGTGTCGGCAGCGGCATCGCGCGCAGCGCGGAGATCGACATGCAGCACGCCCCCTATGCCACGCTGAAGCTTGCCGGGCACGTACGGCCGGTGGGCGCCGAGATCGGCGACGGCCTGGTTGCCTACCGGATGTGGAGCGACCCGCGCACCGTGCTCGCGTATCCGCGGCTGAGCCGCCATCCCGATCCGGCCGTGATGGCACGGGTCAACCATCTGCTGGAACAACGGCACTGGCAGATGAGTCTCGCAGCGCTCGAATGCGCGGCGACGCGCTATACGGACGACGGGCCGGCAGCCGGTACGCTCGGCAGTTACGACGACGAGCACGTAACGGTCACGTGGCTGTCGCGCGCGGTGTTAGGTATCGTGGAATCGGGCAGCCTGTTCTGCGGCGGCGCGTACCCGGACAATCACTACGATCCGGTCACGTTCGACCTGCTGCGTGGTACGTACCTCGACTGGAATCGCGTGATCGACGCGGCTGCGACAGGCAAGGACGGCGACCCGGGAACGAGCCCCGCGCTGGTGAGTTTCATTACGCAGTTGCGCGACAAGGCAACACACGGTCTTCAAGTGACAGACGGCAAAGACGTCTCGCTGTCGTGCGCGGACGTGTTCCCCGAGTATCTGGCGTTCGAACTCGACGCACCCGGCAAGCTGTCGTTCGTCGTATCCGGGATCGGCCACGCGATGGGCGCCTGTCTCGGGCCGCAACTCGATGTGCCGTTTGCGTCGCTCGCGCCGATCCTGAGGCCGGGCGGCGCGCGTTATCTCGTACCGGGCGTCAAGCTGAAGTAATAAGGCGGTGCGGCCGGCATCCGCATCGCGCCCCCGCCCGGCCGCATAACGACCGGGTCGGGCGAGGGCGCATGAACCGCAGTCGCTCGTGTCAGGACGCGTCGCCTTGCGCGTCGACGTCGATGCCGAGTTCGCCGGCCATCCGCAGAACCAGCGCATTCAGTCGCGCCACTTCATCCGCGAGGCGCTTCTGTTCAGCCTTCAGCGCTTCGAATTCCGAAGGCGGCACGGAATCCGCGCCGCCGGCCTCCGCACCCGCGAAGTCGGCCACGTTCACTTCGCCGCACATCAGGTGCATCCAGCGGTTCTCGCGCGCGCCCGGCGCACGCGGCAACCGGACGACGAGCGGCTGCGCGCGCGCCGCGAGTTCGTCGAGGAACGCCTCGACCGACGAGATATCCGCGAAACCGTGCAGGCGCGCGCTGTTCAGGCGCAGCTCGGCGGCCGTTTGCGGGCCGCGCAGCAGCAGGATCGTCAGCAGCGCGATCGCCTGGCTCGGGATGCCGAGCACGCGGTTCGCGTTGTGCTCGAAACGCGGCACGCGGCTGCTGCTGCCTTCCATCACGAGGCTCAGGTGCTTCAGCCCGTCGAGCGCGGTCGTGACTTCGTCCTCGCTGACGTTCATCACCGGCGAGCGCGCGGTTTTCTGGTTGCAGCCCGCGGTCAGCGCATTCAGCGACAGCGGATAGGTGTCCGGCACCGTGTGCTGTTTCTCGACGAGCACACCGAGAATGCGGGCCTCGAGGGGCGTGAGTTCGCGAAGGGCGCGTGGCGTGGGCGTATCCGGCGTGGTGGTCATGAGTGGCGTCGCAGCGTGCAGCAGGTGAAGGGAAACAGTCGCGGCCCGTCCGGCATCGCGCACGGGCGAGCCATATGATAGCTCGCGACGCATGGCCCGGTGCCGCTCGCCGCGCCGGCGCGCGCACTTGCCGCAGCCGGCTTTCGCCCGCCCTGCCTGCCGGCCGTCGCCGCGCGGCGACGGATGCGCGCCGTGACGGCGATTCCGCCGCCTCGCACGCGGCGGCGTTTGCGCGACACGCATGCCAGCGCTACGATATGCGTCACCCCGACGTCCGCGGCGCCGCGCGAGCGCTTTCGCACGCATCACCACGCATCGCCCGTCCCGCACGCCATGCCGCCGTGCATGCGCGTCGCCCGTCGACGCCGCTCATCCGCTCATCCATTCACCCCTTCGACCCGCTCACCGCCATGACCGCATCCTCTCCCGCACCGCACGTGCGCGCCATCGTCACCGGACACACGCGCGGCCTCGGCGCGTCGCTCGCCGAACAGCTGCTGCTGGAAGGCATCGCCGTGCTGGGCGTGTCGCGCGGCCGTCATCCGACGCTCGCGTCGCAAGCCGGCGACCGATTCACCGAAATCGAACTCGACCTGTCGGACACGCCGGCCGTCGCGGCATGGCTGGCCGGCGACACGCTGCGCCGCTTCGTCGACGGCGCGTCGATCGTGCTGCTGTTCAACAACGCGGGCATCGTCGATCCGATCGGCCCGCTCGCCGCGCAGGATCCGGCGATCGTCGCGCGCGCGGTCGGCGTGAACGTCGCGGCGCCGCTGATGCTGTCGGCCACGCTCGCGCAAGCGGCATCGGCCACGACCGAATGCCGGATCCTGCACGTATCGAGCGGCGCGGCGCGCAACGCGTACGCGGGCTGGAGCGTCTACTGCGCGACCAAGGCCGCGCTCGATCATCATGCGCGCGCGGTCGCGCTCGACGCGAACCGCGCGTTGCGGATCTGCAGCGTCGCGCCGGGCGTCGTCGACACGGGCATGCAGGCAACGATCCGCTCGACCAGCGAAGACAACTTCCCGATGCGCGAGAAATTCGACCAGTTGAAGTCGAGCGGCGCGCTCGCGACGCCCGAGGCGGCCGCGCGGCAGTTGATCGGCCATGCACTGAGCGATGCGTTCGGCTCGGTACCGACCGCCGACGTGCGGGAACTGCCGGGCCACTGAGCCACGCCGAACGTCAACGTCCTTCGAGCCGCTTCGTCCAGTCTTCGACCCGCCGCTCCGCCCGGCGCCTGTCGAGCAGCTTGCGCCAGCCGGCCGGCAGTATCGGGACCTCGCACAGCGCGTCGAGCGCGGCCATGTCGAGCGTGCGCCGGTACAGCACGTCGAGCACCGCCGACAACGTCCATTGCGGATAGACGCGCCGCTGCAGCGCCAGCACGTCGCCCGGCGCCACCCAGCCCGCCTGCAGCACGCGGTAATACCAGCCGGTCCGGCCGCTCTGCTGCACGAGCGCGGCCATCCGCGGATGATCGAAGCGCGCGTTGAGCTTCCAGCACGGCTGCCGCGACTGCGACACCTGAAGCACGGCGCCGCCGAGCGTGAACTCGTCGCCGAGACACACGTCGTGCTCGGTCACGCCGTGCGTCGACAGGTTCTCGCCGAACGCACCCGGTTGCGCGAGCACGTCGCGCGCGCCGATCTGCGCGGCCCACCATGCGTAGTGATCGTGCGCATAGTGGTGCACCGCCTTGTCGGGGCCGCCGTGATGCCGCGCATCGGCCTGCTCGTCGCCGGCAAAACCGAGCGCGCCCAGCCACAAGCGCGATCCGACCGGCTGCTTGTCGATCGCGCTGGCGTGCGGCGTGCCCGCCAGCGGCCGGCTCGCGCCGATCCGCACCGCGCCGATAACGGCCGAGATCGCCGGCCGTGCCGCGTCGCTCATGTCGTCACACCGTCAGGCAATGCCGCCAGCAGGCGTTCGAGTTCGCGTGTACGCGCGTCGCCGAGCGGCATCAGCGGTTTCCTCGGTTCGCCGGCATCGAAGCCGCACAGGCGCAGCCCGGCCTTCACGGTCACCGGCAAGCCACCGTTGACGATGAACTGCAGCAGCGGCAGCTGCGCCTGAAAAACCGCCCGGGCGCGTGCCAGATCGCCCGCGCGCATCGCGTCGAACAGCGCCAGCGGCAACGCCGCATTCAGGTTCGGCGCGGCCGTGCACCATCCGGCCGCGCCGGCCGCGAGCGCGGCAAGCGCCATCGGGTTGCTGCCGTTGTAGAACGGAATCGCGCCGTCGCTCAGTTGCGCGAGACGGTGCATCCGCCCGATGTCGCCCGTGCTCTCCTTCACCATCGTCACGTTGTCGACGGTCCGGCAGATCGTCGCGATCAGGTCGGGCGACATGTCGACGCCGCTCGTCGCGGGGTTGTTGTACAGCATGATCGGGATGCCGATGGCAGCGCCGATCGCGCGATAGTGCGCGACGATCTCGTCGTGACCGAGCTTCCAGTACGACACCGGCAGCACCATCACCGCATCGGCGCCGGCCTGCTCGGCGAAGCGCGCGCGGCGCACCGCGCCCGCCGTGGCGAGATCGGAAATACCGACGACGGTCGGCACGCGCCGGCGCACCGCGCGGATCGACGCGGTGGCGACCGCCTCCCATTCGGCGTCGGACAGGTACGCGCTCTCGCCGGTACTGCCCAGTGGCGCGATCGCGTGGACGCCGTCGGCAATCAGGCGCTCGATCAGCGCGTCGAGCGCCGTGAGGTCGACGCCGCCGTCGGCGGAGAACGGTGTAACCGGGTAGGCAATGATGCCTTTCAGCAGGATGGACACGATAGTAATCCTCAGTGATGGTCGGGCGCGGCGGCGGCGAATCGCCCGCTCACGCGACGCAGTCCCGATGCGTGCGCAATGCCCTGCGCGCGTAGTAGTCGAAGGTCACCGCGTCGCGCTTCGGCTTCGAAATCCAGTCGTGCGCTTCGCGCGCCAGCGCCGGCGGCACCGGCCTGATCTCGCCGGCCGCCATCGCGAGCAGTTGCAGCTTCGCGGCCCGCTCGATCAGCAGCGCGAGGATGCACGCTTCCTCGATCGTCTTGCCGACCACGAGCTGGCCGTGATGCGACAGCAGGATCGCGCGCTTGCTGCCGAGCGCCTTCGAGATGATCTCGCCCTCCTCGTTGCCGACCGGCACGCCGGGCCAGTCCTTCAGGAACGCGCAATCGTCGTACAGCGGGCAGGTATCCATGTGCGACACGACGAGCGGCTGCTCGAGCATCGACAGCGCCGCGACATGCGCCGGATGCGTATGGATGATGCAGTTCACGTCCGGGCGCTCGCGATAGATCCACGTATGGAACCGGTTGGCCGGATTCGGGATGCCTTCGCCGTCGACGACGTCGAGATCCTCGTTCACGCGCAGCAGGTTCGCGGCCGAGATCTCGTCGAAACCGAGCCCGAGCCGCTGCGTGTAGTACGTGCCGGCGTCGCCCGCGCGGCAGGTGATCTGCCCGGCCAGGCCGGAATCGTGGCCGGCATCGAACAGGATCCGGCACGTGAGCGCGAGCTTCTGCCGCGCGGACCAGCCGCTGTCGCCCACCTCGTTGTCGAGACGCCGCTCCGCCAGTGCGATCAGCGCCTCCTTCGTCAGATTCAGCGTTTCCGCCATGTTCACCTCCTGAATGGACCGGGTCGGTCGCGCCGTCCGCGCCGCTTTCCCGGGAACACGTGACACACGATACACCACAGGACACTTTGTGTCATGCGTTACAATCGGTTTTTCGAAGGACACCTGGCGCCCCATGACGATTCGCCTGAAGCTGCTCAGAAAACAGAAGGGCTGGACGCTCGATGTGCTGGCCGACGAGACGGGCCTCACCAAGAGCTACCTGTCGAAAGTCGAGCGCGGCCTGAGCGTGCCGTCGATCGCGGTCGCGCTGAAGCTGTCGAAGGCACTGAATGTCGATGTCGAACAGCTGTTCTCGGAAAGCCGCAACCGCGAGCTGATCACGGTCACGCGCGCCGGCGAGCGCACGGCGATGGGCGCGGCGGCCGACAGCCACGCACACCGCTTCGAGAGCATCGCGGCCGGCGTCGCGCCGAAGAAGATGCTGCCGTTCGTCGTGCATCCGCCGCACGAATTCGTCGCATCGACGTTCCGCGAGCACGAAGGCGAGGAATTCCTGTTCGTGCACAAGGGGCGCGTCGAAATCGAATTCCCGAACGAGACGGTGCAACTCAAGACCGGCGATTCAGTCTATTTCAACGCACTCATCCCGCACCGCACGCGCAGCCTCGGCGCCGCGCAGGCGGAGATCCTGGTCATCGTCAGTCACGACGACTAGCCTCGCCACCTCTTCGCGCAAGGATCCCCCGATGGTCACGAAGGCCACCGCACCGTTCCAGCAGATCAAGACGCTCGTTCGACAGAACGTCGACTCGGGCGACTGGCGCCCCGGCGACCGCATTCCGTCCGAGCTCGATCTCGCCGCGCAGTTCGGCGTCGCACGCATGACGGTCAACCGCGCGCTGCGCGAGCTGACCGAGGAAGGCGTGCTGAAGCGCATCGCGGGCGTCGGCACGTTCGTCGCCGAGGTGAAGCCGCAGTCGAACCTGCTGATGATCGCGCACATCCGCGACGAAATCCGCGCGCGCGGGCACGAATACCGCTGCCGCGTGCTGAGCCAGTCGAGCGAGCCCGCGTCGTTCGACGTCGCGGCCGCGTTCGGCCTACCGGTCAATACGCCGGTTTTTCACGTGGTGTGCGTGCACGAGGAAAACGGCCGCCCGATCCAGCTCGAGGATCGCTACGTGAACCCGGCCGCCGCGCCCGGTTTCATCGACCAGGATTTCCAGGTCGAACCGCCGTCCGAGTACCTGTACAACAACGTGTCGCACTACGAACTGGAAATCGAGCACGTGGTCGATGCGTCGCTGCCGACCGGCGAACAGGCGCGGCTGCTCGACATGCGCGCCGACGAGCCGTGCCTCACGCTCACACGCCGCACCTGGACGAACGGGTTGCCCGTCACGTTCGTGCACTTCCTGCATCCGGGCAACCGCTACCGGCTCGGCTCGCGCTTCAAGCCGGGCGCCGGGCGCCACCCGACCTGATCCTTCGTCACGCACCCTTCGTCAAACACCGGCCCGCACTAAAGCGCGCGGCGGCCGTTTCGTCAAAAAACGGCCGCCGCGTCGTTCATGCCCGCCCGCCGGCGTCAGAGCGCGCCGGCCTGCCCCGCGCCACGCGACCACACGACCGGAAACAGCGGGTGGTCGAGCGGCGCGCCATCGGGCAGTTGCTCCGCGAGCCCGGGGAAATCGGGCGACGTCTTCCAGCGGCGCGGCGCGTGACGAATATCGTCGCCGACGAAGCGGATCGAGAACGCGCGCCGACGGTTCTGCGTACCGCCCGACGCGTGCAGCGTGAGCATCCGGAAGCACACCATGTCGCCGGGCTCGAGCGCCCAATGGCGGATCGGGAAGGCCGCGCGGTCGCCTTCGATGTCGGGCAGGTCCGCGAGGCTGCCTTCCGGAAACCACTTCGCTTCCTTGTCCATGAACGTGCGCGGCATCAGCCACGGCCCGCGATGCGAGCCCGCGACGAATTCCAGCGTCGATTCGAGCGGCACCGGATCGACCGGAATCCACATGCTGACGTTGTCGTCGCCCTCGATGTTGTAGTACGGCTGGTCCTGGTGCCACGGCGTGCGCTGCCGCGTGCCGGGCTCCTTCACGAGCAGGTGGTCATGATGGAGCCGCACGTTCTCCGTGCCCATCAGCGCGGCGGCCACCGACGGCGCGGGCGAGCGCACGATGAAGTCGCGATACGCGTCGTTGTGCTGCCAGTTGCAGAAATCCTCGAAGAACCAGCCCGGATCGTCGGGCCGGCTTGCGACTTTCGCGCGCGGGCTCGGCTGCGCGAGATTCGCGTCGATGCCGGCGCGCAGCGCGGCGACTTCGTCGGGCGAGAAGATGCCCTTGATGCAGACCGCACCTTCCTCGCGGAACGCGGCGATCAGTTCGGGCGTCACGGCTTGCGCGACGCGCTCCTCGATACTCGTCATGGTGTGCCTGTCGATTGAATGAATTGCGGAGTCACCGAATCACGGTGCCGAAGTCAGCTGCTGCTTCGCACCGTAGATGTCGAAGTCGAAATATTTCGCGGCGATCTTCTGGTACGTACCGTTCGCGCGGATCGCGACGATCGCGTCGTTCAGCCGCTTCTTCATCGCGTCGTCGCCCTTGCGCACGCCCATCGCGACGCCGTAGCCGGTGATCCGCACGTCGGTCACGTCGGGGCCCGCGAACGCATAGCCCTTGCCGCGCGGCGTCTTCAGGAACGAATAGCCGGCCTGCGTCTTGTCCTGGAAGGTCGCGTCGAGGCGGCCGTTGACGAGATCCTGGTACACCTGGTCCTGGTTCTGGTACGAGACGATCGTCACGCCCCTGGTCGCCCATTCGGCTTTCGCGTACGCCTCCTGCGTCGTGCCCTGGTCGATCCCGACGCGCTTGCCCGCAAGCGACGCGGCGGTCGGCAGCAGCTTCGAACCGACCGGCGCGACGAGCGCACCCGGCGACGCATACAGCTTGTTCGAGAAGTCGATCTGCTTGAGCCGCTCGTCGGTGGCCGTCATCGCGGACATGATCACGTCGAACTTGCGCGCGCGCAGCGCCGGAATCATCCCGTCGAAGCCCTGCTCGACCCAGACGCACTTCGCACGCAGCTGCTCGCAGATCGCATTGCGCAGGTCGATGTCGAAGCCGGCGAGCGAGCCGTCGGGCTGCTTCGCCTCGAACGGCGGATACGTGGGGTCGATGCCCCAGCGGATCGTCGACGTGTCCTGCGCGAACGACACGAGCGGCGCGAACGCCAGCGCGGTAACGAGAAGCTTTGCAGTGCGGTTCATGGCGTGTCCTTGATGGTCTCGACGCGGCGCGCAAGCGCCGGCGTCCGGTGGGGGGCGGTGCGCGAACGACTGGGACTTCGATGAAACTGCGATGCAGTCTAGACCGCTCAATTTTTGAGCGCAAGCGGGGGAAGACGGGATGGGCGGCTTAAGGCCGGGTGGAAGCGAGACGACAGAGATCGCGCGCGAAACAAGCCTGAATGGCGAGGATTTTCGCGGTTTTCGGGTGTTTACCCTGCGAGACGCACACCAGCAACAGAGCGTGTTTTTCCGGATATCCGAGAAATAGCGATGTCTATACAGGTATCGCCCGATCCCGATCCAGTGGCGTTGGCGATGCGTCCTATACCGCCCCAGGCGTTCTCAGAGACAATAAGCCATCCGGACATGTAAGATATACTTTACATTCAAGCGTATTGAATCTGCGCCGGGAGGTCAACGTGCAACTCTATGAAATCGGTCAGGCCGTTGCGAGACGGAGGGCGGAACTCGATCTCACGCAGGCCCAGCTTGCCAAGCTCGCCGGGCTGTCTCGGTTCACCGTCAACCAGCTCGAAGCCGGCAAAGTCAAGGATCTCGGAATCAACAAGCTGATCCCGTTGCTCAGCGTGCTCGGCATCGAACTTCTGGCATTGCCGCGACAGGCCCATAACGGCCTCTACAAGGCCGTCGTGAGCGCGAACGTCAGCTACAAGGGTGAATTGACCGAACGCCTGCTGGCCGACGCGTTGACCACTGGACACATTCCGGAAGGATACGAGTCACAGTTCTCCGTCATCCTCGACGAGGTGCCGTTACCTGTCGTGGTGAAGGCGGCAGAGGAAGCCGCCGAACGCTCGGGCACCCCGCTTCGGACCATCTGGAAAAACCTCGCGGCATGGTCGAAGGATCTTCACCTGTATCGGGAGGTATGGGCATGACCGCACCATCCGCGTTGCCTGACGGCCCGTGGCAAGGCCTTTTTCGTCACGCAGTGACGCTGGTTGACGAGATACGCAAGCACGGCACGTCGAATCCGTTCTGGACGTTCGGCGGAGGCACGGTTCTCATGCTGCGCCATGGCCATCGCGTGAGCAAGGACGTCGACATCTTTGTACCCGACCCACAATATCTCGGGTACGTGAATCCCCGCATCAGCGACGCCGCATCCGACATCACGACGGACTACGAAGAACATGCTGGTTTCGTGAAACTGGTACTGCCCGACGGCGAAATCGACTTCGTAGTCTCCCGAAATCTAATGTCTCCCGGCTACGACGAATGGATGCTGATGGATCACGTCGTCAAGGTCGAGACTTCCGCGGAAATCGTCGCCAAGAAAATGTGGCACCGTGGCGATCGCCCGACCGCGCGGGACCTGTTCGATTTGTGTCTGGTCATCGAGCGAGAACCGGACAGCCTGATGCAAGCAGGGGCATTTCTCGTTCGACATCGCGATACGTTTTTGCGTCTGCTCAACGAGCATCGTACCTTCGTCAAGTCGCGTTTCGACGACATCCAGACACTCGGCTACACGCCGTCGTTCGACTATTGCGTCGAACTGGCCGAAGCATTCCTGCGCAAACTTCCCGGCGGCACGCCCGAACAAAAGTCACGCCGCCGCTAAGCGTTACCGCGCCCCCGCCCCCACCAGCACCCGCTCGATCGCCGCATACCCGCGCCGCCGCGCATGCTGCAGCGGCGTCACACCGTTCGAGTCCGCCAGATTGACGTTCGCGTGCCCGTCGACGAGCAACTGCACGATCCGCACATAACGCTCGCTGCCGTCGCCGAGCATGATCGCCTCCAGCAGCGCAGTCCAGCCGAGCCGGTTCACGTGGTCGACGTTCACGCCCGCGTCGATCAGCGTGCGCACCGTCTCCACATGGCCGCGCTCCGCCGCCGGAATCAGCGCGGTGCCGCGATAGCGGTTCGTGCTGCGCAGGTCCGCGCCGTGCGCGAGCGTCAGCCGCAGGATGTCGAGATAACCGCGCGCACCGGCATACAAATACGGGCTGTCCTGGATCGCGTCCTTCGCGTTGACGTCCGCGCCCGCGTCGATCAGCACGCGCGCCGCCTCGACGCGATTGCCGTGTGTCGCGATCAGCAGCGCGGTGCGCCCCTGCCCGTCGCGCGAATCGATCTGCGCGCCGCGTTCGAGCAGCAGCCGCAGTTCGCCCACGTCGCCCCGGTCGGCCGCGCTGCGCAACCTGCCCTCGAGCGCGCCGCCGTCGGCGGCGGCCACGGCCGACGTGAGCGTGGTCAACGCAAACGAGCCGACGATTGCGATCCGTTTGAAAAACATCCAGTGTCCTCCTGGCCTGCCGCGCACGCCGAAGCACGGCCGATGCGATGCATCACGCGCCCCCGTGGCGCCACCCGACGCCGCGCCGGGTCCGGCGAAACCGCGATTGCCCACGGCATCCGGCCATGTTAAAAGTCGTCGCACGCATTTGGAAATGAAATGCTCGAATCCACAGAAGTGCAGAAATGAATAGACCCCTGTTCGACATCGACCTGCTGCGCGCGCTCGTGATGGTCGCCGACTGCGGCAGCTTCACGACGGCGTCCGCGCGCCTGCACTCGACGCAGTCGACGGTCAGCCAGAAGGTGCGCCGGCTCGAGGAAATCGCCGGGCATCGCCTGCTCGACCGCGGCACGCGCGACGTGCGGCCGACCGACGCGGGCGTGACGGTGCTCAGCTATGCGCGGCGCATGCTCGCGTTGAACGACGAGATGCTGGAAGCGCTGTCGGGTGCGACGGTCGCGCTGACGATCCGGCTCGGCGTGCCCGACGATTTCGCGGCGGGCCGCACGACGCATGCGCTCGCGGCATTCAAGCGCGAGCATCCGCAAGTGAAGCTCGAGGTGATGTGCGGGCTGAGCCGCGACATCAGCGCCGCATACGACCGCGGCGAACTCGACCTCGTACTGATCAAGCAGCGCCGCGACAGCCGCGAGGCCGTCGTGCGCTGGCCCGAGAAGCTGCGCTGGATCGACAGCGCCGCGCATCCGTCGATCGATCTCGACCCGGTGCCGATCGTCGTGTTTCCGCCGCGCGGGCTCTATCGCGACGACATGATCAAGGCGATCGAGGAGCGCGGCCGCCGCTGGCGGATCAGCTTCACGACGTCGAGCCTGAGCGGCATCCAGGCCGCCGTCGCCGACGGGCTCGGCATCAGCGTGCTGCCCGCGCGCGTGGTGACGGACGAACACGTCGTGCTGACCGCGAAGGAGGGTTTCGCGCCGATCGAACACATGGACATCGCGATCCTGCATCGGCCGACGGCCGACCCGATGGTCAGCGAACTGACGAAGGCGCTCGCGGCCATGCTGGAGCACGAGGAGCAGTAGGAAAGAGAAAGCCGGATGCGGCAAGCGGGCGGACGCCGCGACGCCGCCGGCACGGCCGATGCGACGCGCTCGCGGGCGCGTCGGCACGTCCGCGCGCCCGATCCCCGTCAGAACATCGTGTTACCGTTCGCGGCCTGCTCGGGCACGGGTTGATTGACGTCCCAGTGCTCGACGATCTTGCCGTTCTCGAGCCGGAAGATGTCCATGATCGCGCTGCCGCGCGTGCCGGGTTCGCGCACCGCGTGCACGTGCAGGATCACGTAGTCGCCGTCGACGAACGAGCGCTTGATCTCGCTGTGCGACCGCGGATACCTGTCGCGCAGGAACGCGACGAACTGGCGGAAGCCGTCGCGGCCGTCGGCCGCGTTCGGATTGTGCTGCACGTAACGATCGCCGACATACGCGAGTGCGGCGTCGGCATCCTTCTCGTTCAGGCCTTTTTCGTAGAACGCGAGCACCGTGCGCCGGTTCGCTTCCTGCTGCGCGTCCGTTCGCGCGTCCGTCGGCCCGGCCGCCACCGCATGCGCGGCACTCACGGCGAACAGGGCCGCCGCCATCCATCGTGCGGCCCGTGCCGCGGTCGTGCGTCGCATCGTCTTCTCCCGGGAAATCCGGCTGAAAACCGGATCATACCGGGGCGATGCTTCACCCGGGTTTCACTCAGACCAGCGCGCCGTTACGCGCCACGATCTTCCCCGACGACACGACGAGCCGACGCACCGGCCGTGCGACGACGGCCTCGGCGAACGTCAGCGCGTCGACCAGCACGACGTCCGCGCGGCTGCCCGGCTGCAGCCCGTAACCGTCGAAGCCGCAACCGCGCGCCGCGCCGTGCGTCACGCAGTCGAGCGCGACCTCGAGCGCGTCGTCGCGGCGGAAATCGTTGCGCATGCCGATCAGCATCGCGCGTTCGAGCATGTCGGGCGACCCGTACGGCGTCCACGTATCGCGCACGCCGTCGTTGCCGCCGATGACCGTCACGCCCGCCGCACGGCACGCGGCCACCGGCGGCACGGGCACCGCCGCCGGCGCGGTCGTGACGAGCCCGACGCCGAGTGCCGCCATCCGGGCAAGCAGCGCATCGCGCTCGCGTTCGGCGATATCGCCCAGACAGAACCCGTGGCTGATCGTCACCTTGCCCTGCATGCCGTGCGCCGCCGTGCGCTGCAGGATCAGGTCAAGCGAATACGCGCCCATCGAGCCGCGCTCGTGCAGGTGGAGGTCGAGCCCGCGGCCATGGCGTTCGGCGATCGCGAACAGCACGTCCACCGCCTCGACCGGATCGCCTTCGATCGCGCACGGGTCGAGCCCGCCGAGCAGATCGGCGCCGGCGGTGAGCGCGTCGGACAGCAGTGCGTCGGTGCCCGGCCGCTTGAGCACGCCCGATTGAGGAAACGCGACGATCTGGATTTCAACCTGCCCGCGCAGCGTCTCGCGTGTCGCGAGCACGCCGTGCAGATGCCGCAGCCCGGCTTCGGTATCGATGTCGACGTGCGTGCGGATACGCGTCGTGCCGGCCGCGAGGAATGCACGCGCCAGCGCGAGCGACGCGACGCCGGCGTCGTGGCCGCTCGTCGCGCGATAGTGGCGCTCGTTCTCGATCCGGTCGACGAGGCGCGGGCCGACCTGGTTGCGATACCACGGCATCCCCCAGTGCGTCTTGTCGAGGTGCGTATGGCCTTCGACGAGGCCGGGCAGCGCGAGCGCCCCCGCGCCGTCCTCGATCGCGCAGCCGGCGGGTGCGTCGAGCGACGGGCCGATGCGCGCGATGCGATCGTCTTCGATCAGGATGTCGAGCGCGGCGTCGGCGCTCGGGCGGACGTTGCGGATCAGCAGGTTCGTCATGTCGGTTCCGGTGTGGTCAGTCAGTGCGGTCAGTGCGGTCGGTACAGTCAGTGCAACGGGGCACGGCGCGTGCCGTGCCGCCGCTCAGGTCGGCCAGGCCGGTCAGCGCGTGAAGCGCAGCGCAGGGGCGAACGGCGCGCCCGTGTCGCTTTCGCCGCGGCGGAACACCCAGCGCTCGGCCGGCACGCCCGCGACGGCCGCCGCCGCATTCGGCGCACGCACCGCGACGAACGTCGCGTCGCAGCCGACAGCGATTCCATAGTTCTCCTTGCCGATCATGCGCGCGCCGGCATGCGTCGCCATGTCCAGCGCGATGCCGAGCGCTTCGTCGGTGTAGAAGCCCGACCGATAGCCGACCATCATCGCGCGCTGCAGCATGTCGCCGTTGCCGTACGGCCACCATGCGTCGCGGATGTTGTCGTTGCCCGCGATCACCTGCACGCCCGCGTCGCGCAGCGGCTGTACCGGCGGAAACGCGCAGTCGCCCGGCGCATTCGTCAGGATCGACACGCCGGCTTCGGCCAGTGCCGCCGCGGTGCGCCGCACGTCGTCGTCGCTCACCTGGCCGAGCGCGTACGCATGGCTCACGTTCACGCGCCCGCCGAGCCCCGCCGCGCGCGTGCGCGCCGCGATCCGCAGCAGTTGCGCGATGCCCGTCTCGCCCGGCTCGTGCAGGTGGATGTCGATCTTCGCGCCGCGCTTCTCGGCGATGCCGAACACGATGTCGAGCTGGCCGTCCGCGTCGCCGTCGAGTGTCGTCGGGTCGATCCCGCCGACCACGTCCGCGCCCTCGCGCACCGCTGCGTCGAGGATCTCCGCGGTGCCGGGGCACGTGACGACGCCGGCCTGCGGGAACGCGACGAGTTCGATGTCGACGATGCCGCGCCATTGCTCGCGCGCGGCCATCACGGCCTGCAGGTTCGACAGGCCCGTCGTCGCATCGACGTCGACGTGGCTGCGCATCGCGACGGTGCCGAACGCGGCGGCCTGCGCGATCAGCGCATTCGCGCGCTCGACGATCGGCGGCGCGGCCGCGAGCTGGCGCTTCTCGACCGCGAGCCGCTCGCGCAGCGTGCCGACCGTTTCGTGCGGCACCCAGCGATCGCCGACGAAGCTCTTGTCGAGGTGGATATGACCATCGACGAAACCGGGCAGCACGACGCGGCCGTCGAGGTCGATCGTTTCCGCGCCGGGCGCGGCCGCACGATCGGCGCCGATCGCGGCAAAGCGGCCGTCACGGACGACGAGGTCGATGGGCTGGCCGCCGGCATCGACGGCGTTGATGAAGATACGATCGGTCATGGCTCGGAATGTGGGGCGGTCGCGGCACGTCACCGGCGCGGACAGGGGAAGGCACCGCAGCCGGCCCGGCGCGACCGTTGGCAAGGAATCCGGCCACGATATCGGACGGCGCCGGCAGAGGCCAATTAAATGTCGCGATGCCGCGCATTCGATTTCGCGATGCGCAGCGCAAACGCCGCGCCAGCCACGTGCGGCTGCGGGGTCCGATCTCGTCGGCGACGGCCGCATGCCGACGGCCCGTCGGGTGACGTCGCCGAAGCCGACGTTTCGCGCGCCGGCATCGAGGGGCCGACTGCCTCGCAGGACGGGCCGCCGGACCGCTGTCGATCCGCGTCATCGCAGTTGCCGAACGGGCGCCGCCGCCCTCGCCGGGCATTGCGCGATCGCCCCGCCCCGGCGGCGATTTACGCGGCAACAGACTTTACACGTTGTTACCCGGCCGCACCGGACGCGCCACCCGCCATTCCTTATACTCACGCCGAGTTCGCCACCCGTCCTGGCATTCGTCGGCGAACCCGTTGCCGATGCAGGAATCATCATGATGCGCATGCCTTCCACGAAGACCGTTCTGTTCGCCTCGCTCGTCGCCGTCGCGGCGCTTCCGCTGACCGCCTGCGTCGCGCCGGGTTACTACGGCGCGCAGCCGGGGTATCCGCAGCAACAGCAATACGCGACGCCCGGCTACGCGCAGCCCGCGTATTCGCAACCGGGCTACGTGCAGCAGCAACAGCCGTATCCGAACCAGGCGCCGCAACCGTACGACCAGTACGGCAACCCGCAGCAATACGGGTCGCAGCCATATGACCAGTACGGCAATCAGCAGCAATACGGCAACGGCTACGGCACGCAGTACGGCACGGTCTCGAACATCCAGCCGGTCAACGGTTCGGTCGGCCCGTCGGGCGTGGCCGGCACCGTCGTCGGTGCGCTGGTCGGCGGCCTGGTGGGCAACCAGTTCGGCCGCGGTCACGGCCGCGATGCGGCGACCGTGATCGGTGCGCTCGGCGGCGCGGTGGCCGGCAACCAGATCGGCCAGCAGATGGGGGCCGCGCAAGGCCCGAGCAGCTACCGGATCGACGTGCAGGTCAGCGACGGCACGATGCGCTCGTTCGACGTGCAATCGCCGGGCAACCTCCGGCCGGGCGATCGCGTGCAGATCAACGGCAACCAGCTGGCGCGGTATTGATTCGGATGCGGTGCGCCTGACCTGATCGGGCGCATCGTCGCGCGTTTGACGTCGGGGCCGGTTCGGCGCGACGGCGTACCTGCTTCACCCCATCCTCATCCTTCGTGCCGGCGCGGCGCACATGACGCACGCGCCGGCATCCGCCTTCAGCGCACCCGGCGCACGACCGCGCCACCACTCGCACTCCGACATCCGCGCCCGCGCGACTGGCCGTCACACCCGCTCGACCCCGAGCCCGACCCGCGTCGACCGCGCGGCCGCCTGCAGATGCCGCGAGCGCCGGTAGACGATCGTCATCACCACCATCACCGCCGCACCTGCATACAGCGACCCGCGCGTCGACGGATCGACGCCGAGCATCACGAACACGAACGCGACGAACACGAGACAGATCCACGACGTGACCGGTGCGTACGGCAGGCGGAACGCGACCGTCTCGCCGCGCGCGGCCAGCACGCGCCGGAACCGCATGTGCGTCAGCACGATCATTGCCCAGATCACGGCCACGTCGAACGACAGGAACGACATCAGCCAGCCGAACACGCGCGCGGGCATCACGTAGTTCAGCACCACGCCGACCGACATGAACAGCACGGTCGCCCGCACCGCGCGCGACGGCGACCCGCTGGCGCTCAGCGCCGCGAACGACGCGGGCGCGAGGCCGTTGCCGGCCATGCTCGACAGCATGCGCGCGCCGCTGAACACGATGCAGTTGAAACTCGACAGCGCGGCCGTCACGACCACGAAGTTGACGATGCCGGCCGCCTGCCGCAGCCCGAGCGATTCGAACGTCGTCACGAACGGGCTGCCGTGCTCGCCGAGCTCGTGCCACGGATACAGCGCCATGATGATGAACAGCGCGCCGACGTAGAAGATCAGGATGCGCCACAGCACCGAGTTGATCGCGCGCGGGATCATCTTCTGCGGCTCGCGCGCCTCGCCGGCCGTGAGGCCGATCATCTCGACGCCCGCGAACGAATACGCGACGATCGGCAGCGCGCTCACGACCCCGAGCACGCCGTGCGGAAACACGCCGCCGTGCCGCCACAGGTTCGACAGACCGACCGGCTCGCCGTGATGGCCGATCCCCGTGAACACGATCAGCGCGCCGCCCGCGATCATCAGCACGATCGTCACGACCTTCACGATCGCGAACCAGAACTCCAGCTCGCCGTACACCTTCACGTTGAGCAGGTTGAACGCCGAGATCGCGGCGATCGCCGCCACGACCCACAGCCACTGCGGCACCTCCGGAAACCAGAAGCCCATGTAGATGCCGATGGCGGTCGTCTCCGCGACGCCGACACCGACCATCAGCAGCCAGTAGCTCCAGCCGACCACGTAACCGGCGTACGGCCCGAGGTATTCGAACGCATACGCGCCGAACGAGCCGGATACCGGCCGGTGCACGGCCATCTCGCCGAGCGCGCGCATGATCAGGAAGATCATCGCGCCGCCGATCAGGTACGCGACGAGCGCGCCGGGCCCGGCTGCCTTGATCGCGGACGCCGAGCCCAGGAACAGGCCGACGCCGATGGCCATGCCGAGGGCCATGAACGAAATCTGGCGCGCGCCGAGCTCGCGCCGCATCGTGTGCTGTTGCATGTCGTCTCCAGTCGTTGATCGTCGCGGCAAGCCGGATGGGCCGGCCGCTGGACGGAGCGGCCGGCGTCGTGTGCCGGCCGCCCCGCTGCAGCGCACGGACGCCGGTTCAGCGCCCGTGCAGAAAACGTTCGACGCGAAACGGCGCCGGATCGACGAACGGCTGCGTGCCGGTCATCAGGTCGGCGATCAGCCGGCCGGTCACGGGGCCGAGCGTGAAGCCGTGATGCGCGTGCCCGAACGCGAACCACAGATCGCGGTGGCGCGGCGCCGCGCCGATCACGGGCAGCATGTCGGGCGTGCAGGGCCGGCGGCCGAGCCACGGCGTGCCGTCGACGCGCGCGCCGAGCGGAAACAGCTCGCGCGCGACCGGTTCGACGGCGGCAAGCTGGGACGGCGTCGGCGGCGTATCGCGATGGCCGAGCTCGACGCCGGTCGTCAAGCGGATGCCGCGCGTCATCGGCGTGATCAGGAAGCCGCTGTCGGCGTCGAGCACGGGCCGGTTCAGCCGCGCGCCCGGCTGCGGCGCGTAGTGCATGTGATAGCCGCGCTTGACCGCGAGCGGCAGCGTGTAGCCGAGCCGCTCGCACAGCAGGTCCGACCAGGGCCCGAGCGCGACGACCGCCGCGCGCGCGTCGACCGGGCCTTGCGCGGTATCGACGCGCCAGCCGTTCGCGGCCGACAGCGTCAGCGCGTCGCCGGTCAGGATGCGGCCGCCGAGTTGCTCGAAGCGGCGCGCATAGGCGGTGACGAGTGCATTCGGATCGCTGATCGAATCGGAGCCCGTGTAACGCAGTGCGCCGATCAGCGCGCGGCTCAGGTTCGGTTCCGCGTCGCGCAGCGCGGCCGCATCGAGCGCATCGAAGGTCACGCCGTATTCGGCATGCCAGCGCTCGGCGTCGCGCGTCTCGGCATCGCGCGTCGCGGCCGTGCGGAACACCTTCAGCCAGCCGCCTTCGCGCAGCAGTGCGCCGGCGCCGGACGCTTCGATCAGCGCGCGATGCTCGGTCACGCAATGTTCGATCAGCGGCGCATAAGCGCGCGCGATCTCCGCATGGCGCGCCGGATGCGAATTGCGCCAGTAGCGGTACAGGAACGGGATCAGCTTCGGCAGCGCGCCGACGTGATAGCGAACGTCGGGCGAGCGGTTGCACGCGTATTTCAGCAGCGTGCCGAAGCCGCGCGGAAACGCATACGGGTACACGCCTTCGCGCTGGATCAGCCCGGCGTTGCCGAGCGACGTCTCGTTGCCGGGCGCCTTGCGGTCGACGAGCGCGACCGACAGGCCGCGCTGCTGCAGATGGACGGCGACGGATACGCCGATCATGCCGCCGCCCAGGACGAGCGTGTCGTAGGTCATCGGGAGGCTCCTCGGGCGGGCGGCGCCGGCGTCAGGCGAGCGCGGTCACGGCGATCTCGACGTCGAGACCGGGCTTCATCAGCAACGCCTGCACGCACGCGCGGGTCGGCGCGTGGCCGGCCGGCACCCAGGCGTCCCACACCGCGTTGAACGCGTCGAAATGCGCGGCGTCGCTGAGCCACACGTTGGCCGTGAGCACGCGCGTCTTGTCGACGCCGGCCGACGCGAGCAGCGCGTCGATGCGCGTGAGGATTTCGGTCGCCTGCACGGCGATCGGCGCGCCGGCCGTATCGGGCACCTGGCCGGCCAGATGGACGATGCCGTTCGCGATCACGACCTGGCTCATGCGTGCGCCGGTCTGCAGACGTTTGATTTCACTGGACATGGATTGCACCTTCACGGGCCCGGCCGCGACCGGCCGGAAAAATGACTGGGAAAGACCGCTGGCGTGCGCAGGATCGGGGCGCAGCCGCACGGGCGAGCTGTGCCGATTCGGACACGATTCGTACACGTGTCGCGCACCCGTCGTTCGAGCCGGCCGCACCGGCCGCGCGAGTTTCGCGTCGTCCGATGCTAGAGTGGCCGTCACGCCGACCGTCGGCGCTTTCGACGAAAATTATCATATACGAGAAAATTTATTCTCGTATACGACAAAACCCGTATTCACGTCGCACCCTGTATCCGCATGCCCAAATCCACCGCTCCCGTTCCGCCACCCGCCGACACCGCGCCGCAACTCGACCACCAGACAGTCGGCGCGCGGCTGCGCGACGCGCGCAAGTCACGCGGCCTGACGCTCGCGCAACTGTCCGAGCGTTCCGGTATCGCGGTGTCGACGATTTCGAAGGCCGAGCGCGGCGACATTGCGCTCACCTACGACAAGTTCGCGGCGCTCACGCATGCGCTCGCGCTCGACTTCGACACGATGTTCGGCCGGCCCGCGCCCGCCGGCGCGATGACGCCGTCGTTCACGCCGGCCGGCCAGCAGATGGTCTACGACACGCCGAACTATGCGTACGGGATGCTCGCGAACGACCTGACCGGCAAGCGGATGGTGCCCGTGCGCGGGCGGATCCATGCGCGCAAGCTGTCGGACTTCGCGGACTACATCCGGCACAGCGGCGAGGAGTTCGTGTTCGTGCTGAGCGGCGAGCTGGAACTGCGCTTCGAGAACGGCCAAGCGTACCGGCTCGGCGCCGGCGACAGCCTGTACTTCGACAGCGCTGTCGGGCACGTGTACCTGAGCCTCGGCGACACCGATGCCGAGGTGCTCGCGTGCTGCGTCGACGGCGACGCGCGGCGGCCGCGCGACGCGATCTGAAGGCAACGGCGCGGCCACGGCGAGCGATACGCGGAACGCGGAACGCCGACACGCGCGATCCGGATTCCTATTAGGATTAGTACGATGCATTCCGTGGCCCTATCGGTCATAGCGGCCATAGCGGCCCGCGCCGGCATGCACGCCCCTCAACCGGAATCCCCTCGATGACGATCACGACTCGCCTGCTCGACGCGGCCGACGCCGCCCGTTTCCAGACCGTTCGCCTGCGTGCGGTCGACACCGCGCCCACATCTTTCCTGCCGACGCCCGACGAAGAATCGCAGGTGCCGGTCGACGAATTCGCGATACGCATCACGCCGACCCACGAACGTGCCGTGTTCGGCGCATTCGACGGCGATACGCTCGTCGGCATCACCGGCGTGCGCCGCGACGCGCGTGCGAAGATCGCGCACAAGGCGACGATCTGGGGCGTGTTCGTCGATCCCGCCTATCGCGGGCAGGGCATCGCGCAGACGCTGCTCGAAAGCGCGACCGCACATGCCGCGCAGGCGTGGGGCTGCAAGCAACTGATGCTGTGCGTGAACGAGGTCAATGCCAACGCGGAGCGGCTGTATGCGTCGCAGGGGTTCGTCCGGTTCGGCACGGAACCGCGCTCACTGTTCGTCGACGGGCGGTTCTACGACGAACACCACATGGTCAAGACGCTGGCTTGACGCGTCCGGTCTGGCGATCGCGTTTGCCGGCCGCGCCCGGACGCAAACGCTCGCCCCTTCTCGCCCATGCGCATGCCGGCATGCCTGCCCGGCGATCGTCTCGTTCGTCGGCGCCGACTACTGGCGGCGCCTCCCCGACGAGATATTGTGAATATTTATGCGCAAAAACTTTTATTGAAAAACGCGCGCCAAGCGATGCCCACCGGATCGATTGCTCACTCACCCGTCGCCGCGATCGTTCCCGTCGCCGGCTCGCGCCCTGCGGAGGCGGCCGGCTCGAAGATCAGCACCATGTCGCCACGGTAACGTCCATTGGCTGGCGCCGCGTCGCCGGCAACCCGTACTTGCGCGCTGACCTTCACCCGACGGGTTTCGTCATAACCGTCGAAGCCGTCGTGCCCACGCTTTCCCAGCGTGAGCACGCGAGCGGCGTCGGCAGTAATTTCGGCGTCGGCCGCGCTGCCCGCCAGCACGACCTTCGCGTCGGTCAGGTCGTCGCGGCCATTCGACAGCCTTAGCGGCTGCAGCAATGTGACGTTGATGTCGGGATTCGTCGTCCGTACGCGGATCGGCAGCGTTGCGCCGAGGGCCCGCTGGTCGCGATCCGTCGCGGTCAGTTCGACCACGTCGTATGCGGCGTTGTCCGGGCTTGAAACGAACAGGCTGTCACCAATGTGCGCGGTCAACGTGATCCGCTTGACGACGGCTTGCGGCGACGTCGGGCCGGCGTGGGCAATGCCGGCCAATGCGCCGCATACGACGAGTGCGGTGAGATGTGTTCCGATCTTCATTGGAGTGCTCCGTTTTCCGGATGGTTGTCGTTCGGGCACCTGATTCCGTCATCGCAGGAAAATCCGGGATTCTTTTATCCCAAAATTAGCCGGCAATATCCCCGTGGAATTCGATATACCCAGCCGCATACGCGAACGCGCCGAGTCGGCGGATGCCATCTCGTACGCCGCCAGGATACGATCGCCAGCCTTTACGCATCAGGCTCCGACGCGCTCCTCTCGTCACGGCATGCAATAACGATAGGTCACGGAACGTCCACTAAAAATCCATGGAAACCTGCACGGTTCTTTCAGGATTCCATTCACCAATGCCATCTCGGAATCAAATAGGACACGGGAGTCGATCGCACCAATTTCCGCCCGCCCCCAACCCGCCTCGGTAATTCCGCCTCTGTTCAGCCCCCTGCCGGCCGCGCTATCGTTTCTCCTTCTTCACAGCCCAGGAGCTGCCTTTGCCTTCCTGCCACGGAGTCGACCTCATCCGCGCCCGCGCGCTGTTCGATCGCGAGCGCCAAGCGTTCACCGAAGCCATGCCGGTCTCCCGCGCCCTGTCCGCGGAAGCGTCCGAGCACTTGCTGTTCGGCGTGCCGTTGCACTGGATGCAGGACTGGTCGACGCCGTTCTCGCTGTATGTGAAGGAGGCGCGCGGCGCGACGTTCACCGACGTCGACGGCCATCGCTACGTGGATTTCTGCCTCGGCGATACGGGCGCGATGTTCGGCCATGCGCCCGAACCGGTCGCCCGCGCGCTCGTCGAACAGGCTACGCGCGGTTATACGACGATGCTGCCGAGCGAAGACGCCGCATGGGTATCGCGCGAACTCGCACGCCGCTTCAAGCTGCCGGTCTGGCAATTCGCATTGAGCGCGAGCGACGCGAACCGCTTCGTGCTGCGCTGGGCGCGCGCGGCCACCGGCCGCAACACGATCGTCGTGTTCAACGGCTGTTATCACGGCACGGTCGACGACGTATTCGTCGATCTCGTCGACGGCCGCCCGGTGCAGCGCGACAGCCTGCTCGGGCAATCCTACGACCTGCTCGCGAACACGCGCGTCGTCGAATTCAACGACCTGGCCGCGCTCGAAGCCGCATTGAAGGATGGCGACGTGGCGTGCGTGCTCGCCGAGCCCGCGATGACGAACATCGGGATGGTGCTGCCCGACCCGGGCTTCTGGGCGGCCGCGCGCGAACTGACGCGCCGCTACGGCTCGCTGCTCGTGATCGACGAGACGCACACGATCAGCAGCGGCCCGGGCGGCTACGCGGTCGCGCACGATCTCGACGCGGACATGCTGGTGGTCGGCAAACCGATCGCGGGCGGCGTGCCGTGCGCGGTGTACGGGTTCAGCGCCGAATTCGCGGAACGCGCGAAGCAGGCGAAGCTGAACGCGCCGCCCGGCCATTCGGGCATCGGCACGACGCTCACCGCGAACATGCTCGCGATGCATGCGATGCGCGCGACGCTCGCCGAAGTCGCGACCGACGCCGCGTATGCGCACATGTTCGAACTCGCCGCGCAGCTGGCGACGGGGCTCGAACAGGCGATCGCGAAACACGGGTTGCCGTGGTGCGTGACGCGTATCGGCGCGCGCACCGAGTTCCAGTTCGCACCCGTGCCGCCGCGCAACGGCACGATCGCCGGCGCGCAACTCGACAGCGAGCTCGAGCACATCGTGCACCTGTACCTGCTGAATCGCGGCGTGCTGATCACGCCGTTCCACAACATGATGCTCGTGTGTCCGCAGACGACGGCCGACGATGTCGACCGGCTCGTCACGCAATTCGACGCGTGCCTGGGCGAACTGGCGTGACGTGATGCACCGCGCGTCCGGCCCGCCCACAACGGCGCGGCCGGACGCACACCCGGCGCGACTTCCGCAGATCAGTCGGCGCGCGCACTCGCTTCCGGCTTCATACGCTGCGCCTCACACGTATCGCCATGGCTACTTCGGCAGATCCGTCGGATCGACCTGCGTGCCGGGCACGCCTGCGGAGCGCGCACTCACTTCAAGCTCGTCGCGCAGCGCCGCACGCGTATCGGCGCTGCCCGAGCCCGGCCCCGACGCCCGCCCGCCATCGAGCGCCGGCAGGATGTAGCCGTTCACCATCCGGCGGAACAGCTTCACGTTCTCCGCATCGCGCAGGCCACCGTCAATCGGCAGCACGCCCGTCATCACGATCACCGTGTTGCGCTTCGGCAGCACCGTGATGAATTGCCCCTTGAAGCCCATCGCGTCGAATTCGGGCTCGCTCTCGACGATGTTGTTGATCCACCAGTAGTAGCCGAAATGCGCCGACACACGCGGCGACGTCATCTGCGCGATCCACGCCTGCGGCACCACCTGCCGCCCCTGCCAGCGCCCACCGTCGAGCACGAGCATGCCGATCTTCGCCATGTCGACCGCGCGCAGCCGCAGCCCCCAGCCGGCCGACACGAGCCCCGTGCGATCCGCGCGCTCCCATGTCGCGCGCTTCATGTCGAGCGGGGCGAACAGACGCGCCTGCGCATAACGCTCGACGGGTTCGCCGGCCGCCGCGCTCAACATCGCCGACGCGAGGATCGGGTTCACGTCGGTGTATTCGAACGCGGTGCCGGGCGCGACCTTCGGCGCGGCCGAGACAGCAAGCTTCAGCCGGTCGGGCGCGGTGTAGTAGATCGGATCGTCCTTCGGGCTGAAGTCGTAATGCAGTCCGCTCGACATCGACAGCACGTGCTTCAGCTCGATGCCTCGCTTGTCCGCGAGCGCGCCGCCGAGGTCGGGGCGCCACGCGGCGAGCCGCGCGGCCACCGGCTCGTCGAGATGCACGGCGCCCTGATCGACCAGGATGCCCGCGACGAGCGACGTCACGGCCTTCGTCACCGAGTACAGCTCGTAGGTCGAATCGCGCGACGCGTTCGCACCGTAGCGCTCGAAGATCAGCTTGCCGTCCTTCACGACGAGCAGGCTGTAGACATCGAGCTTCTGCTCGCGGATCCAGCGCGACAGCTCGACGAGCTTGCGCGAATCGACGCCGGCGTCCTCCGGCGCAGCGGCTTCGATACCGGTTTCATGCAGCGGCGGCAGTGCATCGGCCGCATGCGCCGCCGACATCGTCGGCACCGGCGCGAGCGCACCGCTGCCGATCAGCAGCGTCGCAAGCCGCGCGAGCAGCCGGCGCATGAAAGGCGCGGCACGCGATGCGGGCCGCCGCGAATCGGGCCATGCGTCCGGATTGGCGATCATGTTCGTCATCCTTGTCAAATCTCCGGCGCATCGTTGAATGCGGCGGCCGTGCCGGGCACGCCCTTCGTCTCGCGGCTGCGCGCCAGCTCGTCGCGCAGCGCCTGCGTCGTTTCCGCGCGCTCGACCGGCGGCTGCGCGGGCGTCAGCGCGGGCAGGATGTAGTCGTTCACCATCCGTCGATACAGGTTCAGATAGGTTGCGTCGCGCAAGCCGCCGTCGGTCGGCAGCAGGCTCGTCATGACGACGACCGCACGCTGCGCGGGCAGCACCGTGATGAACTGCCCCTTGAAGCCCATTGCGCCGAATTCCGGCGTGCCGTGTTCGACGACGTGACTGATCCAGCAGTAGTAGCCGTAATCGGCCGCGGCCGGCGACGGCGTCGTCATCTGCCGGACCCAGCCGGCCGGCACGATCTGCTTGCCGTTCCAGCGGCCGTTGTCGAGCAGCAGCATGCCGATCTTGGCCATGTCGACCGCACGCAGCCGCAGGCCCCAGCCGCCCGCCACCGCGCCGGTGCCGTCGGCGCCACTCCAGCGGTAGTGCGCGAAGCCGAGCGGCTCGAACAGCCGCGAGCGCGCGAACGCGTCCTCGCGCTCGCGCGCGGCGATCGACACGGCCGTGCCGACCAGCACCGGGTTCACGTCGATGTAGTCGAACTGCGTGCCGGGCGGCTGCGCCGCGCGGCTCGTCACCGCGACTTTCAGCCGGTCGGGTGCTTCGTAGTACAGCGGATCGGTGCCTTCGCGCGTCGTGTAGCGCAGCCCGCTCGACATCGACATCAGGTGGCGCAGCTCGATGTCCCGCTTGTCCGCGAGTTCGCTCGCGAGATCGGGCCGCGCGGCCGCGATCAGCGGCGTGACCTTCGTCGACGGGCCGAGCTTGCCCTCGCCGTCGAGGATGCCGGCGAGCAGCGCGGTGATCGTCTTCGTCACCGAATACAGCTCGTAGTTGTGATCGCGCGTGAGGCCGTCGCCGTAGCGCTCGAACACGATCTTGCCGTCCTTCACGACGACGAGGCTGCGCACGTCCATCCGGTCGCGGCGCAGCCATTCGGACAGCCGCACGAGCGGCGCCGAATCGACGCCGGCCGATTCGGGTACGACGCTCGGCATGTCCTGCGGCGCGCCGCCGGCGGCCAGCGCCGGCCCGCCGCATGAACCGGCGACGATCGCTGCGGCCGCGATGCCGCGCATTGCGTTGGAAATACTCATCCTTGCTCCTGCTGGAACCGCGCCCGCCGCGTGGAAACGGGCGCTCACATCGACGGACGTCAATCGAGGCACGGCTTGCCGGCCGGCACGAACTGCCCGCGCCCCGGCTCGGCCGCGAGCAGGCGGCCATCCTCGACGAGCAGCTCGCCGCGCGACAGGCAATGACGCGGCCAGCCCGTCACCTCGATCCCTTCGTAGGGCGTGTAGTCGACCGCATGATGCAGCGACGCATTCGCGATCCGCACGCGCTTGTCCGGATCCCACACGACGATGTCCGCATCGGCGCCGACCGCGATCGTCCCCTTGCGCGGATACAGCCCGTACAGCTTCGCGGGGCGCAGCGACGTGAGCTCGACGAACTGGTGCAGCGACAGCCGCCCGTGACGCACGCCGTCGAACAGCAGCGGCAGCCGCGTCTCGAGCCCCGGAATCCCGTTCGGGATATGGTCGAACGAAACGGCCTGCCCGCCCGGATGCTTGCCGCACGGATCGTCGTAGCTGAACGGCGCATGGTCGGACGAGAACACCGAGAACACGCCCTGCTTCAGCGCCTTCCACACGGCCTGCTGGTTCGCCGGATCGCGCGGCGGCGGGCTGCATACGCACTTTGCGCCTTCATAACCGTGATCGTCATGGCCGAGATCGGCGGCCGTCAGATACAGGTATTGCGGGCACGTTTCGGCGAGAATCGGCAGCCCGCGCGACTGCCCCCAGCGGATCTGCTCGATCGCCTCCGCGCCCGACACGTGCACGATCAGGATCGGCACGTCGACGAGTTCCGCGAACGCGATCGCACGATGCGTCGCTTCGCGCTCGACCACGGCCGGCCGCGCATGCGCATGGAAACGCGGTGCGACGTGGCCGTCGCCGAGCAGCCGCTCGGTGAGCCAGCCGATGCAGTCCGAATTCTCCGCATGCACCATCACGAGCGCGCCGTGCTCGCGCGCGACCGACAGCACGTCGAGCATCTGGCGGTCGTTCAGCTTCAGGTCGTCGTAGGTCATGTACACCTTGAACGACGTGTAGCCGTTCGCGATCAGCCGCGGCAATTCTTCCGCCAGCACGTGCGGCGTCGGATCGGCGACGATCAGGTGAAAGCCGTAGTCGACCAGCGCACGCCCGTCGGCGCGCCGGTGATAGTCGTCGACGGCCGCCTGCAGCGACTGCCCCTTCGCCTGCGCGGCGAACGGGATCACGGTCGTCGTACCGCCGCACAGCGCCGAGCGCGTGCCGGACAGGAAATCGTCGGCCATCCGCAGCCCGTCGGGCATCGGCTGGTCGAGATGGCAGTGCGCATCGACGCCGCCCGGCATCACGAGCATGCCGCTCGCATCGAGCTCGCGCGGCGCGCGCGGCAGCCCGTGGCCGAGCATGGCCACGCGCCCCGCACGGATGCCGATGTCGCACGAGAACCGGTCCGCCGCCGTGACGACGTCGGCGTGCCGGATCACGAAATCGAGATCGTTCGACATGGCGCCCGCCTCAGATCACTTCGCTGAAGAGACGGCCCCAGCCCTTCACCTGCCGCGTGTCGTAGTCGGCAAGCTGCAGCGACTTCCACACGACGGTCGAGATCGTGTCGTAGATCGGGATGCCCGTTTCCTCCTCGAGCGCCGGCACCAGGTGCGCGGCGTTCAGGTTCGTGCAGAAGATCGAGATCGCGCGCGGGCCGGCCGCCGCGACTTCGCGCACCATGTTGCGGATCTCGTCGCCCGTCACTTCGGAGAACGAGAAATTGACCTTCAGGTTCAGGTGGCGCTCGGCGATGCAGTTCAGCCCCGAACGGCGATAGTTGTCGACGATCTTCGTCTGCACGTCGTCGAGATACGGCGTGACGAGGCCGAACTCGTGCGCGTTCGTCTTCTTCAGGATCTCGTTGAGCGCGAGCACCGACGTGGTGGCCGGAATGCCGGTCGCCGCGGTGATGCGCTCGCACAGCCGCTCGTCGGCCTCGAAGCCGAGCCAGCCCGACGACGTGCCGTTCCACGCGATCACGTCGACCTTCGCGTCGGCGAGCAGCAGCGCGGCCTGGATGATCTTGTCGTCGTCGAACTGGCCGAGCGCCTGGCCCGTCAGCGAGATCTCGGTGACCGGAAAGCGCGCGAAGTGCGCGGACACGCCCGGCAGGCCGGCGACCATCGCGCTCGTCAGCGGTTCGAGCGACGTGTTGGAGGACGGGGTGAGCATGCCGAGCAGGGTACGTTTTTTCATGACGGGTTTCTCTCTACCAGTGAATGCAGTCGATGCAGTGAAAGGGGTCGGTCAGACGGGGAGCTTGTTTTCGTAGTCGATCGCGCTGGAGCACACGAGCAGGCCGACGCCGGCCGCCGCGAACACCATCAGCGCAAGGAAATAGGAACCGGTGAACTGCACGATCGCGCCGACGACGATCGGCACGGTGACGCCGCCGATGTTGCCGCCGAGGTTCATCAGGCCGCCGAGGAAGCCGATCTTGTTGCGCGTGCCGAGCGACGACGGGATGCACCAGTACAGCCCGCACCAGCGCAGGAAGAACAGCGTCGACGACAGCAGCGCGACACACACGACGGGGTCCTTCACATACGCGACCGAGAAGATCGACACCGTGGCGATCACCGCCGCGATGCCGAACAGCGTGCGCATCACGACGTTCGGGCGGCCGCCCGCGGCCTTCCACTTGTCGGCGATCCAGCCGCCGAGCAGTTCGCCGACGAAGCCGCTGAAAAAGATGATGAAGGTCGAGCCGCCCATCTGCTTGATGTCGAAGCCGTGCACCTTGTGCAGGTAGTTCGGCATCCACGTGAGCAGCCCGTAGAACACGCTGTTGAAGCACATCCAGCCGAAGAACATGCACCACACCGAGCGGTACTTGAAGAAGTCGCGCGAACGGCCCGACGCGCCGGCCGGCTCGGCCGCGAGATCGCTCGCATGCGACGCCTCGATGTATTCGGCTTCGAGGTCGTTGACACCCGCATGTTCGCGCGGCGAGTTGCGGATGTAGTGCCACGCGAGCAGCCCGGCCAGCACGGTGCCGACGCCGGCCACCGCGAACGCGAGCCGCCACGAGCCGAGCACCGCGATCAGCCCGGCGATCAGCACCGCGCCCAGGGCTGCGCCGAGCGGCGCGCCGCCGTCGAGCAGCGTGGCGCCGCGGCCGCGCTCGGTCTGCGTCATCCAGATCGCGTTGAGCTTGCCGCCGGCCGGGTAGATCGGCGCTTCGGCCGCGCCGAGGCCGAGGCGCGTGAGCAGCAGCGACGGTGCATTCGTGCACAACGCGGCGATCGCCTGGAAGAAGCCCCAGAACACGGTCGCCGTCGCGATAACGATACGCGGCTTGAACCGGTCGGCCAGCATCCCGCCCGGGATCTGCATCACGGCATAGGTCCAGAAGAACGAGCTGAGGATCAGACCCTCCATCGCGGGCCCGATATTGAACTCCTGCGAGATGTAAGGCATGGCGACGGACAGCGATGCGCGATCGACGTAGTTGATCGCGATGAGGCTCAGCATCACGACGAATATCTTCCAGCGAACAGCGGATTTGCCGACCGTCATGGCGGCGACACCGGAGGTTGAAGACATGGACGGACTCCAGGAGTGAACGAGGATGGTCAGGACGTCGCGCAACGTGGAACCGAGTATAGGATTAGAAATTTATAATTACCGTTAGCGTAAACACTTGGTTTCATTGAGATTCTTTAATCACGATGTTGGTGCAGGGTAAGCCCCGATATCGTGATAAGCTCGCACCATCATGAGCCAGACACCCCGCAATCCCCTGCTTCTGCGCACGCGCGGCATGGCCGCCGAGATCGCCGCGCGCCTGCGCGTGATGATCGACGAGGGCGAATTGCCGCCCGGCGCGCGGATCGACGAAAAGGAACTCAGCCTCGCGTTCGACGTGTCGAAAACGCCGCTGCGCGAAGCGCTGAAGGTGCTCGTCGCGGAAGGCGCCGTCACGCATCGCCAGTACATCGGCTATCGCGTCGCGTCGATCGACCTCGACGACCTGGTCTCGACGTTCGAGCTGCTGCACGGGCTCGAGGCGATGGCGGGCGAGTTGCTGCGCAAGCGGATCGGCACGGCGACGCTCGCCGCGCTGCAGGCGAAGCACCGGAAGATGGTGGAGTGTCATGAAGCCGGCAAGCGCACCGAGTATTTCCGGCTGAACCAGCAGATTCATCAGATGATCGTCGACGCGGCCGGCAACCCCGTGCTGTCGGGCATCTATGCGTCGCTGATGTCGAAGGTGCACCGCGCACGCGGCGCCGCGAACACGGACACGCTGCGCTGGGCCGAGTCGCTGCACGAGCACGAGGACATCATGGCCGCGCTCGCCGACCCCGACCATGCGGTGCTGCCGCAGGTATTGCGCAGCCATTCGGAAAACACCGCTCGCGAGGTGCTCGCGATCCTCGATCGCACGGGCACGGCCGACGCGCCGGAACAGCGCTCGGCCGGCGCGTGAAGGCTGCCGGCCGTCGATCCGCTAGGCCGCCCGCAACGCCCGCCGCGCCACCTCCGCGAAATACCGCGCGCCCACCGGCAGGATCGCGTCGTTGAAGTCATACGTCGCGTTATGCAGCGGCACGCCGCCGAGGCCACCCGCTTCACCGTTGCCGATGAACACGAAATTGCCGGGCACCGCCTGCAGGAACGCGCCGAAATCCTCCGAGATCATCATCGGCTGCACGTCGGCGTTCACCGCCTCCGCGCCCGCGACCTCCGCCGCGGCCCGCACCGCCGTGTCGACCCACTCCGGCGAATTCACCGTCGGCGCGAACTCGTGCGTGTACTCGAACGTGCACGCCGCGCCGTGCGTGCGGCAGATCCCTTCGCTGATCTCGCGCATCCGCGTTTCCAGCAGCGCCTGCACGTCGCGCGAATAGCTGCGCGTGTCGCCCTTGATCGTCACCGTCGACGGCAGCACGTTGCGCAGCCCGTCGGTGATGAACTCCGTGCAGGAGATCACCGCCTGCTGGCCCGGGTCGAGATTGCGCGACACGATCGTCTGCAGCGCGAGCACGACCTGCGCGCCGATCACGATCGGATCGATGCCCATGTGCGGGCGCGCCGCATGCGTGCCGCGCCCGTCGATCCGGATCACGAAATTGTCCTCGCTCGCCATGATGCCGCCGGCGCGCGTCGAGAAGGTGCCCGCGCGCATGCCCGGCATGTTGTGCGCGCCGAAGATCGCGTCGACCGGGAAGCGCTCGAACAGCCCGTCGGCCATCATCGCCTTCGCGCCGCGGCCATGCTCCTCGGCCGGCTGGAAAATGAAACGCACCGTGCCGTCGAAATCCTTGCGCTCGGCCAGCAGTTGCGCGGCGCCGAGCACCATCGACATGTGACCGTCGTGTCCGCACGCATGCATCTTGCCGGGCGTGCGCGACGCGTGTTCGCGGTCAGGCGCGTGCTCGGCGATGTTCAGCGCGTCCATGTCCGCGCGGATGCCGATCGCGCGCTTGCCGGTACCGGCCGTCAGGTTCGCGACGAGCCCCGTGCCACCAATCCCGCGATGCACGTCGAGCCCGAGCGTCGTCAGGATGCGCGCGACGTAGTCCGACGTGTTCACCTCTTCGAAACCCGTCTCCGGATGCTGGTGCAGGTGGCGGCGCCAGGTCTTCAGTTGGCCCTGCAGCGTGCTTTCGTCGATTGCGTCCATTGCGTTTGCCTCGTCGGTCGTAGTCGGTCGTAGTCGGTCGTGATGTCGTTCAGGCCGCCACCGTCGCGCGGTCCAGCCAGTCGCGCTGCCGCGCGAGCACGGCGTCGGCCGCCTCGCCGACGCAGCTCCGGTACACGGACGGCGCCGTCGCACCCTCCGTATTGATCGCCAGCACGCGCGAATGCGCGTCGAGCCCCACGTGCCGCGCGCGTGCCGGGTCGCGCATCAGCACGTCCAGCCCCGCGATGCCGGCCGCGCCCGATTCGCCGGCCACGACCGGCACGTCGCGTTCGCTACCGGCCGCGAGGCCGCGCATCGCCTGCACCGCGTCTTCGTCGTCGATGAGCATGAAATGGTCGATGCACATCTCGAGGAAATCCCACGCCAGCGGCGACGCCTCGCCGCACGCGAGCCCGGCCATCACCGAATCGACGCTGCCGGTCGCCTTGCTGGCACGCCCGGCCAGTGCACTCTGGTACAGGCAGTCGGCCTGGCGCGGCTCGACGACGATGAAATGCGGCCGCTCCACGCCGTCGCGCTCCCACAGATAACTCGCGACACCTGCGGCGAGGCCGCCCACGCCGCCCTGCAGCAGCACATGCGTGAACGGCCGCCCGTCGTCCCGCGCCGCCTGCGCGGCGGCCTCGGCGGCGATCACGCCGTAGCCCTGCATCACGTCGCGCGGAATCGCTTCGTAGCCGTCGTACGACGTATCCGACACGACGTACCAGCCGTTCGCCTGCGCGAGCTGCGCCGCGCAGACCACCGATTCGTCGTAATTCCCCGCGATGCGCACGATCCGCGCGCCGTACGCGGAGATCGCGCGCTCACGCTCCGCATCGACGTTCGCGTGCAGCACGATCACGCACCCGCAGCCGATCGCGCGCGCGGCGGCGGCGAGCGCGCGGCCGTGATTGCCGTCGGTCGCGCTGATCACCGTCAGGTCGGCCAGTTCGGACGCATAGCGGCCGGTGACGAGCCCTTGCGGATCGAGATCCTGCTGGCGGCGCAACCGCTTGACGAGCCGCACCAGCGCGATCGGCGCGCCGAGCGCCTTGAAGCTGCCGAGCGGCGAGCGGTACGACTCGTCCTTCACGCTGACGCTCGCGACGCCGAGCCGCGCGGCGAGATCCGGCAGCACGCGAAGCGGCGTGTGCGCGTGGCCGACGAGCGGCCAGTGCGACAGCCACGCGCCGCTTTCGTCGGCCGACGCGATGTTCATCACGCGTCGCAGCGCGTGGGGATAGGCGGCGCGCGATGCGCGGGGGTTGGCGATCAGCATGGCGAAAGGCTCGGGAACAGGGCCGCGCCGGCGGCCCGTCGGGTGGATCGGATCGGGCAAGCGCGGGTTGCGCTCGCCGTCGGTCCGAAAAATAATATTGCGCATCCCGGTCAATAAAATCGCCGAATCGACCGTCCATACGCAAAAATTTCTCATTCTTTCGAGGTTTCACGCCCCATCATGACCACCCCACTCGATGCGTTCGATCGCAAGCTGCTGATGGAAATCCAGCGCGACGCGCAGACGCCGCAGAGCGAACTCGGCGCGCGCGTCAACCTGTCGACCGCGGCCGTGAACCGGCGCCTGAAACGTCTCGCGGACGACGGCGTGATCGAGCGCTACACCGCCGTCGTCGCACCGGACAAGGTCGATCATCCGCTGACGATCGTCGTCAACGTCGAGGTCGAAAGCGAGCAGATCGACCAGCTCGACGCGATGAAGCGTGCGTTCGAGCGCTGCCCGCAGATCCAGCAGTGCTACTACGTGACGGGGGAATGGGATTTCGTGCTGATCGTCGCGGTGCGCAACATGGATCAGTACAACGCGCTCACGCGCGAGCTGTTCTTCGCGAACAACAACGTGAAGCGGTTCAAGACGCTGGTGAGCATGAGCCGCGTGAAGGTCGGGCTCGAAGTGCCGGTCGATCCGGGCGAATGAATGAGTGAATGCGTGCGCGATTACGCACAAGAAGCGGCCGGCACGCGATCGCGCGCACCGGCCGTTTCCCATCGACGGCTACGTCAGCGGCAACTGAAGCTCGCCGCCGAATTCACGTCGCCAGAACCGTTGTAGCGCGCCACCTGCGGATACGGGCACAGCGGACGCGTACGACCCGCGCCCCATGACGCCGGCACATCCGCACTCGGCACCGCGTTCGTCGCGTCGCGCGCGGCGGCCACCACCGTAGCGGGCGCCTGCCCCTGCTCGACCCATGCGACGAGCGGCGTCAGCAGGTCGAACTGGTCGGCCGCCGGCCCGCCCGAACAGTGGTTCATCCCCGGCACCGGATAAAGGCGCGCGAAATCCGACGCATCGCCGCCGTTCGCCTGTGCGAGCCGCGCATACCAGTCACGCGTGTCGTCGAACGAGAACACCGGGTCGCCCGTGCCGTGATAGACGAGCAGCTTCGCGCCGCGCGCCTTCAGCGCGGACAGGTTCGTCTCGTCGGGCGGCGTCATGAACGTCCACGCGGATTGCGTGTACGTACCGTTCGTCGCGAAGATCGCCGGTGCGTCGTTGTCCATGTCGAAGCCGAGCGCGAAACCGGGCAGGTTCGCGAGCGTCGCGGTGCTTTTCGGCGGCGTCGTGAACGTGAACGCCATCGCGGCCGGATCGAGCGTGATCGAATTCGACTGCTTCCACGCGGCCCAGCCGCCACCGGCAATGCCCGGGTCGTACGGAAAACCCGCATAGAGCGCCGTACCCGCGCTGTTGCGTGCGCCCGTGAACACGTTCTCGAGCGCGGTCTTCTGTGCGGGCATCAGGCACGCGCCCGTGCGCGTGCCGTTCGCGCAAGTCGGGACGTCCGACTCGACGCTGAAGTGCGCCTGGCACGCGGCGACGTCCTGCACCATCCCGTCGGTAGCACCGTCGAGCGCATCGCATTTCTCGAGGATCTTCGCGCCGACGAACTGCCGCTCCGCGTCGGTGAAGCCGCTGCGGATGTCCGGCAGCCCGTTCGTGCCGGTCGCCGAGGCGATCTTCGCGAACTGCTGCGCGCCGTACATCTCGCCGATCGCCGCCTTCGGCAGATGAAAACCCGGATCGCCCGCGATGATGCCGTCGTAGTCGGCCGGGTTGCGCACGGCGGTGACCATCGCGTGACGGCCGCCGTTCGAGCAGCCGCCGAAATAGCTGCGGTCGGGCGCCTTGCCGTACGCGAGCCGGATCACCTGCTTCGCCATCGGCGTGAGCGCGTCGACCGCGCCGTAGCCGTAGTCGATGCGCGCCTGCGGATCGAGGCCGAACAGCGGATTCTGCGCGGCACTGTGCCCGGAGTCCGAGCTGATCACCGCGAACCCCATGTTCAGCGCATCGTTCAGCGGCCCGCCGCCGCCGATCTCGCCGGTCGCGGTCACGACATTGCCGTCGAGCCCGCCGTTCGCCTGGTAGAAGAAGCGGCCGTTCCACGCCTTCGGCAAGCGCATCTCGAAGCCGATTGCGTAGGTCTTGCCGTCCACCGCGCTCACGCGCTGGTTCATCTTCCCTTCGATCACGCAGTGCTCGGCGACCGGCTTGCCGGCCACCGTCAGCGCGCCCGCGGCCGCGGTCGTCACCGACGTGAACGACGTGTTCGCATACGCGAGCTTCGCGGCGAGCGCGTCGCAGGTCTGCGCCATCGCGGCCGGCGTCGCGGCACTCATATGTGTCGGCGTGGCGTTGACCGAATCGTCGCCGCCGCACCCGGCAAGCATCGCCGCCGCGGACAGCGGCGCAATGCAAAGGAATGCAGATTTTCTGTTCAAGATATCCCTCGTTCGTCAGGCTGCCGAATCAGAACATGTGCCGCACGCCGACCATCGCGCCGAGCTGCCCCATCCCTTCGCCGGGCGTCGTGCCGGGCCCGCCGCCGCTGACCGCGTAGCGCGCATGCGCGCTGTTCCACAGATACGACGATTGCGCATAGACGGCCGTGCGCTTGGTCAGCAGATAGGTCGCGCGCAGCGTGGCCATCGTCGCGCGGGTGTCGTGCGCGCTGTTGACGATCCGGTAGCCCTCGCCGTCGACGACGAAATCCGGCTTCACCGCATACGACGCGCCGACGAAGAACAGGTCCGAATGCGCACCCGGCGCGGCCGGCGAACCGGTCGACACGCGCCGCCCGATCCAGCCCGCGCCGATCCGCGCGCCGGCCGCCTGCGCGTACGCGCTCACGTGCGCGCGAGCGTCCTTGCCGCCGCTGCTCGTGAAAGGAACCGGCGCCACGCCGTCGAAGAAGTTGGCGGCCGCGCCGGTGCCGCCGCGCTGCTCCTCGTAAGACGCCGCCGCGCCGAAATACGCGCTGTCGTACTTGAGCATCACCGACCAGTTGCGGCACTGCGTGGCGTCCCCCGGCACCTGGCCCGCGCACGTGCCCTGCCCGGGCGAGTTGCCGGTGCCCGCGCCGTCGCGGCCGAACGAATACGCGGCGCCGAACGTCACGCCGCGATACGTGCCGACGTAGGTCACCGCATTGTCGGAGCGGCCGTTCGGCACGTACGCATCGAACGAGCCGAGCCCGTAGATGTCGGGGCCGATGATGTCCGCGCCCTGCAGCGCGAGATAGGTCATCGTGTACTGGCGGCCGAACGCGAGCGTGCCGAAACCGCCCTTCAGCCCGACGAACGCCTGCCGCCCGAACAGCCGGCCGCCCTGACCGAGATCGCCGCCGCGCACGTTGAAACCGCTTTCGAGCGTGAACACCGCCTGATAGCCGCCGCCGAGATCCTCGGTGCCGCGCAGGCCCCAGCGCGACGGCAGCTCGCCCGTCACGCCCGGCATGCGCACCACGTGGTCGCCGGCCGCGTTCGCGTGCGACACGAACTCGACGCCCGTGTCGATGATCCCGTACAGCGTCACGCTCGACTGCGCGTGCGCGCCGGTCGCGGCCAGCGCGCATGCGCCGGCCGCCAGCAAGGCTTTGGTGTACTTCATGGTGTTCGTCTCCAGACCTGTGTCGTAATCGCGCTCTACCGGCGCTCGTGGTTGAAATGGGAAGAAATCAGTCGTGCGCCTGCGGGCGCCGGATCAGCATCAGCGCAGCGACGGCGGCGACGAGCGTGACGGGAATGCTCGCGCCGATCACGACCGACGCGCTGCGGCCCATGGCGAGCAGTTCGGCGGCGGCGAGCGGCCCGACCACCGAGCCGAGGCGGCCGACGGCAACGGCGGAGCCGACGCCGGTGCCACGCATCGCGGTCGGGTAATAGATCGCGGCCAGCGCATACAGCACCGACTGGCCGCCGACGACGAACATCCCGGCCGCGAACGCGGCGGCGGAGAGCCACAGGAGCCCGGGCGCGATCGCCAGCGCGGCAAGCGACAGCACGATCCCCGCGTACATGCCGCCGACCACGCGCGACGGACGCAAGCGGTCCATCGACATGCCGATGCCGAGCACGCCGAGGCCGCTGCCGATGTTGAAGAAGATCTGCACGATCCCGGCCTGGCTGCGCGCGAGCCCCTTCGCGGCCATCAGCGACGGCAGCCAGTTCAGCAGGAAATACAGCACGATCAGCGTGCAGAAGTAGCTGAGCCACAACGCCAGGGTCGTGCCGGTACGCGAGCCGCCGAACAGCGTCTGTCCGACGCTGGGGCGCGCCGCGCCCGATGCGCTGACGTCGAGGAACGCACGCGATTCGGGCAGCAGTGCGAGCAGCAGCGGCGCGAGCAGCAGCGGGCCGACGCCCCCGACATAGAAAATGTGCCGCCATTCGGTGTCGCCTGCGAGCAGCACGCCGATCAGCGACGCGATCACGCCGCCGAACGGAATTCCGCAGTACATCACGGCCACCGCGCTGCTGCGCGAGCGTGCGTCGACCGCTTCCGACGACAAGGCAATGAGGTTCGGCATCGCGCCGCCGAGGCCGAGGCCGGTCAGCGCACGAACGGCGACCAGCATCGCGAAGCTCGACACCTGCGCGGTCGCGATCGACAGCAGCCCGAACAGGCAGACCGACGCGATCAGCACGTGCTTGCGGCCGACCCGATCGGCCAGCCAGCCGCCGAGCATCGCGCCCGGCAGCAGGCCGAACGTGCCCGCGCTGAACGCGAGCCCCATCTGTGAAACCGAGAGCCCGAATTCGTGGGCCATGCGCGGTGCCGCGACGCCGACCGACTGCAGGTCGAGCCCCTCGAGCAATGCGATCGCGAAACACAGGCCGAGCGTCGTCGCGACGGCCGGCCTTGCGGCAACGGAAGTGTCCATGCTGTCTCCTAACCGTGACTCGCGCGGCATACGCGGAACGCATGCGCGGTGTCCTTGCTTTATCGTGATCGGGTTTCGTCTATTTATCAGGTAACCTGATTAAGAACCCGAAAGAAAATCCCGTCGAGGGACGGGATGATTTAATAACAGGTAACCTGACATTTCAAGTGTCGCGAGCGCGGTGTTAACCCGCAACCCGTTCGCGACCCGCGCCATGCCGCGGCATGGCCCGGCGCGGCCGGAGAAACCGGAACGAAAGACGCGACGGCGGCGTGCTCAGTCGCGCAGGTTGCGTACGAACAGCTCGAGCGTGCGGTGAACCTGCGCGACGTCGTCGGCGCTCACGTCGTCGCCGAGCATCCGGCGTTCGAGCGGCCGCAGCACCTGCTCGCATTCGCGCAGGATTGCCGAGCCCTCGTCGGTCAGACGCAGCAGGATCACGCGGCCATGGCTGGGATCGGCCTCGCGCGTCACGAAGCCGCGGGCGGCCATCGCAACCATCACTTCGTTCGCGGATTGCGGTGTGATGAACGAGCGCACCGCAAGTTGCGCATTGGACAGCGCGCCGCGCGCCTCGAGCACCGACAGCGCCGTGTACTGCGCGAGCGTCACACCGAGCGGCACGAGCGCATCGCTCATCTGGCGGCGCAGCAGCCGGTCGAGATTGCCGATCAGGTAGGTAAGCCGCTGCTGCGAACGCGTGCGCGGCCTGGCTTCGCTGGCGCGGGCCGTGCGTTTCGGGCCGGCCGGTTTGACGGGTGTCGAACTCATGAACGTGTCGGAAGGAGGATCGCGGGCCATCTTACCTCACGCGGTCCGTATATCAGCCCGTAATCGGCCCTTATGTCGAGCCCGTAGTTGGCCCGCATATCGGCCCGCACGGCGGCTCGTGCCGGCCGGCGAGCCGCCCCGGGGGCCGTCCACACCCGGCTCGGACGAACCTTACGCCGCGACAACCGGGAGCGCCGCGCGGCAGCCCGCGTCCACCAGCGCGAGCCGGTGTGCGAATGCCGCGAGCGGATAGTCGAAGAAGTAGGTGCCGACCGCGCGCTTGCCCGCACGGAACGAATCGTCTCCGGGCGCATCGCCGACGATGCGCAGCGTGCGCGCCCACGCGAACGCGAGCAGCAGCCAGCCGACCAGCGCGAGATAGTCGTCCGCGACGCGGTAGGGCAGATCCGGATCGTGCTCGCTCGCGCGGATCACGCCGGCCGTCACGCGCTCGAGGTCCGCGCACAGCGTGGCGACGCGCGCCCCGGCGTCCCTCGCCCGCTCGTCCGCTGCTGCCTGGACGCTCTGCGCGGCTTCCGCGCGAATCAACTCGAGCAGCGCATGCAGCGCCTCGCCGCGATCCCCCAGCACCTTGCGCACCAGCAGATCGATCGCCTGGATCTCGTTGGTCCCTTCGTACAGCATCGACACGCGGCAATCGCGCAGCGTCTGTTCGATCCCGTATTCGTGAACGTAGCCGTAGCCGCCGAATACCTGCAGCGCGTTCGACGCGGCCGCGAAGCCGTTCGCGGTGAAGAACGCCTTGGCGACCGGCGTGAGCAACGATGCCAGCCGCGACGCCGCGAGCCGTGCCGGCGGCTGCGGATCGTGCTCGGCGACGTCGAGCCAGTGCGCGATCCAGTAGCCGATCGCGCGCTCGCCTTCGACGATCGCCTGCGCATCGAGCAGGATGCGGCGGATCGCGGCGTGTTGCGCGATCGGCGCCGCCCTGCCCTGTATGCGCTCGCGCGCATAGGCCGACGCGGCCTGCCATGCGCTCTGCGCATGCCCGACACCCTGCATGGCGACCTGCAGGCGCGCCGCGTTCATCATCACGAACATCGATGCGAGCCCGCGATGCGGCTCGCCGACGAGCCAGCCCGCGGCCGCGTCGAAACGCATCGTGCAGGTCGGGCTTGCCTTCAGCCCCATCTTCTTCTCGATGCCGTCGCACCAGACGCCGTTGCGCACGCGGCCGCCCGGCGCGTCGAGCCACTTCGGCACGACGAACAGCGACAGCCCCTTCGTTCCCGCCGGCGCATCGGGCAGCCGCGCGAGCACAAGGTGCACGATGTTGTCGGTCAGGTCGTGCTCGCCGCCGGTGATGAACAGCTTGCTGCCGCTGATCCGGTAGCCGTCGGCGGCCGGGTCCGGCACTGCCTGCGTGCGCAGCAGGCCGAGATCGCTGCCCGCCTGTGGCTCGGTGATGCACATCGTCGTCAGCCACTCGCCGCTCGCGATCTTCGGCAGCACGTCGCGCTTCAGGCGCTCGCCGCCATGCGCGCGCAGGCACGCCACCGCGCCGTGCGTGAGCCCGGGCGACATCAGCCACGCATGGTTCGCCCCCGCGAGCATCTCCTGCAGCGCGACGTCGAGCAGATGCGGCAGCCCCTGGCCGCCGCAATCGGCGTCGAGCGCGAGCGTCGGCCAGCCGGCGTCGACGTAGTCGCGGTACGCATCGCGAAAGCCCGCCGGCATCGTCACGCCGGCACCGTCGAACCGGCAGCCCTCGAGATCGCCGGTCGAATCGAGCGGCGCGATGCGTTCGACCACGAAGCGGGCGGCTTCGTCGAGCACCTGCCCGGCGGTCGACAGGTCGAGCTCCGCCCAGTCGGGCACGCGGCGCCACAGCGCCGGCGCGTCGAGCCATTCGCCGATCACGAACAGCATGTCGCGCAACGGCGCGCAATACGCGTTGCTCATCGCGCGCACCTCATGCGCGGCGCGCCGTGCCGGCGACGATCACGCCCGCGTCGGCCGCGCCCGGTTCGTACATCGCGTCGACCACCGCCGCACGGTGCATGAGCACCGCACGCTGGTTGATCGAGCCCTTGTCGGTGACTTCGCCGAGATCGAGCGAAGGCGGCGTATCGAGCACGCACAGCCGCGTGACGAACGTCGCGCTGCCGGTCGCATCGCGGTTCAGGCGCTCGAGCAGCGCCGCGAAGAACGCCCGCACCGCGGGCGCCTGCAGGACGGTGCGCACGTCGGCGTCCGGTGCCGCGCCGGCCAGGCGACGGCAATCGTCGACGCGCGGGAAGATCATCACGCCGACGTCGTCGCGATTCATCCCCGTGACGACCGCGTCCTGCACGTAAGGTGCGCCGTTCGATACGATCCGCGCGCGCATGGGCCCGACGCTCACGAAGGTGCCTGACGACAGCTTGAAATCCTCCGCGATACGCCCGTCGAACATCAGGCCGATCTCCGGCCGCGCGGGATCGACGAAACGCACCGCATCGCCGCTGCGGTAGTAGCCCTCCTCGTCGAATACCTCGCGCGCGTCGTCGCCGCTCGCGCGCCAGTAACCGGCCATCACGTTCGGCCCGCGAAAGCGCGCCTCGAGCTTGCCGTCGACCGGCACCAGCTTCGCGTCGCAGCCGGGCGCGGGCAGGCCGATGTAGCCGGCCCCCGACACCGGCCCGGTGGTGAACATGCACGATGGCGCGGCCTCGGTCATCCCGAGGCCCGCCATGATCCGGATGCGCTCGCCGCAGTGCGCGAGCGTCACGCGCTCAAGCCGGTCCCACGCGGCCTGCGACAGTCCGGCGCCCGCGAAGAAATACATCTTCACGCGCGAGAAGAAGGTTTCGCGCAGCGCGGCATCCGTTTCGAGCGCCGCGGCCAGTTCTTCCCAGCCCTTCGGCACGTTGAAATACACGGTGGGCGCGATCTCGCGCAGGTTGCGCAGCGTCTCGCCGAACTTGCCGGCGACCGGCTTGCCGTCGTCGATGTACAGCGTGCCGCCGTTGTACAGCGCGATGCCGACGTTATGGCTGCCGCCGAACGTGTGATTCCACGGCAGCCAGTCGACCAGCACCGGCGGCTCCAGGCCGAACTGCGGAAACGTCTCGAGCAGCATCTGCTGGTTGCTGCACAGCATCCGGTGCGTGGTCGGCACCGCCTTCGGCAGCCGTGTCGACCCAGACGTGAACAGGAATTTCGCGATCGTGTCGCCGGTGATCGCATCGTGCGCGGCATCGACGCTGCCCGGTGTCGTGTCGAGCAGCGACGCGAAACGCGTGACGCCGTCCATCCCGTCGGGTGCCGACACGACCACGCGCTCGACATCAGGCGGCACCGACGCATCGAGCGCGGCACGAAACGCCGCGCCGTCCGACGCGAAGACCAGCCCCGGCGTGAGCACGGCGAGCGCGTGGCGCAGCTTGCCGTAATCGCTCGACACGAGCGAATACGCGGGCGACAGCGGCGCATGCGGAATGCCGGCCCACATCGCGCCGAACGCGAGTTGCAGATGTTCGAGGTCGTTGCCCGACAGGATCGCGACGGGCCGCTCGGCCGACAGCCCGCGATCGAGCAGCGCCTGGCCGATCGCGCGGGCGCGCTCGAGCATCTGCGCATACGTGATGCCGATCCACGTACCGTCGGGCCCGCGCCGCGCGACCAGCCAGCGGTCCGGATGCGCGCGCGCGCCGCTCGCGAGACGGTCGGTCAGCCGGCGTGGGTACGCGCCGAGCGGGGTCGTCGCGCGCAAGGTCCAGCAGCCGTCGCGTTGCACGATCTCCGGCGGTGCCGTGCCGATCGCCACGGGGCGATAGCCGGCGGGAACGCGCTGGGCGGCAGCCGCGTCGCGCAGTTGGGTCGGATCCGCATCCAAGTTCTGTCTCCGGTCGGTTCCGCCCCGCGCGCGTGCGCGCGCCGGGCGGAGACTTCATTGTGTCGTTGTCTTATCTGGGGCGCCGCGGCGCCCGGGACGGCTCAGATCGGGTAGTGACGCGGCGCGGTCTGGACCGTGATCCAGCGCAGGTCGGTAAACTCGGCGATCGACGCCTTGCTGCCGAACCGGCCGTAGCCGCTTGCCTTCACGCCGCCGAACGGCATCTGCGCCTCGTCGTGCACCGTCGGGCCGTTGATGTGGCAGATGCCCGATTCGATCTGCTTCGCGACCTGCATCGCACGCGCGATATCGCGGCTGAACACCGCCGCCGACAGCCCGTACTCGCTGTCGTTCGCGGCCGCGAGCGCGGCGGCGTCGCCGTCGACGCGCTGCACGGTCACCACCGGCCCGAACGATTCGTCCGCATACAGCTGCATGTCGCGCGTGACACCGTCGACGATCGTCGGCTGCATCACCGCGCCGTCGACTTCACAGCCGAGCGGCAGCGCGGCGCCGTGCGCGCGCGCGTCGTCCACCATCGCCGCGATCCGCTGCGCGGCGGCCGCGCTTTCGAGCGTGCCCAGCACGACGCCCGGCGCGGCCGGGTTGCCGGCCTTCAGCGTGCGCGCCTTCGCGACGAGCCGTTCGACGAACGCATCGGCGACCTTGCGATCGACGATCACGCGCTCGGTCGACATGCAGATCTGCCCCTGGTTGAAGAACGCGCCGAATGCGACCGCCTCGACCGCCGCGTCGAGATCGGCGTCGTCGAGCACGAGCACCGGCGCCTTGCCGCCGAGTTCAAGCAGCGCCGGCTTCAGGTGCTGCGCGGCGAGCGTCGCGACGATGCGGCCGACGCGTGTCGAACCGGTGAAGTTCACGCGGCGCACCGCCGGGTTCGCGATCAGCCGCTCGACGATCGCCGGCGCGTCCTGCGGCGCATGCGTGATCACGTTGACCACGCCGTCGCCGAGCCCTGCGTCGTGCAGCACGCTGCCGATCAGCCGGTGCACGCCCGGACAACCCTCGGACGCCTTCAGCACCACCGTGTTGCCGCATGCGAGCGGCATCGCGAGCGCACGGGTCGCGAGAATCACCGGCGCATTCCACGGCGCGATCCCGAGCACGACACCGCACGGCTGGCGCACGGCCATCGCGAGGCTGCCGGGCACGTCCGACGGGATCACCGCGCCGTCGATCTGCGTGGTCATCGCGGCCGCCTCGCGCAGCATGTTCGCCGCGAGCATCACGTTGAAGCCGTACCAGTTCGCCATCGCACCGGTTTCCGCGCGGCCAGTTTCGATGAATTCGCCCGCGCGCGCGTCCATCCGGTCGGCCGCCGCGAGGAGCCGCCGACGGCGCTCGGTCGGCGCGAGCGCGGCCCACGCGGGGAATGCGCGCGCCGCTGCCGCGACCGCGGCGTCCGCATCGGCAAGCGTCGCCGCGGCGGCGCGCGACGCCACCCGTCCCGTCGCCGGATCGATCCGGTCGAAGGTCCCGCCGTCCGACGCGCCGCGCGACACGCCGTCGATCAACAAACTCACTTCGTGCATTTCCGTGTCTCCACTCGGATCCGGTTGCGTGCGGCGGCGCGCGTCAGCGCTTGTACGCCTGCAGGCCCGGCTTGATGCTCTTGTCGTCGAGGAACTGCTTGAGGCCCTGCTCGCGCCCGCCTTCCGGATCGCGGTAGTTCGCCTGGTCGAGCTTCGCGTACAGGTAGTCCTCGTTCTGTTCCCAGGTCAGCTCGCGGCAACGCTTGAAGCCGTGCTTCGCGTTACGGATCACGACCGGGTTCTTGTCGAGCAGCTTCGCGGCCAGCGCACGCACTTCGTCGCGCAGCTGCGCGCGCGGCACGCTCTTGTTGACGAGCCCCATCTGCGCGGCCTGCGGGCCGGTGAAGGTGTCGCCGGTCATGATGTAGTAAAGCGCCTGGCGATGGCCCACGGTGTCGGCCATCGCCTTGCTGACGAGGTTGCCCGGCGGGATGCCCCAGTTGATTTCCGACAGGCCGAACACCGCTTCGTCGGCCGCGATCGCGAGGTCGCACGCGACGAGCGGCGAGAAGCCGCCGCCGAAGCACCAGCCGTTGACCATCGCGATCGTCGGCTTCGCATACATGCGCAGCAATTGCCACTGCCAGCGGCTCGCGTCGCGGCGAATCTTTTCCTGCAGGATTTCCGGGCCCGCGTCGACTTCGCGGAAATATTCCTTCAGGTCCATCCCGGCCGTCCAGGCGTCGCCCTCGCCGGTCAGCACGAGCACCTGCGCCTCGGCATCGAGTTCGATCGCCTCCAGCACGTCGATCATCTCCGCGTTCAGCGTCGGGCTCATCGCGTTGCGCTTGTCCGGACGGTTCAGCGTCACCCATGCGATCCCGCCCTCGACCTCGACCTTCACCGTTTTCCAGCGCCCTTCGTAACCCATTTTCGTTCTCCAATGACGATGCCGCCCTGTGCGACTCGCGACCAATTTACTATCAGGTAACCTGATATGTAAAGTAGAATGGAAGCGGCTCCGGACAAACCCCTAAACGGGCCCGGACAGCCGATTTCGCGCCGTGCCGGCCGACGCATCACGACATGAGGAGACACCCTTGGACATCGACAACCTGATCGCCATCGACACGCACGTGCACGCGGAAGTGTCGTGCTGCCAGCCGCCGGACCTGTTCGCGAAGGCATTCGACGACGCGGCCGACAAGTACTTCGGCACCGTGCTGAAGCAGGGCCGTCGGCCGACCATTCCGGAGACGATCGCGCATTACCGCGAGCGCCGGATCGGCTTCGTGATGTTCACCGTCGACTGCGAGACGAACATCGGCCGGCGGCGCATTCCGAACGAGGAAATCGCGCAGTTCGCGCAGGACAACGCCGACGTGATGATCGCGTTCGCGAGCATCGATCCGCACAAGGGCCGCTTCGGCGCGCGCGAGGCGCGCCGCCTGATCGACGAGCACGGCGTGAAGGGCTTCAAGTTCCATCCGACGATGCAGGGATGCTTCCCGAACGACAGGCTCGCCTATCCGATCTACGAGGTGATCGCGGAATACGGGTTGCCGGCCGTCTTCCACAGCGGGCATTCGGGGATGGGATCGGGGATGCGCGGCGGCGGCGGGCTTCGTCTGAAGTACTCCGAACCGATTCACCTCGACGACGTCGCGGCCGACTTCCCGGACATGAAGATCGTGATCGCGCACCCTTCATGGCCGTGGCAGGAGCAGGCGCTGTCGATCGCGCTGCACAAGCCGAACGTCTACATCGACCTGTCGGGATGGTCGCCGAAGTACTTCTCGCCCGAGCTGGTGAAATACGCGAACACGCTGCTCAGGCACAAGGTGCTGTTCGCGTCCGATTTTCCGCTGATCCGGCCGGACCGCTGGCTCGAGGATTTTCAGGGTGCCGGGTTCCGGCCCGACGTGCATTCGCTGATTCTGAAAGACAACGCGGTCGCGTTGCTGGGGCTGCAGGCCGCGCAGCAGTCGTGACCCGTCCGGCCATGACGGCGCCGGCAGCGCGCGGCGGCGCGACCGGCCGCGCCGCTGCGCGCACCAGCCGTACTCAGTTCGCGGGCTTGCCCGCAAACCGCGCGGTCGGCAGCCCCGCGTGGCGCGTGCGGGCGACGAACACGCCGCCGGCGTCGGCATCGCTCGCCAGCGCGTCGTCGCTCAGCCCGACGCGCGCGCTCGTCACGTACAGCCGGCCTTCGCCGTCGAGCGCCACGCAACTCGGTTGCGCGGTCGGCACTTCGACGCGTTCCGTTTCAACGCCGTCCGGCCCGTAGCGCACCACCCGCCGGCCGCCCCACTGCGCGTTCCACAGGCCACCGTCGCGATCGACCGTCGAGCCGTCCGGATCGCCGTCCGCATCGGTCAGCCGCGCGAACGATCGCACGTTCGCGACATCGCCGCCCGCGCGGTAATCGCACACGAAAATCTCGCGCACCAGCGAATCGCAGAAATACATCTTTGACCCATCCGGCGAGAACGCGATGCTGTTCGCGATCGCGGCCGGCGGCAACGCGAGCCGCTCGAGCGTGAGATCCGGATTGAGCCGATGGAACCCGCCGACCGCTTGCGGCGGCTCGCTGCCTTCGTCCTTCATCCCGAACACGAATGCGCCGGCCCCATCGCAGCGCCCGTCGTTCAGCCGCGTCGGCAGATCGGGTTCGACGTCGACGATCCGCGTGAACGCACCGCTGCGCACGTCGAAGAACGCGAGATGCGTCGCGAGCCCGACGAGCAGCACGTCCGGATCCTGCGTCAGCGCGAAACACGCGAGCCGTTCCGGCATCGGCCACTGCGCGAGGCCCGAGCCGTCCGCGCGGCAGCGCCACAGCCGCGCCCCTTCGATGTCCGTCCAGTACAGCGCGTGCGTCGCATCGCACCACGTCGCGCCTTCGCCGAGCGTGTTGCGGCTGTCCACGAGCAGCGCCGCCGCGCCCGGATGAATCTGTTGCATGCCGTCTCCCGATGTCTGTCGCCTTCGCAGGCGGCCGCGCGTTCGTCAGGGTCAGATCTTCATCGCGCGCCGCTGGTTGCGACGATACTGGTCGAACAGCACCGCGAGCAACAGAATTCCGCCGCGTATCAGATATTGGTAAAACGTCGGCACGTTCAGGAGGCTCATCGCGTCCTGCACGGAGCCCATGATCAGCACGCCGACCAGCACGCCGGAGATCGTCGCGACGCCGCCCGTCAGCGACACGCCGCCGAGCACGCACGCGGAGATCACGCCGAGCTCGAGGCCGACCGAGGTCTTCGGATCGCCGAGGCTCATCCGCGACGCGAGCATCACGCCGGCGAAGCCGGTCACGAGCCCCTGCAGCACGAACACGGTGATCTTGATGCGCATCACCGGCAGCCCCGCGAGCAGCGCCGCCTCGCCGTTGCCGCCGACGGCCAGCACGTTCTTGCCGAACACCGTCTTGCGCAGCAGGAAGCCGAACACGACGAAGCCGACGATGTTGCTCCAGATCGGATACGAGATGCCGAGGAACGACCCGCCGCCGAGATCGAAGAAGCGCTCCTCGGAGATCATCACCGCGTCGCCGTTCGACGTGATGAACGCGAGCCCGCGCACGACTTCCATCATCGCGAGCGTGACGATCAGCGAGTTGATCCGCCAGCGCGCGATCAGCACGCCGTTGACGAGCCCGACCGCGCCGCCCGCGAGCACGCCGCCGGCGATGCCGAGCACGACGCTGTGCGTCGCGGTGATCAGCGTCGACGCGACGACGCCCGCGAACGCGACGATCGACGCGACCGACAGGTCGACCTCGCCGAGCGCGAGCACGAACATCATCGTCACCGCGATCGAGCCGATCAGCGTGACCGACAGCAGCAGGCCCTGGATGTTGCGCGGCGTGAGGAAGTCCGGCACCGTCAGCGACAGCGTCGCGAACAGCACGAGGAACACCATCACGATGCCGGAGCGGTTGATCAGTTGCCACACGCCGCCGCGCGCTCGCGCGGGCGCGGCCGTGGCCGCGGCATCGGGGGACGGGGAAGTGCGTTGGGGTTGCATTGCCTGGCTCATATCAGTTGCTTTCCGGTTGACTGCAGGCCGCTAGCGCGGCAGCGCGAGCTTGATCAGCGCGTCGGGCGTCGCCTGCGCCTTCGCGACCTCGCCCGCGATCCGTCCTTCCTTCATCACGATGATCCGGTCAGACACGCCGATCACCTCGGCGAGGTCGCTCGACACGAGGATCACCGTGCGGCCCGCTTCCGCGAGTTCGTAGAACAGGTTGTAGATTTCCGCGCGCGCGCCGACGTCGATGCCGCGCGTCGGCTCGTCCATCAGGAACACGTCGATGCGCTCGGCCAGCCAGCGCGCGAGCACGACCTTCTGCTGGTTGCCGCCCGACAGCGCGCCGATCGGCGTGTCGCCGTCGCGGGTCTTGATCGCGAGCCGCTCGATATAGCGCTGCGCGAGTTCACGCTCGCGCCGCCCGTCGAGCAGCATGCGCGCCGGGCTGAAATGCCGGCGCGCGCTGATGTTCAGGTTGTCGGCCACCGACGCGATCGCGACGATGCCTTCCTGCTTGCGGTCTTCCGGGCACAGCGCGAGGCCGGCGCGCACCGCGTCGCGCGGGCTCCCGAACGCGACCCGCCGCCCGTTCAGCTCCACGTGCCCCGCGCTCGGGCGCGCGGCGCCGTACAGCAGCTTCATCAGCTCCGAGCGGCCCGCGCCGACCAGCCCGAAGAAGCCGACGATCTCGCCGCGCCGCGCGGTGAACGACACGGGCTCGGCGAGCCCGGGCCCCGCCAGCCCCTTCGCCTCGATCAGCACGTCGCCGGGTGTGCGCGGCCGGTAGCCGTACACGTCCTCGATCGAGCGGCCGACCATGCAGCCGATCAGCCGGTCGCGGTCGAGATCGGCCACGGATTCGAACGTCTCGATGCGACGGCCGTCGCGGAACACGGTCACGCGGTCGCACAGTTCATACACTTCCTCCATCCGGTGCGTGACGTAGATGATCGCGCGGCCTTCCGCGCGCAGTGCACGGATGATCCGGAACAGTTGCGCGGTCTCGCGCGCGGACAGCGAGCTCGTCGGTTCGTCGAACGCGATCACGCGCGCGTCGCGCATCAGCGCCTTGCCGATCTCGATCATCTGGCGCTGGCCGATCGACAGATACTTCACCGGAATGCCCGGATCGATGTGCTCGCCGAGCCGCTCCAGCGCATCGAGCGCGCGCACGGCAAGCGCGCGTTCGTCGACCACGCCGAGCCGGCTCGGCAGTTGCCCGAGCATCAGGTTTTCCGCGACCGTCAGCTCGGGCACGAGATGCAGTTCCTGGTAGATGATCGCGATGCCGGCCTCCAGCGCCGCGCGCGTCGACGCGAAGTGCTGCACCGCGCCGTTCAGCGTCAGCGTGCCGGCCTGCGGCTGGTTCACGCCGGACAGCACCTTCAGCAGCGTCGACTTCCCCGCGCCGTTCTCGCCCATCAGCCCGTGCACTTCGCCCGCGCGCACCGACAGCGACACGGCGTCGAGCGCGCGCACGCCCGGGAACGTCACCGTGATGCCGTCGAGCGCGAGCAATGCCGCGTCCGGCCACGACGTGCCGGCTGCGGCGGCTGCGGCGGCCGTGGCTGTGTCCGTGTTGCCGGCAGATACGGTCGTCATCGTCTGCGTCGTCATCGCTTGCCCGCCCCGCACGCTCAGATGCCGAGTTCGGCGCGCACGGCCTGCCAGTTCGCGCGCGTCATCAGCTTGCCGCTCGTCTGCGTGTCGGCCGGCGGCGTCTTGCCGTTGCGAATCCAGTCGACGAGGTTCTGCGTGCTGTCCTTGCCGTGGTTCGTCGAGCTGACGGCGATCGTCCCGTAGAAGCCGGTCGGCTCCTTCTTCTGGAATTCGGCGAACGCCTCGCCGGCACCGTTGATGCCGACGCCGATCACGTCGGCGGCCGGAATATGCAGCTGTTCGGTCGCGCGCACCGCGCCGAGCACGGTTTCCTCGTTCAGCGCGTAGACCACCCACTTCTTGATGTTCGGATGCCGCGCGAGCACCGGCGCGGCCGCGCTGAAGCCGCCTTCGTCGTCGGTCGTCTTCTGCGGCGCATCGAAGATGTTCTCCTGGCGGAAGCCGTTCGCGAGCAGCGCCTGCGTCGCGCCGTCGGTGCGCAGCTTCGCGGTCGGCAGCTCGTAGTTCGTGATCCGCAGCGCGCCGACTTCCTCGGGCTTCCAGCCGCGTCGCTTCATCTCGTCGGAAATCGCCTGGCCGACCTGGTTGCCGATCTTGGTCGCCGACATCCCGAGGTGCGGCACGTTCGGCAGCGGCTTGCCGGTCGAATCGACGAGCTGGTCGTCGACGGTCACGAACTTCATGTTGTAGCGCTTCGCACGCGCGGCGATCGCCGGCCCGAGGCGCACGTCGGGCGCGCAGATCACGAAGCCCTGCGCGCCTTGCGAACCGAGGTTGTCGATCGCGGCCAGCACCTTCTCGCCGTCGGGCGTGCCGATCTTCACGACCGAGAAATTCTCCTTCTGGCCGAGCGCGGACGCCGCGTTCTGCTCGTTGATGAACCATGCCTGCTCGGGCATCTTCACCAGGAAGCCGATCTTCAGCGGCGCGTCGGCGCGCGCCGCGCCCTGCATGCCGAGCGGCGCGATGCACAGCGCGGCGAGCAGCGCACGCAGGGTGTGTCGGCGAATCGTGTGGGTCGTGCGGTTCATGCAGTGTCTCCTTGATGTCGGCTTGTGCCGTAATGATTCGTCATGCGCGATCGCGCGTCAGCGCGCCCGCGTAGTCAGCGTAGTGAGTGCAGTCAGCGTCCGAACGCGTCGGTCTGCACGCGCCGGCCGAACAGGAACGCATCGGCGACGAGCCGCAGCGGCCGCACGTCGACGTCGCTTTCACCCCGCGCGATCAGCGCATGGAAGTGCGCATACAGCGCCGGATACTCGCGCTCGGGCCCGATCTCGACCGGCTCGCCCGCGATCGACAGTTGCGCGCCGCCGCGGCTGATCGCGAGCACGCCGTCGGCCGTGTCGACCGCGATTTCCCATTGCTCGACCGGGCCGTGCCGCCAGTCGAATTCCGCGCGCACGGGCACGCCGTCGGTATCCGTGCAATCGAGCTCGGCGGCGATCGGCGTCTGCACGTCGCTCGGCACGATCAGCGTCGCCTCGCGCAGCACGAGCTCGCGCGGCAGGATCCGCGTGACGATCGACAGCGCGTTGATGCCCGGATCGAACACGCCGAGGCCGCCCGGTTCCCAGATCCATTGCTGCCCCGGGTGCCAGCGCCGCACGTCCTCCTTCCAGCGCACCTGCACCGCGCGGATCGTGCGGGTCGCGAGCCACGCGCGCGCGGGCTCCACCGCGCTCGCGCAGCGCGAATGCCATGTGGCGAACAACGTGAGCCCGCGCTCGCGCGCGAGCGCCTCCAGCACGGCCACTTCGCCGAGCGTCGCGCCCGGCGGCTTCTCGAGCATCACGTGCTTGCCGGCCTCGAGCGCGGCGCGCGCCTGCGCGTAGCGCACCTGCGGCGGCGCGCACAGCGACACGGCGTCGAGCTCGCGCTCGGCGGCCAGCAGCGCGCGCAGGTCGCGATAGTTGCGCACACCGGCGACTTCCGCATGGCGGCTCGCGCACGCGGTCAGCTTGAAGCCCGGTTCGGCGTCGATCGCCGGCAGATGCTGGTCGCGCGCGATCTTGCCGACGCCGACGATACCCAGCGAAACCTGATCACTCATCGTGCATGCCTCCTTCGCGAATCGTTCGGTGGTCGTTCAGTGCGCCCAGCGCAGCACGAGCGGATCGAGCCGGCGCGCGATCGCGAGCAGTTCCGCGCGCGTGTCCGGATGCAGTTCCGGCATCGGATGCCGTGGCCGCTCGCACGCGATCACGCCGCCTTCGCGCATCAGCGCTTTCGCGGTGAGGATCCCGGACTGGCGGTTCTCGTGATTGATCAGCGGCAGCCACGCCTGATAGCGCTCGAAAGCGTCGTCGTGGCGCCCCTCGCGCCAGGCTTCGAGAATCGGCCGGATACCGTCCGGAAACCCGCCGCCCGTCATCGCGCCGGTCGCGCCGGCATGCAGGTCGGCGAGCAGCGTGATCGCCTCCTCGCCGTCCCACGGCCCCTCGATCGCGTCGCCGCCGAGCCGGATCAGTTCGCGCAGCTTGTTCGCCGCCCCGGGTGTCTCGATCTTGAAGTACGCGACCTGCTCGATCTCGCGCCCCATCCGTGCGAGGAACGGGGCCGACAGCACCGTGCCGCTCGCGGGCGCATCCTGGATCATGATCGGGATGTCGATCGCGTCCGAAACGCGCGCAAAGAAGTCGAAGACCTGCGCTTCCGGCACGCGGAACGTCGCGCCGTGATAAGGCGGCATCGCCATCACCATCGCCGCGCCGAGCTGCTGCGCGCGCAGGCTGCGCGCCGCGCACACCTGCGTGCCGTAGTGCGACGTCGTGACGATCACCGGCACGCGGCCCGCGACGTGTTCGAGGATCGTGCGCGTGAGCACGTCGCGTTCGTCGTCGGTGATCGCGAACTGCTCGGAGAAATTCGCGAGGATGCACAGCCCGTCGGAACCCGCGTCGATCATGAAATCGACCGCGCGTTTCTGGCTCGCGAGGTCGAGCTCGCCGGTGTCGGTGAAGGTCGTCGGGACGACGGGGAAGATGCCGCGATAACGCGGCGTGCTGCTCGATGTCATGGTTCGCGTCCTGCTTCGGCGTCGGTGGTGACCGGCCGTCATGCGTTCACGGTTTCACGAAGCGGGCCCGGGCGGGCCCGCAACCGGCTGCGGCGCGCGTGTGTGGCACCTCTCGCGCCGCCTGCCGCTCAATGCGAATGGCTCGGCACGTCCGCGCCGCGCGTGCCGACCAGGAAGTCGAGGTCGCACCCCTCGTCGGCCTGCAGCACGTGATCGATGTACAGCCGGGCGTAGCCGCCCTTGCCGAGCTGCCCGGCCACGCCCGGCGCCGCGGTCGGATCGACGTCCGACAGGCGGCGCTGCAGTTCGTCATCCGGAATGTCGAGATGCAGCGTGCCGGCCTCGCAGTCGAGCTCGATCCAGTCGCCGTTGCGCACGGCCGCGAGCGGCCCGCCGGCGGCGGCCTCCGGCGCCACATGCAGCACGACCGTGCCGTACGCGGTGCCGCTCATCCGCGCGTCGGAAATCCGCACCATGTCCTTCACGCCCTGGCGCAGCAGCTTCGGCGGCAGCCCCATGTTGCCGACCTCGGCCATCCCCGGATAACCGCGCGGCCCGCAGTTCTTCAGCACGAGCACCGAGCTGGCGTCGACGTCGAGCGCCTCGTCGTTGATCGTCGCCTTGTAGTGGTCGAGGTTCTCGAACACCACCGCGCGGCCGCGATGCTTCAGCAGCTCGGGGCTCGCCGCCGACGGCTTCAGCACCGCGCCGCGCGGCGCGAGGTTGCCGCGCAGGATGCAGATGCCGCCGTCCGCGATCAGCGGCCGGTCGAGCGGGCGAATCACTTCGTCGTCGTAGTTCGGCGCTTCGCGCACGTTGTCCCACAGCGACTTGCCGTTCACCGTCAGTGCGTCCGGGTGCGGCAGCAGCCCGCCTTCGCCGAGCCGACGCAGCACGGCCGGCAGCCCGCCCGCGTAATAGAACTCTTCCATCAGGAAGCGCCCCGACGGCATCAGGTCGACGATCGTCGGCGTGTCGCGGCCGATGCGCATCCAGTCCTCCAGTTCGAGCGGCACGCCGATGCGTCCGGCGATCGCCTTCAGGTGGATCACCGCATTCGTCGAGCCGCCGATCGCCGCATTCGCGCGGATCGCGTTCTCGAACGCCGCGCGCGTGAGGACCTTCGACAGCACGAGCCCTTCGAGCGCCATCTCGACGATGCGGATGCCGGACATGTGCGCAAGCACGTAGCGGCGCGAATCGACGGCCGGAATCGCCGCGTTGTGCGGCAGCGCGACGCCGAGCGCCTCGGCCATGCACGCCATCGTCGACGCGGTGCCCATCGTGTTGCAGGTGCCGGCCGAGCGCGACATGCCGGCTTCGGCCGACAGGAAATGATGCAGGTCGATCTCGCCGGCCTTCAGTGATTCATGCAGCTGCCACACGGCCGTGCCGGAGCCGATGTTCCTGCCTTCGAGCTTGCCGTTCAGCATCGGCCCGCCCGATACGACGATCGCCGGCACGTCGCAGCTCGCCGCGCCCATCAGCAGCGCGGGCGTCGTCTTGTCGCAGCCGGCGAGCAGCACGACCGCGTCGATCGGATTGCCGCGGATCGCTTCCTCGACGTCCATCGACGCGAGGTTGCGCGTGAGCATCGCCGACGGGCGCAGGTTCGATTCGCCGTTCGAGAACACCGGGAACTCGACCGGGAAGCCGCCCGCTTCGAAGATCCCGCGCTTCACGTGCTCGGCGAGCTTGCGGAAGTGCGCGTTGCACGGCGTCAGTTCGGACCACGTGTTGCAGATGCCGATGATCGGACGGCCATCGAACTCGTGATCGGGAATGCCCTGATTCTTCATCCAGCTCCGGTACATGAAGCCGTTCTTGTCGTTCGTGCCGAACCATTGGGCGGAGCGCAGCCTGGGTTTTGTTGCCGACATCGTCAGTCCTGTGGTGACGGGATACCGGCGCAGTCTAGGCAGAATTTTGATAACTGGCTAATGACGTTTTTGGCGATTACGATATCGATTCCGATATCGATATAAACCCGTACGATGCCCGAAGCCAGCCCGTGGGGAAACCGTGGCCGCCTGAAGACGCGCCAGCTTCTGCTGGTCGTCGCGCTTGCCGACGAAGGCAGCATCCACCGCGCGGCGGCCGCGCTGAACATGACGCAGCCGGCCGCGTCGAAGCTGCTGCGCGAACTCGAGGAATCGATCGGCGCGGTGCTGTTCGAACGCCTGCCGCGCGGGATGCGGCCGACGCTGTACGGCGATGCGCTGATCCGTCACGCGCGCGCGGCGCTCGGCAGCCTCGACCAGGCGCACGAGGAACTGGCCGCGCTGAAGGCCGGCCATCTCGGCCACGTGGCGGTGGGCGCGATCACGTCGCCGGGCTTGCGGCTCGTGCCGCCGGCGGTGGCCGCGGTGAAGGGCACGCATGCGGGCCTGCACGTATCGGTCGAGATCGACACCAGCAACGTGCTGCTCGAGCATCTCGCGCAGGACAAGATCGACATCGTGGTCGGCCGGCTTTCCGCCGAACACGACAAGCTGCGGCTGCGCTACGAGCCGCTGACCGGCGAGTCGGTGGCGGCCGTCGTGCGGACCGGCCATCCGCTGCTCGCGCAGGCGCCGCTGGCGCTCGCGGACGTGCAGCGCGCCGCGTGGGTCGTGCCGCCGGCCGGCAGCGTGCTGCGCCATCGCTTCGAGCTCGTGTTCCAGCGCGCGAGCCTCGCGCCGCCGGCGAACCTCGTCGAGACGTCCGCGCTGCTGTTCATCACGCAGCTGCTCGAACAGAGCGACATGATCGCGGTGCTGGCCGAGGACGTCGCGCGCTACTACGCGCGGCACGGGATCGTCACGATGCTGCCGCTGGAGATGGATTGCCGGATGGACGATTTCGGGATCATCACGCGCACCGACCGGCTGCATTCGCCGGCCGTCGCGGTGATGGCCGATGCGATTCGCGCGGCGGCGCGGGGGGTTTATGGGGTCGTGCCGTGAGGTAGCGGCGGTAGGGTAGGGTTCCGCCGCCGGACGTGGAGAGCAAGGTCGTCGTTCGGGGCTCTCCGACGACAGTACCCGTTCTATGCGATCGAAGTCGTCAGCTCTCGCGCTTCGCCGCCGCCCTCTTCAACGACGGCGGGCCGGGTGCCGTATTGCGCTCGCTTCATCAGAACTGTGCCGTGACCTGAAAACCCACCGTTACGCGTGCCGTTGGGAATCCGGATGGCTTGTAGATCGGCGTGCCGGCAAACAGGTCGTAACCGTAGGCGCCCAATCGAGTCGCGACGCTGCCCTTTATGCCGATCACGGCGCCTGCCAGTTGCGTGCCGACCAGCGCGACCGGCTGCGGGCCCCACACTCGACCGTAGTCGAGGCCCGCGTAGACCGCCATACCCGTCTGCCCAATCGGCGCCTGAAGCTCGTTACGCCAGTAGAAACCGCGCGAAGCCGCCAGCATCGTCTCCCCGTCAAAGCCGCGCACCGTATAGCGGCTACCGATCGTCAGGTCGTCGATGTAGTAGAGCGTGTTGCCCGTGTACTGGCCGTGGAACGTCGTCACGTAGCGAAACGGTTGCTGCGCGAGCGCGAACGGTACCGACAGGTTCGCGTCGAGCACGGCCATCCTGTAGCGGTAGGTCGGGCCGCCGTCGGCCGCAAGCATGTCCTCCTGCGCGCCGAATGCTCCGATGCCCTGCCGGTACGCGAGCGTGCCGTCGAATTGCGCGTTGCCGAAGTAGTGCCGATCGGTCAAGCCGAACTCGACGAACGTATTGTTGCGGCGCTGCTGCGGGATCTCGGTGTCCTCGATGAAGCTCTGGCCGAAGCGGCGCGACAGCCGGAACTGCGCACCGAACACGTCGTTCTGGCTGCGCGACAGCACGCGGTTCAGCTTGAGGTCGACCGTCTTCGAATTGCCGCTTGCGATGAACGTCTGGTTCACGCCGGCGATCTGCTGGTAGTACGTGCTCGTATATGCGGAGAGCGTTGCGGTCCAGTAGCCCCACGGGATCGAGTAGAAGCCGTTCCAGCCGTGCGAGCCGAGCCGCTTGTCGCCGAACTCGAGATCCTGGCTCACGCCGACGTTGAAGATGTCGTTCAGGCCGAGCGGGTTGTCGATGCCGAGCGACAGGTTGCCCTGCAGGCGGCCGGTCGCCCGCGTGCCCGAGTTGTCGATCGACGCGACGACGGTCCACGGCTTGGCGCGCTTCACGTCGAGCACGACGTCGCTTTCGCCGGGCACGTCGGCCGGGACGATCTGCATCGACACGTCCTGGCTCGACACGCGCTTCATCTGCTCCAAACCTTGCTCAAGGTCGCGCAGGTTGAGCAGTTCGCCGTCGCCGGTCGGGAAGGCGGTCTTCCAGGTGCCGCGCAGCTTCTCGCCGGCAAAACGTACATGGCGGATTACGCCGGGGATTAGCGAAAATTTGAGGGCGCCGGTCGACAGATCCTGTTCGGGCAGCAGCACGCGCGTCGTGACGTACCCGCGTGCCAGAATGGCTTGCGACAGACCCTTGACGAGCATGTCGAGTCCCTGTTTGCCTATACACTGCCCAGTGTAGTGCTCGAGCCATTCGCGCGCGAAGGCGAAGCGATCCATCGGCAACGTCGACGCGCCTTGCAACTTCAGGGAAGCGGGTAGCCCATCGGGTACGTCGAGTGCGAAGCGGTCAATGCGAAAGCAGGGCGTTTCGGACGGCAGCGTGGGATACCCAGCGCTTGCCGCCACGTTCGATCGTACCCCGGGCGCGGTGACGGCCCGTTCGCGCTCACGTGCCTCTTCCTGCTGTCGGGTTTGCTGGTCGTTGCCCGGAATGATCAGGCGCGGCGCTTCCTGCGCCGACGCGGCCATTGGAATCAACCATGCGGCCGACAGCAGCACGACCGGGGTACGGATTGTCATAGAGGTGGTGTTGTTCGTTCGATTTTATGGTTTGGGTGCTAAATGCCCCGGAATCCAAACCCATTCGGTACCGCTCCATTTCCAGAAGCCCATCACCCAGATCGTGCTCGACCACGACGGCAACACAGGCTCCATTTCCGGTTTCGGCGGAGGACGCGGCGGTGCATCAGGTGGCACGGTCTCGCATGCAGCGAGAAGCGTCGACATGACAAACGCTAGGGCTACGGGCCATTTGGATTTCTTCATCGTTGCCTCAAAGCGAGTGCGATGTGCGCCGATCACGTCTTAAACCACCGGGAAACGCGGCCAATCAGTCCCTGCGGAGGCGGCACCCACCCCGGCTTCAGAAAGTCGTAGACGTCATCGTAGTGATCGAGTGGCTTGACTGGCATCAACTCCATTGGCACCAGCGGATGGTCGATTTCAATTTGGATGCCACGTCGCCAGCAAATTTTTGTCTCAAGCGTCCCAAGGTATGAGATGAAGTTCTCCAAATCCGGCCAAACGCATTTGACGTTTGCGTGCCGCTTTTCGATCAACGCCCTTAACCCTGCGGCATCGCGAGCTAGAAGCAATGAGAAAAAATACTCACCATTTGAAATGGCCTGCCGATCAGCTTTGGTTCCATTTTTTTTCACCTCCTCGATACGCGCCCCCAACTCCTGATCCTTACCCAAGATCGCGAGCTGGAATCTGTATTGAAACGCTGCCGCCGATTTTGGATCATTTCTTCCATTCAACAGCGTCGACGTTTCCATACGTGCCGCTGCCTCAATAACACTTTCGTTATCAGACAAGATCGCACAGAGCATCTCAAGTCCTGTGGTGAAACTAGCACCTCCATCCAAATCGCAACTCGCTATGGATAACTTTGACGATAGATAAAAATTTTGCTTGCTCGCAGCGATATTTCTATCGGAAAAATAATCAAAAACCGCCTGTGCTCGCGCACGACTTGCCAATGCATTGTAAACAATGCCAAGGCGAACTTTATTTCGTCGATATATCGCATCATGAACAAGCTCGGGAATTCCATTTCTCTCAATTTGAACAAAATTCGCCAATTTATCCAATGCCGTTCGATTTGTCATGGTTAATTCCGGGGAATCTTTACAATAACCATTCCATTGGAGTCAACTCCGGAAACCAACTTCACTAGCTTTCCTTTTTTCATGGCTTGCTCTATAACAGTTGCCGTGTTAACGAATTGCGGGTCCTCGGTGTCTTTCAGACGTTTAATGGCGTATTCCACCCAATTATCCGTTTGCTGAGTCGGAAGTCCGGTCGCCGGGTTTTCAGGATTTAAGTTAATCGAGCCAGATTTGTTCAACGGCTTTACTTCATTGACGTAGACAGTGTCGCCCTTGATGTAGACGCCGTCAAAGCAATTGGCCCCACACTTCCCATCAAGCGGCGTAAAGCCATTCCGTACGAAGTAGTTGTTCGCCACATATTCACGGGCCTGTCCCTGCAAATCCTTGGACGGCAGCTGGTCGAGTTGTGACAGCACGCCTTGTTCTGCGGTATTCAATTTCACCGGCATGCTCTCCATCGTCACCTTGCCGGTGCTGATGAACCCTTTGCCCGTCGGATTCACCGGCCCCGCCAACCAAACATCAATCGACTCGCCCACGCGCGCGGCTGTCGACGCGATTTTGTTGGTAAGGATACCGCCGATGACTGTTTCCTCGATCGTGTAATCGGGTTTCACGGAGCCGTTTTGCGTCGCGAAGGAATCCACTCGATTCTGATCGCGTTGGCTCGCACCCGGCACGATCGAGCCAGGCAGCGAGCCCAATATCGCATTGAGGCTTTGATTGGAACGTTGCTCCGGTGTCGCACTGAAATACGTCTGAGCCGAACCGTCGGAGATGATCGGCGTGCCGCGGACCAGAATCGGCTTGCCCATATACTGCGACAACATATCTTGCGCGGTCTGAAGGTTCGCCAGGTAGGAACTGAGGCCGCCCATTGCACCTTCGCTGGTCGGATTGTTAGCCGTCTGGATCAGCGTCTGGAGATACGCCATGTTTTCCTTGTTGGCGGTGTCGTCGACCATTCCCTTCGCCGCGCGCTCGAGCATGTCGGTCCAGTAGGTCGTTGCCTTCGCCACGCAACTGGAATCGCCACGGCATACCGCCTGCGCTTTTTCCTTTGCGAGCTGCTCGACAACCTTCACCTCTTCTACGTGAAGCTGCCGATTGTAAAGCTCGTTGTTGACGGCCGAACCTGCACCGGCCAGCGCACCGTATGAACCGCCACCTGCGACAGCGCCAGCCGCCGCACCGCCCGCCGTCGCCACGATCTCGTTCAGCGCATTCCGCGCGGCGGCTTGTGCGCTCAGCGGCAACTGGCTCACGGTCTGATCGATGATAGGCTGCGCCAGCGACTGCAACACGTCTCCGGCCAGCGAACCCGCGACCGCTCCACCGATGTTCCCACCCGACAGCGCTGCCCCGATCGCCGCCACTGCGGCGTGCAGCGCGTCACGACCTGCACCGCCTTCGCCGAACACCGCCTTCATCTGCGGGCTGCTGTTTTCCAGCTGCGTCGCCGCTTCCGCCACCGCGAAAGTCGCGACCTTGCCGAACGCCTGGGCGAAGGCCATATTGTTCTGGACCTTCTGCAGGTTGAACGTGTTCTCCACCGTCTGGTTCGCGTTCGTCGTGTCACGCGACAGGCCGGACGTGCTGTCCGTGCCGTTCTGCTCATCCGATTTCACGACAATCTTCGCCGGGCTCACCGCCGCGTGCGTGACGCCGCTTGCGCTATCGCTCGTCTGCGCGAAGCTCGGACCGCCCGACGTCGAAAAACCTTCCGACGAGCCCGAATACGACATCTTGTTCTGGATGTCGGTAAATCCGAGGCTGCCGGTCGTCAGCGTATTGTTGTCGGCCGGCGCCGCGCTCGCGATCTGCGCGCCATTGAGCTGCGTATGGCCCGTCACGTTGACATCGAACCCTCCCTTGCCTGCCACGATGCCAGTTTGCTGGTTCGCCGACGCATAGTTCGCGTCGATACTGGTATGGCCGATCGACGCGTCAACGCCACCACCATAGCCGAACGTAAAGCTGCCACTGACGCCCGTGTTGTGCTGGTTGCTGCTGTAGTTCGACGTATCCTGAAGGCTCGTCATCGTCAGGTCTCCGCCGACATCTACCTTGACCTTGTCGCCAGACACCTTGGCGCCCGACAGCGTCGTGTCACCGCCCGACATCATCGTCAGCGAGTTGCCGGCCGCCACCGTCGTGTTGGTTTGCGTCACGCTGTCGCCGTTGCCCTGGCCATGCGAATTCGAGCCATTCGCAAAGACGCTGATGCCCGTGTTCTTGCCCACGCCGATCGCGACGCCCGCATTCCAGCCAGTCGAACTGTTCGAGCTCGTGCTCTGATCGGTGCTCTGCGCGCTTTGCAGCGTGATCGCGTGGTTGGCGTCGAGAGCAACATTCTTGCCGAGTACCGACGCTCCGGTCATCGCGATGTTGCCGGTACCTGCCTGAACATTTCCGTCCGCGTCCGGCGCGCCGGTCGCAGTAATGGAGACGTTGCCGTTGCCGATGATCGACGAACCTTTCGCGCTCGAGATCGATGTCGTCGCATTGCTGCTGCTATGGCTCGATCCGATGCTGAGCTGTACCTGAACACCCTTGGCAGCCTCGCTTACGTTGCCGTTCGACAGGGCATTGGCCGCGTCCTTGATCCCACCGCGGTTCTGGTAAGCCTGCTCGGCGGCCGCCACCGCCTGCACTGCCACGAGACGCGAGTCACCCGACTGCTGGCCTTGGCGGACCGCACCTGCCATCGACTGTCCGAGTCCAACCAGGCCGCCACCCAATCCGACGCTCAAACCCGATTGGCTGAACTGCTGAGACTGCGCGTCCTTGTAGGTATCGTATGCAGCATTTACGGTCACGTTCTGTGCCGTGATGCCGACATCCTGGCCCGCAACGACCGTACTGCCCGCAATCGACGCATCCTTCCCTGCCTGGATCGTCACATTGCCCTGCGATGACCCGATCACACTCCCTTTGTTCGTCACGGAACTGCTTTGGTCTTGCTGCGCGGCCGAGCGTGAGCCCACTGTCACAGACAAACCACCATTCGTGAGCAGACCCGACTCCTTCTTGTCGAAATAGCTGGACGATTGAGTCGTGTCTTGTGAGGTCGTGACGTTGACGTCGCGCTTCGCCTGCAAGGTGACGTCGTCCGTACCAACGACGTTGCTGCCCGTCACGTTGATGTCGCGGTTGCTGACGATGTTGACGCCGTCGGCCGACACCGTGCTGCCTTGGCTATAGGTCGCCGTCTGGTCGATCCCGCTCGCGATCTTCGCTCCGCTGACAACATTGCTGTGGCTATGCGTTTCGTGAGAGTTCAACTCGTGCGTTTCGGTTGCGGTGCCGATATTCACATCGCCGGCCGCCAGCAGGTTCGCATTACCTTTATCCAGGCTGATCGTGCTACCGCTGATTGTAAGATCCTTGCCTGACGCCAGCGTAACGGTATCGCCGCCCTTGAGCGTCGTGCCGGTCAGCGCCTGATCGGACGTGTGCAGCGTTTCCGCATAGCTGCCGTGACTATCACTGCCTGAACTGTTGCTGTTGACCGTCGACGTCGCGCTCGCCGCGCCGAGCGTCACGTTACCCTTGGCGGCGATCGTCCCGCCCTGGCCGAGGTCGATCTGCGCGCCCTTGGCCGTCAAGTCACCCCCCACGCCGATGCTCGACTGCCCACCAACCTTCACCGAGCTGCCGGTGACCGTGTTGATGTCGGTGTTCGATACGCCGTTGGCGCGTTGCACGATCTTGTGCTCGCCCGTCTGCACCGCACCGAGATCCCAGTTGCCGCCGACGTTCATCCCGAGGTTGCCGCCTACCGACAGATTGCCCGCGTTCTGCTGGAAGGTGCCGCCGGTGACGAGCGACGCGTCACCCGCGACCTCCAGCTTGGCGGTCGGCCCGAGCGTCGTCACTACACTCGTCGCGCCGTCCCGACTCACGCGCGTATTCGTCTTCGTCGCCGTGTCGAGAATCAAGTCCTTGCCGGCATCAAGCTGAAGGCTGCCCGCCTTCACGTTCGCCGACGTCAGATCGATGTTGTTCTCTGTCTTCAGCGACATCAGCCCACCGCTTTGCAGCGCGCCGAATGCGTTGTCGATCTGCTTGCCCTGGATTGCCAGCGTATTGTCCGCCTTGATCGTGCCACTGTTCGCGAACGACTGCGCGTTCTGGAAATCGATGTTCGTTGCGCTGATCAGCGGGCCGTCGATGTTCTGCTGGCTGGCCTTCGCGAGATACACGACGGGCACCAACACCGACTGACCGTCGACCACACGCGTTTCCATCATGATTACGTTGCTGGTCAGCTTCGATACCTGATCGGCAGACAGGCTCGCGCCGATCGGGAGATCGAGCGATTTCGACAGGCTCGCACCAGCCGCCATCAACGACTGGTACATCGTCTCCAGGTCGGCGTACGGCCCGAGTACCGCCTTGCCGGTCAACGACGTGACTTCGTTGCGCACAAGCTGCTGCTCGTAGAAACCGTCGCCGAGGCGCTTGGGGATGTGCGTGAGATCGACGCCAAGCTGGCCGAAGAAGTAGTCGCTCGAAATGAAATTCTTCTGGTTCGTGAACGCAGGGTTCGTCTCGATCACATAGCTCGCGTTCGGCGCGGTAGTCGGTTTGAACAATCCGCCCTGCGGAATGGCGAGATTGTTCAGCACGTTCAGCGCCGTCGCACTGGCGATGATCGGGTCGACCGGCGCGGGCGCACCACCGTGCACGGACGACGCCCCCGATTTCGCACCGCTCGCGTTCCCGCTCAGATTGGTAGGCGTGAGACCCGGCACCGACTGTCCCGGCAGCAGGCCGAGCGACGGAATCGATGCGTTACCCGCCGAGTTGTTGACACTCACTCCAGTACCGGAAATCGTGCCGTTCGAATTCAACGTCGCATCGTAACGCGGCAACTTGTAGTCTTTGATCGATGCTGGCGCCGCCTGCGTGTAGCCACCCGGCCGAGAGCCGACAAACGGTGCATTGCCGAACGGAAGCTTCCAGTCATATTCGGAATTGTCGTAATTGTTGTAGTGATATTGCCCCGAGTAGGAAACCGACACGCCCGGCAGTTTCTGACCGGACGCCGCCCAGCCGTCGGCATCGTAGCGGGCTGGCATCTTGATGTCGCCGACCGCCGCGATGTTGCTCCAGTAGTTTTGCAGCGTACCGACCGAAGAGGCGTCGATCTTGCCGCCCGACACGATCTGGGCGGCCGGGCTGATGTCCGTTACGGTCGTCGCCGTCGCGCTGTCCGCATAGTAGGTCGTGAACTGATACGTGCTGTTCCACTGACCGCCGTGAGGCGGCTCGGTGTAGACGCCGCCGATGCTGTACGGATCCTTCACGCCGACCTGGCCCGTGCGTCCGCTGATCGGAATGCCGAACTGCGCGAGAGAAGCCGGATCGATCTGGCTGATGGAAGTTTTCATCACGCGGCGCGTGCTTGTCACCTTGTCGGCATGCAAATCCATGTCGCCGCCGGACTGGATCAAGGCAGACACGTTGTTGACCAACGCTGCGTTCGTGTAGTTGCCACTCGCGTCCTTGCCGCCCGCCAGCACGACCTTGCCCATCCCGAAGATGGCCGTCGTCGCCATCGAGTCGGTGGCCGTCGTGTCGTCGCGGTTTTCGATGTCACGCGCGAGGATTTCGAGCGTACCGTTGCTGTCCGATCCGCCGATCAGCGCGGTCGGTCCAAGGTTCGAGATCGTATTCGTCGCGTTGAGCGATACGCTGGCGCCGACCAGCGCCCCCGTGTTGGTCAAATCGGTCGACTGCATACGCAGCAAGCCGCCGGCCGTCAGGGCGCCCGCGTTGACGATGTTGCCCGCATTGACGCTCAGGTTGTTGACCGACTGCAGGTTCGCGTTGTTCGTAAAGGTGCCGGGCAGCGTGAAGGCGAGATCGTGACCGACTTTGAACTGCGTGTCGGATGCCGCCGTGTAGTCGCCCTGCAGGTTCACGGTGGCGTCGTGCGCCGCGCTGTATGTGCCGCCACCTTGCAGCGTGGCCGCTGCGACCGACAGGTCGTGCGTCGAGCCGATCTGGCCGTTCGTGTTCGTGACCGCGCCGGTCGTCGTAACGTTCACGTTGCCGTTCGAATTCGTGACGTTCCCGATGATGCCGCCGCTGTTGTCGAGCGAGTTCCCCTGGACATGCAGCGATGCCCCACTGAGCTGACCGCCCTGCGTATTGCTGATCGATGCCGCGCTGACCGTCACGTCGCCGTTACCGGTAATCGCACCCATGCCGGACACACCGCCGGCATGACTGTTCGCGACCTGGTTGTCGCCTTGCACCGTCATCTTGCCCGCACCGAGGTCGACAATGGCGCCATCCGCGTTGTCGATCGAAGCCGATTGAATGTCGAGTGTGCTGGTGTCACCAGCAGTAGATTGTCCGGCCTGGACGTGGCCGCCTTGGTTCGACAAGGCACCGCCGCTCTTCAACGACAGCGACACGTCCGATCGCAGCAGGCCCTGCGCGTTGTTCACGTCGCCTGCAATGGTCGCGTTGATGCCGCGTTGCGCGGCGAGGATACCGCTCGCGTTGTTCCAGGCGGCCGCGTTGACGATGGCTTGCCCCTTCGTCACGATGGTGCCCGACGCGTTGTTCAGCGCGCTCGAGCCATTGCCCGGCGCGATCGTCAGGGTGCCCGTGCCGGCATGTGTGATGGTGCCACCCGCGTTGTTCAGCTCGGCGGGCTTGAGCGTCAGATCCGTGCTGTTGGTCTGGATCACGCCAGCGGCCGAGTTGTCGAGCGTGCCGCTGACATTCATGCCCATCGTTGACGCCCCATACTGCGTAATCGTGCCGCTGTGGTTGACGAGGTTTGCGGCCGTGAGCCCAAGCTGATTGGCCTCGAGCTTGCCGCCGCTGTTGTCGAGCGTCGACGCGGCTGTGATCGACAGGTTCGGCGCGACGATCGAACCGCCCTGGTTCGTCATCGAGCCTGAGTGGATTGTCGCGTTCGTGCCCGCACCGATCTGGCCGCCATCGTTCGTCAGCATGCCACTGGTGACGCTCAGATCCGTATTCGACAACAGCTTGCCGCTCGCATTGTTCAGCGTGCCGGCGACGGTTGCCGTCAGTCCGCTCTGCGCGTTGATCGAGCCCGCCGCGTTGTTTAGCGCGCCGGTTTGGGCGGCGACGCGTCCGTTGCTCGCGATCGAACCGCCTACGTTCGATATCGAGCCCGAGCCGCCTCCGAGCGTCAGTGTGCCGTTGCCGGCATGCGTGATCGTCCCGCCGTCATTCGCGAGTGCGGTGGGGGTGAGCGCCAGGTCGGTGCTGTTGGTTTGCAGCGTGCCGCCTTTGGAATTGTCGAGCGTACGCGACACATTGACGGCCATCGGGCCGGCGCCCGTCTGCGTGATCGTGCCACCGTGGTTCACGAGGTCGGTTGCAGTCAGCGAAAGCTGGACGGCCTGAACGTCTCCCGCGCTATTGTCGAGGGTCGTGCCCGTCAGCGCGGCCGTCAGACCGACGATCGAGCCGCCGTTGTTGATCAGGCGCGCGCCCGCATCGACAGCCACCTTTTGCGCAGCCTGCAGCGTACCGCTGCCATTATCGACCGATTGGCCCGATACCCGCAGATTCGTATTGGATGTAATCGCGCCGCGATTGACAACGTTTGCGCCTTGGATCGAAACATCACCGTTGCCGCCGATCACACCGCCTTGCGCGCCGTTCGCGGTCGTTCCTGCGACGTTGGTCAACTGGCGACTCGTCTTCACCGACAGGCCATCTCCGTTGAGCGACGTAATTCGGCCCGCCGTGTTATCCAGTGACGCGCCGGCCACCGTCATGCCGGCCGCGCTTTGAACGGTGCCCTGGTTGTTTGCGATGGCGCCACCACGCACGTCCGCCGTACTTTCGGATACCAGTCCGCCGGACTGGTTGGCGATCTGGCCGGCGACACTCACCGACAACGGCCCCTGCGACGAGATCTCGCCACCCTGATTCGACAGATTGCCACCGGTCAGCGTCGTGCTGTCGCCGCTCGACAGGTTGCCGTGGTCGTTGATCACTGTGCCCGATGCGTTCGCCTGAATGGCGCCTTGCGCGCTCGTCGTCGCGTTCGAGAGGTTCACGTCGCCGACCGTCGCGCTCAGCGACAGATTGCCGTTCGCCGCTGTCTGGCTGCCGGCGAGATTCATGCTGCCGCCCGTCAGCGATGCATTGCCGCCCGCCACATTCCGGCCGGTCGCGGTCAATAGGCCCGACGCCGTCAGGTTCAAGTCGCCGCTGTGTGCGACGGTGCCGTCATTGTTCACGCCGGCGCCGAGCGTGCCGGTCGAGTTGACGCTCCCGGCATTCACTGCCGTATTCTGCTGCGCCGCGAGCGTGCCGGTATTCGTGAGATCGGCGCTCGTATTGGCCGAGAGCGATTGCTGCGCGTACGTTATGCCGCTGTTCTGGATACCACCCGAGGCCGACAGCGCCATATTGCCGCTTGCCGCAGTCTTGCCCGTGAGCACGAGCCGGCCGTTCGACTGCAACGTCAGGTCGCCTGCCTGCGCAGCGATGGTGCCGGCGTTGGCGACCCCCACACCAAACTCGTTCGATGCAAGGACGATCCGATTGGCATACATACCACCCAACTGGCTCACGTCGATCGCGACCGCCGGAGCGGAGCCGTCGCCGGCGATCGGCGTCGCGGCAAGCGTGTTGTGGTTGACCTGGGTGGCACCTGCGATCACGTTCAGGTTCTTCGCATAGATAGCGGAATTGACCTGTACAGCGCGAGCGATAAGGTCCACCTGATCGGTGCCGGTAGCGTTCAGGCCCGTGCCCGAGACGGTCACAAGCCCACGGTCGACCTTGTAACCGGCGAGCGAACCATCGGCGCCGTAGAACGGCACGCCAGTCGTCAAGGTCGCGCGACTGGTATTCAGGAAGGTTCCACCATCCACTAAAATCCCGGACGGGTTAGCGATGACCAGCTCTGCGCGAGTGCCTGCGATCTCCAAGGCGCCGCGAATTTGAGATGGGTTCGGGCTGTTGACCTGGTTGACGATGATCCGCGCGACCTGCCCGGCTCCGTAATTCGGGTTGCCGTTGATCCAGCCCGCCTGCTGCGTCTGAACCATCGTGGCGGAGTTGTTCAGGATCGCGCCAGCCTTTTGGATATCGAACTGGTTGTAGGTGTTGACCGACACGCCGGCCCCCGAAGGCTTGGCCACGTTGACTTGGGGCAGGCCGTTCGGCGTCTGGATCACCTGCGTGCTGGTGCCGGGCGTCGGGATGATCTGCGCATCGGACAGGGTGGGTAGCATGCCGAGTGCGGCGACGCCCGCCACCAGGACGCGAGCGGCGGACGTCGACGACCGCCGCCGCGCGCGAGCTTCGCCTGTTGCGGATTTCCCTTCAGCTGTCGCTGTCTCCGCGACGGCCACCACCATACCCCGAAGCCTGGAAAACACCAGACGGTGCGCATTCTTATTCATTCTGGTCGACGCGGCCCGCGTCCGTTCGTTTGGTTATTGAACGCGATCTTACCGAGCCGATCGAAAGGCAACTGTCAACAAATGCCAAGCCGTTGAATGGAAACCACAAATTCCGAATTTCAGTCTCGTCTGATTGACATGGAATCGGACATCCCCAATCGGTTTCTCAAAGAATCCGTCGGCCAGACCAGATCGATTTCAAGCGGACCTTTCGTATATCCACCTGTACGCACTCCGGAACAACGGCGAATCGAATTTCATCGCGCGCTGGATCGCCGGGCGCACGAGTCGCTGCGGTGACCACTGCGCCCGTTCCGGGGTGCCGAGTTCGGGCGCCAGCCGCTTCTCGGGATGCGCATCGGCGAGATGCAGACAAATGGCCGCGGCTTCGTACAGCACCAGGTCGCCGTCGATCAGTACCGGAATGAGCCCGTTCGGATTGAGCGCGAGGTAGTCCGGCGACTTGTGCCGATCGTGCGTGCGGTCGACGTATTCAAGCTCGAACGGCTGGCCGATTTCCTCGAGCACGAAGTGCGGCGCCATGCTGGCGTTGCCGGGGTAGTAGAAAAGCTTCATCGTCGATTTCGTCCGGCGGGTGTCGGCGTCACGCCGTGGCGAATTCGATCGTGGGCTCGCAGCGGATCGGAAAATTGACCGAGTTCGCGATATAGCACTTCGCGTGCGCATCGTGATGCAGATGTTCCGCCCGCTCGCGATCGTCGCCGGCCTGGATCGTCACGTGCGGGCGCAGCACGATTTCCGTGAAGCGGCCCGGCTCGTCACGGTCGACCATCGTGCCTTCCGCATCGTCGACATAAGCGAGCACGCGAATGCCCGCTTCGGAGCACAGGTGCAGGTACCACAGCTTGTGACACGCCGATGCCGACGCCAGCAACAGGTCTTCGGGGTTCCAGCGCGACGCGTCGCCCCGAAACGCCGGGTCCGACGAACCGGGAATTTCCGGCTTGGAACCGGCCCGGATCACATGATCGCGGCCGTATTCGCGATACCCCGACGTGCCGGTGCCGCGATTGCCCGTCCATGCGACTGCGACGCGATACTTGTGTTCGCCAGATGCCATCTCGCTCTCCATTGATGTGGGTTGCTTCGACCGGGCCGGATTTCGTCGTACGGAGCCCGCCTGCGTTCGCCATTTTGGCACCGGATTTTCGTTTGGTATACCATTATTCCAAATTGACGGAACACACAGGCATGGAAGCCAAACTCGATTCCACGGCGGACGCGGTCGCCGCCTCGTTGCGCGACATGATCATCAACGGCGAGTTCGAAGCGGGCGAGCGGCTCGTCGAGCGCGACCTCGCCGACCGCTTCGGCATCAGCCGGATTCCGATGCGCGAGGCCATCCAGCGCCTGGAGCGCGAAGGGTTGCTGGACATCTTCAGGAATCGCGGCGCCGTGGTGCGCATGCTGGGCGCGTCGGACGTGCAGGAAATCTACGACCTGCGCGTGCTGCTCGAAGGCGACGCGATCTACCGAAGCGTGAAGCGGCTCGACGACGAGACCCTCGCGCGTGCCGAACTCGTCCATCGCCTGCTCGGCGATACGGCCGTGCCGCGCCGGCAGGGCGAACTGAACCGCGAATTCCATGCGTTGCTGTATTCGTGCTGCGGCAACGCACGGCAATTGAAGACGATCGCGGAGCTGCGCAGCCAGGTCGAACGGTACGAGCGCCTGCAGGCCACGCTGCTCGCCGATACGCCGTCGTTCCAGGTCGAGCACGAGGAGATCCTGCAGGCGTGCCGCGAACGCAATGCGCGTGCCGCTCGGTCGATGACGGTCGTGCATCTCGAATCGGCCAGGCGCATCGTGATGGGGCTCGTCGAAGGCGATTGAAGCCGGTGCTGCGTGTGCCGCCTGCTGCCCCGCGCGCGCGGGGCGGGCCGGTCTTGTCGTGCCTTGTCGGGTCGCGCCAATCGCGGCGCCAACCTCCGTCGCGACATTCAGCATATCGATACATCAAATCGGCCGCGTCGCGCTCCCGCCGGGCGCGCGGCCGGTCGTCCCGCGCACCACCAGTTTCGGCAGCGACGCGATCCGCACGCGCGACGCAGCGCTGCTGCGCGCGCCCGCGTCGCGTAGCGCATTGAGCAATTCGACCGCGAGCCCCGCAGCCTCGGCGGTCGGGATCGCAACGGTCGTCAGCGTGGGGCGCGTGTCGCTGGCCAGGTGTATGTCGGTGATCCCGACGATCGACAGGTCGTCCGGCACACGCCTGCCGCGATCGGCCGCCGCATGCATCGCCCCGATCGCCGGCAGGTCGTTGGTCGCGACCAGCGCGGTCAGCCGCGGATGCGCGTCGAGCAGCCGCCCCGCCGCGCGCACGCCGCCGTCGATCGAATCGGGTTCCGCCGCGACGATCGACGCATCGAGCCCGGCTTCACGCATCACATCGACGAAGCCGTCGTAACGCGCCGCCTGCACGCCGCTCGCCGACCCGCCGACGATCACGCCGATCCGCTCGTGGCCCAGCTCGAGCAAGTGCCGCGTCGCGATCCGCCCCGCCTCCCGAAAATCGATCGCGACGCACGGCAATCCGTCGGGCGGCGCCTCCGGCCGCTCCCACAGGCACAGCACGACCGGCACACCGCGCGCCGCCACGTCGAGCAGATCGGGCAGGTGCAGGTTCGCGTTGGTCACGAGAATCCCTTCGGAGATCGTGCCGGCAATCTGGTCGAGATACGCGCGCCCTTGCAGCGGATCTTCATTCGTATTGCAGACGATCAGGAATTGCCCGTTGCGGCGCACCGCGCGCTCGACCGCCAGCGCGAACTCCGGGTAGAACGGGTTCGCGATGCTCGACACCATCAGCGCGACCGTCGGCGCGCGCCCTTCCGCCAGCGCACGCGCCGCGAGATGCGGCCGATACCCGAGCGCCTCCACGGCTTCCAGCACCCGCGCACGCGTCGCCTCGCCCACCCGGCCGCGCTCGCGCAGCACGTTCGACACGGTCGCGGCCGTCACGCCGGCGCGGCGCGCCACTTCATCCAGGGTTGCCATCGCTTGCTCACTATATGAGACGTCTATCCAGTATTTGCTTCGTTTACCGAAGCGGCGCACTATCGCCGCACACCCTGCCGCCCGACCGATGGGCGCGACTCGGCCGCGATCACATCGCCTCTTTTTTTGATCGCGATGATTAAGCGCTTAATCACCGATGATGGCGCATTAAAACATGGAGCGGAGACAATGGCGAGCATCTCGATGCGGCGCGTGCAGAAAGCCTATGGCGATCACGCGCCGGTCATTCGCGACGTCGATCTGGAGATCGGCGCGCACGAGTTCTGCGTATTCCTCGGGCCGTCCGGATGCGGGAAGTCGACGTTGCTGCGGATGATCGCCGGGCTCGAGGACCTGAGCGCGGGCGAGCTGTCGATCGACGGCCGCCGCGTCGACGACGTGCCGGCCGCCGAGCGCGGCGTCGCGATGGTGTTCCAGAGCTACGCGCTGTTTCCGCACATGACGGTCTACGAGAACATGGCGTTCGGGCTGAAGCTCGCACGCGTGCCGAAAGCCGAGATCGACCGGAAGGTGCGCGATGCCGCGCGCATCCTGCAGCTCGACACGCTGCTCGAGCGCAAGCCGAAGGCGCTGTCGGGCGGCCAGCGGCAGCGCGTCGCGATCGGCCGCGCGATCGTGCGCGAGCCCGGCGTGTTCCTGTTCGACGAGCCGCTGTCGAATCTCGACGCCGCGCTGCGCGGCCAGACCCGCATCGAGATCGCGCGGCTGCACCGGCAGTTCGAACGCGCGAGCGTCGTCTACGTGACGCACGACCAGACCGAAGCGATGACGCTCGCCGACAAGATCGTGCTGCTGCACGCCGGCGCCGACACCGCGCAGCACGGCAGCATCGCGCAGGTCGGCGCGCCGCTCGACCTCTACCACCACCCGGCCAGCCGCTTCGTCGCGGGCTTCATCGGCTCGCCGCGGATGAACTTCCTGCCGGCCGTCGTCACGGCGTGCGATGCCCGTCGCACGACCGTCACGCTCACGCCGTCCGGCGAAACCTTCACGCTGCCGCGCGACGGCTCGGCGCTCGGCGCCGGCGCCGCCGTGACGCTCGGCATTCGCCCCGAACACCTGACGCTCGGCGCCGCGCACGACGCCACGACACTCGCACGCGACGTCGCGCTCGTCGAACGCCTGGGCGAACAGACCTACGTGCACCTCGACCAGCCCGGCGGCCACGCGCTGATCGCGAAAGTGCCCGGCGACGCGCAGGTGCGTACCGGCGAGCGCGTGCACGTACATGCGCCGGCCGCGGCGTGCCATCTCTTCGCCGAAGACGGCCGCGCGGTGCCCGCGTGCGCCGACATCCACGTTCACCACTACGCATAAGGATCGGGCATGCGCCTCGGAGTCTGTTACTACCCGGAACACTGGCCGGAATCGATGTGGGCCGACGATGCCCGCAGGATGAAAGCGCTCGGCATCGAGCAGGTGCGGATCGCCGAATTCGCGTGGAGCCGCATCGAGCCGTCGCCCGGCGAATACGACTGGGGCTGGCTCGATCGGGCGGTCGACGTGCTCGGCGCGGCCGGCCTCGAGATCGTGATGTGCACGCCGACCGCGACGCCGCCGAAATGGCTGGTCGACCGCCATCCGGACATCCTCGCGATCGGCGCCGACGGCCGGCCGCGCGCGTTCGGCTCGCGCCGCCACTACGACTTCTCGTCGCCGACCTATCTCGAGGCGTCGCGGCAGATCTGCACGGCGGTCGCCGAGCGCTACGGCCGGCACCCGGCCGTGCGCTACTGGCAGACCGACAACGAGCTGGGCTGCCACCAGACCGTCGTCAGTTATTCGCCGGCCGCGCTCGTGCGCTTCCGTGCGTGGCTGAAGGCGCGCTACGGCACGATCGATGCGCTGAACCGCGCGTGGGGCACCGTGTTCTGGAGCATGGAGTATCGCCATTTCGACGAGGTCGATGCGCCCGTCGGCACCGTGACCGAAGCGCACCCGTCGCATCGCCTCGACTACCGGCGTTTCGCGTCGGACGAAGTCGCGCGTTATCACCGGATGCAGGTCGACGTGATCCGCGCGCACTCGCCGGGCCGGCCCGTCGCGCACAACTTCATGCAGCTGTTCACCGAGTTCGACCACTACGAAGTGGCGCGCGACCTCGACGTTGCGACGTGGGACAGCTATCCGCTCGGCGCGCTCGAGGAGCAATGGTTCGCGCCCGACGTGAAGGCGCGCTGGCTGCGCACCGGCCATCCCGATTTCGCGTCGTTCAATCACGACCTCTATCGCGGCATGTCGACGCTGCCGTTCTGGGTGATGGAGCAGCAGCCGGGCCCCGTGAACTGGGCGCAGTGGAACCCCGCGCCGCTGCCGGGGATGGTGCGCCTGTGGAGCTGGGAGGCGTTCGCGCACGGCGCCGGTTGCGTGTCGTACTTCCGCTGGCGTCAGGCGCCGTTCGCGCAGGAGCAGATGCATGCGGGCCTGAACACGCCGGACAACCGGCTCGACGAAGGCGGCCGCGAGGCGCAGCGCGTCGCTCAGGAGATCGCCGCCGTGCTCGACGCCGGCGCGGATGTCGACGCGAACGGCGCGGTGCGTGCCCCCGTCGCGCTCGTGTTCGACTACGAAGCGAAGTGGCTGTTCGAAGTGCAGCCGCAAGGCGCCGATTTCCACTACCCGCGCTTCGCGTTCGAGTACTACACGGCGCTGCGTTCGCTCGGCCTCGACGTCGACATCGTTTCCGCGCATGCGCCGCTCGACGGCTACCGGCTCGTCGTCGTGCCGCCGCTGCCGGTCGTCCCGGACGATTTCGCCGCGCGGCTCGCGGCCTCGGGCGCGCACGCCGTGTTCGGGCCGCGCACCGGCTCGAAAACCGTCGACCTGCAGATTCCGCCGACGCTGCCGCCCGGCCCGCTCGCGTCGATCCTGCCGGTGCGCGTATGGCGCGTCGAATCGCTGCGGCCGAACGTGACCGAGCGAATCGACGGCACGCTATGCGACGGTACGCCGCTCGCGGGCCATGCGCGCCACTGGCGCGACTTCGTCGAACTGCACGACGACACGCGCAGCGTCGTGCGCGCGCGCTTCGCCGACGGTCACCCGGCCTGCGTGTCGCACGGCACGCTGCACTACTGGGCCGCGCTGTTCGACGACGCGACCACCGCCCGGCTGTTCGCCGATGTCGCGGCCGAAGCCGGCCTCACGCCGACGCCGCTCGGCGACGGCGTGCGCATGAGCCGGCGCGGCGGCCTGACCTACGTTTTCAACTATGGCGACACGCCGCACACGATCGACGCGGTACCGCCGTCGGCGTTCGTGCTCGGCACCGCGCAAGTCGGGCCGCAAGACGTCGCCGTGTATCGAAGCCGTTCGTAGCACCCTGGCACCGGCGCCACGATGCGCCGGTCACGCACAAGACGACACACAGGAATGGAGACACGCATGACACATTGCCCCCTTCGCTTCGCCACCCGGCTCGCCACGGCCGCCGCTGTCGCACTGGCATCGCTCGGCACGACGGCGCCGGCCGATGCCGGCACGCTGACGATCAACATCGCGTTCAAGGGCGCCAGCCAGCGCGCGGTCTGGCAGTCGACGCTCGACGCGTTCCACAAGGCGCATCCCGACATCGACGTGAAGGCGACCTTCGTCGACGAGGAAGCGTACAAGGTGCAGCTCCCCGCCTGGCTCACGACCGTCGCGCCGGACGTCGTGAACTGGCACGCCGGCGAGCGGATGGCGTACTACGCGAAGCGCGGGCTGTTCGAGGACCTGAGCGGCGACTGGACGAAGAACGGCTGGGGCGCGATGTATGCATCGACGCGCGACGCATCGTCGTACAACGGCAAGCAGTACGCGGCGCCGACCGTCTACTACTCGTGGGGGCTGTTCTACCGCAAGGACCTGTTCCGCAAGGTCGGCATCGCCGACGAGCCGAAGACGTGGGACCAGTTTCTCGACGCATGCAAGAAGCTGAAGGCGGCCGGCATCACGCCGGTCGCGATCGGCGGCCGCGACGCGTGGACCCTCGCCGGCTGGTTCGACTATCTCGACCTGCGCCTGAACGGCAACGCGTTCCACCAGCAGCTGATGGCCGGCGACGTGCCGTACACCGACCCGCGCGTGAAGAAGGTCTACACGACGTGGAAGTCGCTGATCGACGCGGGCTACTTCATCGACAACGCGCTGTCCTACGATCTCGACGGCGCCCAGCCGTTCCTGTTCCAGGGCAAGGCCGCGATGATGCTGATGGGCACCTTCATCGCGGCGGGATTTCCGCCGAACGTGAAGCAGGAAATGGGCTACTACCGCTTCCCGATCATCGACCCGAAGGTGCCGACCGCCGAGGATGGCCCGGTCGAATCGCTGCATATCCCGACGAAGGCGAAGAACAAGGCCGACGCGCACACGTTCCTCGCGTTCGTCGAAACACCCGAGATGGGCGCGAAGCTCGCGGAAGGCCTCGGTTCGCTGTCGGCCAACAGCAAGTCGCCCGAGCCGGCCGATCCGGTCTCGCGCATCGGCTTCCGGATCCTGGCCGACACGAAGGGCGGCGTCGCGCAGTTCTACGACCGCGACATGACGAAGGAAATGGCCGACGAGGGGATGAAGGGGATGCAGCAGTTCCTCGCGAATCCGGCGCAGCTCGATACGGTGCTCGCGCAGCTCGAACAGACTCGCAAGCGGATCTACAAGAAGTAATGCCGTGACCCGCGCGGCGGTGCTCCGCCGCTGCGGCTGTCCCATCGTTCGCTCGTTCAGGAGCCCTGCCGTGTCCAGTCCGATTTCGTCCCGACACCTCGAGCCGCCCGCCGCGCCGCCGGAACCGCCGCACCCTCGCGCGCCCGCCGCGGTTTCCGCTGTTGCACTACCCGCGCGCCGCCCGTCGCCCGCCGTGCGGCGGCAACGGCGTGCTGCGTGGCTGTTTCTCGCGCCGGCCTGCGCGATGGTTGCCGTCTATGTGATCTGGCCGATCCTGTCGACGCTGTGGCTGAGCCTGTACAACTGGGACGGGATGACCGAGCGCACGTTTGTCGGTCTCGCGAACTATGCGGAGCTGCTGCAAGCGCCGACGTTCTACACGGCGCTGCGCAACAACGTAATCTGGCTCGCGCTCTTCATGCTCGCGCCGCCGCTCGGCCTCGCGCTCGCGCTGTACCTGAACCAGGCGGTCGCCGGCATCCGGCTCGTGAAGTCGCTGTTCTTCGCGCCGTTCGTGCTGTCGGGTGTGGTCGTCGGCCTGATCTTCTCGTGGTTCTACGATCCGACGTTCGGCCTGCTCGCGCTGATCGCCGGGCACGGCATCCCGGTGCTCGGCGACGCGCGCTACGCGACGTTCGGCATCGTGTTCGCCGCGCTGTGGCCGCAAACCGCGTACTGCATGATCCTGTACCTCACCGGCCTCACGTCGCTCAATCCGGAACAGATCGAAGCCGCACGCATGGAAGGCGCGCGCGGCTTCGCGCTGCTGTGGCACGTGGTGCTGCCGCAACTGCGGCCGACCACCTTCATGGCGATCGTCGTCACGGTGATCGGTGCGCTGCGCAGCTTCGACCTGATCTCGGTGATGACGAGCGGCGGCCCGTTCGAGAGCTCGACCGTGCTTGCGTATTACATGTACGACCAGGCGATCAAGTACTACCGGCTCGGCTATTCCGCGTCGATCGCGGTCGTGCTGTTCGCGATCATGCTCGTCTACATCGTGTTCCAGTTGCGCCGCCTGCTGCGCAACGAGCAATGACCTTCCGGGGATGCCTTCATCATGTTTCCGACACCCGTTGCCCAATGGAAGCCGGTTTCGCGCCGGCTGTACAAGCTGTCGCTGCCCGTCGCGCTCGTGATCTGGCTGCTGCCGATGATCGCCGTGTTCGTCACGTCGGTGCGCTCGACCGAGGAACTCGTCGAAGGCCACTACTGGGGCTGGCCGCGGCACTTCTCGATGATCGAGAACTATCGCGATGCGCTGACCACGTCGCCGATGCTGCATTACTTCTGGAACAGCGTGCAGATCACGGTGCCGTCCGTGCTTGGCTCGATCGCGCTCGCGGCGATGGCGGGCTTTGCGCTTGCGACCTACAAGTTTCGCGGGAGCACGGCGCTGTTCGGCACGTTCGTCGCGGGTAATTTCGTGCCGGTGCAGGTGCTGATGATTCCGGTGCGGGACTTGTCGCTGCGGCTCGGCGTGTTCAATACGGTCGAGGCGCTGATCCTGTTTCATGTCGCGTTCCAGACGGGGTTCTGCACGCTGTTCCTGCGCAACTTCATCAAGCAGTTGCCGTTCGAGCTGATCGAGGCGGCGCGGATCGAAGGAGCGGGGGAATGGACGGTGTTCTGGCGGATCGTGTTGCCGTTGATCCGGCCGGCGTTGGCCGCGCTGGCGATTCTTGTTTTTACGTTCGTGTGGAATGACTACTTCTGGGCGCTGTGTCTCACGCAAGGCGATGAGGCCGCGCCGATCACGGCAGGGGTCGCCGCGTTGAAGGGGCAATGGACGACGTCGTGGAATCTCGTGTCGGCCGGGTCGATTCTGGCGGCATTGCCGTCCGTCGCGATGTTCTTCGCGATGCAGAAGCATTTTGTGGCGGGGCTGACGTTTGGAGCGACCAAAGGCTGAACGCGCGCAGCCCTGCGTATTCGTATCTCCCCCTCTGCATCGAGAGGTTGCCCGCTTCGGCGGGCTTTTTTTATCTTCGCGGATCGGGATGGATGTCGCCAAACGATCTGCAAGCGATCATTACGGTGACGCGACGAAATTCTTTATCGATTTTATTTCGAATTTCGCCAAATCATATTCAGCCCACGAAACCGGACAAAGCGAAGCAGCCGTTTCGAAATTTCTCATTGCGTCCTCCACCTTGCCGGCCATCATATTCGCTTCCCCGATATAAGTCTCGGCTTCACATTGACGTGCCCCGGGAGGCACGGCATCACCCTTGGCCGCTGCCGTCCTGAGTTGGTCGGCATCCATTTTCGACAGGAAGAAATCGATGACCGGGCGAGGCCACGATTCCTGATTCCGCAATCTCGAAGATTCGCCGTCCAGGCTCACCCGGTCATCCACTCCGTGCCGTTGCGATGCCAGGTGCTTCCAGATCAGCATGTATGCGACATCTTCGGAACTGCTGTTTTCGCTGTTGTTGTCCAGCCATGCATTGGCTTCACGCAATGCGGCCGCATAATTCTTTGTATAGAAATTCAGCTTCACGTCATTCAAGACAGCATCCCAATCTTGCGGATCGAGTTGTAGCGCCTTGTTCAAATTTCGGCGGGAGTCGTCGTACCTTTCCATCGACATATACACTTGGCCGAGATTCACGTAGGTCGTCGACGCATTTTTATCCGCGGCCAGCGACTCGTTCAATTTGTCGATGGCGACCTGATACAACCCCATATCTGCGAAGGCCATTGCATAACTGTCTTTTGCGGCGATGCTCCCGGGGTCGAGTTCCAACGCCTTTTTCAGGTCCAGGAGAGCATGATCGAAATCCAGCATTAATTTATATGAACCCGCCCTGTGTACATAGGCACCCGGATCCGACGGATCGATATTAATTGCCCCCGTAAAGGCGACTACGGATTTTTCATACTTGTTCGACAAGTAGTATCCAAGACCCGCGAACCTGTATAGATAGGACGCAAGCCTGTAATTTTTTCCCGCGTCGTTTATTATTTTCGCCGCAGCCAAGGCATCATCCGCGGAATTTTCCCGCTCGTGGATCTTGTCGTATGCAAGACTTCTCCCTACCAGCGCGTCAAGAAAAAGCGGATGCAAGTTGAGCGCCGCGGTGTAATAGCTGATGGCTAGCGGGTAGTTTTGGGCTTTTTCTGCTGCCTGCCCACGTTGAGCGAGCGTGACAGCTGTCTGTTGCGCGCTTGTTGAATCGACCGTCGCCGGTACGAGCGAGGGATCAGTGGTTACCGTTTTGCCGGGCTCGCTAGCCAATACCTCGGTCATTGGAACCAAAATCAACAACATTGCCGAGACGACGGAGAGAAGCGATCGATTCATAGGTCGGTTGTAACGATTGAGCGCGTGGTTCAAGCAGCGTACGTGGCATCCGGCGGCCGCGATGATCGACAGAGAATGGCGCCGCCCGCCGGATAGTATCGATTATTACGCGATGGCCGCGAATGGAATGGGCCCACCTGTCTCGGCGCAAGCACCGTTGCCGCGCAATCGCAGTCGGAGCCCGCTTCTTCGAGGCCTTTGCCGTACTCGACGAAGCTTTGCAGTTCTTGTTCGGCCGGTTCACGCGCAGGCGCGAGCATGCGCGCGGTTGCTCGACACCGCCGGGCCGTGTCGGACGAGGCGTTGCAGCAGCGGCTGCGCAAAACCCGCCGTTTTGCCCGTGACGGTCTCGGCCGCGGCCATGACGTACTCGCCCCTCGGTGCGGCAGGAATCGCCTCGGCCCGCACCGGCTCGGGTGTCTGGCAATCGAGGCCCTGCAGATGACGCAGCAGAGGCTCGATCAGGCCAGGCGAGGCAAATGACATGGACGTACTCCGGGCTAAAGCCGCAATTCCAGTGATTACGGCGCAGGTTGCGCCCCGCCGCGCAGCCGCACATCAACCGCCCCGATATTCTTCTCGTGCGCCACCAGCATCAACGACAGTGCGTGATGCATGTCCCGATCGGCGAGCGTCGGCAGCAACGCCTGCAGCTTCCGCACGACCCAGCGCTGGCCACGATTCAGGAACGCCAACCGCCCAGCCAGATCGTCGATCGCCATTGCCTTCTCGTAGAACACGCCGGTCGCACGCGTCGGTTCCGCATCGAGCGACCGGATCGCATCGACGAGCACGCTGCACCAGTGCGTGTCGTCCTGGCGAATATGGGCGATCAGCCGGTGCAGTTCGGGATCGTCGCTCACCTCGGCCGCCATTTCGGATGCGACACGTGCGCCTGCGCGCTCGGCCTCCAGCAACTCGTCAAGCGTCGCCACCAGCGCGGCGCGGTCTTCATGCGGAGTCAGATCGGCGCGGGCGTCAGGCCCGTCGCCATGCGTCGGAATCGACATGCAGCACCCTCCTGTCAGGATCGATGGCGTAATACGTGCGACGGTACACGGCGCGTGTTGCACGAACGTGCAAATCAGCGCGTGCCTCGTGCCATATACGTCACATCATGATGCAACAACCAATCAACCCGCATCGCCAACGCACGTCGCTTGATGGACGTCATGACACGAACACACCGGCGCCTGCTCAAGTCCACCCTTCAAGCCGCAACGTCGACCGCACGAGCCGCTGCTCCTCCTGCTCGATCTCCCTCAGATATTCGACGCACTGGCGGATATGCTCGCTCGCCGCCTTGCGCGCCTGCTCGGGCAGCCGCCCGGTCACCGCGTTATAGAGCCGTGCATGCTGGCGATCGATCTGCTTCTTCAACGGCTCGCGGTGATAGAGGTTGTTCACCGACGCAAACACCGAACTCAGCAGCAGATCCGTCAGCGACTGCAACGTATTCACGAGCACCGGGTTATGCGACGCCTCGCAAATCGCGAGATGAAACGCGTGATCGAGCTTCGCGCGCGCGACCGGGTCGAGATCCTGCGCATCGGCGGCGGTCATCTCGTCATAACGACGCTTGATCAGGATGAAATCGGCGGACGTTCCGCGCAGCGCCGCCAGCCGCGCGGCCTCCGTCTCGAGCATCCCGCGCACTTCGAACAGGTCGTACAGCGTGCGCGGCTGCGAGCCGAGCAGATGCATCATCGGCGAGACTTCGCGCTGCGGGGTCAGGCTCGCGACGAACGAACCCTTGCCGTGCGTCGTCTCGATGATCCCGCGCGCACGCAGCAACTTCATCCCTTCGCGCACGGCCGTGCGCGACACGCCGAGCTTTTCGGTCAGCCGCCGTTCGGACGGCAACGCCTGCCCGGCCTTCAGCACGCCGTCGACGATCAATTGCTCGATCCGCTCGGCGACGACATCGGCGACATTGCGCGCCGGCGCTTGTCGATCCTGCATTTCCATACTGGTATGACCACTTTGGACGGATGTCGCCGATTTTCTCATAAACCCTTGTCGTGATTGGCTTTTACGTCAAGACCCACCCCGCCTTCACGGCACACTTCGAAAAACTGGTATGACCACGACCGCGACGTATGGACACACACCGGCCGGCCGCCAAGAATGCCGTCCATCCGGCGCGTCGCGCATCCCGCGGCCGCCCGCATGGTGAAGAGAGTGGAGACGGAGACACACGATGAGTTTCACCTACGACGAACGGATCGACGGCCCGCTGGCGACCGTCGGCCGCGACACACTCGTCGCCGCACTGCACGCGGCGGCGCCAGGCCTCGACGTGCTGCACGAGCGCGAAGCGCTCAAGCCGTTCGAATGCGACGGCCTCGCCGCCTATCGCACGGTACCGCTCGCGGTCGTGCTGCCCGACACGGTCGAGCAGGTGCGCGCAGTGCTGCGCGTCGCCGCCGCGCTCGGCGTGCCGGTGGTCGCGCGCGGCGCGGGAACCGGGCTGTCGGGCGGCGCGATGCCGCTCGAAAAAGGCCTCCTGCTCGTGATGGCGAAGTTCAACCGGATTCTCGACATCGACCCCGATGCCGGCGTCGCGCGCGTGCAGCCCGGCGTGCGCAACCTCGCGATCTCGCAGGCAGCCGCGCCGCACGGCCTCTACTACGCGCCCGATCCGTCGTCGCAGATCGCATGCTCGATCGGCGGCAACGTCGCCGAGAACGCGGGCGGCGTGCACTGCCTGAAATACGGGCTCACGGTGCACAACATCCTGAAGATCGAGATCCTGACGATCGACGGCGATACGCTCACGCTCGGCGCCGACGCGCTCGACGCACCCGGCTTCGACCTGCTCGCATTGTTCACCGGCTCGGAAGGGATGCTCGGCATCGTCACCGAAGTGACCGTGAAGCTGCTGCCGAAGCCGCCGAGCGTGAAGGTGCTGATGGCGAGCTTCGACGACGTCGCCGAAGCCGGTGCCGCCGTCGCGCGGATCATCGGCGCGGGCGTGATCCCCGGCGGCCTCGAGATGATGGACAACCTCGCGATCCGCGCGGCCGAGGATTTCATCCACGCGGGTTATCCGGTCGACGCGCAGGCGATCCTGCTGTGCGAACTCGACGGCTCGCCCACCGACGTCGACGAAGATGCCGAACGCGTCGCCACGCTGCTGCGCGATGCCGGCGCCTCGGAGATCCGTGTCGCGCGCGACGAGGCGGAGCGCCAACGCTTCTGGGCCGGCCGCAAGAACGCGTTCCCGTCGGTCGGCCGCATGTCGCCCGACTACTACTGCATGGACGGCACGATCCCGCGCCGCGAGTTGCCGCGCGTACTCGAAGGAATTGCCGCGCTGTCCGCCGAATACGGGCTGCCGGTCGCGAACGTGTTCCATGCCGGCGACGGCAACATGCACCCGCTGATCCTGTTCGACGCAAACCGCCCCGGCGAACTCGACCGCGCGGAAGCGCTGGGTGGAAAGATCCTCGAGCTGTGCGTCGCGGCGGGCGGCAGCATCACCGGCGAGCACGGCGTCGGGCGCGAGAAGATCAACCAGATGTGCGTGCAGTTCAACGCCGACGAAATCACGTTCTTCCACGCGGTGAAGGCCGCGTTCGATCCGCAGGGCCTGCTCAATCCCGGCAAGAACATCCCGACGCTGCACCGCTGCGCCGAATTCGGCGCGATGCACGTCCATCACGGCAAGCTGCCGTTTCCCGAACTGGAGCGTTTCTGATGCGACGCGAAATCGAATCGATCGACGACAGCGCGACACTCGTCGCCCAGGTCGACGCGGCGATCCACGACCGCCAGCCGCTGCACATTCGCGGCGCCGGTACCAAGGCGTTCCTCGGCCGCGCCGTCGAAGGCCGCACGCTCGACGTGCGCACGCATCGCGGCGTCGTGTCCTATGACCCGACCGAACTCGTCGTCACCGCGCGCGCGGGCACGCCGCTCGCCGACCTCGAGGCGATGCTCGATTCGGCCGGCCAGATGCTGCCGTGCGAGCCGCCGTCGTTCGGCGGCGCGGCCACGGTCGGCGGCATGGTCGCGGCGGCGCTGTCGGGCCCGCGCCGCCCGTGGGCCGGCGCGGTGCGCGACTTCGTGCTCGGCTGCCGCGTGATCACCGGCCACGCGAAACACCTGCGCTTCGGCGGCGAGGTGATGAAGAACGTCGCGGGTTACGACGTGTCGCGGTTGCTCGCGGGCAGCTTCGGCTGTCTCGGCGTCGTGACCGAGGTGTCGCTGAAGGTGCTGCCGAAGCCCCGTGCGACGTGCGATCTCGCGTTGCCGCTCGCAGTGGACAAAGCCGTGCAGCGCGTCGCCGCATGGCGGCGCGCGGGGCTGCCGCTCGCGGGCGCCTGCCACGCGGACGGCGTGCTGCGCGTGCGGATCGAAGGCGGCGAGGGCTCGGTGAAGGCCGCTCGCGGCACGATCGGCGGCAACGCCATGGACAACCATGACGATGCGTTCTGGGCACGGCTGCGCGACCTTGCGCTGCCGTTCTTCGACGACCCGCGCCCGCTGTGGCGCGTGTCGGTGCCGGCCGCCGCGCCGCTCGACGCCCTGCCCGGCGCGCTGCTGGCCGACTGGGGCGGCGCGCAGCGCTGGCTGAAAAGCGACGCCGCACCGGCCGACGTGCAGCGGCTCGCCGCGCAATGGGGCGGGCACGCGACCTGCTTCACGCCGGGCACGACGCACGAGCCGTTCCAGCCGCTGCCGCCCGCGCTGCTGCGCGTGCACCGCCAGCTCAAGGCACAGCTCGACCCGCATGCGATTTTCAATCCCGGCCGCCTGTACGCCGATTTCTGACGCGACCCCGATCCCGACCCGCCGATGCAAACCAATCTCAGCGAAGCAAGCAAGGCCCTCGCCCGGGCCGACGAAGCGGAAGCGATCCTGCGCGCGTGCGTGCACTGCGGCTTCTGCAATGCGACCTGCCCGACCTACCAGGTGCTCGGCAACGAGCTCGACGGGCCGCGCGGGCGCATCTACCTGATCAAGCAGCTGCTCGAAGGCGAGCCGTGCGGCGAACGCACGCAGCGGCATCTCGACCGCTGCCTGACGTGCCGCAACTGCGAGACGACCTGCCCGTCCGGCGTGCGTTATCACACGCTGCTCGACATCGGCCGCGCGGAAGCCGAAAAGCGTGCGCAGCGGCCCGCGCGCGAGCGCCTGCTGCGCGCGGGGCTGCGGCACGTCGTGCCGCGCCCGGCAACGTTCGCCGCGTTGCTGAAGGCCGGCCGCGCGCTGCGCCCGCTGCTGCCCGGCACGCTGCGGGACAAGATCCCGGCCGCCGTGCCCGCGGCCGCGCCGCGCCCGCCCGTGCGCCACGCGCGGCGCGTGCTGATGCTCGAGGGCTGCGTGCAGCCGTCGCTGTCGCCGAACACCAATGCGGCCGCCGCGCGCGTGCTCGACCGGCTCGGCATCAGCGTGAGCCCGGCGCGCGAGGCCGGCTGCTGCGGCGCGACCGAATATCACCTGAACGCGCAGGATGCCGGCCTCGCCCGCGCACGCCGCAACATCGACGCATGGTGGCCCGCGATCGAAGCGGGCGCGGAAGCGATCGTGCTGACGGCAAGCGGCTGCGGCGCGTTCGTGAAGGAATACGGCGACCTGCTGCGCTCCGACCCCGTCTACGCGGAGAAGGCGCGGCGCGTCAGCGCGCTCGCGCGCGACCTCGCGGAAGTGATCGCGGCCGAGCCGCTCGACGCGCTGGCCGAATCGACGCCGCGCCGCATCGCGGTTCATTGCCCGTGCACGCTGCAGCACGCGCAGCGGCTCGGCGGCGCGGTGGAAAACATCCTGACGCGGCTCGGCTTCGATCTGACGAATGTCGCCGACGGCCATCTGTGCTGCGGTTCGGCCGGCACGTATTCGCTGACGCAGCCCGAACTCGCGACGACGCTGCGCGACAACAAGCTCGACGCGCTCGAAGCCGCACGCCCGGACCTGATTGTCACGGCCAACGTAGGCTGCCAGACTCACCTGAACGGCGCAGGCCGCACGCCGGTGCGCCACTGGATCGAGCTCGTCGACAACCATCTCGTCAACTGACCTGATTCCGGAGGATCTCCATGCAGACGAAACCCGAACTCGAACTGGCCGATGCCGACCGCATGCTTGCCGCCGCCCGCGCGGAAGCGGAACGCCACGGCTGGGCCGTGTCGATCGCCGTCGTCGACGACGGCGGCCACCTGCTCGCGTTTGCACGCCTGGACGGCGCATCGCCGGCCAGCGCCTGTATCGCGCAGGACAAGGCGCGCGCGGCGGCGCTCGGCCGGCGCGAGACGAAGGCGTATGAGGATATGATCAACGGTGGCCGCACCGCGTTTCTCAGCGCGCCGCTGACGGGGTTGCTCGAAGGCGGCGTGCCGGTCACCGTCGGCGGCCGGATCGCGGGCGCGATCGGCGTGTCTGGCGTAAAGTCCGAACAGGACGCGCAGATTGCCCGCGCCGGCACACAAAGCGTCGCGACATAACCAGCCAAACCGCGCGCGCATTTTTCCCCGGGAGGATTAACGATGATCGACCAAGCAGGACTGCAAGTCGCGCCAGCGCTGAGCCAGTTCATTGAAAACGAAGCGTTGCCGGGCACCGGCATCGACAAGGCCGCGTTCTGGAGCGGTTTCTCGGCCCTGGTGCACGACCTGGCGCCGCGCAACCGCGAGCTGCTCGCGGAACGCGACCGCCTGCAGCAGGAACTCGACACCTGGCACCGCGCGCACCCCGGCCCGGTGCGCGACCACGCCGCGTATCGCGCATTCCTCGAACAAATCGGCTACCTCGTGCCGGTCCCGTCGAACGTCGCGGCAGCCACCGCGAACGTCGACAGCGAGATCGCGACGCAGGCCGGCCCGCAGCTCGTCGTGCCGCTGTCGAACGCGCGTTATGCGCTGAACGCCGCGAACGCCCGCTGGGGCAGCCTGTACGACGCGCTGTACGGCACCGACGCACTGCCGGAAGACGGCGGCGCCGAACGCACCACGGCCTACAACCCGACGCGCGGCCAGCGCGTGATCGACTACGCGCGCAACGTGCTCGACAACGCGGCGCCGCTCGCGAGCGGCTCGCACCGCGACGCGCTGCGCTACCGCGTGCAGGACGGCCAGCTTGCCGTCGAAACCGCCAAGGGGATCGTCGGCCTCGCGCAGCCGGCGCAGTTCGTCGGCTACCAGGGCGCGGCCGACGCGCCGTCCGCGATCCTGCTGAAGCACAACGGCCTGCACCTCGAGATCCAGATCGACGCATCGACGCCGATCGGCCGCGCCGATCTCGCGAACGTGAAGGACATCGTGCTCGAAGCCGCGGTCAGCACGATCATCGACTGCGAGGATTCGGTCGCGGCGGTGGACGCCGACGACAAGGTCCAGCTCTACCGCAACTGGCTCGGCCTGATGCAGGGCACGCTGGTCGAGGAAGTCGCGAAGGGCGGCAAGACCTTCACGCGCCGCCTGAACGCCGACCGCGAGTACACGACGCCCGACGGCGGCACGCTGTCGCTGCACGGCCGCTCGCTGCTGTTCGTGCGCAACGTCGGCCACCTGATGACCAACGGCGCGGTGCTCGACCGCGACGGCAACGAGATTCCGGAAGGGATCCTCGACGGCGTCGTCACGGTGCTGTGCTCGCTGCACGACCTGAAGGCGAAGCGCAACTCGCGCACCGGCTCGATCTACATCGTGAAGCCGAAGATGCACGGCCCGGTCGAAGTCGCATTCGCCGATACGCTGTTCGCGCGCATCGAGGATCTGTACAACCTGCCGCGCAACACGCTGAAGATGGGCATCATGGACGAGGAGCGCCGCACCAGCGTGAACCTCGCCGCGTGTATCGCCGCCGCCGCCGCGCGCGTCGCGTTCATCAACACCGGCTTCCTCGACCGCACCGGCGACGAGATGCACACCGCGATGGAAGCGGGCCCGATGATCCGCAAGGGCGACATGAAATCGTCGGCGTGGATCCAGGCGTACGAGCGCAACAACGTGCTCGCGGGCCTGTCGGCCGGCCTGCGCGGCCGCGCGCAGATCGGCAAGGGCATGTGGGCGATGCCCGACCTGATGCACGCGATGCTCGAGCAGAAGATCGCGCATCCGCGCGCCGGCGCGAACACCGCGTGGGTGCCGTCGCCGACCGCCGCGACGCTGCACGCGCTGCACTACCACCTCGTCGACGTGCAGGCCGTCCAGCAGGAACTCGAGAAGACGCCGTACGCGAGCGAACGCGACACGCTGCTCGAAGGGTTGCTGACCGTGCCGGTCGTCGAGCGTGCCGAGTGGAGCGAAGCCGAGATCCTGAGCGAGGTCGAGAACAACGCGCAGGGCATCCTCGGCTACGTCGTGCGCTGGGTCGAACAGGGCGTCGGCTGCTCGAAGGTGCCCGACATCCACGACGTCGGCCTGATGGAAGACCGCGCGACGCTGCGCATTTCGAGCCAGCACATCGCGAACTGGCTGCGCCACGGCGTGATCACCGAGGCGTTCGTGCTCGACGTGTTCAAGCGGATGGCGCGCGTCGTCGACCAGCAGAACGCCGGCGACCCGAACTATCGCCCGATGGCGCCCGGCTACGACCAGTCGACCGCGTTCAAGGCCGCATGCGCGCTCGCGCTGCAGGGCACGTCGCAGCCGAGCGGTTATACCGAGCCGCTGCTGCACCGGTTCCGGCTCGCGTTCAAGGCGCAACAGCACGGCGGATAAGCACGGCCGTGCGGCGGGTTTCCGGCGTGCCGGGAGCCCGTATGACGGGAGCCCGTACGCCGGGCTTCACGAAACGGGCGGCCGCAACGGCCGCCCGTATTCATTTTCGCGTTCGCACGGCTGTTGAAACGAATAATCGGCGCATATCGATACCTTCATTTTTTTACTCGCCTGCCGTTAACCCGATGGAATCGGCGGCCGCGCGCGCGGCGGTTTCGCCGCTCATGCCGTACAGCCTTGCGCCGGAACGCTTTGCCGGATATTCGCAAGCCCGGGAATTCACTGAAACTTGATCCGGATCAACGGCCCGCAACATTTTTCGCGCGCGCGAACGCGCGCGTTATACTCCGTTGAATTCACACTGCCGATTCGTCGGATCGTTGAATCGGCGTAGATGTCACCAGTAAATGCGCGATTTACCGGTATATCTGGCCGCGATTCCCGGTAATCAGTGTCCATTTTCTCGCCGGCCGGCAGAAAGGCGTCGAATGGACGCGTGGCGGATCGCCGCCGCCACGTCATACGAACAATTGCATCGGCCCGCCGCCCGGCGGCAATGCCCATCGATCCACGGACCATGGCAGAAACCGATTACGCAGTGCCCAGCGAATCCGGCCTGACGAGCCGTGTCGCCGCACATCTGCGCCGGCTCCTGCTGCCGCACCTGATCTTCTATACCGGGCTGCTGATCGCGCTGCTCCTGCTGTCCCTGTGCGGGATCGTGCTGTACGAAGGCCGCATCGACGCGCGCGACCGCTCGATCTCGATGCAGCAGAATCTCGCGCTGATGGCGTCGTGGGACATCGAGCGCAACATCGAGATCTACTCGCTGTCGCTGCAGGCCGTCGTCGAAGGCGCGAACGACCCGGATGTCGTCAAGCTGCCGATGCCGCTGCGCCGCCAGGTGCTGTTCGACCGTGCGACGACGGCCAAGTACCTCGGCGGCATCTACGTGCTCGACGCGAAGGGCGACATCGCGGTCGACGGCAAGAGCGACGTGCCGCGCAAGGCCAACTTCGGCGACGAGCCGTACTTCGCGGTGCACCGCGACCATCCCGACGTCGGCCTGTACGTCAGCCCCCCGTATCATTCGCGCTTGCGCGGCGGCTCGCCGAGCATCGCGCTCAGCCGGCGGATCACGAAGCCCGACGGCTCGTTCGGCGGCGCCGCCGTGATGTCGATCCGGCTCGAATATTTCCAGAACCTGTTCTCGCGGCTGTCGCTCGGCGATCGCGGCTCGATCGCGCTGATCAACACCGACGGCAAGATGCTCGCGCGCGAGCCGTACGACCCGAAGATCGTCGGCCGTGACATCAGCCGCGCCAGCACGTTCCGGCGCTTCATGACCGCCAACGAAGGCAGCTTCGCCGATACCGCGTCGATCGACGGCGTGCGCCGCCTGTACGTGTTCCGGCATCTCGAGCACCTGCCGCTCATCATCATGGTCGCGCGCTCGGAAGCGGATACCTACGCCGCGTGGTACGACCGTGCGATTCCGATCGGCTCGGCGATGGTCGCGCTCGCGATCGGCTTCGTCGGCCTGTCGCTGCTGCTCGACGTGCAGCTGCGCAAGCGCCACCGCGCGGAAACCGAACTGCAGGCGCTCGCGCGCACCGACGGCCTCACGGGCCTCGACAACCGCCGCATGCTCGACGTCACGCTCGCACGCGAATGGCGTCGGGCCGCGCGCTCGCAGCACGCGCTGTCGCTTCTGTTCATCGACGTCGACTACTTCAAGCGCTACAACGATACCCAAGGGCACCAGGCCGGCGACGACGCGCTCGCCGCGGTCGGCCACTGCATCGCCGGCTGCCTGCGCCGCCCGGCCGACTACGCGGCGCGCTACGGCGGCGAGGAGTTCGTCGTCGTGCTGCCCGACGTCGACACGGACGGCGCGGCGTCGATCGCCGAGACGATCCGCACCGGCGTCCTCGATCTCGGCATCCGGCACGACGCCGGGGCGACCGGCCGCCTGACGGTGAGCATCGGCGTGACGACGAGCTATCCGGAACACGACGACGACATGCAGGCCGCGCTGAAGCTGGCCGACGACGCGCTGTATCGCGCGAAGGAAGGCGGGCGCAACCGCATCGTCGTGCTCGCGGCCCCCTCCGGCGGCCTCGCGGCGCGGCGGGCCTGAACGGGCCACCGCCGGGCGACGGCAGGGCGGCTGGCCGGCCCCTGTCGCCGCCCGCGCGCAAAATCGCCGACAATGTCGCCTCGACACGCCGCCCCGCGGCTGCCTGGCCCGGCCGGCCCGCGCGGTGCGCGGCCGCTTCGCACCACCATGAGACTCAAGGCAAAGATCTTCCTTCTGGCCATCGTGCCGTTCCTGCTCGCGATCGCCGGCATCGGTTTCGGCGTGCGCCAGCAGGCGACGTCCCTCGCGCGCACGCAGCATGCGACGATCCAGGCCGCGTACCTGTCGAGCAAGGAGGTCGAGCTCAAGCACTACGTCGAGCTCGCGACGAGCGCGATCATGCCGCTCTACGACGCGAGCGGCCGCAACGCGCGCGACGACGCGCTGCTGCGCACGCAGGCGCTCGCGATGCTGCAGAAGATGGATTTCGGCCCGGACGGTTATTTCTTCGTGTACGACCTGCACGGCAATTCCCTGATGCATCCGCGCGAGCCCGAGCGCGTCGGCCACAACTACTGGTCGATGCGCGACCCGCAGGGCGCGCTGACGATCCAGAAGCTGATCGGCGCGGCGTCGAGCGGCGGCGGCTACGTGCGCTACGCGTGGCAGCGGCCGTCGACGGGCCGCGTCGCGCCGAAGCTGGGCTACGTCATCGCGCTCGAACGCTGGGGCTGGATGGTCGGCACCGGCATCTATCTCGACGATGTCGACACCGCGCTGCAGCGCATCGACGCGCGCGCGTCCGCGAACATCGAGCGCACGATGAGCTGGCTCACCGCGATCGCGCTCACGGGTGCCGCCGCGATCGCCGTGTGCGCGCTGGTGCTGAATGTCAGCGAGTCGCGCAGTGCCGACGCGAAGCTCAAGCTGCTCGCGCAGCGCGTCGTCGAATCGCAGGAGCAGGAGCGGGCGCGGCTGTCACGCGAGCTGCATGACGGAATCAGCCAGATGATGGTATCGGCGAAGCTGATGCTCGAATCCGCGCTCGCGCGCTTCGAACGCGGTACCGCGCGCATGCCCGAGGCCGAGCAGGCGCTGACATCGGGCGTCGTGCGGCTCGGCGACACGCTGCGTGAAGTGCGGCGCATCTCGCATGCGCTGCGCCCCGCGATGCTCGACGATCTCGGCCTCGCGGCGGCGCTCGAGCAACTGGTGCGCGAGCTCGGCGCCGAAAGCGGCATCGACATCGGTTATACGCAGGTCGCACACAGCGGCGCCCGGCCGCTGCCCGCGGCGGTCAACACCGCGCTGTTCCGGATCGCGCAGGAAGCGTTGAGCAACATCGTGCATCATGCGCGCGCGTCGCGCGCGGCCGTCACGCTCGACGTCGGCGCGCAATCCGTCACGCTGACCATCGCCGACAACGGCTGCGGCTTCGACGCCGAACGCTCGCAGGCCGACGTGCGCCACGGCATCGGCCTGCGCAACATGCGCGAGCGCCTCGACGCGCTCGGCGGCACGCTGACGATCACGTCGCAGGTCGGCCACACGATCGTCGCCGCGCGCGTGCCGCTACCCGGCGCCGCGTCATGACGCGCCCCATCACAGGAGACCTTTCACGCATGAGCGCCCCCGACACCGCCCGGCCCGTCGCCCGACTGCTGCTCGTCGACGATCACCCGCTCGTGCGCGACGGCTTGCGGATGCGGCTCGAAGCGGCCGACCTGTCCGTGGTCGGCGAAGCCGGCAACGCCGACGAGGCGCTCGCGCTCGCCGCGTCGCTCGAACCCGATCTCGCGCTGATGGACATCGGCATGAACGGAATGAACGGCATCACGCTCGCGGGCGTGTTTCACGAACGCTTTCCGGGCATCCGCGTGCTGATGCTGTCGATGCACGACAACGTCGAATACGTGACGCAGGCCGTGCGTGCCGGCGCGAGCGGCTACCTGCTGAAGGATTCGCCCGCGAGCGAGATCGTGCGCGCGATCGGCACGGTGCTGGCGGGCCAGACGTTCTTCAGCGAAGGGCTCGCCGCGCGGATGATCCACGCGAGCACGACCGCGTCGCCGCTCGACCGGCTCACGCCGCGCGAACGCGACATCCTCGACGCGCTGGCGGAAGGGCTGTCGAGCAAGCAGATCGCGCAACAGACGGGGCTGTCGGTGCGCACGGTCGAGACGCACCGGCTCAACCTGAAGCGCAAGCTGGAGATCGAGGGACAGGCCGAGCTGATCAAGTTCGCGGTCGAGCATCGGCGAAAGTAGCTCGGCGCCGCGATCTGCCGCAAAAGGCTCGCCGGCCGGCAAGCCGCATCATTCCGGCCGTGAAGACGTCACACGCGCCGCCGCCGCGCGCCCCGGTTGCTTCTTCGTTTCACGCCGCATCATCAGCATCACCGCAATACCGATACTGAGGATTCCGGAACACAGGACCGCGATCGAAAACCCGTGCGCCATCGCATCCCGATATGCGCCAAGCAGTGCCGGCTGTCCCGCCGCAAACACATGCTCCATCACCGCCTGCCGCGCCAGCGTATCCGCTTGCGCACTGCCGGCCGCTTGCATTGCGGCCGTCATCCGGTGCAGCGCACCGACGCTCATCATGCTGCCGAGCACCGCGATGCCCATGCTCATCCCCGTCTGGCGCAACGCGTTCATCGTCGCCGACGCCATGCCCGCGCGTTCGGCCGGCGCGAGTTCCATCACGGTCATGCCGGTCGCGGGCACCGCGAGCCCCATGCCGACCCCGAGCACCGCCAGCGCGACGCCGACCGGCACATACGGCGTTCCCGCACCGAAGCCCGCCATGGCCGCGAGCATCGCGCCGACCAGGCCATACCCGGCCACCATCAGCGCGTGCAACGGAATACGCGCCGCGATGCGCCCGAACAGCATCGACGTGATCGCCGTCATCACGAACTGCGGCATCAGTTGCCAGCCGGCGGCGGCGGGCGTGCGGCCCTGCGCCTGCTGCAGGAACAGCGACAGGAAGAACAGGCTGCTGTACCCCGAGAACCCGAGCACGAACGACGCGAGATTGGCACGCACCAGCCGCCGGTCGCGAAACAGCCAGACCGGCAGCAGCGGCCGCTCGACGCGCGTTTCGACACGCACGAACACGACGAACGCCACCGCGGCGCCCGCGAGCGGCGCGAGCACCTTCACGTGCGACGCGCCGGCTTCGCCGATGCCGATCAGCCCGTACGTGAGCAACCCGAGCCAGGCCACGCTCAGCGCCTGGCCGAGCGGATCGAACGCCGCGTGCTGAGGATGCCGGCGCTCCGGAATGCCCCACGCGCCGAGCAGCACGGTCACGATGCCGATCGGCACGTTGACGAGAAAGATGTCCTGCCATCCGCCATGCTCGACGAGCAGGCCCCCCACCAGCGGCCCGAGGATCAGCGCGAGCGCGCTGAACGCGGACCATCCGCCGATCGCGCGGGCACGCTCGCGCGCATCGGGAAACGCATGCGTGAGGATCGGCATCGCGCCCGGTATCAGCAATGCGCCGGCGAGCCCCTGGATCGCGCGCCCGATCAGGAGCGGCTCGAGCCGGCTCGCGCATGCGCAGACCACCGACCCGGCCGTGAACAGGACCACGCTGGCGAGCCACACACGCTTGTGTCCGTAGCGATCGCCGAGCGGGCCGGCCGACAGCATGAACGCCGACAGCGCGAGCGCGTACGCGTTGACGACCCACTGAAGGCCGCCGATGTCGGTATCGAGCGCCGTCTGCAACGTCGGCAACGCGACGTTGACGATGCTGATGTCGAGCGTGGCGAGAAAGGTGCCGAGACAGGCGGCCAGGACGAGTGCGGCGCGACGGTAGCGAGGCATGGCGGTCGGCCCTTCACGGGCACGAAGATGAGAATGATTCGCATCATATATATCGACTGACCGTCGGTCAATGGATTGCGTTGGCCGGGAACGGGGCGCTGGCCTAAACTGCGGGCTTTGCACGAACGGGCGTCGAGCCGCGCGATGACGGACAGGACAAAGGCAGGAACCACGACAAGTAAGGACGACGCGCCGGCGGGCAAGCTGCCGCGCACGAAGCCGGCGGAAGTGCGCCTCGAGGAGCTGATGGCCGCGGCCGAGACGCTGTTCCTCGCGCAGGGCGTGGAAGCGACGACCATCAGCGAGATCGTCGAGCACGCGCAGGTGGCGAAGGGCACGTTCTATCACTACTTCGAATCGAAATCCGACATGCTCGCCGCGCTCGCGCAGCGCTACACGGCGTCGTTCCTCGACCGGTTGCAGCACGCGGTGGACGCGTGCGATCCCGACGACTGGCTCGCGCGCCTGCGCGCGTGGATCCGCACCAACATCGAAATCTACGCGGCGACCTACCGCACGCACGACATCGTCTACGCGAATCACCATCACCACGATCGCGCGAATGCCGACAAGAACGCGATCCTCGAACAGCTCGGCGCGATTCTCGACGGCGGCGCACGGGCCGGCACCTGGCGGCTCGCGCACCCGCAGGTCACCGCGCTGCTGATCTATGCGGGCGTGCACGGCGCGACCGACCACATCATCGCGGCGCCGGAAACGGATCGCGCCGCGTTCGTCGACGCGGTGGTCGACGATTGCCTGCGGATGCTCGGCGTCGGCACCTGACGCGCAACCAACGCACAGCCATGAAAAAAGGCGCCCGAGGGCGCCCTTCATGCATCCGGATTCCGAACCGCGCAGCAGCGGTCAGTTCGTCCGCGAATTGTGTTTCTGCAGATACGCGATCAGGCCGTCGATCCCGCCCGATGCGAGCTGGCTCTTGAACTGGCCCTGGTAGACCTGGATCAGCCACGCGCCCGACATGTCGATGTCGTAGATCTTCCAGTCGTTGCCGACCTTGCCGAGACGATAGCCGACCGACTGGCTGTCGCCCGGCGTCGTGACGGTCGACTGCACGAGCGCGTCGGCGCCCGACGCGCCGCCGGCCTTGAACGAGAACTTCGCGTCCTGGCTGCCGAGCTGCGCGAGCGACGCGGCGTAGGTGCGCGTCATCAGCAGCTTGAACTGCTTGTAAAGCTCCTGCTGCTGCGGCGGCGTGGCCTGCTTCCACGCGTCGCCGACCGCGATGCGGGTCGTGCGCTCGAAGTTGGTCGCAGGCAGGAAGCGCTGCTCGACGACCGCCGAGACCTTCGCCATGTCCCCGCCGCGTGCGGCCGGATCGGCCTTCATCGCGTTGACGGTACCTTCGACCGCATTGCGGACGATATCGACCGGCGCGCTCTGCGCAAAAGCGGAAACCGACACGGCGGCCGCCGCGACGAAAGCAAACAGATGACGTTTCATACGAATATCGCTCGATGAGAAAAAACGACCGGTTCATTGCACCGGCCGACGAAGCAAAGTATACCGGGCCCGACGCCTCGGTGCGCCGCCGTGACCGACTGTTACCTTTCAGGTTCCTTTGTCACAGGCGTGCGGCGGCGCGACGAGGCACGGCGGCGCCGATTATGTAAATATCCCCTTACAAACCGGCGAACCATCGGTATCGATTCCGCCGTCGCGAACAAATCTCCTTCCCGCCCCGAAACCCCCAACGTCACGACCGCCGCCACGCTGCGCCGGTATACTTGGCTACTTTGCCCTTGCCAGCCGCTCCCCACCGCCACATGGTGACATCTCTCATCGTCCGACTCGTTGCATGGTCGGTGCGCCGCCCCGTCTGGGTCGTCGTCCTGTCGCTCGTCATCGCCGCGTTCAGCGGCGTCTATGTCGCGCAGCATTTCAAGATCAACACCGACATCAGCAAGCTCGTCGATGCCGAGCCGCAATGGGCCGCGCTCGGGCAGGCCGTCGACAAGGCGTTCCCGCAACGCAACGGCACGATCCTCGCGGTCGTCGAGGCGCCCGCGCCCGAATTCGCGAACGCCGCCGCGCATGCGCTGACCGAAGCGCTGCGCAAGGATGCCGACGCCGGCCGCATCGGCCAGGTCGCCGAGCCCGGCGGCGGGCCGTTCTTCGAGCACAACGGGCTGCTGTTCCTGTCGCCGCAGGAGGTCACGGATACCACCGCGCAGCTCGCGAGCGCCCGCCCGCTCGTCAACGAACTCGCGAAGAACCCGAGCCTGACCGGGCTCGCGACCACACTCTCCACCACGCTCGGCCAGCCGCTCCTGACCGGCCAGGTGAAACTGCCCGCGATGGCGAAGCTGCTCGCACGCAGCGCCGCGACGGTCGACGACGTGCTGGCCGGCAAGCCGGCCGCGTTCTCGTGGCGCGCGCTGGTCGACAACGATGCCGCGCGGCAGCCCGCGCGCGCGTTCGTCACCGTGCAGCCGGTGGTCAACTACGGCGCGCTGAAGGCCGGCGCGGAAACCAGCCAGGTGATCCGCGACGCGGCCCGTTCGCTCGACCTCGAGAAGCGCTACGGCGCCGCCGTGCGCCTGACCGGCGAACAGCCGCTCGCCGACGACGAATTCGCGTCCGTCGAAGATGGCGCGGCGCTCAACGGCGCGCTCACGCTGCTCGCCGTCCTCGTCATCCTGTGGCTGGCGCTGCGCTCGAAGCGGATGATCGGCTCGGTGCTCGTCACGCTGTTCGTCGGCCTCGTCGTGACCGCCGCGCTCGGCCTCGCGATGGTCGGCTCGCTGAACATGATCTCGGTCGCGTTCATGGTGCTGTTCGTCGGCCTCGGCGTCGACTTCTCGATCCAGTACGGCGTGAAATACCGCGAGGAGCGCTTCCGCGATCCGCGCATCGATCACGCGCTGATCGGCGCCGCGCACTCGATGGGCATGCCGCTCGCGCTGGCCACCGCGGCCGTCGCGGCGAGCTTCTTCTCGTTCATTCCCACCGCCTATCGCGGCGTGTCCGAACTCGGCCTGATCGCGGGCGTCGGGATGTTCGTCGCACTGCTGACCACGATCACGCTGCTGCCGGCGCTGCTGCGCCTGTTCGCGCCGCCGGGCGAATCGAAGACGCCGGGCTTCCCGTGGCTCGCGCCGGTCGACGACTACCTCGATCGCCATCGCAAGCCGATCCTGATCGGCACGCTCGTGGTCGTGGTCGGCGCGCTGCCGCTGCTCGCATTTCTCCACTTCGACTTCAACCCGCTGCACCTGAAGGATCCGCACAGCGAATCGATGGCGACGCTGCTCGCGCTGAAGGATTCGCCGGAAGCCGCCGTCAACGACGTCACGCTGCTCGCGCCGTCGCTCGCCGATGCCGACGCGGCAGCGAAGCGCCTCGACGCACTGCCTGAAGTGGGCCGCACGACCACGCTGTCGACCTTCATCCCCGCCGACCAGCCGGCCAAGCGCGCGGCGATCGCAGCCGCCGCGAGCGACCTGCTGCCCGCGCTGACGCAGCCGGCCGCGCCGCCCGCGACCGACGCGCAGCGCGTCGCCGCGCTCAAGCGCGTGTCGGACCTGCTGAGCTACGCGGCCGAAGATCATCCGGGCCCGGGTGCGGCCGCCGCGCAGCACCTGTCTGCCTCGCTCGCGAAACTCGCCGCCGCGGACGCCGCGACGCGCGACCGCGCCGAGCGTGCGTTTTCCGACACGCTGCGCATCGCGCTCAACCAGCTCGCCTCGCTGCTGCAGCCGCAGGACATCACGCGCGAATCGCTGCCGCCGCAGCTCGTGCGCGACTGGGTCGCACCGGACGGCCATGCACTCGTGCAGATTTCGCCGAAGGTGCCGAAGGGCGTCGACCCGAACGACGACACGATGCTGCGCCGCTTCGCGAAGACCGTGAAGGCCGCGGAACCGGGCGCGACCGGCGGGCCGATCTCGATCCTGCATTCGGCCGACACGATCATCAACGCGTTCCTGCATGCGGCCCTGTGGTCGATCATCTCGATCACGATCCTGCTGTGGGTCACGCTGCGCCGCTTCGGCGACGTGCTGCGCACGCTGGTGCCGCTGCTCGTGTCGGGCATCGTGACGCTCGAACTGTGCGTCGTGCTCGGCATGTCGCTCAACTTCGCGAACATCATCGCGCTGCCGCTGATGCTCGGCGTCGGCGTCGCGTTCAAGGTGTATTTCGTGATGGCGTGGCGCGGGGGGCAAACCGGGCTGCTGCACTCGAGCCTCACGCACGCCGTCCTGTTCAGCGCCGCGACGACGGCGACCGCATTCGGCAGCCTGTGGCTGTCGCACCATCCGGGCACGTCGAGCATGGGCAAGCTGCTCGCGCTGGCCCTGACCTGCACGCTGATCGGCGCCGTGGTGTTCCAGCCCGTCCTGATGGGCAAACCGCGCGTCAAACGCGCCAAGAACCAATCGCAAGGAATCAATGAATAAGGTGCGAATCATTGCGGCGACCGTTGCCGCCAGCGCAGTGCTGACCGGCTGCGCGACGGGACCGAACCGCAACCCCAACGACCCGCTCGAGCCGATGAACCGAGCGATGTACAAGTTCAACGACACCGTCGACACGAACATCGCCCAGCCGATCGCGAAGGGTTACCAGAAGGTCACGCCGACGCCCGTGCGCACCGCGATCAGCAACTTCTTCTCGAACCTCGGCGACCTCGGCAACATCGCGAACAACCTGCTGCAGTTGCGCATCACCGATGCGACGCAGGACTTGATGCGCGTCGCGATGAACTCGCTGTTCGGCGTCGCCGGCCTGATCGACATCGCGACGCCGGCCGGGCTGCCGAAGCATCACCAGGACTTCGGCCTGACGATGGCACGCTGGGGCGTGCCGTCGGGCCCGTACCTCGTGCTGCCCGTGTTCGGGCCGAGCACGTTCCGCGACGGCGTCGGCCGCGCGGTGGACGTGCGCTTCAACCTGCTCAACTACATCGAGCCGGCCGCGCGCAACCCGATGTACATCGCGCAGTTCATCAGCGCGCGTTCGGACCTGCTCGGCGCGACCGACCTGCTGAAGCAGGCCGCGCTCGATCCGTATTCGTTCGTGCGCGACGCGTACCTGCAGCAGCGCAAGTCGCTGACGTACCGCAGCCAGTCGTCGGCGGCGACGCTGCCGACCTACAACGAACCGGGTGAATCGGGCGCCGTGCCGGCCGCGGCGCCTGCCGTGCCGGGGTTGCCGAACTACGAGGATCCGGGCGAGTCGGGCGGTACACCGGGCGCGGCGCCGAACAATGCGCCGGCCGCGCCGGGGCTGCCGCAGTACGACGATCCGGGTGCGGACGGTGCGATGCCGGCGAGCACGCCGGCTGCTGCGCCTGCCGCGGCATCGGCAACCGCGCCGGCAACGCCTGCGAGCAGTCCGGCCGCGCAGTAACGCTGCAACGGCTACCGCCGCAAGGAAAAAGAGCGCTGCAGTTCAAGTCTGCAGCGCTCTTTTTTTGTCCGCGATTTGTCCGCGATTCGTCGGCGAGAAACGGGAAGAGGAGGGAAAGCGAAAAGCGGCGAACGCCGCTCAGACGATCCGCATCGCGCCCGCACGCTCGAATGCGTGCCGCGCCTGGATCAGCGTCGTGCGCGCCGCGCGCGCGTCGCCGGCCACCTGCAGCAGCGGGCCGAGCTGCGATGGCTGCTTCAGCAGTTCACGCAGGATCGGCAGGATCGCCGTGCTGCCGTCGTCGCGCAGGCCGGCCGTCGCCGCGCTGGGCAACGTGCGCCACGCCGGATCGACGATCGCGCGGCACACCGCGAACGGCACACCGCGCGCCGCCGCGAAGGCCGCCGCGATATGCGACTCCATGTCGACGGCGAGCGCGCCCTTCGCGCGATGCAGCGCCGTCTTTTCCTGTTCGCCGACGACCGGTGCGCCCACGGCCGCGATCGTGCCGCGCGTGACGCGCGCCCACACCGGCGTGTCGTGCAGCGCGGCGACGAGCCGCGTGCTCCAGCGCGTATCGGTCTCGACGCGGCCGAACGGCCCGTCGATCGCGTTCGCGATCACGAGCGCGCCGGGCGCGAGGTCGGGCGCGAGCCCGCCCGCGGTGCCGAAGCTCACGATGCCCGCGCAACCGCGCGCGGTCGCCTCCGTCAGTGCGCGTTCGAGCCGGTCGGCGCGCGCGGCGAAGACCGCTTCGACGCCGTCGCCGCGCGCGATGCGCGCCTCGAACGCCATCCCCGTCACGGCGATGACGGGCAGCATGCCGGTGGATTGCGTCGCCACGCGTTACAGCCCGAACGTGACGCGCGTCGTGTTGTCGCGCTTCAGGTTGCGATAGCGCGCGAGCGCCCACAGCGGGAAGAACTTGCGATAGCCGTGGTAGCGCAGGTAGAACACGCGCGGGAAGCCCGTCGCCGTGAAGCGCGCCTCGTCCCACAGGCCTTCTTCGTTCTGGTTGGCGATCAGGTAGTCGACACCGCGCGCCACCGCCGGGTTGTTCACCTCGCCGGCCGCCATCAGGCCGAGCAGCGCCCAGGCCGTCTGCGACGCCGTGCTCGGCGCCTGTTCGAAGCCGCGATAGTTCAGCTTGTAGCTGTCGCCGTCCTCGCCCCAGCCGCCGTCCTTGTTCTGGATTGACAGCAGCCACTGCGCGCCGCGCTTCATGCGCGGATCGTCCGGCGTCAGGCCGGCCGCGTTCAGCGAGCACAGTGCCGTCCACGTGCCGTACACGTAGTTCATCCCCCAGCGGCCGTACCAGCTGCCGTCCGGTTCCTGCTCCTTGAGCATGTAGTCGAGCGCGCGGCGCGCCGGCTCGCTGTTCAGCGGCGTCTCGCCGAGCTGCGCCAGCATCGACAGGCAGCGGCCCGACACGTCGGCCGTCGGCGGATCGAGCAGCGCGCCGTGATCCGAGAACGGGATGTTGTTCAGGTAGTACTGCGTGTTTTCCGGTTCGAACGCGCCCCAGCCGCCGTCGCTGCTCTGCATCCCGACGACCCACTCGCGCGCGCGCGCGATCGAATCGCGATACGCGTCGTTCTGCCGGAGTTTCTGCGCGCGATCCATCGCCACCGCGACCACCGCCGTATCGTCGACGTCCGGGTAGTGCGCGTTCGCGTACTGGAAAGCCCAGCCGCCGGGCCGCACGTGCGGGCGGCGCGAGATCCAGTCGCCGCGCACGTCGAGGATCTGCAGCGGGCGCAGCCATTCGAGGCCGCGCAGCACGGCTTCCTCGGCCCGCGCGTCGCCCGTCTCGAGCAGCGCATGTGCGGCGAGCGACGTGTCCCACACCGGCGACAGGCACGGCTGGCAATACGCTTCGTCGTCGTGCACGACGAGCAGCTTCTCGATCGACTTGCGTGCGATCGCGCGGTTCGGATGATCTTCCGCGTAGCCGAGCACGTCGTACATCATCACCGCGTTGGCCATCGCCGGATAGATCGCGCCGAGGCCGTCCTCGCCGTTCAGGCGCTCGTCGACGAACGAAACGGCCTGGCGGATCGCGCGTTCGCGCGTGTAGTTCGGAAACAGGCCGTCAGCCGCGCGCAGCGCATGGTCGACCACGCGGAAGAACGCGAACCAGCCGGGGCTCTGGTGACCCTGGCGCGGCAGCAGGCCGGCGTTGACGGGCGGATCGATGAACAGCTCGTCGATGCGCACGCCGCGCGGGTTCTTCGCGAGCGGGCGCTTCGCGTTCAGCACGAGCAGCGGCACGATCACGGTGCGCGCCCAGTACGACACCTTCGACAGGTGGAACGGGAACCACTGCGGCAGCAGCATGATCTCGACCGGCATCATCGGCACCGCGCGCCACGGAATCGCGCCGTACAGCGCGAGCTGGATGCGCGTGAACACGTTCGACATCTCGGCGCCGCCCATCGCGTGGATCGCGCGGCGCGCACGCTGCATGTGCTCGGCGTTCTCGTCGTCGCCGATCACCTTCAGCGCGAAATACGCCTTCACGCTCGCGCTGATGTTCGGCGCGCCGTCGGTGAACAGCGGCCAGCCGCCGTCGGCCTGCTGGATGCGGCGCAGATACTTGCCGATCTTCTGTTCGAGCTCGACGTTCGGCGTCTCGCCGAGATAGTGGACGAGCAGCACGTATTCGGCGGGAATCGTCGAATCGGCTTCGAGTTCGTAGACCCAGTGGCCATCCGCGTTCTGCGCGGCCAGCAGCGCGTCGGTCGCACGCGCGACGGCCGCATCGACGCCGGCCGGCACGGTGCCGGCGGACAAGGTAGCCATTTCGGTGAGATCGTTCATCGGTCCCTCTGTTGCTTACTGTGTCTGGAGCACGTCCGCGGCCAGCTGGCCGGAGCGGATCGCGCCCTCGATCGTGGCGGGCAAGCCGGTGGCAATCCAGTCGCCCGCCAGCACGAGATTGGTCCAGCGCGTACGCACGGCCGGACGCTTCATTTCCTGCGACGGCACCGCCGCAAAGCCCGCGCGCGGCTCGACGACGAGCTGCCACGCGGGGATGGTTTCCGGGTTCGCGCCCGTCACGCGCGCGACGTCTTCCCAGATGCGCCGCGCAAGCGTGTCGCGCGGCGTGTCGAGCCAGCGGCCGGCGTCGCGGATCGTCGCCGCGAGCTGGCCGCCGCCGGTGCGCACCGCATCGACGACACCGTTCACGACCGCCGTCTGCAGCGGCGTGCCGGCCGGCGCCTCGATCGCGAAATACGCGGTCACGACCGCGCTGAACGTGTCGGGCGCGGTGAGCTCGGGCACGAGCGGCTGCGCGACCTCGGGCGGCACGGCCAGCACGACGGCGTCGCCCGGTGCGAGGTCGATCCGCTCGCCGCCGACCGAGACCGCATCGACCGCATTGCCGTGCGCGCCGAATTCGAACGCGTCGAGCCGCGAGTTCAGCCGGATCTGCGCGCCGCCGTGCTGCAGCATCCGCAGCGCCGGCTCGACGAATGCGCTGCCGAGACCCTGGCGCGCGACGAGCGGACGGCAGCCGGGGCCGCCCGCGGCAAACGTGCCGCACAGCGCCGCACGCGCGAGTTCGGCGCTCGCGTGGCGCGGCTCGACGTTCAGCACACCGAGGAAATACGGCCGCAGCCAACGTTCCCACAGCATGCCGTCGCATCGCATCGTCTGTGCGAGTGAGCGGCCCATGCGCGCGAACGCGAGCGGGGCGAGCGCGAGGTAGTCGAGCGGCGTCGTGCCCGGCGCACGCGATGCGGCATCGAACAGCCACGACGGCCAGCGCCCGTCGCCGAAGCGCAGCGTCCAACGCTGCTGCGACGCGACGTCGACGACCGGGAATTCAGGCAGCGCGGGCCCCGCGAGCCGGTCGGCCGCGCCGATCGCGCGCAGGTAGCGCTGCGTCGCGGGCTGTCCCGCGAACACCGTGTGCAGCCCGCTATCGAGCGTCGTGTTCAGCGTCCCGTCGAACCATGAGCGGCAGCGGCCGCCCGCATGCGCGTGCGCGTCGTGCAGCACGATGCGCCGCCCGCGGCGTTGCAGCTCGACCGCGGCCGACAGGCCGGCAAGGCCGGCGCCGATCACGTGGACGGTCCTGGGCATCGACTCGGTCGACTCAGAACAGCGCGTAGCGCGCGGCGATCATCAGCATGCGCGCCTTCGGCTTGCGCAACGGCGCGCGCGGGAAGGCGAAGCCGCGTGCGATCGCGGCTTCGAGAATGCAGCGATACGCACCCGACATGATGCGCGGCGCCTTCACCTGCGCACGCGGGCACGTATCCATCACCGCGTCGGCCTGGCGGAAATGCTCGAGCGCGCGCTCGACGAGCGTCGCGCACACGCGCGGCAGCGCCGGATCGCGCACGATCGTCGCCGGGCCGGTAATCGCGATGCCTTCGCGCGCGAGCAGCTCGCGCGGCAGGTAGCAGCGGTTGATCGCCGCATCGTCGTCGATGTCGCGCAGGATGTTGGTCAGTTGCAGCGCGCGGCCGAGGTGATGCGACAGCTTGATCCCTTCGGCTTCAGGCATCCCGAAAATCCTCACCGACAGCCGGCCGGCCGCGCTCGCCACGCGATCGCAGAAGAGGTCAAGCGTCGGCTCGTCGGGCGCACAGATGTCTTCGACCGCATCCATCGCCATCCCGTCGATCATCGCGTGGAAGTCGTCGCGCTGCAGGTTGAAGGCACGGATCTCGCGGTCGAGCGCGGCCAGGTGGCGCGGCGGGCGGCCGGCGTAGCATGCGTCGATGTCGGCGCGCCAGCGATCGAGGCCCGCATTGCGCTCGGCGCGCGGCAGGTCGCTGTCGGCGATGTCGTCGACCGCGCGGCAAAACGCATAGACCTGGAACATCGCATCGCGCTGCACGGCCGGCAGGATGCGCATCGCAAGATAGAAAGAACTGCCCGATGTGACGGCAGCGGCGTCGGTTTCTTGTTCGTCCACGACGGAATTGGAAACGGCCAAGACAAGCTCCACGGAGACACCCACGCGGGGCGATTGAAGAAGCCATGCCCGGCTGGGATGGTCAGGGCGTCAAATGCGTGCGAGATATGCGAACGATCGACGCAGACAGGCACAAATTACCGGCCGGAAGCCGGAATTGGGCGAAAGTATAGCAATCTTTGAAGTTCGATGGCGGACACTCGCCGCATGCGGCGGCATGCCGGAGGCCGTTGACCGGCAAGGGCGCCCGGCCCGGGCAGGAAGCGGCGCCGGCGCTGCGTCAGCCGTAGACGATGTCGCGCTGCAGGTCGAGCGCAATGAGCCCCATTTCGCGGGTGAGCTGCAACATCGAGCGGCGTTCGAGGCGCGAGCCCATGAAGCTCGTCACGTGGCCGTCGGGCTCCGCGGTGAACTGGAACACGGCGCCGCCCGTGCCGAACCACGCACCCGGCACGTCGGGCGATTCCTGCCAGTCGATCTGCGCGAACACGCGTGCGATGCCCGCGCGTATCAGGTCGCCCGGACCGATCGGCGGCGCGATGTCGCCCAGATCGTCGAGCGAATAGGGGCCGGGTTTGTTCGGCTTCCGATAGAAGAGATAGTCGACGTTCATGGGGCGCAATCGCAGGCAAAGCAACAAATTAGCGCGCTTCGGAATAAATTCATATCGGATACGGACGAAATGTGGCCTGTACGAGACAAGAGGGACAGATCGAAAGCGGCCCGTCTGGGTGCGCACGGGTTCGTCTAAGATGACACCTTTCTCAAAATCTGAAGACCCGGACACCATGGAGACGAACGCAAGCGCCACCCCGCAGTCCGATCATCCCGTTTTCGTGCTCGTGCACGGCGCCTGGCACGGCGCGTGGTGCTATGCGCACGTTGCGGCCGCGCTGGCCGAGCGCGGCCACCTGTCGATCGCGCGCGACCTGCCCGCGCACGGCATCAACGCCCGCTTTCCGGTTTCCTACTTCACCCGCCCGCTCGACAAGGATGCGTTCGGCGCCGAGCCGTCGCCGGTCGCGAACACGACGCTCGACGATTACGCGACGCAGGTCATGCAGGCGGTCGACGACGCGTACGCGCTCGGCCGCGGCAAGGTCGTGCTCGTCGGGCACAGCATGGGCGGCCTCGCGATCACGGCGGCTGCCGAACGCGCGCCCGAGAAAATCGCGAAGATCGTCTATCTCGCGGCCTTCATGCCCGCGTCGGGCGTGCCGGGCCTCGACTACGTGCGCGCGCCCGAGAACAAGGGTGAGATGCTCGGCCCGCTGATGCTGGCGAGCCCGCGCGTCGCCGGTGCGCTGCGCATCGATCCGCGCAGCGGTGACGCCGCGTATCGCGAGCTCGCGAAGCGCGCGCTGTACGACGACGTGCCGCAAGCCGACTTCGAAGCCGTCGCGAACCTGATGACCTGCGACGTGCCGGCCGCGCCGTTCGCGACCGCGATCCCGACGACGGCCGCGCGCTGGGGCGCGATCGACCGCCACTACATCAAGTGCCTGCAGGATCGCGTGATCCTGCCCGCGCTGCAGCAGCGCTTCATCGACGAAGCCGACGCGTTCGCGCCCGGCAACCCGACCCACGTGCACCAGCTCGACAGCAGCCATTCGCCGTTCATGTCGCAGCCGGCCGTCCTGGCCGGCGTGCTGGCCGACATCGCGAAAAGCTGAGCACGGCACGCGCGGGGCGCATTCGCTGCGCGCGCAGCAGGGCGGTGCGGGTGCGCCTACGCGTAGGCCACCGAGCGGTCGCGCCCGAGGCGCTTCGCGCGATAGAGCGCGGCGTCGGCCTCGTTGACGAGCACGTCGCAAGTGGCCGCGCCCGCCTTTGCACACGCGCCGCCGACACTCGCCGTCACCGGCACGCTGACGCCCTCGGCATCGACCGGCACGCTGCCGATCGCATCGCGCACCTTGTCGGCCACGAGCATCGCCTCGTCGAGATTCGTGCACGGCAGCAGCAGCGCGAATTCCTCGCCGCCGAAGCGGCCGAACGTATCCTGCGCGCGCACGATCGACGCGACGCGGCGCGCCGTCTCGCGCAGCACGGCGTCGCCGGCCGCGTGCCCGAAACGGTCGTTGATCGTCTTGAAGTGGTCGAGGTCGAACAGCAGCACCGACATGTCGCCGCCGTAGCGCTGCCAGCGCGCGAATTCGTCGCCGAGCCGCGCCTCGAAGAAGCGCCGGTTCGCGATGCCGGTCAGGCCGTCTCGATTCGCGTGTTCGCGCAGCTTCGCGACCGCTTCCTCGCGCTCACGCTGCATCACGCTCACGTGCGTGACGTCCGAGATCGTCACGCACACGGCTTCGACGTCGCGGCCGCGCGTGAGCGGCATGAACGTGCAGTCCTGCTGCATGTAGTCGACGCCGCCCGTGATCGGCCGGTCGTGCTCGAAGCGGAACAGGTAGGGCCGCTGCTCCCACGAACTGAACGCGAAGCTGCCGAGCTGGAACACGCTCTCGAGCTTGCGCGACAGCCATGCGCGCGGCAGGTCGGGAAAACAGTCGAACAGGTTGCGGCCGATCACGTCGGCGGCCGGGATGCCGCTGTGGTCCTGCATGAAGCGATTCCACATCAGCACGGTCATCGCGCGGTCGAGCACGAACAGGCCGAAGCCCACCCGCTCGATCACGAGATCGCTCAGCGACGGGGCAGCGGCCGTCATAGCGCGGACAGCAACGCGTCGAGCGCGTCGCCCATCAGCCGGATCGAATCCTCGGCCATCAGCATCACGAAGTGAGCCCGGAATGCGTGGTCCTCGAGCCCGAAGTTCACCTCGAGCAGCAATGCCACGCTCCATGCCAGCTCGGTCGGCTGGAAGACGTCGTCGAACGACACGTTCGCGCCGAGCAGCCCCGGCGGAAAGAACACGGGCTTGCGCCCGAGCTCGTCGAGGATCGATGCGACGCAGGCGCCCATCAGCACGTTCGCGACGTCGAACACGACTTCGTCGGGTGTCGCCATCCCGCCGTACACGCCTTCGCCGAACGTGCGGTCGACGACCGACATGAGCCGCGCGATGCTCGCGGTACGGCACAGCACAATGGCCTCGCCCTTGATGTCGGAACGGAAGCCCTGGCGCACGGCGGTCACGTTGTCGTAGATGCCCGTCATCTCGCGCAGCGCATCGCCCGCGTCGGTCGCTTTCACGACCCGCACGCGCGGCACCGACAGTTCGATGAAGCGCCCGAGCAACAACGCGAGCCGTGCGGCGGCACGGCCCATTGCGAGGTTGGCGATCTCCTGCAACGCGTCGCGTTGCTCCGCCGTGAACACCGAGTCAGGCATACAACCCATACTCCTTGAGAATGGGCAGCAATGCCTCCGACGTCACGGGCTTGGCAACGAATGCGATCGCGCCCAATTCGCGCACGCGTGCTTGCGCCTGCGGCTGGATATCGGCGGATACCACGATCACGAACGTGTTCAGATCTTCGTGGCGCAGTGTCTCCAGCACCTGATATCCGCTCATGTCGGGCATCGTCAGGTCCAGAAACATTACGGAAGCTTTGCCGTCACGATACAGCGCCAAGGCCTCTCGACCATTCGCGGCATACGCGACATCGACGTCCCAGCCTCCCGGCAGCGCCTTTGTCAGAAGTTTGCGAGCGAGCAGCGAATCGTCGGCAATTACAATCGGCAAAGGCATGGGGCGAAGCGGTATACGGAATGGTCTCTCTCGCGTTAACGACCGCGCGGCGCACTTCTTGAGGCGCCAATGCGTTCGGGCGCGGGCAGCCGCCTTGCAACCGCGCGCGGGCGCCGCAACGCGGGCGCGCGCGACGCGCCGCGCGGCGAATGCCGGCAGGCGCAGATATCTGTCATAGGGAAAGCAAGGCGCGATTCTCGGAGTAAACCGGAGGCGATGCAACTCGCCATATTCACCATTTCGGACAGAATTGGTCCGAACATGCGCCATTCCGAAAACAGCCGCGACCATTTTCGAGATAAGCACGCAAAATTTTTCCTTGTGTACGTTTGCGCTGCCGGATTCGTCGCGTTTTCAATCTGACAATTTCCGCCTGTCGGAATCGACAGGATTACTGGCGTCCGGGTGCATCCGGGGCTGTACGGCGGGCCGTCGCAACTCGTTTATGATGGCAGGCACCTTCGCCTCACCCGCTTCCTCGATGACGTCCGACCGGCCCGCCGATTCCCACGCTCCCGCCTCCCCGCCCGCCGACGACTGGCAGGACGACGGCAACTATGCGTCCGGTGCGCCCGAGCACGATTTCGCGGTGCGGCGCGTGACGCTGATCGTGCTGCTCGTTGCGGCGATCGTGCTGCCCTGCATCTACGTCGTGGTGATGGCGTACAACGACCTGAAGACGCGCGAGGCCGCCGCGAGCGACGTGACGATGCGCACCGTGCGGGTTGCCGAGGAGCACGCGCTCAAGGTGTTCGACCTGAGCGAGACGCTCGATGCGCGCATCGTCGATCTCGTGCAGGACATGGACGACGCGACCGTGCGCAACAGGGAGTCCGACATCCACGAAGCGCTGAACACGATCGGCGGCGGCTATCCGCAGGTGGCGGCCGTGTCGATCTTCGGCGCGAGCGGGATGCTGCTCGCGAACAGCCTCTACTATCCGGCGCCCTATGCGTCGATCGCGAACCGCGACGATTTCGCCGGCATTCGCGACGGCAAGGTGATCGAACACATCTCGCGGCTGATGATGGGGCCGCTCAAGCTCGAGAACATTCCCGTGTTCAACACGGGCGTCGCGCGTCGCCATAGCGACGGTTCGTTCGCCGGGATGGTGTCGATCGCGCTGAAGTCGTCGTATTTCAACGCGTTCTACCGCGACCTGCTCGGCGGTGCGAGCACGCCGATGACGATGGCGCTCGCGCGCTCGGACGGCGCGGTGATCGCGTCGTATCCGCCGCCGCCTGCATTCGCGCATACCGATCGCGCCGCCACGTTCGGCGACGCGCGCAACGATCCGCGCGCCGGCGTCGTGCGGGTGCGCCACGACGGTGGGAGCAGCGAGATCGTCGCGTATCGCCAGGTCGGCAGTTATCCCGTCTACGTGACGTGCTCGTATCGCACGTCGGCGATCTGGCGTGAATGGTACGAACACCTGAGCGTGCTGTTCCTCTCGATGTTCGCGCCGTCGGTCGCGCTGTGGTCGGTGATCTGGCTGTCGCTCAAGCGGCTGAAGGCGGAAGAGGAGGCGTGGGATCGCTGGCAGGCCGAAGCGTCGATGCGACGTTCGATCGAATCGGCGTACCGGCAGTCGCGCAAGATGCAGGCGCTCGGTAATCTCGTCGGCAGCGTCGCGCACGATTTCAACAACCTGCTGATGATCATCTCGAGCAACGTGCAGATCGTGCGGCGGCGCGGGGTCCAGCATCTCGACAAGGAACTCGGCGCGATCGAACGCGCGCTGAAGAACGGGCAGTCGCTCACGCGCCAGCTCCTCGGTGTCGCACGCAAGCAGCCGCTGCACAACGAGACGATCGACGTCGGGCAATGGGTCGGCACATGCCGCGAACTGCTGAAGACGTCGCTCGGTTCGAAATCGTCGCTGGTCGTCGCGATCGAGCCTGGTGTGTGGCCGATCCGCGTCGACGTCGCGGAACTCGAACTCGCGGTGATCAACCTCGCGGTCAACGCGCGCGACGCGATGGCGGCCGGCGGCCGCTTCACGGTCGGCGCGCGCAACGTGACGCTGCGTCGCGAGGACGGCTTTCCGCTGACCGGCGATTTCGTGCAGATCTCGCTCGACGATACGGGTTCGGGCATGGCGCCCGACGTGCTCGCCCGCGCGTTCGAGCCGCTGTTCACGACGAAGGCTCAGGGGATGGGGACGGGGCTCGGCCTGCCGCAGGTATTCGCGTTCTGCGAACGCTCGGGTGGCCTCGCGACGATCGACAGCGCGGTCGGCGCCGGCACGTCGGTGCGCCTTTACCTGCCGCGCGCGCGCGCCGAGGATGTCGTCGCACGGCCGCCGGCGGTCGCGCACGACGCGGGCACGGGCACGGGCGCGCTCGCCGGCCTGCACGTGCTGCTCGTCGAGGACAACAGCGAAGTCGCGGCCGGCACCGAAGCGCTGCTGTCGCTGCTCGGGCACCGCGTGACCTACGCGCCCACCGCCGACGACGCGTTGCACCTGATCGAAGGCGCCGCTGCGAACGACGCGTTCGACCTCGTGATCTCGGATATCCACATGCCGGGCCGCCTGAATGGCATCGACCTCGCCGAAGCGGTCGAGAAGCGGCCGGAGAAGCTGCCCGTGATTCTCGTCACGGGTTACGCGGAGGAACTCGACCGCACGCGCACCGTCAACGTCCGCGTGCTGTCGAAGCCGTTCGACATCGCGCTGCTCGACGAGATCCTGCTGGGCATCCGCGAAGCGCGCGACGCACGGCACGCGCGGCACACCGGCACATGACCCGCTACGCGCGGGCCGGCGCCGGCGGCATGAACGGGGCGACGCTCAGGCCGACTTCAGCAAGCGCACCCAGCCCGTGTAGCGATCGACGAAACCCTGCAGGAACTTGCGGGTGTCTTCGCTGACGATCTGGCCCTGATCGTCGATGCGTGCCGGATCGTGCTTGATGAACATCTCGGGCTGCCCGAGCGTCTTCACGTCGAGGTACGCGAGCACGTTGCGCAGGTGCTGCTGCGCGAGCGCGGTACCCGTCGCACCCGGCGACGTGCCGAGCACCGCACCCGGCTTGCCCGACCACGAATTGGAACCCCACGGGCGCGAGCCCCAGTCGAGCGCATTCTTCAGCACGCCCGGAATCGAGCGGTTGTACTCGGGCGTGAAGAACAGCAGCGCATCGGCGGCTTCGATCGACTGCTTGAAGCGCTTCGCGACTTCCGGGAAATCCGCGTCGTAGTCCTGGCTGTACAGCGGCAGTTCGCCGATCTCGACGAACTCGAACGAGAAATCGGCGGGGGCGAGCGAGATCACGGCGTGCGCGAGCGCGCGGTTCCACGAAGCGCGACGCAGGCTGCCGACGACCACGGCGATGCGATAGGACATGACATTCTCCTTCCGGTGAGTGAGGAATCGGATCGATTGCTTCCGAACGAGCGACAAAGGTCTGTTTATAGGCAAGCCAGCCCGCGAACCGCCCCACGGGGCCGCCCGGCCGACTTTCCACAAGGTTTTCCACAGAAATTGTGGATAACTTGGCCGTTATGATCGGACGTTACACATTGCCCGCCGCGTGTCGAAGTCGACACACGACACAGGGTTCGGCAAGCATAGCGCAGCGCGTCGACCGGTTTCGTGAATTCGCGACGGAACATGCATTGCAGGCGGGCACCGCGCCCAGTAAGCTGCTCGCACCGCGACGCGCCCGCTCGGTGGCGCACGCGATTGCCTCGAGACACCGCAACCCAGACATGCCGTCCGAATACGACGATCCCGCCTATCTCGCGCAACTGCGGCGCGACCTGCTGCGCTTCGCGCGACTCCAGCTCCGCGATGCCGACGCGGCCGAAGACGCCGTGCAGGAAGCGCTCGCCGCCGCGTGGTCGCACGCGGGCGATTTCGCCGGGCTGTCGGCCCACAAGACCTGGGTGTTCGGCATCCTGCGCAACAAGCTGATCGACGTGCTGCGCGCGCGGCAGCGGACGGTGAGCTTGTCGGCGCTCGATGCCGAGCTCGACGGCGAATCGGTGCTCGATCGCGAGCTGTTCAAGGAAAACGGGCACTGGGCCGCGCATGCGAAGCCGCGACCGTGGCCGCGCCCGGAAACGCTGTTGCAGCAACAGCAGTTCTGGACGCTGTTCCAGACCTGCCTCGACCACCTGCCGGAGCAGATCGGGCGCGTGTTCATGATGCGCGAATTCCTCGATGTCGAGATCACGGACATCTGCAGCGAATTGACGCTGACGACGAATCATTGCAGCGTGCTGCTGTATCGGGCGCGCACGCGCCTGCGAACCTGCCTCAGTGAAAAAGGACTGACGACCGAAGATGCTGCCGGGGAAATGTACTGACGTGACGCGACTGCTGTCGGATGCGCTCGACCGGCATCTGACCCTGCATGAGCGCCTGCAGGTGCGAGTACACCTGCCGACCTGCAGTGGCTGCAGGGCCTATCGCGGTCAGATCGCGCTGCTGCGGACGGCCGCGAAAGCGGCGGCGGGGCGGGGGCCGGACGACGCTGATGGGTCGTCCGGGGAAGGCTAGGGGCGGCTCGCCTGGCTGCGATCGCCCGGGTGGTGGTCGCATGGTGTTCGGCGATCGTGTCGGCTTCGAATGCCGATGTTTGTTTGCGCCGGGCCGACGCAATCAGAAAAATACGGCGGGCAAGAATTATTCGAACAGCGCCCGCACCGATTCGGGCGGCCGGCCGATGGCGGCCTTGCCCCGATAAACGACAATGGGCCGCTGCAGCAAAATCGGATGAGCGGCAATCGCCGCGTAGGCTTGTGCGTCGGTCAGATCGGCGCGGGCCAGATTCAGCGTCTTGTACGGTTCCTCACCGTCGCGCAGCATGTCTCGAACCGGGCGGCCAAGCTGCCGATGCAGTGCTTCCAGCTCCTCTACCGTCGGTGGCGTCTTCAGGTACTCGACGACATTCAGGGGCGCACCGGTTGTATTCAGCGACTCGATCAAAGCAAGCGTCTCGCGCGACTTCGAGCATCGGGGGTTGTGGTAGATCGTGATCATCGTTCAAGCCTGGAGGGTAGAACCCCGTATTGTAGCCAGTCTGTATCAGGGGTCCGGGTGGGGAGGTTGGCGCGGGATCGCGGGATCTCGAGTGGATTCGCCGCTTCGCAGAGGCAGGTGGATGAGGCAGTGCGACAGGCCATGAGAGGGGAGTGCTGTTCGGGATGCGCTTCACGGCGTTGCGTTGATGTGTTTATGCGCATAAAGGTGAGCTGCTTTCTGTCTGTCACGGGATGACGGATCGAGGTGCCGTACGCCGGATCAATACGATGGGCGTTTCTGACCGGAAAGGAGGGGGGCGGTTGCGTCGCACGCCGGTTGGTTTATGCGCATAAAGCGCGTGATTGCCGGGTGAGGTACCTCTCGATTCGCGGCGCGGTAGCTGTGGAAACGTCCTCACGTGGATGGGGGTGCTACGTCGACATGCCCGCTGGTCAATCACCGCGCACTGGATTCCGGAGCCTTCGGGACGTGATCCTTCGCCGCTTGCCGCTTGCCGCTTGCCGCTTGCCGCTTGCCGCTTGCCATCGCCATCGCCATCGCCATCGCCATCGCCATCGCCATCGCCATCGGCCGCAGTTTATGCGCATAAACGAGGCACCCAAGGGGGGCGGGTTATGCCGACGCTCTCGGATTCAATTGCACGCCTCAACGCGGTGTTCCGGGCCAGGACATACCGCTCACACTCCACTCTCAGAAGAGTCGCTCCCTCGGTCGCGCGATCGACAGCCTCGGTTTCAGCGGAGTTTATGCGCACAAACTCTCCAGCTCTCAGCCCGAACCGCCTCATCGAACGGAAAGGACAACGCGCCACGATCCCGCGGCAACTCGCTATTCACACCGACGACGCCACACTCGATGACTCAAACCCCGCCCCGTTCATCGACGTTGCAGACACCCGCCACACCCTCCAATCGAGTCACTCGCCATCTCCGGTTCGTTTATGCGCATAAACCGATAGCCCGAATGGCCAATGCGTAGTTGTCGAACGACAATTTCATTGAAATTCAAATATCGTCCTGTAGAATTCCAACGACCAAAATAGGAGTGAAAATTGGCCGCGGAAATCATTGCAGTCACTCAACAAAAAGGTGGCGTCGGCAAAAGCACGATTGCCATGCACCTCGGTGCCGCGTTCCATGAAACAGGGAAGCGCGTCCTCGTCATCGACGCAGACCGTCAAAACACGCTGGTTCACTGGTCGAGCGCATCCGGCGACAGCGAAAACGGCATCCCGTTTCCGGTCGTCAACCTTGCCGAAGCCGATGGCCAGATCCATCGCGAGATCAAGAAGTTCATCAACGACTACGACATCATCGTCGTGGACTGCCCGCCGTCGATCACCGAGAAGGTGTCGGGCGTCGTCCTGCTGGCCGCATCGATTGCCGTGATTCCGACGTCATCGTCGCCGGCTGATTACTGGTCGAGCGTCGGGCTGGTCAAACTGATCCAGCAGGCGCAGGTCATGAACGAAGACCTCCGCGCAGTCTTCCTGCTGAACAAGACCGAAGAGAAGCGCATGCTGACCCGCGAGCTCAAGCGCGCGCTCGAGGAACTCGGCTTCCCGCTGCTGAAAACGCAGATACCGACCCGGGAGGCGTACAAGCAGGCGATGGCGCTCGGTCAGACCGTGCTGCAGATGAACGATCGTGGCGGCAAGCTGGCCGCCATGGAAATCCGCGCATGCGCCGACGAAATCGTCGCGATGCTGCCCTGACTTTATGCGCACAAAGGAGTCACATGAAACCCTCCCAATTTGCCAAAGGATTCCAAGCGCGCCCGGATATCACGACGAGCGAGAAGCGCACGGCGCTCGATCGACTCAATGCGATCGACGGCATCGTCAAGTCCGAGACCCCTACCCCGGCACCGACCAAATCCGCGAAGAAAGACACCGCGCCGCAGCCCGCTCCTGAGCTCACGCTCGATCCGTCGATCGATGAATCGGCGCAATATCGTGCGTGGCGTCTCGAGAACCGCTATGCGCCCGGGCAGGTGATCGAGCTGTCGCTGAAGGCGATCAAGCATAGCCCGTTCAATCCGCGGCACTTCTATCTGAAATCGTCGATTGCCGAACTCGCGGTCAACCTCGCGAAGCAAGGGCAACAGCAGGCGATCCACGTGATTCCGGACTACGACAATCCGGGCACGTATTTCGTCAGCGATGGCGGCCGCCGCGTGCGGGCGCTGAAGGAAGCCAACAAGGAGTCGGTCAAGGCGATCGTGATCGACGTGCCGATCGGCATCCAGAGCTACAAGCTCGGCTACGATCTCAACGTCCAGCGCGATTCGCAGACGGTGTTCGACAACGCCGTCGTGTGGCGCCGCTTCCTCGACGACAAGCATTTCCAGAGCCAGAAGGAACTCTCCGAGCACCTCGGCCTCGACGAATCGACGGTGGCCGTCGCCCTGTCGATCGGCAAACTGCCGGAAGCGATCATGCAGGAAATGGTCGCGCGCCCCGATCGCTTCGGTTCAAACATGGCGTATCAGGTCGGCCGCTATCACAATGCGCGCGGCACCGAGGCCACGCTGCGGCTGATCAACAAGATCGTGTCGGATGATCTCAGCACGCGCCAGGTGTCGGACATCGTCAAGGGCCGCGTCGCGGCGCAGGAAACGCCGAAGGCTGCCGGCCGTCAGCGCTATGCGCAGCGTCTCGAGATCAAGCTTGGCGGCAAGTCGGTCGGCGACCTGAAGTCGTATGGCGAAGATCGCATCGAACTGCGCCTGCGCGGCCTCCCGAAGGACAAGCGCGACGCGATCCTCGAGCAGCTCGAGCGGATGCTGTTGTCGGAGTGATGGAGACGGCCGGCCGGGCCTGGTGAAGATGCCGGGCCCGCCAACCGAGGGCGGGGCCGGCGGCGGCCCGTCAGCGGGCCTGAGCGGGCCTCAGGCGGCCCGCGACTGGTTCAGCGTGAACGACAGCAGGTCGCCGTCCGTCGGCTCGCCCCAGGTCTTCTGGGCCAGCCAGTCGAAAAAGGCCGTCTCGGCCAGCTTGGAATCGAGGCCGCGCTTGCGCCAGTCGTCGCGCAGATGGGTGCCCATCGTCGGCAGCGCCTCCGACTCGAACGACTCGCGCGCCACTTCGCGCTCGGCGTCGCCCTGCTCTTCGTACAGCACCTTCGCTTCCTTGCGGCGGAACGCAGCGAACTCGCTCAACAGGCGCGCCTTCAGATCGTCCGGCTGGGCCGCCGCCATCTTCGCAGGCGGCGTGCCGGCAGGCAGCGCGTCGACCGATTCGACCGGCGGCGCATAACCCTTCTTCAGCGCATCCTTGAACAACGCCGGCGCGCTGCGCACCGGCGGCAGCGTCGTGCTGCGCATCCGCTGCTCGGTCATCTGCAGCGCGGCACGAATACGATTTTCCTCGCTGTCCGCATAGAGCGTCTGCGCTTCCTTCAGCGGGATCCCGATCTTCACCATCCGGTCGACCAGCGTGCTGTCGAACACGTTCGGATGTTCGTCGAGCGCGAGCATCGGCTGCTTGCGCTCGGTCACGCGGAACTGGATCTCCGCCACCCGACGCCCTTCACGGTGTTCGATCAGCTCGACGAAGATATTGGTGACCGCGTTGACTTCCGCGATCGCGGGACGCAGATAGTCGCGCTTGAAGTACTTGTACTCGCGTTTCGCTTCGTCGCCGGCTTCCGTGTCGGGCGTGCCCGACAGGATCGGCCGCCACCATTCCCACGGCTCGCGCATCGTCAGGTGGCTCGGGTTCGTCAGGTAGCGCACGCAGATTTCGTACAGCGCGAGGCCGGCGCTGCTGCGCAGCTGGCTCTGGAACTGCAGGCTCAGTCGCGCGTACTGGACCGGATCGAGCAGCTTTTTCTTGATCTTCGGCGCGAACGAGAATTCGACCCACACGCGGCGGGTCGCCGGATCCTCGAGAATTTCGGCGTCTGCGATCAGCGTCGAGATCCCCCACTTGCGTCCCGGCTTCTGGCTCGACGTCCCCGTGCTCCATTCGACCTGCACCGACACCATGCGGCGCAGGTGTTCCTTCACCAGCGCGGTGTCGTTCGAATCGAAGGCGGAGTTGGCGACGATGTCCGAGAGCAGCGCGCGATACGTATCGCCCGAGTCGTCGGCCTGCTGCGCCACGGCCAGCAGGACATTGAACAGCTTGCGAGTGAGGAGCGTGATCTTGCCGCTCTTCGGCTGAATTGCGATCGCCTCGACGGCCTTACGCAATTCGGCTGAACTGGCACTCACCACATCCACATCGGTTTTCTTGGCGCGCTTCGTCGTGGCCATACGTCGGGTCGGAGGAGAAGTTTTCCGGAAGGATAGCGTCTGCGGTGAAGTGCGTCCAGAACGACATGCTCACCATAGCGGGTGAAGTGCGCGTGTAAAACGGCACTCACCCCAGGCGCTCCCGAAAACCCTCACCAGTCCGGATTTGCAGCGTTCCGGACTCGTCCAGACGTGCTGCGGGATGCGCCGATTCACAGAATTTCACCTGTGCGCGGAACGTGCGAAATGTGCTCCCGTATCGGCTCACCTTTCGATTTGTCGTAATTTTACGACTGCGCTGCCGGAAGTTCGGCACAGGGTTGCGATCCCACCTGATCGCGCTTCCCGATCGACCCGCTCAGCCCTGTATGCATGTACAGGCGCGAGCTACCGCGCGATCGTGATCGGGCCCGCCACCCCGGAAGACGCCCGCCAAACCGGCCCGCGCGACCCGAACGAGCCTGCTGTGCCGGCCCGGGCGCGCATTGTACAGCGCAAAAACCGTATCGGGTCCCGAAAAAACTCACCTTGAGCACAGCATGTTCATTCGTCTGGATACCGACGAATGCCCGGCACGCGCGGGATTCGCCACCAGAGCCTCCCGAAAATGCTCACCTTACCGAAAAATCGCTGTGCCGCCTCTGGCACGGAAATGGCTCCCGAAAAATCTCACCGTAACTGACGCGGTATCAAAAACCTCAATGCCTTCCGATACTTATGCACAGAAGGCATTTGGCTGTGCGCCGCCGACATCCCCCGAAAAGCCTCACCTTTCGATGGAAATCCGTCATACGACAACGGTGTGTGGCCCCCCGAAAAATCTCACCTGTGCCAAAAAGAGGCACAGCAAAAACGAGATTTCTTCCAGTCCTGGCGGGCTTTTCGGCCAATTCGACCGTCCACAGATCCCGAAAAGCCTCACCTTTGACCATTTTTCGGGCAAATTCCATTCCCGAAAAGGCTCACCTGTGGCCCGAATCACAGCCTGTGATCCATGCCCCGAAAAAGCTCACCTCAGCGGGATCCGGCCAGGAAAACCCGGATTTCCCTCCCGAAAAACCTCACCTTTAGTGCATCACAGGCCCACGAGAGCACTTTTGCTGTGCAAAATGACGTCCGTTTCCCGGAAATCCTCACATCAAACGCCCGCGGAATCCCGTGAAACCTCACCTTTCACAGAAACTGCCTAAAAGATGGGCAGAATCGGGGCACAAAGAAGGTCCCGCAAATTCTCACCTATGTCTGCACAGGCAGAAAACTGTGCAGTCAGGCACAGCGCGGGTTCTGTGGCTGTGAGGCCCCGAAAAGCCTCACCTTTGGGAAATCTCGTGTTTCACTGTGATCCCGAATCCGCTCACGACCTTTCCCGCAACGGCTCACGCAGCTCCCTGAACCCCATCACTTCAGCTCCCGCAGAAGATCACCTTGGCTCCCGTAAAACTTCACCTTGTCGGCCGGAGAGCCTTGCAGCATAAGGCTGTGCCGTGGCGTTAACGTTTTTAACTAAGGGTTCAAGGGTGTTTACTTCTAATACTCTCAAGACATCGGCTGCAGAGTTTTCCACAGACACCCCAACCCCTGAACACCGACAGGCAACCGGATCCGCTGTCATGTGAAACAAATGCCAAAATTCGGGATCGACAGGAAAACGCTTGTACGACAAGGACTTGGCTAACTTTCTTCGCTTTGTTTCACGGAATCCTGGACCACAGTCGCCCAGATCCGCTCACAGACCCGATTTCTGTGCGAAGCGACGTAAATTCACAACGCCGAGCGGAAACAAGTATCGATAAGTACGTATTTCGTTATGATTGCCACACTTCAATGTCTGTGAGCACAGCGATGACCCTGGACGAAATACGCCAAACCATTCGGGACGAACTGGAATCGCTGCGTGCAAAAGGTGCGCGACGGCAGGAATTGTCGCTGCATGCATGCAAGCGGTTATTCTTCGATCTTGGCATCCGGCCGTCGGCTGCCAACGTCCGCGATCTCACCCAGACCGGCAGCGCCAGCGATATCCCGAAAGACATCGACCATTTCTGGGAGCGCATCCGTTCCGCCTCCAAGGTCAGGCTCGACGGTGCCGCAATTCCGAAAGCCGTCGAGGAAAAAGCCGGCGCGTTGCTCGGGGCACTCTATGAAGAAGCGTTGAAAGCCGCGCGAGACAGCCTCGATGTCGATCGCGAACAGGTCCGCGCCGACGTGGCCGACGCCGAACAGCGGTTGCGCGACGCAATCGTCCGCCAGGAGACGCTCGAAGGCGCGCTCGCACGTGGCGAAGCGAAAAACGAGCAATTGCAGGCGCGCGTGACCGAACTCGAAGTCCAGCTCGCATCGCAAACGACGCACGGTTCGGCAAGCGAAGCGACGTTACTCACCACAGTCGCTCGACTGGAGAAGGAACTGGCCGCGGCGGTCGGCCGTGTCGAAGCCGAGCAGGCGCAGAACGCCACGCTGCGCGACCGCATCGATGCGCTTCAAGCCGAACTGCAGCAGCGCACCGAGCACTACGCGCAGCAAATCAAGGACGCGGTGGCCGAAGCCGAACGCCGCGTGAAGCCGATGCTGGTCGAGCTGGATTCGTTGCGCAGCACGGCGTCGACCTACCAGAACGGCTTACGCGACGTTCAGCGCAAGGAATTCGATTTCCTGCAGCAATTGAGTGCTGCCAAGGCGCGTGCCGACCGGCTCGAAGAGCAGTTGCGCAGTCAGGGAGACGAACTGGAGCGCGCGACGCGCGATGTGAGTTTGCTGCGCGCGAGCCGCGGAATGAATCCGGAAATCGCCGCGCTGATCCGCCGCCTGGCTGATGCCGGGCAACTGGATGCGGAGGCGTTTGCCGCGATCGGTACCTCACTGGATCAAGAGACGCCGGTACCGGCCCATTGCCCGCATTGCGACGGTGAGCCCGAGCTGTCACACGGAAAAGAGGGTTTTGAAGTGGCCTGCCCCGAGTGCGAACACGCTTCGGGCGCATGGCCATCCCGATTGGAAGCCGTCGCCCGCTTTGTGCGCACGTGACTCAAGGGGCGACTGCATCGCACAGGTGAGACGATCCGGGAAACCAGAGGTGAGGTTTTTCGGGAGCGATTGAACGGTGAGGCTGTGCCATACAAGGCTGCTCACGGATGGCTTGGCGCGAGCAGCCGTTTGGGGATCAGTGAGTTTCGTCGATGCCCGACGCGTCACCGTCGGCATTGTTGTCGGCCAGACCGTCGCGCCAGTTCTTCCATGCGCGATGCAGGCGGTTCGACGAGATCGGTCGCATGAAGCCCAGCCATTTGCCGACTCGTTCGGGCGGCACGTCGTGTTCGAACAGTTCGGCCGCGTAGGTATTACGCAGGGTTTGCGGGCTGGCGCGCGCGGTGCGTGACGACGTGAGCCCGGCGGATTCGACGATCGCGTCGATGGCGCGCAGCATCGTCGCCTTGTGCATCGGCCGCCCGGCATGGGATGCGGGGAACACGAGTTCGCCGGGAATCTCCTGGCGCTTGCGTTCGGTGAGCCACGCTTCGAGCAGGGCGATCGCGAACGACGCCAGATGGGTTTCGCGCGAGAAATCAGGGTGCGTCGACTCGATCTGAAGCGACGTTCCGGCCGTATTGATGCAACTAATCGTAAGTGCGCGAGCTTCACCGGTTTTAATGCCGGCGCCAAGAAACGCGGCAACGAGCGCGCGGTCGCGCCGCTCTTTCCAGTACGCGGAACCGGATACGCCGATCGGCGAAAACAGGTACGTGAGCAACGTCGCGCGCTCGGCCGGCGTGAGGAAACCGGTAGGTTCGTTGTCGCGCGCCTTGCGCCAGTTCGCTTCGCCATCCTGAGCAATGAACCGGGCCGGGTTGGTCGACGCGTATTCGGTGCGCCGGATATGGTCGAGCACGCGCTCGATCAGCCGAAGATAGCGCATTCGCTGGGTTTTCCGGATCGGGAGCTCGCCGACGAAATTCGCAATGGTTGCCGTATCGACCGTCGCCAGATTCTTCTGGTGCGTACGCAGCCATGTGAGAAACGCGCCCCATTGCGCGCGATAGACGTCGGCCGATGAGCGACGATAGTCCTGCATGGCGAGCCATGCATCGAATGCGGCTTCGGGAGAGACGATCCAGTCGGACGCGCCGCGGTCGAACAGGTCCGTTTCTTCCGGGCGTGCGGGGGTGTCGGGAGAGGCGGGAAGGGACATGTGATTTATTCCGTTAGTTGCGTATATGGTAGCCCTTTCCGCAACGTCTCGGGCATCAAGAGGCAAGGGGCAGGACAAGGCCGCCACGCGTGACGGCCCGGGCGGGCAGTCAGTCGCCCCACGCCTTGGACGGGCGGTGAGCCCGCTCGCGAGGCGCGGTGTCGTTGGAGGTTGACGCGGCTTCGTACGCGAGCACCGCGAACGAAAATACGGCCGGTAGCGCGTTCGAGCGCCCGAAGTCGATCGGATCGTCCGTTTCGGGAAACGTCATGTCCGACGGCCGTTCGAACAATTGACGCATGCCGGCCTCGTGCCGGCTGGCAAAGCCGAGATCGGCAAGCGCCTCGGCTTCGATCGCGTGCAGCAGGCGCCACGTCAGCGGCACGCGCTGGCGGATATAACGCCCGGCGATATGGCGAACGATCAGCTCGAGGTCGTGCGCGGCAGCCTTGAAGCTGAGCGCGGCCAAATCTTGTTCTTCTGTCATTGCAGGCTCCTGTCGACCGGGCAGGCGCCTCGGTGCGCCGGCTCCAGCCCATGCATGGCGGAATGTCCGTATACTGTACAAACATACAGTGTTTTCCGCAACTGGCCTGCAATCGGCCTTTCGGCCGGCTATCCGCGCCGTCAGCGGTGTATCACGATCAGCAGTGCCCGCGCCTCGGCCTTGCCGGGATTGCGGATCGCGTGCGGCTCGTCGGCCGGGTAGCGCGCGGTGTCGCCTACCTTCAGGCGCCGGCTTGCCGCCGCGGCTTCGATTTCCATCGCGCCCTGCAGCACGGTCAGGTGCTCGCGCGTGCCGGGCTCGTGGGCGTTCGATATCAGTGCGCCGCCGCCCGGCAGCGTCAGCTCGTACCACTCGAACTTGCCGGCGAGGTCGATCGGGCCCCACACGCGCAACTGGTATCGGCCGTCATGGCCGGCGAGCGTCGGAATGTCGTGCGGGCCGTCGACGCGGATAGTCTCGGGCGCCTTCGGTTGGGAGAACAGCTCGTCGAGCGTGATGCCGAGTGCGTTCGTCAGCCGCCACGCCACGGCGATCGTCGGGTTGGCCTTGTCGCGTTCGATCTCGGAGAGCATCGATTTCGATACGCCGGCTGCGCGCGACAGGTCGTCGAGTGTCAGCTTGCGTTCGTTGCGCAGCCGCTGGATCTGCTCGCCGACACGCGGCGGCGTGGCGGCCGGCGGTTGCGGTGCGGCGCTGGCAGGCGTGCGCCGCGAACCGGAGGAACTTGCCATTTGGATTCCGTTCGCTTAGAGTTGTTCGGTATTTCGAATTCTAGTTCGGAATATCGGATAAATGCGGTCAACCGAACGACCGACTATAACAGTAGCAGGCCGTTGCGCCGCCGCCACGAGTGGCGCGTTGCGGAATGCGAAACCCTGTCAGGAGCTTTGCGATGCGTGATGCCTTTCTCGCCCAGGTGCGCGGGACGCTGGACCAGATCCGCGCGGACGGTTTTTACAAGACCGAGCGCGAGATCGCGAGTCCCCAGGCGGCAGCCGTGCGGCTCGCCGGCGGTGCCGGCGTGCTCAATTTCTGCGCGAACAACTACCTGGGCCTGGCGAACGATGCGCGCCTGATCGACGCGGCGAAGGCCGGCCTCGACCAGGACGGCTTCGGCATGGCATCGGTGCGCTTCATCTGCGGCACGCAAACCGTGCACAAGCAACTGGAAAGCGCGCTGGCCGCCTTTCTCGGCACCGAGGACAGCATCCTCTATTCGAGCTGCTTCGATGCGAACGGCGGGCTGTTCGAGACGCTGCTCGACGAGAACGACGCGGTGATCAGCGACGAGCTGAACCACGCGAGCATCATCGACGGCATCCGTCTCTGCAAGGCGAAGCGTTTCCGCTACAAGAACAACGACCTGTCCGACCTCGAGGCGAAGCTGAAGGAAGCCGATGCAGCGGGCGCACGCCACAAGCTGATCGCGACCGACGGCGTGTTCTCGATGGACGGCATCATCGCCGACCTGAAAGGCATCTGCGATCTCGCCGATCGCTACGGCGCGCTCGTGATGGTCGACGATTCGCATGCGGTCGGCTTCATCGGCACGCACGGCCGCGGCACGCCCGAGCACTGCGGTGTCGAAGGCCGCGTGGACATCATCACCGGCACGCTCGGCAAGGCGCTCGGCGGCGCGTCGGGCGGCTATGTTGCCGCGCGGCGCGAGGTGATCGAGCTGCTGCGCCAGCGCTCGCGTCCGTATCTGTTCTCGAACACGCTCACGCCCAGCATCGCCGCGGCATCGCTGAAGGTGCTGGAACTGCTCGGCAGCGACGAAGGCGCGAAGCTGCGCGAGCGCGTGCGCGAGAACGGCGCGCGGTTTCGCAAGCAGATGACCGAAGCCGGCTTCACGCTCGTGCCGGGCGCGCATCCGATCATCCCGGTGATGCTCGGCGATGCGCAGCTCGCGACGAACATGGCCGACAAGCTGCTCGGCGAAGGCGTCTACGTGATCGGCTTCTCGTTCCCCGTCGTGCCGCGCGGCCGCGCCCGCATCCGCACGCAGATGAGCGCCGCGCATACGCCCGAACAGATCGACCAGACGGTCGCCGCGTTCGTGCGCGTCGGCAAGTCGCTCGGCGTGATCTGACGGAGGCGCGACCATGAAAGCACTGGCAAAGCTCGAACGCGGCCCCGGCCTCACGCTCACGCGCGTGAAGCGTCCCGAAGTCGGCCACAACGACGTGCTGATCAAGATCCGCCGCACGGCGATCTGCGGCACCGACATCCATATCTGGAAGTGGGACGACTGGGCGCAGAAGACGATTCCCGTGCCGATGCACGTCGGTCACGAATATGTCGGCGAGATCGTCGAGATGGGGCAGGAAGTGCGCGGCTTCGCGATCGGTGATCGCGTGTCCGGCGAAGGCCACATCACGTGCGGCTTCTGCCGCAACTGTCGCGCGGGGCGCCGGCATCTGTGCCGCAACACGGTCGGCGTCGGCGTGAACCGCGAAGGCGCGTTCGCCGAGTATCTGGCGATTCCGGCATTCAACGCGTTCAAGATCCCGCCCGAGATCTCCGACGATCTCGCGTCGATCTTCGATCCGTTCGGCAACGCGACGCATACGGCGCTGTCGTTCAACCTCGTCGGCGAAGACGTGCTGATCACCGGCGCGGGCCCGATCGGCATCATGGCTGTTGCGATCGCGAAGCACGTCGGCGCGCGCAACGTCGTCATCACCGACATCAACGACTACCGGCTGGAACTCGCGCGCAAGATGGGCGCGACGCGCGCGGTCAACGTCGCGCGCGAGTCGCTGCGCGACGTGATGACCGACCTGCACATGACCGAAGGCTTCGACGTCGGCCTCGAAATGTCGGGTGTGCCGAGCGCGTTCACGAGCATGCTCGAGGCGATGAACCACGGCGGCAAGGTCGCGCTGCTCGGCATTCCGCCCGCGCAGACGGCGATCGACTGGAACCAGGTGATCTTCAAGGGGCTCGAGATCAAGGGCATCTACGGCCGCGAGATGTTCGAGACCTGGTACAAGATGGTCGCGATGCTGCAGAGCGGCCTCGACCTGTCGCCGATCATCACGCATCGCTTCGCGGCCGACGATTACGAGAAAGGCTTTGCCGCGATGCTGTCCGGCGAGAGCGGCAAGGTGATTCTCGACTGGACGGCCTGAGTGCCGCGGGGCAGTGCTGCGTGTTCGCCGCCTGCCCCGCTTTCGTTTACGTCTGCGTTTCCGAGGCCGAAACGCACGAATCCGGGCTCAAGGTGAGATTATTCGGGAGCTGTGTTGGCGCGCCGAATCGCGACACGATCGCGCATCGGTGAACTGCAATCGCACGTTCACTTCACCTGACGGAAGCTGCGTCGCTTTCCGCCCTCGTGCCTTCCGGCACCTGCTCTCACCTTCCAGACACTTCCCCGCTTGCCTTGCCGCGCGACCGCTCGTCATGCGCCGCACGCGATGTCGTGCCGAACCGTGGCGTCAACCGTGAGCCTGCGCGCATCGTCGCGACTCACTCATGCGTGAAACCATTCGATATCGATCGACGTCGATCGGTGCGCCGACGGCTACTTGATCCGTTCACCGTTCAACCCGCGTGGGTCGAGCTGAAGACTCAACACGACGAGCCAGCGTCTCGGACACTGCGGCGCAACGTCGACCGGGCCGCCCTGCACTCCGGGCGCGGTGACGAAACCGTGTTGCGCCGCGTATTGATACGCGCGCAACGCATCCGCTTGCAGCCAGAAGCTGACCAGCGCGCACGTCACGAAACGGAACAGCAGCACCGCTGCGGCATCCGGCGCGAAACCGGCCACGACCAGCAGGTTGTCGAACACGAATGCCAGCACGTGCGCGACCGCGATCGTGACGATCGTCAGCTTCAACACGCCACGCAGCCGCAGTGCAGCGCGCACGCGTGCCTGCCGGACGGCGAGCCGGGTGCGATCGTCGCCGCCTTCGCGCTTCGGCATGTCGTGTTTCACGACGCGGCACCGACCGATCGTGCAATGTCGATCTGCGTCGTATCACCGGCACCGATGCGACCGTTCGTGACGCAGACCGATTTGCACAGGATCGCGCTGTCGTAGTTGTGCCCCGGAAAGCGCATCACGTCGACCGCTTGAAATCCTTCGCGACGATAGAAATCGATGAGCCGGACCGCCGCGTACGGTGCGTCGAGCGCCAGGTGCGTCGCGCCGCGCGCGGCGGCCCGCCGTTGCGCGAATGCGAGCAGCGATCGGCCGATGCCGCGGTCCTGCCAGACGGGATCGACGGCCAGCTGGCCGAGCGTCGCGACGTGCCGGCTGCGGTACGGATCGCAGCGGGAATCGGGATCGTGCGAACGCATCGTCATCGTCGCGACCAGATGCGCGTTGCCGAGCGCAACGAAGCACTCGCCGGTGAGCACGCGTTCGCGTGTCGCCGAGGCCGGCTGATCGACGCACGGGCAGTTGAAGCCCAGTGCGCCGAGCGGTGCGAAGGCGCGATGCAGCAGCGCGGTCAACGTGTCGTACGAATCGTTGCGCGGGTCGAAGCGCCGCACGACGATGCGGCCGTCGAGCCGCTTGGCATAAGCCGCATAGGCGCGCGCGGGGCGCGCGGATTCCGGTCGCTGCATGATGTCCTTTCGCCCAGACGGGGTGACCGAAGTGTAGTGAGCGTCGCGCGTCCGCTTCAAGAAAAAATGTCGTAAACGCGGCGGGCGCGCATCGCGCGCCAGGTTGCGCTTCAGCCCTCCCGCCAGCAGGGCTTTTTCATCCAAGTGTTGACGATGGAGAACGATCGTTCTACCGTAAACCCATGAACACACATCACGACCTTTCCGGCGAACCGGGCGTTCGCGACCGGCTGCTCGATGCAGCCGAAGCGCTGATCTACTCGGGCGGCATCCATGCAACCGGTGTCGACGCGATCGTCAAGCGATCCGGCGCGGCGCGAAAGAGCTTTTATTCGCATTTCGAATCGAAAGAGGCACTGGTGCTGGCCGCACTCGAACGTCGCGACGAGCGCTGGATGCGCTGGTTCGTCGACGCGACGCTCGCGCGCGGCAAGGCACCGCGCGTGCAGCTGCTCGGCATGTTCGACGTGCTGCGCGACTGGTTCGGGCAACCCGACTTTCACGGCTGCGCGTTCCTCAACGCATCGGGCGAGATTCCCGATGCCGACGATCCGGTGCGCGTCGTCGCACGCGCGCACAAGGCACGCTTGCTGGCGTTCGTGCGCGAGCGGTTCGATGCGTATGCCGATGAAACCGGCATCGAGCGTCGTGGGCTCGCGCGCATCGCGCGTCAGTGGCTCGTGCTGATCGACGGCGCAATCGGCGTGGCGCTCGTCAGTGGTGATGCAAACGCCGCGCGCGATGCGCGCGCGACGGCCGAACTGCTGCTCGACGCGGTGTCACGGTAGTCGAAGCAGCGAATCCGAACCGGCCGCGGTCGTCCGTGGCCAGAACCTGAACAGGAGCAACCCATGTCCGCTTCCCTCGAAATCCGTCCGCCCGTTCCGCCCTTCACGCTCGAAACGGCGCGCCAGAAAGTGCGCGCCGCCGAGGATGCGTGGAACACACGCGACCCGCAGCGCGTGTCGCTCGCCTATACGCCGCAAAGCCGATGGCGCAATCGCGCGGAATTCGTGACCGGCCGCGACGAGATCGTCGGGCTGCTGCAGCGCAAGTGGGCGCGCGAGCTCGACTACCGACTGATCAAGGAGCTGTGGGCATTCGACGGCAATCGCATCGCGGTGCGCTTTGCGTACGAATGGCATGACGATGCCGGCAACTGGTTCCGTTCGTACGGCAACGAAAACTGGGAGTTCGACGAAAACGGGCTGATGGCGCATCGTCACGCGAGTATCAACGACCTGCCGATTCGCGAGCAGGATCGTCTCTATCACTGGCCGCTCGGCCGTCGTCCGGACGATCATCCCGGGCTGTCCGATCTCGGCCTGTGACGCGCGTGCCGACTCGACGGACCCGCGAACGCATCACCGGGCTTCAACGGTGAGGAAATTCGGGAGTCGATGCGCTGAAGGTGAGGTTTTTCGGGACGAAGGGAAATGTCGCGTCGGACTGTGTGCTTCGAGCCGTTCGACGCGGCATCGTCCCGGGCAACGCGGACGTGCCATGCACGTCGGGATTTCGTGATGCGCGTATCGGTATGCAACGGTGTGCTTCACCACATGATGCATCTCACCGATCGATCGGGGCCGGTAGCGGTTTGACGATCGGTGTGCACGTGTGTGGCGTGCAACTCACCGATCGTATCGACGTCGGCGCCTGATGGCGCGTGCCGTGCGCGTTGTGGTGCGACGTTGCTCACCGCTCGACTTCACCAGGCAGGCTCGGGAATTCGCATGCGTGCGCAAACGCATGGCGTGCAACTCACCGACACCGATTCGTGCAGACTCTGCCCGGCGCGTGCGATTGCGCCGGGCCTGATCGTCAGCCCGCGATGCGCGCGGCGATCGCCTCGCCCACTTCCTGTGTCCCCGCGTTGCCGCCAAGATCGCGCGTATGCGGCCCCGTGCGCAGCACGTCCTCGATCGCGGCGACGATCGCATCGTGCGCTTCGCGTTCGCGGCCTGCGCCGTTGCCGAGGAAATCGAGCATCAGGGCGGCCGACCAGATCATCGCGACCGGGTTCGCGATGTATTGCCCCGTGATGTCGGGCGCGGAGCCGTGCACGGGTTCGAACAGCGACGGAAACGTGCGGTCGGGGTTCAGGTTCGCCGACGGCGCGATGCCGATCGTGCCCGTACACGCGGGCCCGAGATCCGACAGGATGTCGCCGAACAGGTTCGACGCGACGACGACGTCGAAGCGATCCGGCTGCAGCACGAAACGCGCGCACAGGATGTCGATGTGCTGCTTGTCGACGGCGATGTCGGGATAACGTTCGGCCATCTCGGCCGTGCGCGCATCCCACCACGGCATGCTGATCGCGATGCCGTTGCTCTTCGTCGCGACGGTGAGGCGCTTCGCGCGCCGCTGCGCGAGTTCGAACGCGAATTTCAGCACGCGCTCGGTGCCGTGACGCGTGAAGATCGCCTGCTGCATCACGATCTCGCGATCGGTGCCTTCGAACATCGTGCCGCCGACCGACGAATACTCGCCCTCGGTGTTCTCGCGCACGATCATGAAGTCGATGTCGCCCGCGCGGCGGCCGGCGAGCGGCGACGGCACGCCGTCGAACAGGCGCGCGGGCCGCAGGTTGATGTACTGGTCGAATTCGCGGCGGAATTTCAGCAGCGAGCCCCACAGCGAAACGTGATCGGGCACCGTCGCGGGCCAGCCGACCGCGCCGAACAGGATCGCGTCCATGCCCGACAGTTGCGCCTTCCAGTCGTCCGGCATCATCTTGCCGTGCTGTGCGTAGTAGTCGCAGCTCGCCCAGTCGATCTGGACGAAGTCGAAGCGGATGCCGAAGCGCGCGGTCACGGCGTCGAGCGCGCGCAGGCCCTCGGGCATCACTTCACGGCCGATGCCGTCGCCGGGGATCACGGCAATTCTGTAGGTCCTGTCGGTCATGCAAAGCTCCTTGGCTGGTGGGCTGGCCGCGGGGAGAGGCAGCGGCGCGTCACGTCATTCTATTTATTTCCATCTGGATTAAAATCGCGCGAAAGGTTAATCGACTTTCCACGAATCGTGAATAAATCGCCGAATCTCGACGACCTGCGCGTGTTCAGCCTGGTCGTCCGCCTGACCAGCTTCAGCGCGGCCGCCGAGCAGCTCGCGGTGTCGCCTGCCTATGTCAGCAAGCGCATCGCGTTGCTCGAGGCGCAGCTCGGCACGCGCCTGCTGCATCGCTCGACGCGCCGCGTGACGGTCACGGAAGCAGGCGAGCGCGTGTTCGCGCGCGCCGAGAAGATTCTCGACGACGTCGATCATCTCGTCGAGGACGTGTCGACCACGCGCACGGTGCCGCGCGGCACGCTGCGCATTTCGAGCAGCTTCGGCTTCGGCCGGCACGTCATCGCGCCGGCGCTGCTCGACTTCTCGGCACGCTATCCGCAACTGAACGTGCGGCTCGATCTGTTCGACCGGCTCGTCGACGTCGCGGGCGAAGGCTACGACCTCGACGTGCGCATCGGCGACGAGATCGCCGACCACCTGATCGCGCGCCGCCTCGCCGCGAACTACCGCGTGCTGTGTGCGTCGCCCGACTATCTCGCCCGGCGCGGTACACCGCGCTCGCTCGCGGATCTCGCTTCGCACGACTGTCTTGCCATCAAGGAGCGTGATCACCCGTTCGGCGTGTGGCGGCTGAACGTGCGCGGTGAAACGGCCACGGTGAAGGTTGGCGGCGCGCTGTCGACGAACCATGGCGAGGTCGCCGTGCAATGGGCGCTGGCCGGGCGCGGCATCGTGCTGCGTTCGATCTGGGAAGCCGCGCCGCTGATCGAACGCGGTGCACTGTGTCGCGTGCTGCCGGACGCAATCCAGCCCGCGAACATCTGGGCCGTGTATCCGGAGCGCGTGGCTGCGTCGGCGAAAGTGCGCGTGTGCGTGGATTTTCTGATGGAGACGCTGGCTGGCTTGAATGCCGCGGCGGGTGACGATACGGCCTGAATCCGGCTAAAGGTGAGCTTTTACGGGGGCATGCGCACAACATCGGCAGGCCCCGTTTCCGGCTCGCAATCGCGTCGCGAGCCGGTCGCGTCGAACGGGTACCCACACGTCGCGGTCGCGAGGTGCCGGGCCTGCCGACGCCGGTGCCTGCGCACGGCTTACGCCGCTTGTGCCCCGCCTGCCGCGCCTGCCGCCCCGAGCATCAGGTCGAGATTCTGCACGGCTGCGCCGGATGCGCCTTTGCCGAGATTGTCGAACACGGCGGACAGCAGCACCTGGCCGTGCTCGGCATTGACGAACACGCCGAGCCGCATGTCATTGGTGCCATTCAGCGCTTGCGGATCGAGATGCGTGATCGCATGCGTGTCCGCGAGCGGTGTGACGTCGACGTGGCGCGACTCGGCGTAATGGTGCGCGAGACACGCATGCAGTTGCTCACCGGTCACACCGGCAGGGAGCAGGCGCAACTCGATCGGCACGGTGAGCACGATGCCTTGCCGATAGGCACCGTAAGCCGGCACGAACAACGGACGGTTCGCCAGACCGGCATGCAGCCGGATCTCGGGCACATGTTTGTGCGCGAGTGCGAGGCCGTAAACCTGGAGCGGATTCGCGCGCGAAGCGTCGTTCGCTTCGAACGCGTCGACGGCGGTCCGCCCGCCGCCCGAGTATCCGGACACGGCATGGATGCTCACCGGGTAGTCGCGCGGCAGCAGCCCGGCCTGCAGCAGCGGCCGCAGCAGCCCGATCGCACCGGTCGGGTAGCAACCCGGATTGGTGACACGCCGCGCGTGTGCAATTGCCCGTGCCTGCCCGTCGGCCATCTCGGGAAAGCCGTAGACCCATTCCGGCTGCGTGCGATGAGCCGAACTCGCGTCGATCACGCGTACCGCCGGATTCCGGATGAAGCCGACCGCTTCGCGTGCGGCCGCGTCGGGCAGGCACAGAATGGCGATGTCGGCTGCGTTGATCGCCTCGGCGCGCCGCACGGGATCCTTGCGCTCGGCCTCCGGCAGCGCGACGAGCCGCAAGTCGGTGCGCCCGCGCAGGCGCTCGTGGATCTGCAATCCGGTCGTCCCTTGATCGCCGTCGATGTAGACAGTGGGCTGGCTCATGGTGGTCGCGTTCCTTGCGTTCGTGGTCGGGAAAGCCGTATCGTCCACCGAGCGCCTAGAATAGAAAAAGTTGAATTTACTGACCATCAGATTCAGTTTTCTTGAACGAGGGGTGGAGAATGCGGGAGATCAGCCTGGACCGCCTGCGCACGCTGGTCGCCATCGCGGACCAAGGGTCCTTTGTCGCCGCGGCGCAACTGCTTCACCTCGCGCCGCCGACCGTCAGTCTTCACGTTGCCGAACTGGAGAGTCGCATCGGCGCGCCGTTGCTGTCCCGCACGCGCGGAAACGTGCGGCCGTCGCCCATCGGTGAAGTGCTGGTCGAGCGCGCGCGCCGCCTGCTGGCCGAGGTCGAATCCACGCTGGACGACGTGCAGCGACAGGTGCAGGGGTTGACCGGGCGCGTGCGCCTCGGCGCATCGACCGGGGCGATCGCGCACCTGCTGCCGCAGGCGGTGGCCCGCTTGCGCGAGCAGCATCCGGACATCGATGTCCAGATCGCGGTGCTCACGTCGCACGACACGCTGGCGCGCATCGCGCAGGGCACGCTCGATGTCGGGCTGGTAGCGCTGCCGCAGACGGCCGTCGCGGGGCTGTCGATCCGTGCGTGGCGGCGCGATCCGGTGATGGCGTTTCTGCCGGCGGACTGGCCGCTTCCGGCGCGCGTGACGCCCGGCTATCTGGCCGCCCGCCCGCTGATTCTCAACGATGCGACCACCCGCCTGTCACGGCTGACGACGGAATGGTTTGCGCTCGGCGGCCACCGGCCGGAGCCGCGGATCGAACTCAACTACAACGATGCGATCAAGAGCCTGGTCGCCGCGGGGTACGGCGCGACGCTGCTGCCGCATGAGGCGGGCGCCCCGCTCCCCGATGCGCGCATTGTCATGCGGGCGTTGCGCCCGGCGTTGTGGCGTGAACTGGGGATCGCCCATCGGGCGGGGCCGGTCGAGCGGGCGACCCAGCATGTACTCGATGCGTTGTGGGCGCTCGGCGCGCGATAGCGCACCGGCATGCAGGCTAGGCGGCGCGGCTGTTCATGCGCGCATGCCGTGCCCGTGCATCCACGGCATGCCGTCTCAAAGCCGGTTGTCCTTCGCGAGCGTCAGCACGCGCGCCCAGCGTTGCGCGTCGCGCTTGTCCATCATCGGCAGCTTCCATTCGCTGCGCACGCCGTCGCGCACGTGCACGACGAGATGCCAGCGGCCGCCGATCGGCGCAGCCTGGCAGCCGTCGAGCTGCGACAGCGTATAGCGGCCGTCCGCGCCGTCGTGCGACAGCCACAGCAGCCCCTGCGTCGCGGACACGCGCAGCTCGCCCCACGCGCGATGCACGACGTGGGTCCAGCCTTCTTCCTTCGTATTCGGTGCGATGTCGCGGCGGCGCTTGATCCACCAGGCGACCAGCGCGATCAGGATCGCGGCGGCGAGCACGGCGGCCGCGATCGCGACCGGCTGGCCGAACTGCGCGGCGATGACGTGAAACAGGTGAACCGCGCCCCATCCGGCAGCGATGAGCGCGAACAGTGCAATGAAAATCGGCATGTCTGATCGGGGAAGAGGACGGACCGGCGCATGCATCGCGCCGATCCGTCGCGCACGGCATTACCGTTTGCGGTGAATGTCGTGCGTCACGAAGCCCGCGTCGTTGTTGGGCAGCGCGAGGCCGTCCTTGACTGCGAGCGTCTTGCGGATGTCGTCGAGACCCGCGGACCAGTGGTCACGCATCGTCGACAGACCGAACTGATAGTCCTTGTAGTGATGCTCGTACGCCTTCTGCTGGTAGATCAGGTGCTGGATGTTGTACTTCTTGCTGGATGACATCGCGTCGGCCTCGACGCACCAGGGATCCGCCTTGCGCTGCTCTTCCGGCACCTGCTCGAGCACGTGGCGCAAAACGTTGCGGTAGCGCTGTTCGCGCTGCAGCGTGTCGGTCACGAAGCGCGTGCGGCTCGAATACTGCACGTCCTTCGTGCGCTCGGCGACGTCGGCCATCGTGCGCGGCAGCGGCCCGCGCGCGCTCCACAGGTCGACCTGGAACGCGAGCGTGTCGCGGCGCGGCCGTGCGCGGAGCACTTCCATCAGCGGCGTGTTCGACACGACACCGCCGTCCCAGTAGTACTCGCCGTCGATCTCGACCGGCGGGAACGCGGGCGGCAGCGCGCCGGACGCCATGAAATGCTCGGGTGCCAGGCGGATGCGCGAGTTGTCGAAGTACACGAAGTTGCCGGTGCCGACGTTGACCGCGCCGACCGACACGCGCGTTTCGCCCGAATTGATCCGGTCGAAATCGCACAGCTTCAGCAGTGTCGCGCGCAATTGCGACGTGTCGTACCAGCTGATCTTCTCCGGATGATCCGACACGCCCGGCAGCGGCGGCGGGAAGCGCGGCACGAAGAAGCCCTGCTGGCCCTGCATCATCGCGCTTGCGGCCTGCGACGCGGTGAAGAACGTACGAACCTGGTCGATGCTGTTGAACAGCGCGAACTCGAATGCGGCCGGAACCGTCGGGAAGAACGCCGGCTTGCAGATCGTTTCCCAGAACTCGCGCAGCCGCTCGACGCGATGTTCGGGCGCATTGCCCGCGATCAGCGCGGTGTTGAGCGCGCCGATCGAGATGCCCGCGATCCAGTCGAGCGGAATGCCCGCCTCGTGCAGCCCTTCGAACACGCCGGCCTGGTACGCGCCGAGCGCGCCGCCGCCTTGCAGCACGAGTGCAATCGTTTCGTACGGCAGCGACCGTGCGGGGACCGGTGCGCCGGCTTCGTGATGCAGGTCCGCCGCATCGACGGCCTGCTTTTCCGTGGGGGCGCGCGGCTTCACTGCATGAACCAGCCGTGGCTGACGATGAACGACTGGCCCGTGAGCGCGGCGCTCGGGAACGCCGACAGGAACAGCACCGTCTGCGCGACGTCCTGCACCGTCGTGAACACGCCGTCGACCGTATTGCCGAGCATCACCTTCTTCACCACTTCCTCTTCGCTGATCCCGAGTTCCTTCGCCTGCTCCGGAATCTGCTTGTCGACCAGCGGCGTGCGTACGAAGCCCGGACACACGACGTGCGAGCGCACGTTGTGCTTCGCGCCTTCCTTCGCCAGCACGCGGGCCAGGCCGAGCAGCCCGTGCTTGGCCGTCACGTACGCCGACTTCAGCGGCGACGCTTCGTGCGAGTGCACCGAACCCATGTAGATCACGACACCGCCGCGATCGTCCTTGTACATGTGCTTGAGCGCGGCCTTGGTCGTCAGGAATGCACCGTCGACGTGGATCGCCTGCATCTTCTTCCAGTCGGAGAACGAATAGTTCTCGATCGGGTTGACGATCTGGATGCCCGCGTTCGACACGAGGATGTCGACCGAGCCGAACGTTTCGGCCACCTTGTCGATACCGCTGTTCACGGCTTCCTCGTTCGTCACGTCCATCGCGACGCCGATCGCCTTGCCGCCGGCCTTGACGATCTCGTCGGCAACGGCGTTCGCGCCGTCCTGGTTCAGGTCGGCAATCGCGACGGCCGCGCCCGCTTTCGCGAGCTCGAGTGCGATTTCCTTGCCGATGCCGCTCGCGGCGCCCGTGACGACTGCGGTCTTGCCATTCAGGTTGCTCATGTTCGAATTCCCGTGGTGAAAGGTTTGACAGGGAGAAAGGACTGCGGACGTGTTACTGAGCCAGGTAATCGTAGACGACTTCGCCGAGGCCCAGTGTCAAATCCGCGACGATGTGCCGGGCTTCGACGATTTCGAGCACGGGGAGGTCGGCTACCGGCGCGAGCGCGTGCGGCGCCAGCTCGAGCGATGCGGGGCCCGTCCACGCGCCCTTCATCTTGATGTCCTGCATGTAGTAGCGCACCAGTTCGCAGACACGCGCGGTGCCGTCGACGTGCGGGATGATCTTCAGCAGGAAATTGGGGCCGGCAAGACGCTTCGTCTGCTCGTCGATGTCGAGTTCCTTGTGCTTGTAGCCCATCGTGCCGGTCGCGACGCGCACCTTGCCGTAGTCGAGCGTGCCGAGGAGGTGGTCGGTGTTCACGTGCAGCGTGGGCGATGCGAGTTTCTTCGGGAAGCCCCACAGTTCGCGGCCGCCGGCGATCGGCGGGTGATCGTCGAGATACATCGCGAGCGTATAGCCGCCCGGCTGGCCGTTGTATTCGACGGGAATGACCTGGCCGCTTTCGGTGTAATCGCCGAAGCCGGTCGAATCGGCCATGCGGATGAATTCGTAATGCACGAGCGGCTCGGTAACCTGCAGCGGCTCGGGGACGATTTCGCGGAGACGGTCCGGATCGGTGCGATACGTGATGATCAGGAACTCACGATCGACGAAACGGTAAGGGCCCATCGGGAAGGCAGGGCTGGTCAACGGCATCGCAAACGCTTTCGATCGGACATCGCTGGGTTTCATGCGGACTCCTTGTTGTTGATCGCTTCGTGGATGAGTGCTCGTAAGCTCGTAATCCTATGCCTGTGCGTTGCCGTTGTGCGATGCCGCATATGGAATTAATTGTTGCCGATTTCGTAGAATTCGACGCGTAAATATTGAGATGAATGATGCAAACGGCCTGGACGGCACCCGGCGTCCCGATATTCGCATGCATCGATGACGTCACGATGTGAAAAAGGTGAGTCTTTACGGGATGGTAGGTGAGTTTTTCCGGGAGGCGGTCGCTCGGGAATGTGACAATTGTGTGAACTTGTGCTGCAGTGCAGGCTCTAAGTGCGTTCGCCGCGGCGGGCTTCGTCGCGTGCGACTGCCGCATTAAGCATCGCTTAAGCGGGAGCGCCCTAGCATCGTTCGTATCAGGCCGGGCAACCGGCCGAGTTTTTACGCCCCACGCAACCGGATTCATGCAGACCCTCAATCTCACCCTTTTTTCCGCCATCAACGCCGGGGTTGCGCCGCAGCCGGGCGTTGCCCGCCTCGCCATCTTCGCTGCCGACTGGCTCGTCTATGCGCTGCCCGCGATGCTGCTGCTGACCTGGATCTTCGGCGCACGCACGACGCGGCGCCAGGCGATCGAAGCCGGCGTCGGCGTATGCGTGGCGCTCGCGCTCGCGCAGGTCATCGGGCATTTCTGGTTCTCGCCGCGTCCGTTCATGGCCGGCGTCGGCACGCAACTGATTCCGCATGCGCCGGACAGCTCGTTTCCGAGCGACCACATGACGTTCGCGTGGAGCATGGCAGTCGGGTTGATGCTCGGCGGCACGACCCGGCTCACCGGGTTCGTGATGGTCGCGTTGGCCGCGGCGATTGCATGGGGGCGTATCTATGCGGGCGTGCACTGGCCGTTCGACATGGCGGGCGGCGTGCTGGTCGGCACGGCCGGCGCGCTGGCCGCGCACCTGTATGGACAACGCGCGACCGCACTGCTCGAACGGCTCGGCGATTCGGTGCATGCAGTCGTGATGGGGCGCCGGCACGCGCCGTAAGCGGGGGGATCGGGCCGGACGCCGTCAGCCGGGTGTCCTGGCCGGTTCAGCCGATGCGGATGGTCCGCCGCCCGCATCGTGCAGTTCGGGCGTATCGGCCGGATGTTGCGCGGCGTCGCGATCGAGCGCGCTTTCCTTCAGGATCGCGCACATCGCGACGAACAGCGCAAGTACCACCGCGGCAAGGCCGCAATAGCCGGCGATCTTCAGGTTGCGAAGGAAAGGCGAAGCGGGGCTTTCTTTTGTCATGACCGGACGCTCCTGGGCAGGCTGCGACGGCTGTCGCCCGACAGCGGCGTCGCACACACAGATATATACCAGTCGCGATAGCGGTGCCAAGCCCGCTGGTGCGCCGACGCGACGATTGTGTCATCCGCCGGTCAACCGGGTACGCCTTTGACGGCTACCCGCATCCATCAGTCTTCCAGGGTTTCGTGCACGGCCGCCGCGCCGCGCTTCCAGTAGGCCGCCGCGCGGATGCGCGATTTGTCGACGCCGCGCTCGCCGGTCAGGTGCTGGCGTACCGCGCGTATCGACAGCGCTTCGCCTGCCGCCCACACGTAGCCGTCGCCGGACGGCGGCAGCGGCAGGTCGCGCACGGCATTCAGCAGCTCGTTGCCGTTTGCGGCGTCGGCTTCGGCGCGGAAGCGCCAGATTTCATGCACGTCGGCGCGCGTGTCGAACGCGATCTGCGCGGTGCGATCCGCGACTTCCATCACGACGACCGCGCGCGCACCGGCCGGCAATTCCTCGAGGCGCCGCGCGACCGCCGGCAGCGCCGTATCGTCGCCGATCAGCAGGTGCCAGTCGAAACCGGTCGGGACAACGAACGAACCGCGCGGGCCGCCGATGCCGAGCCATTGGCCGACGCGTGCCTGGGCGGCCCACTGCGACGCGGGGCCCGGATGGTTCAGCACGAATTCCAGGTCGAGTTCGCGGGCGGCGCGGTCGAAGCGGCGCGGCGTGAAGTCGCGCGCGACCGGCCTCGGTTCGCCTTCCGGAAACTCCGGACCGTTCGCGCCGAGCGTCGGCATCGCAGGCCGTTCGGCGCCGGGCGGCGGGAAAAATACCTTCACGTGATCGTCGAACGACGCGGATTCGAAATCCGCGAGATCGGGGCCGCCGAGCGTGACGCGCAGCAGGTGCGGCGTCACGGCATGCACGCGCAGGACCTGCAGCAAGCGGAACTTGAGGGTGTGGCGCACGCGGGTCACGGTGCGCTCGGATGTGTTCTGCATCAATCCGTTCTCCTGAGGTTTGATGGGGCGGCGCGGATCACGCGCCGGTGCCGCCTTCGATTTCGCCCGTCGCGCGGCGCAGGATGGCCGCGACGCGGCGCTGTTCATCCGGGCCGGCTGCGCTCTTGTGCAGCAACGCGCGCTTGAGTGCGAGGCGCGCCTCGACGAACTCCGGCAGCCAGCCTGCTTGCGTTTCGTCCTGCGTTTCGTTGCCCGCCGATTCCCCGGCGAACGCACGGCGCATGAACTCCATCTTGCGCGCGAGGTGCGTGAGGCGTGCGAACAGCGTGTCGACCCGTTCGCGCTGGGCGTCGAGATGGGTGCGGCCGGCGTCGGTCAGTGCATAACGCTTGCGGTTGCCTTCCGCCTGCGACGCGACGAAGCCGACTTCTTCGAGATACGTGAGCGCCGGATACACCATGCCGGGGCTCGGGCTGTAGAAACCGTTCGAACGCGTGTCGAGCGCCTTGATCAGCTCGTAGCCATGGCTCGGTTGCTCGGCGACGAGCGCAAGCAACAGCAACTGGAGATCGTCGGAGCTGAACTGGCGGCCGCGTGGCATGCCGTCGTCGCCGAAATCGCCAAAGCCGCCGCGCCCGCCACGGCCGCCGAACGGGCCGCCACCACCGAACGGATCGTGGCCGCGACGGTGGCGGCCGATCGCGTACCAGAGACCGGCGAACCAGTCAGGGCGGGCATGCGCACCATGACCGCCGCTTCGGGCATGGCCGCGGGAAGGGTTGTGTCGCATGATCGTGTCCTATATGTCGGAAAACATATCTAAAGATATATATCGAAAGATAGGCCGTCAAGGGGATTTATTGGGGATGGATGGTGGGGGCCGGCTAAAAGGTGACCTCTTTTGTAGGTTGGCAAAAAAGGTGATCTCTTTTGCGGTATTTGAACAAAACTATCAAATTATTATTTTCAATAGTCTAAATTCGAGCGGGCGAGTCCGGTTGCCAAGGCATCGAACATCTGTCGATCCGCTTGCCTGTCTCGGTAGACGAGCGTGCCGACATAGTCGACTCGACGCTCTGAGCACGCTTGCTGGAGCAATCCACGATTAGGAGGGCCTATGCAGAATTGGGTGTTACGGTAAAGTTGCGAAGAGCAAATTCAGCCCCTCGGAAATGAGGGGATGCGCGATGATTGCATCGCGAACGGCCATATAAGGCAGTCCGCCGAGCATCGCCATTTGCACGGCTGTCGTCACGTCACCAGCGCCGGTACCCAGCATCGTGAATCCGAGGATCCTGCCGGTATCTGGCTCGACCAGCGCCTTCATGAAACCCCGAGTTTTTCCGTCGGTACGCGCGCGCGGCACCGACGTCATCGGCAGCTTCGCCACACGGACGTCGATCTTCAGGGCATCTGCTTCTGATTCGTTCAAGCCGACGCGGCCCAGTTCCGGATCGATAAACAGCGCATAGGGGATGATGCGCTTTTCGGTACTCGCCGGACGGCCTTCGATACCCGCCTTGAGAACGCGGTAGTCGTCGAACGACGCGTGCGTGAACATCGGCGTGCCGGCGACCTCGCCGATTGCCCAGGTGCGCTCGGCTGTGGTTGCAAGCCGGTGGTCGACCTTGATTAAGCCTCGTGCATCTGTCTCGACGCCCGCGAGATCCAGCCCGATCGCATCCGTCTGAGGCTTGCGCCCGGCGGCCACAAGCAGGTGCGTACCGGTCACGGAGCTTCCGTCGGCGAAATCAACCGTGACGCTCGCACCGCTTCTGCCGTGGACCGCAACAATCTTCGTGCCGAGCCTAAGCTCGATGCCGTCCTCGAGAAGCGTCTGCTGGATCACCACGCTGACATCCTCGTCTTCGCGCATCGCGACGCGCGGCGTATCGCTGAGCAGGGTGACCCGGCTGCCAAGACGACGAAACGCCTGGGCCATCTCGAGGCCGATGTAGCCGCCGCCCAGCACCACGAGGTGTTCGGGTAGCACGTCGAGGCGCAATGCTTCGACATGGGTGAGCGGATGCGCATCGCGCAGCCCGGTGATATCGGGCATGGCCGCCACGGTGCCGGTGTTGATGTAGACGTTTTCGCCTTTGTAGACGGTTTCGGCCCCGTCGTCGGACCGCACCACGATCGTACGCGGTCCGACAAAGCGGCCGGCGCCGATGACGAGGTCGAGGCCCGACTGCTCGAACGCGCGGCGATTGATCTCGATCATGCCGCCCACCACGGACCTAACGCTTTCGGACACGCGCTCCATATTCGCCGACAACTCCGATTGCTTCGAAGCTTCCCGCCACACCTGCATCGAGCGCGCCGCATGAATAAGCGCCTTGCTCGGGATACAGGCGACGTTGATGCAGGATCCGCCAATCATGCCGCGCTCGATTACCGCAACCCGTTTACCTTGGCGTGCCATATCCATCGCGAGCGATTTGCCGCCTTTTCCGCCACCGAGAAACAGATAGTCGTATCGTTTGGTTTCTGCCATTTCGAGATCCTTTTCGTTTCAATGAACGCTGGAGCGTGCGCGATCGAATCGGCAGATCGCCCGCACGCAGTTTCCGGTGTCCCGTGCCGGCGAAGCACAGACTTCCGCCGGCACGGAGTTGCCTCGCCGCATCAGCGCGAGCCGAGTTTCTCGATTGCGTCGCGAACGCCGGCCCCGTAGGCCGGGTCCACACGATGGAAGTGGTCGAGCTGGCGCTGGACGATTTCCACGGGAACGCCGGCGATATGCCGGGCGATGTTGTCGAACAGCCGCGCACGCTGCCCGGCATCGAACAGGCGGAAGAGCGCGGCCGGCTGGCTGTAGTAATCGTCGTCCTCGCGATGGTCGTAGCGGTCCACCGCGCCAGCCGCGAGCGGCGGCTCGGGCGCGTTGCGGTCCTGCGCGAATTCGCCGAAGCTGTTCGGCTCATAGTTCACTGTGCTGCCCAAATTGCCGTCAACGCGCATCCCGCCGTCGCGATGAAACGAATGGACCGGGCACTTCGGCGCGTTCACCGGAATCTGATGGTGATTCACGCCCAGCCGGTACCGCTGCGTGTCGCCGTACGAAAAGAGGCGGCCCTGCAACAGCCGGTCGGGCGAGAAGCCGATGCCGGGCACCACGTTCGCCGGCGTGAACGCGGCCTGCTCCACGTCGGCGAAGTAGTTTTGTGGATTGCGGTTCAGCTCGATCACGCCGACGTCGATCAGCGGGTAGTCTGCATGCGGCCACACCTTCGTGATGTCGAACGGGTTGTACGGCACCTTCGCCGCATCGGCCTCGGGCATTACCTGGACACGGAATGCCCAGCGCGGGAAATTGCCATGATCGATGTTCTCGACGAGGTCGCGCTGTGCGCTCTCACGGTCGTGCGCGACGACCTGAGCAGCTTCGTCGTTCGTATAGTGCTCGACACCATTGAGCGACTTGAAATGGAACTTCACCCAGAAACGCTCGTCGTTCGCGTTGACGAGCGAATAGGTATGCGAGCCGAAGCCATGCATTTGCCGGTAGTTCTTCGGAATGCCGCGATCGCTCATCAGGATGGTGACCTGATGCAGTGACTCGGGGTGGCGCGACCAGAAATCCCACGCGGCGATGTTGCTGCGCAGGTTCGTGTGCGGGTCGCGTTTCTGTGTGTGGATGAAATCGGGAAACTTGAGCGGATCGCGAATGAAGAAGACCGGCGTGTTGTTGCCGACGACGTCCCAGTTCCCGTCTTCGGTGTAGAACTTGATCGAGAAGCCGCGCACGTCGCGCTCGGCATCGGCGGCGCCGCGTTCGCCGGCCACCGTGGAGAAACGGATGAACAGCGGTGTCTCGGTGCCGACTCGCGAAAACACCTTCGCCTTCGTGTATTGCGTGATGTCGCGCGTCACCGTGAGGGTGCCGAACGCGCCGGAGCCCTTTGCGTGCACGCGGCGCTCCGGGATCACCTCACGGTCGAAGTGGGCGAGCTTTTCAAGCAGCCATACGTCCTGGAGCATCACGGGGCCGCGCGAACCGGCGGTCATCGAGTTCTGGTTGTCCGCGACGGGCGAGCCGGCGGCATTCGTGAGAAGGTTGGAATTCATGATCCGATGTCGACGCGCAGGTCGAAGGAGAAGGTAGGAAAAGCTGGCCTACGCCGCGGGAGCGGCGTACCTGGCAGAGCGCCGTCGACGTCGTCGCGCGCCGGCCAAACGCCGCGTGTTACGACTGCAGGAAAGCGAGCAGGTCGGCGTTGACCTGATCCGCATTCACCACGCACATTCCGTGCGATCCGCCCGCGTAGACCTTCAGCGTCGCGTTCTTTACGATCCCGGCCGACAGCCGGCCCGAGTCTTCGATCGGCACAATCTGGTCGTCGTCGCCGTGCAGGATCAGCGTCGGCACGTCGATCTTCTTCAGGTCTTCGGTGTAATCCACTTCCGAAAACTCGCGGATGCACTGGTATTGGCCGTGAATGCCACCGGTCATGCCCTGCGCCCAGAACGCGTCGATTGTGCCTTGCGACACCTGGGCATCGGCGCGATTGAAGCCGAAGAACGGAATCGCGAGATCCTTGTAGAACTGTGAGCGGTTGTCGGCGACGCCCTTGCGGATTCCGTCGAATACGTCGAGCGGCAGGCCGCCCGGATTCGCGTCGGTCTTCAGCATGATCGGCGGCACGGCACCGATCAGCACCGCCTTCGCGACGCGATTCGTGCCGTGCCTGCCGATGTAGTGAGCGACTTCCCCACCGCCCGTCGAATGGCCCACCAGCGTCGCTTCACGCAGATCCAGCGCGTCCAGCAGCGCGGCGAGATCGTCGGCGTAGGTGTCCATGTCGTTGCCTTGCGACGGCTGGTCCGAACGTCCGTGACCGCGGCGGTCGTGTGCGATCACGCGATACCCGTGTTGCAACAGGAACAGCATCTGCGCGTCCCACGCATCTGCGTTGAGCGGCCAGCCGTGGGAGAATACGACCGGACGGCCTGCGCCCCAGTCCTTGTAGAAAATTTGCGTGCCGTCTTGTGTGGTGATGGTGCTCATGGTCTTCCCGGAATGAGTGAGGAATGCGTCGAGGGGCCTCAGAAGCCTTCCAGCACGATCTTGCCCTTTGCGCGGCCGGCTTCGAGCAATGCGTGCGCACGGCGCAGGTTGGCGGCGTCGATCCTGCCGAGGTGTTCGCCGACGGTGCTCTTCAGCACGCCGTCGTCGATTAGCGTGGCGACGCGCTCGAGCAGCGCGTGCTGGCGAATCATGTCAGGCGTGCGATACATCGACCGCGTAAACATGAATTCCCAGTGGAGAGAAATCGACTTGCGCTTTAGCGGCATCGCATCGAGCGTCGCCGGATCGTCGATCAGCGCAAGCTGGCCTTCGGGCTTCAGGATCTCGACGATTTGCGCGTAGTACGTGTCGGTATGGGTGAGGCTGATCACGTGATCGACCTGCTCAATACCGGCTACGGCCAGTTGCGACTTGAGCGGCTTTGCATGGTCGATGACGTGATGCGCGCCTAGCCCGGCGACCCACGCCTGCGTTTCCGGCCGCGACGCCGTACCGACGACCGTCAGCGCGGTCAGCTTGCGCGCTAGCTGGATCAGGATCGAGCCGACGCCGCCGCCAGCACCGATCACGAGCAGGCTTTGCCCGGCTCCGCCGCCCTCCGCGACATGCAGGCGATCGAACAACAACTCCCACGCGGTAATGGCGGTCAGCGGCAGCGCAGCAGCGTCGGCCGCCGATAGCGTAGCCGGCCGGCGGCTCGCGATGCGCTCGTCCACGAGGCCGTATTCCGCATAGCTGCCCGGCCGCGTGATGTCGCCCGCATACCAGACCCGGTCGCCCGGCGCGAACAGTTCGACGCTGCCGCCGACCGCCTCTACCGTGCCCGCCGCGTCCCACCCGAGAATCCGAGGCTCGCCCGGCTGCACGCCCTGACGCAGTTTCAGGTCGACGGGATTGACCGCGATGGCGTCGATCCGCACGAGCAGATCGCGGGGCCCCGGTTCCGGCTTGGGCAGTTCGGCTTCGTACAGCGACTGCGGATCATCGATCGGCAGGCCGGCCGTGGCGTAAACGATGGCTTTCATGAAGCAGTCCTCATGATGGAAGATGGGTGGCGGCGCTCATGCGCCATCCAGAAACACGCGCACGTGCGATACGTACGCAGATGCGTACTGAAACAGCGCGCCGTGGCCGGAATTCGGATAGACGATCAAGGTCGCATTCGGCAAGCCCTCGGCGAGCAGGAGCGAGTTCTTCGTCGGAATCATGATGTCGTTGTCGCCGTTGGTCACGAGCACCGGATGCGCGATGCCCGCCAGTTTCCCGCGCACGTCGCCACGCCAGTTCGCCCAGGCGATCATCGCCTGCAGTTGTGCCGTAGCCACCGGAGCGCCCGCCGGCGTGTCGCGCTCGGTGCCGCGCGTCTCGAGGCGGTCGATAAACGCCGCGGCGGCGACCTGGGCGTCGGCCGTGGCGGGGAAGAACAGGCGCTTGAGCTTCTCGTTCATCGGCATGTCACCGTTCGTGTAGATCGCGACGAGCTCGGGGCGGTCCATGCCCGCGCCTTCTCCGCCTTCGGGTGCGCTGCCTGAAAGGATCAGGCGGCCGATGGCGGCCGGCCGTGCGAGCGCGATTTCCTGCGCGACGAAGCCGCCCAGCGAAAACCCGAGAATGTGCAGCCTCGTCAGACCGATCGCGTCGATGAAACGCATTGCATGCTCGGCCATTCCGGCGACCGTCGTCGGCACTTCGCCGCCCGATGCGCCGACGCCGGCGTTGTCGAACAGGATCACCTCGCGATCCTCGGCGAGCGCATCGACAATCGCCGGATCCCAGTTGTCGAGCGTGCCCGTGAAGTGTTGCAGACAGAGGAGCGGCACGCGGCCGCTGCGACCAAACCGGCGAAACGCGTAGCGCACGCCCGCCGCGTCCACATATTGCGTCGGCGCGTTGGCGGCCCGAATCGTAGAATTCATGGTTGCAAGTCCTTTCGACGCGCGTCGCGCGTTCGTCGATGTCAAAGTAGCGTGATGTCGTGCAGGTCGATCGACACGACGAGCGGTTGCTCGACCGAGGTGCCGTCTTGCTGGCGTGGATAGATCCGCCGGCGGGTCGGGAAGCGAATCCCGGAGACCGTGGTATAGCCGTCGACGTAGTGCGCGCCCGGTGTGCTGCCGGCAATCTCGACGTCGTAGTCGAGGCGCCGGACCAGAAGGTCGGACCCGACGTAGATCGCCTGGACTTTGCTGAATACTTCGAGCGAAGCCGGATAACGCACGACGATCTTTCGCCAGGTCTCGCCGCGTTCATGCCATTGCCCTGCGTCCTCGGACTCGACGCCGTCCCAGGCAAGAAGAAACGGTGTGTTCAGATACGTCCACATCGCGCAGCCGGCGAAGAACGCGAGCTGCAATGCGTCCCAGCCGGTTTCCAGCACGTGGCCGGCGAACGACGCGCGGGGCTGGTCGCGTGCATCCAGGATGTGCTCGTTACCGTCGAGCAGCGCAACGTGCTCGCCCGTGAAATCGCTGCGTGCGGCGAGGGTTCCGAACGGCGCGTGCGAAGACCACTGGCGGTCGGTCGCCACGGTCACGGACGTACGGTCAAGCACACCGGCTTGCCCCTTCAACGGCCACAGGACGCCGCCCTGCACCAGGTTCGCGCGAACGCGGGTGAACTTGCGCCACTGGGCCAGCCCGCCATGTGCGTCGATGATCGTTTGAGCGAGTGTGTTCATGCTGCGGCTCCGTTGGGTTCGTCATTCATCACGAGGACCGCGCGAAAGCGGACTTCCGCGCGCATCATCCGGTCATACGCCAGTTGTGCGTGGTCGAGCGGGAACGTTTCGACGAGCGGCCGCACGTTCTGCAGCTGCGCGAACGACAACGTCTCCTCGTTGTCGGCGACCGTGCCGGTCAACGCGCCCGCAACGGAGCGGCCTCCGAACACGAGATCGAGCGCGTTCAACGTGATCGGCTCGTCCGGTACCGCCACGACGACGAGCTTGCCGCGCGGGGACAGCCCTGGCACCACGTCAGACATGCCCTTGCCGGTCGGCGCGGTGCCCAGGATGACCTTGGCGCCACCCATCGCGCGCAGCGCGCCCGGGACGTCTTCGACGCTCGCGTCGATATAGCGGCGCGCGCCGAGTTCCAGCGCAAGCGCGCGCTTGTCGGCACCGCGTGCAATCGCGACGGTATGAAAGCCCATGCGGTTCGCGAACTGGACCGCGAGATGCCCGAGCCCGCCGATTCCATGAATCGCGACGACGTCGCCCGCGCGGGCGCCCGCGTTGCGCAGTGCGTTGAACGTGGTCAACCCCGCGCACAGTAGTGGCGCGGCCTCTGCTGCATCCAGTTCCTCGGGCACGCGGACGAGACCGCGGGCCTCGGCCAGCATCATTTCGGCGTAGCCGCCATCGACCGTCATGCCCGTGATGACCGGATTCTCGCAGTTGACGGCGTCGCCATGCCGGCACGACGGGCATACGCGATCCTCGCCACCGAGAAAGCCGACACCGACGCGCTGGCCGATTTCCCAGCCGGCAACGCCTTCGCCGATCGCGTCAATGCGCCCGACGACTTCGTGGCCAGGCACTCGCTGAGCCGCGCCGTCCTGTGTCGCACGCTCGACGGTCGCGCTGTCGGAATGACAGACGCCGCAAGCCTCGACGCGAATGCGAACCTGCCCATATGCCGGGCGCTGCACCAGCCGATCGACGATGCTCAATCGGCCGGGGCCCGTTACGACTGCGGCGCGGTAAGTCGTTTGCTGTTCCATGTGCCCTCCGTTATTCGAAGCGAAAATCGGACAGATCGACGCCGACGATCAACGGCTCGGGCAGCGCGACGTTCTCGGGCGTACGCGGGTAGATGCGAAAGCGGGTCGGCATCCGGATGCCCTGCACCTCGACGTAATCGCCGACGTAGCGAGCCGCGGCATTGCGCCCCTGGATGTCGACTTCATAGTCGTGACGGCGCAGCAGGCCGTCGGCATCGAAATAGAACGTCTGGGTCGCGCTGTGGGTCGCGATGGACGGCGCGAATTCGACTCGCAGCCGCCGCCACGTGAGCCCATCGACGGTCCACGGGTCGATTTCGTGCGCGTCGATACCGTCGTGTCGAAGCAGGAACGGCGACGTCAGGTAAGTCCACATCGTGTAGCCGGCGAAATAGGCGAGTTGCGGATTCGACCACGGTGTCTCCATCTCGTACCCGTCGAACGACGCGCGAGGCTGCTCGAGCGTCTCGATGACGCTCCCGTTCGGACGCCGGATCTCGACGCGAGACGGCGTATAGACGGAATGGGCGTCGGTCGGCGCGAACGGTTCGTGCGACACGCGCTGCTCGTGAAGATCGACCGTTACACGGCAATCGGTCAGCACACCGTCCCGTTGCTTCAGCGACCACAACGCGCCGGTGTGATGGAGGCGGGCGGAGACTGTCCGGAAACCGAGAAAGCGGTCGAGCCCACCCGCGGCGTCCAGCGCCAGCTGGATCAAGTCGTTCATTAAAGTGTCCTAATCGAAATATCGGGTTGTCGTATCGAAGCGACTGGCATCGTCATGTATTCGCGACGCTGGCGAGCGACGCCCGCGCCGCGGTCGATCGTGTCGCGTATGCGCGTGCTACGATGTCGCGCCGACGAATGCGGCGATATGCCGGGCGGTCGATCGCGGATGTTCGAGTTGCGGGCCGTGCCCGGCACGCGGGAACGTCACCAGATGCATCGTCGGCAACTGGCCGTTGAGCGCGTACCAGTTCTCGACCGGGAAGACGATGTCGTGGTCCCCGCCGATATGGAGAACGGGAATCGGTGTCGACTTCAGTGCGTCGAGCACCGCATCTGCTGGAAACGCGGGATTTTTCGGACCGTCTCCGAGCTGTTTCCCTGCCCATTCGTACGGTACCGGCGGGCTGGCATCCGCGCGCGGCTGCGCGAGTCGCTGCGCGGACGCTTCGGCCGCGGCGCGGCTCGCCGGCGAAGCCGGTTCGAAGAACAGTGAGACGAAGTCTTCGAAGTCGTTTTCGCGTTTCGCCATTTCGTAAAACAGCGGGTCTGCCGGCTTGACCAGCGGGCCGGGCGGCGTCGTCGCGATCAGCACCGCGTGGCTGACCAATCGAGGCGCGGTGGCCAATACGATCTGCGCGACCATGCCGCCGATCGACCATCCGCCGATCACGACCTTGCCGAGTTCCAGCGCGGCGATCAAATCGATCGCGTCCTTGGCGAGCGACGCCGGACTATAGGTCGGCTCGCCGCTCGACTGGCCGAGACCGCTGTAGTCGAACGTCGTGACCTGGAAGCCTTGCTCGACCAGACTGTCCAGGAACAGGGAGTCCCACGAGTCCATCGTTCCGCGAAATCGCACGCAAAGCACCAGCGGTATTCCGCTTCCGAACGTGCGATACGCGAGACGCCGGCCTGCGACCTCGACAAATCGGGTCGTGGCATTCGTGCTTTGAGAAACATGAGCCATATATATGTCCGCTGTTTGAGCCAGTCATTCAGTAAATAAATTTCCTCGCTAAACGAGGCGCGGCAAATCATCTACTTGCCCGGATGCCGTAATCAGGACGCCTGCGGCATACACGTTCACGTCACCCCGTCGCGACGAAAACTTTCCGATCGCTGCGCAGGTGATTGCGGAATCCGGCCCGATAAATTCGATCAACGCGTTGACCTGCTCGCCGGAAAGCAGCGGGCAGCCATTTCCGTCCATGACGTTGACGACCAGAACGATGCTTGCATCCTGATCGATCTTCGCTCGGACGCCCGTTAGGTCGACGTCCGATCCGCCATCGACCACGACTACCTCGACGGCCCGGCGACAGCGCGTCGTCAGTTCGTCGGCCATCTCGTTGAGAAGCGGCCGAATCTCGTCGATCAGAACAAGGTCATAGCCGTTTTTCGCAAGATGCTCCGCGTAAGCGGCGCCTATGATCGACAGCGCCCTGCTTACGACGGCGGTTCCGCGACCCGGCGACATGGCTGTTTGCATGCTCGGCAGTGCGTTGAATCGAGTGCTTATCATCCGCGCGGTCAGCGTGCTTTTCCAACGACATTTATAATCATTTTTTCGGACACGACGGACGGTGGCGAAGATGCATCGGATTGGCTATTTGCTGACTGACGAATTTCAGGTCATGGCCATCGGCACGCAAACGATATTCGAGTTCGCGAATGTGCTAGCACGCGAACGTGTCTATCAGGTGACGAACTATTCGGTTTCCGGGGGGCCGATTCGCTCGTCCCTGGGTGTCTCGGTCGTAACCGAAGCGATGAACAGCCGGACTGCCGCGGACACGTGGATGATCAGTGGCGTGATCGATCCGACCAATCACGTCACGCCCGCCAGCGAGCTCGAATTGATCGTCGATGCTTCCGCGCGCTCGCGACGCATTGCGGGACTGTGCACCGGCGCGTTCGCACTGGCGGAAGCGGGCCTCCTCGACGGGCGACGTGCCACCACGCATTGGGCCTATGTGGAAGCGTTGAAAGCACGCTACCCTCTCACACAAGTCGAGGACGATCGCATCTTTATCGTCGACGAGTCCATCTGGACGTCAGCGGGACTTACCGCGGCGATGGACCTCGCGCTCGGCATGGTTGAGAAGGATCTCGGCCCGGATATCGCGACCTCGGTCGCGCGCGTGCTCGTCATGGAGCGTCGGCGCTCCGGCGGACAGCCGCAGCGGTCGCAACTGCTCGAACTCGCACCGAAGTCGGACAGAATCCAGATGGCGCTGGCGTACGCGCGTCAGAATCTGTCGAAGCCGCTGCGCGTCGATGATCTGGCAAAGGCCGCGCATCTCAGCACGCGGCAGTTCGGGCGCATTTTCCTCTCCGAGACTGGTCAGTCTCCGGCCAAGGCGATTGAGCAACTTCGTCTGGAGGTCGCGAGGAACATGGTGGAATGCAGCCGGCATTCGCTCGAAATCATCGCACGCGAGACCGGATTCCGTGACCGGCGCCATCTGCGTGAAGTGTTCGTACGCGGGTATGGAGTCAGCCCCCAATCACTGAGGCGAGATAGCCGCAGTCAAGCTGTCGGCGAGACCGTTTAGTAGTATTGGCGTGTCACTCTTAAGGTTTTGCGGGCACAGCCTGCGGCATGTCAGCAAAACTCTCTTGCCGTCGTCGGCAGCGCCCGGAGTAGCTCGGACCGATCGACGAGCTTGCTCGTGATTAGCTGCTATTTGGCAGACCCGCAACGGGTGTTCTCAATCTTATCCGGCGGCGCCTGCTTCAAGCGATGTGATATAGCGCAGCAAGTCCTCTGTACGTCCCTCCGATACAAGCTGTTCGGCAGTCTTGTAGTCAAAGATTGGCAACGGATCATTGCGATACCAGAAGAGCGCGCTCTGCACGTCACCTGAGATATCGGTTGCCGCCCGGATGATCCGAAGCGCCTCTCGAAGGAACTTCTGGACGCTCTCCGAGCCCTCCAGGCGGCTCACCGTGTTGCGGTGTACATGGGCCAGCCGCGCGAGCGTCTGCATATCGATGTGCAAGGCAACTGCGAAACGTCTTGCCGAGATGATCGGAGCGATGCTTATCGGCTCTCTCAATGACGCCATGAATTGGGCGAAATCGCCGGACCTGCCGGTAATGTCGGATTCCATGAGGGTGTCCGGTTGCACACCATATGCACATTTGTAGCACATGCGCGGCTGCTTCGGCCTGCATATCTCAAGCTGACAGAGTAAGGAAAGCACGGATGCGGCTTAGGGGGAGCCGATTGGGCCTTGTGACAACGATGAGATTGCGTGACCCAGAATCAGCGCAAATCTTTGATTCTTATAGGGTTATGGGGCGTCGTCCAAACGGAGTTCAACTTTTCTGCGGATTTTGTAGGGAAAGGCCACCTTTTCTGCGACCCTACACTTTTGCGGTGTGTGAGCAGAACTACAGAGATCGTATTTTCAATAGTTTTTAGCGGGCGAGTTCGTTTGCCGAGACATCGAATATCTGTCGATCCGCTTGCCCGCCTCGGTAGACGAGCATGCCGACATCGTCAGCTCGATGCTGTGACCACGCTTGTTGGAGCAACCCACGAGCAGGAGGGGCGAAGATTGCGTTCGAGCGATGTAACAAATGGGTCGCCAACTGGCCGGGCACTGTACGAGCGTTGCGCATCGAGCGCCGCAGTTGTGGCGCGGCTCGAAGCTTGCGATGTTTTTCGGGTAGCGAAATTGCGACGCTCTTGAATTTCAGTGACGGTTCGCCGATAACGCCGCACTCTTTGTTGAAGCCCTGCATGACGGCATATGCGATATCGATCGACGCATCCGAATATGGGGCTGCCGCCCTGGCACTACGTGAACCGGGTACTCGCGCCCAGCGGATATACGATCGAACCGCCCGACCTGATCGTCGGGTTTATGGGTTCGGTTGTTGCTGTGCCCGAAAATGTTCGGTCCCTCGATACTCAGGCTAACGAACTGATCCAGCGCTCGCTGGCCCAGTCGGAAGATCTGCTCAACTCATGCAAACGGTGTAGCGGGAGTGATTTGTCCTCGGCGATGAAGTCATCAAGACATTCGGGACGCAACGTTACTTGCTTGTGGTCCTCGCCGTCGACAAAACGCCCCTTCGTCGCTTCTCATCGGAACGGGTTGATCCAGTCCAGGTGATCGAACGCGCTTTTATGCAGTCTCGGCCAGTAGCTGCCGCTGGCCGATCCTTCAATAGACCGCTCAATTGCGTCATCGAGATTCAGAAGCGGTCGCCGCGCCCCCATCCCTCGTAGAACACATCATGAGCCGGCTGAAACCGGAATCGGCCGGATATCGCCAAGACTCGCTTGTGAGGGTGCCTCGCCCAGCCATTGCATGAATTCGCCCACATGCCGCGCCCAAAGATCGGGACGAGTCATCGTGAAATGGCCCGGCGATGACGGTGTGCCCTGCTGCACCAGATACCGGCCATGCTGAAGCGTCGGCACAAGTCGCTCGAGAACGCGCAGGGTGTCAGGGTTGAATTCGTCGTCGGAGAAATTCAGGGCAAACAGCTTGGCCCGAATCCTGGAAAGCCCTGGCTCGGGATCGTAGTCAAACGACGACTTGAGCGAATAAAGAATGTCGTTCGCGTCGACATGCTCCGCCTGGAAGCGCACGGTCGCGAGAAACTTGCTTGCCGCCGCGCCGTCCGGAATTTCCTGCTGTAGCGCGGGCGCACTGTCGATCATCATTCGCAACACACCGAAGCCTTGGACCCAGCCTCGGGGCGTTTGCGTGTACTCCCCGCTCTTCCAGTCGGGATCGGAACGGATCGCGTCGATCACCATGCGCCGCCACAGCAGATTGCGGCCCGAGACCGTAATCGGTAGTGAGACCACGGGCATGAGGCCGTCCATCATGTCGGGATATGTTTCCGCCCATTGCCAGGCGTTCATGCCGCCCATCGACATGCCGAGAATCGCATGAAGATGCTCGATGCCCAAGGTTTCAGTCACCAGCTTGTGCTGGAGATCGACGATGTCGCCGTAATCGTAGTTTGGAAATTTCGCCCTTAACCCGTCACTCGGTTTGCTCGACTGGCCGTGGCCCACGTTGTCGGGAAAAATCAGGTAGTAGCGATTCGCGTCGAGTGGACGTCCCCGGTCGAACAGCGCTTTTGTGTAGGTCGGACTCAGCAGCGTTCGACTGTCCGCGCCGGTCCAGTGCAGGACCAGGACGGCGTTGTCAACGGCACCATGGGCATTGCGATGCGGCGTGCCGAGCGTTGCGTAGTGGATCCTCAGCCGGGGCAGCGTCTCGCCATCCCGGAACCGGTAGTTGTCGAACCAGGCATCGGCCTCGACGGCCGTCGGATTCGCGCGCGGGTCCCGCGGCGCCGTCGCTTCGCCGGCGGAGGCGGCCGACGGGATACCGGGCTGTGCCGACGCGGTGTCCTCAAACGCGGGGCCGCACAGCAGCAAGCCGAACAGCACGCTGGCTGCGGCACGGGTACGACGAAAGTTCACGATGATTTCCTTGTCCGATTGAAGAAGCGGTTTTGCACAGGGCGCGCTGGTGCCGTTGCTTCGGCAAGCTTCACCGCACGTTCGAGAGGCCCGGGCGGCGGCGCAGCAGGTCGAACGCCATGATGTGACTCGCTCCTGATATTCCGACGCCGTAGAACGGGATCAATGCCATCGGCAGTGTCTGGATGCCGGACATGCGGGGATCGTTGAGCAGGAAATAGGTCAATCCCGTACCGACCGCCACGACGAAATCTGCGAACCCGAACAGATGAAAGGTCAGATACCGGTTGCGTGTTTTCGGCAGCATGGTGACGCCGAACGCCATCAACCCCGCGATGAGGTCCCCCCATCCCGCATTCCTGACGAACGCTTCCGGCAGGAGATCGTGCGCCCCGTACCAGAAGAAGACCAGCGCGGCCGCAATCCGCCAGATATGAAACGCCGTCAGCGTTCTTAGCCCGATGGTCGCGACGTATGTGCGAAAGCCCCGGGACATCGAATAAACGACGACTGGCGCCACGATACCGAGGGCAATGAGGCAGGCGAGCCCCAGCGGGTAGATCGCTCGATAAACCCCCGCTTCGGCCGCCGCGGCAACGGCCAATCCCCAGACGATCAGCACACCCAGCAAGCCCGTCCCGCCGTTCTTCCGGATCTCGACGATCTGATTCATTTCCTAATCCAATTAGGTTAACTAAGCATTGATCGAATTACCGGTATCGACTGGACGTGACGCCGTAGATTAAAGCGCGCCTTTTCTGCCGTCTTCGGATACCTTCAGAAGCGGCACCGACTTGAGCAGGGTTTCCGGCTGCACCCGCTCCCAGAGACTTCCTTTGCCTTGCTGCCGGCCACGCTCGTCTTCGCGTCGAAGCCATTGCTCGACGGTCCGGATGCGGTTCGGATGGATTTCGTCGAGTAGCGCGTAGTCGCGGCGGATGACGCCGTGCTTCCAGATGTTCCAGAATCCGGTGAAGTTGTCGCGGAAACTCATCGTGCTCTTGTCATTCGGGTCCGCGTTGTATCCGGCGGGCGAGCTCGCCGCCATCTTGAGCGGGCCGTTCCAGTAAGTGCCCAGATCCGTGTCGATATAGCGCGCCGGATGCCCCGTTACCCGTTCGAACGCCTCGGCCAGCTTCCCGTACTCGACGTGCTCAATGGCGACCTGGAGATCCATGCCGTTCGCGCGCTCCGGGTGATCGAACAGCCAGCGCGCGTAGTAGCCGCAATCCTCCAGTGCGACATGCGGCACCGCGCCGTTGCCGAGCGGCACGCGCCAGGTGACGACTCCGTCCTCGACGAAGGGCATCATCGGCGTCTTCGCCGAAATGGCCATCTCCATGTATGGCCCGGTGGTGAACACGGCCGCGCCCATGCGGTCCCGGTTCGTCTGGTTCTGGAACAGGATCCATTCGCCTACGCGGCCTTTGCCGTCGTAATGGCCAGCACGAAAGCGCGAATCGTAGCCGGCCTGTTTGAGCGCGTAGTCGAGGTTGCCATACACGAAGAACTCGATGCCTTCTTCCAGCGCGATTTCGTAGCATCGTATCGCCCAGTAGATCTCCGTTTTCTCGCCGGTGTTGAACCCGTCCAGATTGACGTACGCACCGTCGCAGCCGCGAAAGCCTGCCCGCAGAACGGCTTCGTCGGCAAACGTGCCTTTCAGGATCGACACGTTGCCGAGTGCGAGCAGCGCCTTGGCGCGCCGGGAATCGGGATCCCGGCTCAACGCGCGAACGGAATACTTGCCGTCCGCGACGAGCGCGCTGATGACAGGCAGGCCCTGCGCGCCTGTACCACCGATGACGAAGATTCTGGAAGGGGCATGAGGAGGCATGATGGTTTCCTTGAGTTCGACGCTACGGACGCTCACTGACGACGTCGGTCAACAAGTGGGACACTCACTCTTATAATAAGAGTGAGTGTCCCACAAGACAAGAATTTTTCGGCACTTGAACTGGGAAGGCGGCGGGCTCTTGGGCGGAAGCGTCCTGTCGACGCTCATGCGACTCTTATAATGAGACTCACTCTCGGCGACGATCGCCGGGGCTAATCAGGGAAACGGCCATGCGCTCGAAGGGTTTTGACGGAATGGTGTGCCCGATTGCCGGCGTCATGGCGGCGATCGGCGACCGATGGGGCTTGCTGATACTGCGCGACCTTGTTTGCGGGCTCAGCCGGTACGACGAGTTTCGCCAGTCGTCCGGCATCACCAACGCGACGCTCAGCGACCGGCTCAAGCATCTGGAGGCCAACGGTCTCGTTGAGCGTAGGCGCTATCAGGTGAATCCGGAGCGATTTGAATATCTCCTGACTCACAAGGGCTGGCAGATCGCCCCGGTGATGCCGGTACTTGCCCAGATTGGGGACAGTCTGGACGTTTCCGGCGCTTCGGCGCCTCCGATGAGGTTCGTGAATCGAAAGACAGGCGCCGAGGTGCGGTGGAGCTTTATCGATCAGGAGACGGGGGAGCGGACCGACGCGGCGGATCTGGAGATCCAGGAAGGTCCCGGCGCAGACGAGCTGGTCCGCTGGCGCCTGTCGCACGGTAACCGGCGTCGCCGAAAAGCAGATCCGCCAGGCGGACGAGCGCCTGCTTGATGGTCGCCCGGGTTTCTCCGTAGAACGCGATCAGGTTCTTCCCGGACACCTCGTCAGGCAGCATGCTGCGCCGGCGATCGTGGGCGATCCTGGCGAGCAGCGCATCCCCGGCCCTCGCCGAATGTGTCGCTTGATCAGCTCGACATCTCGTGATGCCCGCCGACGTCGCCCGGCGTGCAGGCGCTGATCGAAACAGGCGACGCCGTGTCGATTGATAACCTCAGTGCATCAATTCTTCCAAAAATCGCACTTATCGTTTGATCGACGCCGGGAGAACATTCCGGAAAACGACAATCGTCCCGCCCCGCATATTTCCGGATTTTCAGGAGACACCTCGATGCACCCCTCGTCCAGCCTTCCGGCCGAACGTTCGAAGGCCGCCGCGATCTTTCGCGTCACGGCCGGCAATTTTCTCGAGCAGTTCGACTTCTTCCTGTTCGGCTTCTACGCCACGCAGATCGCCAACGTCTTCTTCCCTGCGCAAAGCGAGTTCGCTTCGTTGATGATGACCTTCGCCGTGTTCGGCGCCGGCTTCCTGATGCGGCCGCTGGGCGCAATCGTGCTGGGCGCGTACATCGACGAGGTCGGCCGCCGCAAGGGCCTGATCGTCACGCTGTCCATCATGGCGAGCGGCACCATCCTGATCGCGTTCGTGCCGGGCTACGCGTCGATCGGGCTGCTGGCGCCCGTGCTCGTACTGATCGGGCGGCTGCTGCAGGGCTTCTCCGCAGGCGCCGAGCTGGGCGGTGTATCGGTCTATCTCGCCGAGCTGGCAACGCCCGGCCGCAAGGGCTTCTTCACCAGCTGGCAATCGGCCAGCCAGCAGGTTGCGATCGTCATCGCGGCGGGCCTCGGCTTTGCACTCAATCAGTGGCTGAGCGCATCGCAGATCGCCACCTGGGGATGGCGCGTGCCGTTCTTCGTCGGCTGCATGATCGTGCCGTTCATCTTCATGCTGCGCCGCAACCTGGAGGAAACCCAGGAATTCAAGGCGCGCAAGCATCGCCCGGGCATGAAGGAAGTGTTCGGCACGCTGGTTCAGAACTGGGGCGTCGTGGTCGCCGGCATGATGCTGGTCGCGATGACCACCACGAGCTTCTATCTGATCACCGTCTATGCGCCGACCTTCGGCAAGACGGTGCTGCATCTGAGCACCGCCGACAGCCTGCTCGTGACGCTCTGCGTCGGCGTGTCGAACTTCGTGTGGCTGCCGATCGGCGGCGCGCTGTCCGATCGGTTCGGCCGTCGGCCGCTGCTGGTCGGCATGACGATGCTCACCGTCCTGACCGCCTATCCGGCGCTGTCGTTCCTCGCTCACGCGCCGTCGTTCGCCAACATGCTGCTCGTCCTGCTCTGGCTCTCGTTCATGTACGGGATCTATAACGGTGCGATGGTCGTCGCGCTCACCGAAGTGATGCCGGTGCAGGTGCGTGTCGCGGGCTTCTCGCTCGCCTACAGCCTCGCGACGGCCGTGTTCGGCGGCTTCACGCCGGCCATCTCGACCGGGCTCATTCACATGACGGGCGACAAGGCCGCACCCGGCTACTGGATGAGCTTCGCCGCGGTGTGCGCGCTGCTTGCGACGTTCGCGCTCTACCGTCACCGCACGGCGACGCTCACGCCGGCGCATTGATGTTCAGCCCATCCGAAACCTCACCCACCCACACGAATTCGCATGACCACGACCATGAGAAATCAGCTCCTGAAATTTTGCGCGACCGCGCTCGTCGCCACCGCGGCGTTTGCGGCCAACGTACAGGCGGCCGAGCTCCACGTGATGAGCTCGGGTGGCTTCACGGCCGCCTATAAACTGCTCGGCCCGCGGTTCGCGTCCACGACCGGCAATACGCTCGACACCGCGCTCGGCCCGTCGATGGGCAAGTCGCCCGAAGCGATTCCGAACCGGCTCGCGCGCGGCGAGCCCGCCGACGCCGTCATCATGGTCGGCTACGCGCTGGACGAACTGATCAAGCAAGGCAAGGTCATCCCGGGATCCCGCGTCGAGCTGGCCGATTCGCGCATCGGCATGGTCGTGCGCGACGGCGCGGCAAAGCCCGACATCAGCACCACCGAAGGTCTCAAGCAGGTGCTGCTGCACGCGAAGTCGATCGCCTACTCGGACAGCGCGAGCGGCGTGTATATCGAACGCGAGTTGTTCAAGAAGCTCGGCATCGAGGAGCAGGTGAAGTCCAAGGCGAAGATGATCCCGCGGATTCCGGTGGCGTCTGTCGTCGCGAACGGCGACTACGAAATCGGCTTCCAGCAGGTCAGCGAGCTGCTGCCCGTCCACGGTGCGACCTTCGTCGGCAAGATTCCCGAATCGCTGCAGTCCGTCACGCGCTTCGCTGCCGGCATCCCCGTCGGCGCGCAGCATCCGAAGGAAGCGAAGGCGCTGCTCGATTATCTGGCGTCGCCCGACGTGCAGGCCGACGTGCAATCGACCGGGCTGGATTCCGCTTCCGCTCATTGAGCCTGATCGACGGGAAGGCTGGTGTCAGACCGCCTTCCCGTCACCGCCGCCGTCTCCCGCGACACCGTTTTCATCGGCCCCGTCCGGCGAGGCCGGCCCGCCCGCCGCGAGCCTCTGCGCAAGACGCGTACGATCGCACGCACCTTCCCACAGCGAAACGAAGATCACCGCGCACGCATTGCTGATCACGCTGGTCAGGGCACGCGCCTCCGACATGAAGCGATCGATGCCGACCAGCAGTGCGACGCCGGCGACGGGCAGGTCGGGCATGACGGCGAGTGTGGCGACCAGCGCGACCAGCCCGCTACCGGAAACACCGGCCGCCCCCTTCGATGTGAGCAGCATGATGGCGAGCATCACCGCGATCTGCGACGCGGAGAGCGGCACGTCGCACGCCTGGGCGATGAACAATGCCGCGAGCGTCAGATAGATCGCGGTACCGTCCAGATTGAAGGAATAGCCCGCCGGCAGCACGAGCCCCACGATGCCCTTGTCGCAGCCGAGTGCCTCCAGCTTGACGATCAGACGCGGCAGAACCGGCTCCGTGGACGATGTCGCGAGGACGATGAGCAATTCTTCGCGCGTGTAGCGCAGGAGCCGCCACAGCGCGAAACCGTGCAGTCGCGCGAGCGGTGCGAGCACCAGCGTGACGAACAGCACGCAGGCCACGTAGAAGGACGCCATCAGCTTCGCGAGCGAGCCGACCGAACCGATGCCGAAACGGCCCACCGTGAACGCCATCGCGCCGAATGCGCCGAGCGGCGCGAGCCGCATGATCATCGCGAGCACGCGAAAGACGACCTGGGCGACACCGTCGATCAGCGCAAGAACGGGCCGGCCGGCCCGCGGGTGCGCATTCAGCGAGAAGCCGAACAACAGCGACAGCAGCAGCACCGGCAACACTTCGCCTTTGGCGAACGCGCCGAGCATCGTGTCCGGAATCACGCTCAGCCCGAACGCGACAAGCCCCCGCGGCTCCGCATGCTTCGCATACGGAGCGAGGATGCCTGGATCCAGGTGGTGGACATCGACGTGCATGCCGGCGCCGGGCTGCAGCACATATGCGGTGACGAGTCCGAGCGCGAGCGCAGCGGCGGTCAACAGATAGAAGAGCGCCAGTGCCCGCACGATCGTGCGGCCGATCGCCTTCCCGTTCGCCAGCGACGTGATGCCCGAGACGATCGTGCAAAAGACGATCGGGGCGATGGTCATCTTGACCAGGCCGACGAACGCATCGCTGAGGGGTTTGAGCATCGTGCCCGCCGCGGGCCATGCGTGACCGATGCCCATGCCGAGCATCATCGCGAGCAGAACCTGCACGTAGAGCGATCCAAGCGGCCTGGCCAACCTCACTGTCCGGTCTTCCTTCGTGTCTCTCTGTCGTCGTTATGCCGATGCGCCACTGCTTGCGGTCCCGCCACGCTTCGCCTCGATGACCATCCGATGAAATGCCTCGGCGGCCGGTGTGAGCGGTCGTCCGCGGCGCTTCACGATTCCCACGCGCCGTTTGACGACCGGTTCGACGAGCGGCACGCTCGTGAGAATCGGGTGGTCATGCCCAGGCATCGCCATCGACGGGACCGCGGCGACGCCGAGCCCCGCTTCGATCAATCCGAGCAGGGTCGTCACGTGGCGTGTCTCGCAGACGCTCGGCGCGCGCGGCGCGACGGCGGTCAGCGCCTGGTCGAGCAGCAGACGGTTGCCGGAAGTCTTGTCGACCGACACATAATCGTGCTCGTAAAGCTCGTTCCAGGTCACGCGCTTCTTGCGCGCGAGCGGATGGTCGCGGCGACAGGCGGCAACGAAGCGTTCCTGGAGCAGCACCTTGAACTCGATCTCAGCCTCCTGGCTGCCGATGAAGCTCACGCCGAAATCGGCCTCGCCGCTGATGACAGCCCCGAGCACCTCGTTAGCGCTTGCATCGAGCAGCTTCACCCGGATGCGCGGAAAGCGCTGATGATAGCGCGCGACGATGGCGGGAAGAAAGTAGTAGGCGACCGACGGCACGCATGCGATCGTCACATGGCCCAGGCGACTCGATGAAACGTCGCGAATGCCGAGCAGGGCGGCATCGAGATCGTCGAGCAGTTGTTCGGCACTCTGCGCGAACACGCGCCCGACCGTGGTGAGCGAGACGCTGCGCGTGGTGCGCTCGAACAGTCGCACGCCGAGCGCTTCCTCGAGCTTGTCGATACGACGGCTCAAGGCCGGCTGGGAAATGTTGACTGCGTCGGCGGCCTTTCGGAAGCTGCCCGTTTCCACTACGGCGCGAAATGCCTGCAAGTCGGTTAAATCGAAGTTGATCCCCACAGGCAAATCTCCGCCACTCAGATGCGGTGCATTGTGCATGATTCCGCCGGCGCCATGCGCGTTGCGTTGCCTGAAACCGATGTCTTCGGGTTTGCCCGCCGTGGTTGCCCGAACCGCGCACGATAGTCCCGCGGTGATCCGCCGATGCATGTTGCAAACGCACGCTGCAACGCGTCCACGCTTCCGGATCCCGATCGTTCGGCTATCCGTTCGAGCGGCCGGTCGGCCCGCTGCAGCCATGCCTTCGCACACCCGACCCGCGCAGCCGGCATGTAACGGGCCGGTGAGAGCCCGGTCTCTTTGAGGCGTGTGATCCTTGCGCGGCGGCAGGTCGTCGGATCGTGGAAATCGAGGAGATTACCGGGCGACCAAGGTCGCGTGGATGACTTTGGGCAGCCACGCATACGCAATCGTTACCAGCGTCACGCCGACGACGAGCATCGGCACAACCATCGGCCACGCGCCAGCTTGATAACGCGGATCGGCGAATCCCGCTGCCGTTTGTCCTACGCTGAACGCGAAGAACATCATGATGAAGCCGGACCAGGATACGGCGCGGCCTGCAAGTTGAGGCAGGCCGCTGACCGCCCCTGCCTGCCCGCACGGCTGATGGATTCCGTGGCCGAGGCAATACACGCCATGCCCGACGAGCAGCGGCCAGATGCTGCCGGGAAGCAGCGCGCACCCCAATGCCTGGATCACCGCGCCGCAGAGGCTCAGCGTTGCGCCTTGCCGCACCGTTCGCAACATGCTCTGACGGCGCAGCAGCACGCGGCAGCCGAACGTGCTCAGGACATAGACGAGCGTACCGCTCGCCGGTATCCAGCCATAACGCTGGGGCGAGATGCCGAACTGCCCGATGTAGATGGCCGGAGACAGCAGCAGGAAGCAGAACATGCCGGTGTACGTCGACGCGGCCAGCAGTGTCCATACCCTGAACGGGGCATTGCCGAATATCTCGCGCACCTCCCGGGTCGAGTCCCGGCTCGGCGCGCTTCGCGCGAAGCTTTCCTCGAAGCCGTACCAGCACATGACGAGCAGCCCGAACGCATACACGCTCATCCCCGCGAGCACCCATCGCCATCCGGCTTGCTGTGCGACATACGCACCGAGGATCGGGGCGAGGAACGCCATCATTCCCATCCCCATGAAACCGCGCGCCATCACGTACGGGCCGTCGCCCGCCGAATACCGGTCTCGCACTGTCGCACGGGCGCATACCAGTATCGCGGCCATGGCCAGCCCCTGCATCGCGCGAGCGGCCACCAGCATCGCCGCGGTCGAGGCCAGCGCAGCGGCCAGTGCGGACAGCGCATAGAGCGCAAGGCCGGCCAGCAGGACGGGGCGGCGGCCGAACCGGTCGGAAAGGCTGCCCATCGGCAATTGCCCGACGCCGAATATCAGCGCGAAAACCGTGAGGCTGACACTGGCGGAGCCCAGCGTGGAGGCGATTTCGGGCAGCGCCGGCAGGTAACTGTCGGTCGCCACCGGCTGAGCCGCCAGCAGAAGCGGCAACATGAGCGCGAAGTTCAGGCGAGCGGGTCGCGTGGAGTCCGGCATGGCGGTTTTCGACACGGAATCGGGCATCGTGCTTCGAGTAAGGGCTGCGGTTACGCCAGGTTGCTCGCCCGGCGAGGGCGGCCGCGGCGAGCTGAAATGGCTGGGCGGCAGGGGCGCCGAACCCGACGCCCCGCCGAACGCCGGCTAGCTGCCGACGGATCCGGGCACGGGTTCGCGCGCGATGCGATCGTGCGACAGCGCCTCGGCGCGCAGCAGGTCGTATTCTGCCTTGCCGACCGGTTGCGCGTTCGCTCGGCCCAGGTCGTTCAAATGGACACGACTGGTCTCGCGTGCGCTCCAGGCCGCGAGCGACGCGATCACGGTGATGCCGAACGCGATCGCACCGACGATCAGCCAGACGTGACGGGCGCCGGGCGGCGCGACCGCGGTGAACAGCGCGGGCAACATCGCCGTGGCCGCGGTACCGAGGTTCTGCGCGATGGCCATCGCCGAGACGCGCGTGCGGGTCGGGAAGAGTTCCGGGTAAAAGGCGGGAAATACCGCGTTGTAGCCCTGGTACACCACGCCCCACATTAGCATCGACATCACGAATGCGAGCGGCACGTTCCGGATGCTGATCGCATACAGGTACGCGAACGCGAGCAGCCCGGCGGCCAGCGAGCCGATGATGATCGGCGGCCGGCGGCCGACGCGGTCGGACAGGTTGCCGACGAACGGAATCACGATCATCGCAACGATGTTGCCGACCACCGTGATCCAGAGATAGACATCCTTCTGGAATCCGATTCCATATGCAGGCTGAACCGCATAGGCCGCGCCGAAGATCGTGGCGACGACCGGAATCACGTTCATCATCGACATGCAGGCCACGCGCAGCATGTCGGGAAAGTGGTACCTGAAAGCGTCGGCCACCGGCGAGCCCGCTTGCGACCGGTTGCGTACCGCTTCGTCGAAGGCCGGCGACTCGTCGACCTCGCGGCGAATGATCAGGCCCGCGACGATGACCAGCGCACTCAGCAGGAACGGAATGCGCCAGCCCCAGCTATCGAATTGCGCGGACGGCATGTAGTAGGCGAGCGGCAGGAACACGGCGGCGGCCAGCACTTGCCCGGCCTGCACGCCCTGCAGCGTGAAGCTGACGAAGTAGCCGCGCCGGCCGAACGGCGCGTGTTCCAGGATCATCGAGCTCGCGCCGGTGATCTCGCCGGCCACGGCGAAACCCTGCAGCAGGCGCAGCGTCACCAGCAGGGCGGGCGCGATCAGCCCGGCTTGCTGATAGGTCGGCAGGAGGCCGACGCCGACGGTCGAGATGCCCATCAGGAACATGCAGAACAGCAGGACGGTTTTCCGTCCGCGCGTGTCGCCGAGATGGCCCAGCACGAACGCGCCGATCGGGCGGGACACGTAGCCGACACCGTAAGTGGCCAGCGACGCGATGATGGCCGTCGTGGGGCTCCCGTGCGGAAAGAATATCTGCGGGAAGATCAGCGCCGATGCCGTGGCGTAGATGAAGAAATCGTAGTATTCGAGCACCGATCCGATCCAGCCGCTGATCGCGGCTTTTCTCGATTGGTGCCTGCCCCTGGGCTCGTCTCGCAAGGTCGTGGTCATCGTCGTCTCCGGATATTGATATGTGTGCCGGGCAAGGCGGTGATGCGGGGAGTCGTCACTGCCCGATGTGTCGACCCCGTCGTGCGACCTGACCGCGGCCTGTCGATACGGCGCGCGGCGAGCACGCGCGGTGCGCAACGCCGCGCCCTGGCGACGGCTGCGCATGCGCGTCGGTCCCGCATCGGCAGCCGATGCGGGAATCGGCTTATTCGTCGCCGAGCGCCGAAACCGCGGCCCTCAGCGCGAGCAGATAACTTTGGACACCGAAACCGCAAATCTGCCCGCTGACGATCTCGGCCAGGACGGAGTGATGCCGGAACGGCTCGCGTGCATGAATGTTGGACATGTGCAGTTCGACGATCGGGCACGTGAGGATCGCAAGGGCATCGCGAATGCCGTAGCTGTAATGCGTCCATGCGCCCGCGTTGATCAGCACCGCGTCCTGGTGTTCCTCGAAAGCGCGATGAATGCGCTCGCACATCGCGCCTTCGTGGTTCGTCTGGAACGATTCCACCTGCACACCCAGTTCCGTCGCCAGCCCTTGCAGCCGCGCATCGATCTGCGCGAGCGTGATCGTCCCGTACTGCGCCGGATCGCGCTTGCCGAACATGTTGTGATTGATGCCGTGCAGCATCAGGATCTTCTTCATGCGAATCTCCGTTGCGTGTTCAATCAAAGGGCACGGCCAGACGATCGATCACCGCGCTGGTCTGGGGGCGTACGCCGCGCCACCACGCGAACGCTTCGGCCGCCTGCTCGACCAGCATGCCGACGCCATCCGCGATTCCATGTACGCCTGCGTTTTTCGCGAGCCGGAGAAACGGCGTCAGACGCTTGCCGTATGCCAGTTCGTAGGCCGTGCCGGCCGGACTGAACACGCTTGGCGGAACCGGCGGCAGGTCGCCGGTCAGGCTGGCCGACGTGGCATTGACGACCAGGTCGAAACGCCCCATGCGCGCGAGGTCCGCGTAACCGCTGGCAACGAGCGGGCCGCGTCCGGCAACCTGCGCGGCCAGTGCGCGCGCCTTGTCGATGTCGCGGTTCGCGATGACGAGTTCCGCCGGGCCGGCTTCGAGGAACGGCAGCAGCGCGCCGCGTGCCGCGCCGCCGGCACCGAGCACCAGGACACGCTTGCCGGCCATCGGCAGATTGAGGTTCGTTTCGATATCGCGCACCAGCCCGATGCCGTCGAAGTTGTCCGCCAGGATGCGGCCGCCTTCGAACTTGAGCGCGTTGGCCGCGCCCGCGAGCTGCGCGCGCTCGCTGCGTTCGTCCGACATCGCGAACGCGTCGAGCTTGAACGGCGCGGTGACGTTGATGCCCTTGCCGCCGCCGTCGAAAAACGCGCGAACCGCGTCAGCGAAGGCGCCTGCCGGTTCGATCGGCCCCTCGATCGCCGTATAGCCGAGGTCCTGCCGCGTCTCCTGCGCGAAGAGGCCGTGAATCAACGGGGATTTCGTGTGTCCGATCGGATTGCCGATCACCGCGTATTGGTCGGTCATCATTGGCTCGCTTTTGAGTAGAGGACGCCGTCGGCCTGCATCGCGTCGATTTCGGCCGGATCGAACCCGAGGGAGCGCGCGATCTCCGCGTTGTGCTGCCCGAGATCGGGCGCGACGTCGCGAATCGTCGTATCGCAATCGGAAAACCGGAACGGCAGGTTGGGCAGGCGCAGCGTCCCGTAGCGCGGATGCTGTTGCTCGACGACCATGCCTCTGGCCTGGATCTGCGGATCGTTCAACACCTCGTCGATGCGCTGCACCTTCGCGCACGGAACGTCGATGCCGTCCAGCAGATCCAGCACCGACGCGACGGAACGCGCGGCCACCCACGGCTCGACCACCGACAGAATCTCCGCGCGGTTCGCATTGCGCCCGGTGCTGTCGTGAAACCGCGTATCGGCGCCGAAGCCCGCCGGGCCGCCGTGCGTCGCGATCAGCTCGGCGAAGCGCTTCCACGCGTCGTCGACTTGCGCGGCGATCACGAGATCGCCGTCCGCGGCACGGAACACGCCGTAGAGCGTCGAGGTCGGCATGTCGTGCCCGGTCTGCTCGGGCAGCACGCCCTGCAGCGTGTAGCACTGCACCGCGTATTCGTGCATCGATACCAGCGTGTCGTACAGCGCCATGTCGACGTGTTGCCCGCGGCCGCTCTTCACGCGCCCGAGCAGCGCGGCATTGATGGCCGCGACCGCATGGATGCCGGTGTACATGTCGCCGAGCGAGATGCGCAGCAGCGGCGGCCGCTCGCCCGGCGTGCCGACCATCTGCATGATCCCGCTCTTGGCTTCCGCGATCAGCCCGAAGCCCGCGCGATGCGCGTCGGGGCCGGTATGCCCGTAGGCGGAAATCGAGCAGTAGACGAGGCCCGGATTGCGCGCGGACAGTTCGGCATAACCGAGCCCGAGCTTGTCCAGCGCGCCCGGCCGATAGTTCTCGATGAACACGTCGGCGGAGTCGCACAGCCGCTGCATGAACGCCTTGCCGCGCGCGTCCTTCATGTTGACGCTCACGCCGCGCTTGCCCATGTTGAGCTGCAGGAAGTAGCCGCTTTGCTGGTCGTCGAGCACGGTCGCATGCTGCCGTCCGGCGTCGCCTGACCCGGGCCGTTCGACCTTGATGACTTCGGCGCCGAGCGCCGCGAGACAGCGCCCGACATACGGCCCGGCAAGGAAGTGGCTGTAGTCGACGACGCGAATGCCTTCGAGTGGGCGAGCCTGCATTACAGTGCCTCCGGGCGGCGCGGTACCATCAGGCGATGCTCGCCGCGTTGAACGACCTGACCGTCCTGATTGATCAGCTCCGACGGCAGCACGACGATGCCCCAGTCCGGGCGGCTCTTGCTCGCCCGCATCGAGCCGACGCTGAACTTCACGTGCAGCACGTCGCCGACCTTGATCGGCAGCAGGAAATCCCAGGTCCAGCCGAGCGACATGCCCGGCAGAAAGCGATAGTCGCTCTGCGTCTTCAGGCCGTCGGCGATGGACAGGCCGAACAGCCCGTGCGCGACGAGGCACCCGAAATGGCTCGCGTTCGCGTATTCCTCGTCCACGTGGACGGGCGTATGGTCGCCGGTGAGGTCGGCGTACGCGAGAATGCGCTCCTTGGTCACGACGTAGTTCGGGCTCGTGCACGTGTCACCCTCGCGGGCGTCGTCCCAGTATTTTTCGACGATCGTCATGGTCACGCCTCCGCGCGCGGATTGATTGCCAGCGCCTGTGCGACGCAGGAAGCCGGCCGGGCCTGGATCAGTTCGACGGCGAGCCCGTCGGGCAGGCGAAGCCAGTTGCGCCCCTGCGGCATCTCCGTCACGTCGAATCGTTGGGCCGCGGCCAGCGCGGCCTCGAGGTCTTCGCACATCACGCCGAGATGGGCGAGGCGGCCTTCCGGGCCTTCGTATTCCGGCGCGTGAATGAACTGCAGGCCGCCGAGCGTCCAGTACTGCCGCGGTGCGTCGAGCGTGCCGTCGACTTCGCGCAGTGTCATGCCGAGCACGTCCTCGAAGAAACGGATGTGCCAGCGGATGTCCTTCACCCAGATCGCGACGTGTTCGAGATAGGCTTTCTTGGCATTCATGCGGCCGCCTCCTGCCGTTGGCGGTCGGCCATCGCGCGTTCCAGCCCCTTGATGCAGGCGACGAGCGTTGCATTCACCGGGGTCGGCACGCCGTAGCGCTGGCCCCAGCGCACGACCGAACCGTTGATGAAGTCGATCTCGGTGATCGAGCCCTTCTCCAGGCTTTGCAGCATCGACGTCTTGAAGGTCGCGGGCAGCCCCTCGGCGGCCAGAGTCCATGCCTGTTCGGGATCGGTCATCGACAGCTTCACGCCCGCAGCCTGCGCCGCCGCGATCGCCTCGGCCACGGCCGCGAGCGACGTCGCCTTCAGCAGCGGCTCGTCGTAAAGCTGCCCGTAGGTGAGGCCGGTCAGGCCCGTCAGCGCACCCGTCGCGACGTTCACCAGCAGCTTGTCCCACATCGTGCCGACGATGTTGTCGCTGATCGTCGTGGCGAGGCCGGCGGCATTGAACGCCGCGGCGATCGCCTCGACACGCGGTGTGATGCGGCCGTCGAGTTCGCCGATGTAGGTGTATTTGCCGATCACGCCGGATTCGATATGGCCCGCGCCGCGCAGCACGCCGCCGACGTAGGTCTTGCCCGCGAGGACGCGCTCGCGGCCGACGACGTCGATCAGGATGTCCTCGTGTCCGAGGCCGTTCTGCAGCGACAGCACGGCGGTATCCGGCCCCACCAGCGATTGGGCGCCGCGGATGGCCGCATCGGTATGGAACGACTTGACCAGCACCACCACCAGGTCGGCCACGCCGACATCGGCAGCCCGGGTCGTCGCGTGGACGCGCACGTGGCGGGTGCCGCCGGCATCGTCGACGCGCAGGCCGTCGCGGCTCATCGCACCGACGTGCGCGGGCGAGCGGTCGATCAGCCAGGTCTCATGGCCGCCTTGGGTGAGGGTGGCGCCGATCGCGCAGCCCAGTGCGCCGGCGCCCAGAATTGCTATTTTCAATGGATTCTCCTGTGTCGACCGGAGTTGGCGCTTTGGCGCCTTACCCCGGTCCCATGCAAAGCTGACGTATGGCCTCACGATAGGCGTTGCCGCTCATGCCGCCAATGCAATGGATACAATGGCGTCATTGCCATCGACAATAACGCCGCGATGTCCGCCGACCTGCCCGACCTGAAGCTGCTTCAGCTTTTCGATCTCCTGTACGACGTGCGCAGCGTCACGCGCGTAGCCGAGCAACTGGGCCAGAGCCAGCCGACGGTCAGCATCTGGCTCGGGCACTTGCGGGAACACCTGCACGATCCGCTTTTCATCCGGACGCCCGGCGGCATGGCGCCGACACCGCAAGCCGACGCGCTGATCGGGCCATGCCGGGAAATTCTCGAATCCCTGCGGCGCTTCACCGCGTGGGAGATCGCGTTCGATCCGGCGACGGCCCAGCGACGGTTTCGCATCTGCATGACCGACGCGAGCCACATCACACTGCTTCCGCGGCTGCTGGCCCATGTCCGGGCGCAGGCGCCCGGCGTCCGGCTGGAAGCCGCACGGATCGACGGCAATACGGAGCGCGCGCTCGAATCCGGCGAAGCCGATCTCGCGATCGGCTATGTGCCGTGGCTCGGCGGCGGCATTTATCAGCAGAAGCTGTACGACCAGGACTGGGTATGCCTGGCCAACCGGCATCACCCGAGGATTCGCGGTCGCCTCGGGGCGAAGCAGTATCGTTCCGAAGGACATGTCGCCATTACGGCGGGAACGGGCGCGCAACTCCTCGAGCAGGCGCTGCGGCAGGCGCGCATCGAGCGCGACGTCGTGCTGGAGCTGCCGGGTTTTCTGGGGCTGGGGGCGATCGTCCAGACGACCGACCTGATTACGACGCTCCCCCGTCATATAGGCCAGACACTGGCTCAGGCGAGCGATCTGGCGGTTCATGCGTGCCCGATCCCGGTCGACGGGTTTGCGGTACGGCAGCATTGGCATGCGCGATATCACCATGAGGCGGGCAATCGATGGCTGCGTGGTGTCGTGATTCAACTGTTCGGTGCATCGGATTGACCTGCGGGTTTGGCGTTCGCGACGGATGCCGGACTGGCCGGCGTCGGGTTGGATGCGAAACGTCCTGGAAGCCGTATTTTTCGACGTTTTACGTCGATGTTCGATTCGGTTGAGATTTTTTCAGTCGCATCGAGGCGATATGATTTCTCCAGCCCCAACACCGTCGGCCGATCCATGAAGCGCGCCAGCATCGCTGCGACGCGGCCCCGCAAGCACGAGAGAGTTGTATGCCGGACACGCCAATCGTCATCGTTGAACACGCCCGCAGGCGAACCGCCCAAGTCCGGTCCGGCGACGTCCCCGCCGCCTTGCAGGAGGGTCCCAAGTGGGTGTGCCGCATCGTCACGGATCACGCACGGAGATCCTGCGAAGGGCGCCGATCCGCTGCAGGCGCGGCTGAAATGCTCGGCCGACTGAAGCCTGCGAACGTCGTGTTGACGGACTCCGTGCCGAGCGCCGGCGGCTGGCTGGCGCACGCTTCGACCGACGAGGCGGGCCGGTGTCGCGCGTATGCGCATCTCGGTGCGGACCAGGTCCTCGAGATGGTCGGCATGCCGGGCGTCGGCCCGTGGCTCGACGAGCACGACACCTGGTGGCCCGGCGCGTACGAGCTGCCGTTGCTCGAACAGTTGTCCGCGAACGAGTCGCCTCTGCGCAACCTGCTTGGCGCGACTGCGCCCGCCCATCTGTTGATGAGCCTGACCGAAGTCGACGGCACCGCACTCGTGACCGAATCGGACGATGGCGTCGAGCGCCCGTTCCGTATTCCTGCAGGTGTGGACACGATCCATTTCGAACCCGTATGCATCCGCGGGCCAGTCGCGCAGTGGCGCGAAACGCTGGTTACCGCGTTCGACCGTGTCCGGCATCTGGTCGGGCTCAGGTCGGCCCGCCCTTTTTATCTTTGACGCAAGTACCCGTTCTCCGGCAGGCCACGCCATGACCGACGCACTCGACTCCTTCGACCGCAAGATCCTGAATATCGTCCAGCGCGATTGCACCGCGACGGCGGACGCCATTGCCGAACGGATCGGCCTGTCCACCTCGGCCGTGCAGAAGCGCCTGAAGCGCATGCGCACCGAAAAGATCATTTCGGCGGAAATCGCGGTGGTCGATCGCGCGGCGGTCGGCAGGCCGATGACGTTCATTGCGGCAATCGAGATCGAACGCGAAAACTACGAGACGGTCGCCAGGTTCCGCGAGTGGTCGAAGGCGCATGACGAAATCCAGCAGATCTACTACGTGACCGGCTCCGTCGACCTGATCGCGATCATCACCGCGCACGACGTCGAGGCGTACGACCGGCTGTCTGCGCGGATCATGCAGAGCAACCCGATGATCCGCCGGATCAACACGAATGTCGTGCTGAGTGCGGTCAAGGTCGGGCTGTTCGTGCCGGTCGACAAGGACGGTGACGACGAACCGCCGGCCACCTGACGTACCTGTTTCGCGCGGGAACGGGCGATCCGTCCGTCCCGCATGACAAACCGCAATGGATGACGACCTGAATCGCGCGAAACGACTAATTTGAAAATCGATTCGCATAACTAACCTGTGTCGTGTGGTCAATGAACAGGAGATGATCGAGATGGAACTCAAACTGGCACTGGTCGGTTTCGGCGGAGTCAATCAGGGACTGGTCGAACTGCTCAAAAAGAAGCGCGGGATGCTGGGGGCGGCGGGACTCGACGTATCGGTGACGATGGTCGCCGACCTGCGGCTCGGGATCGCGACGAATCCTCGCGGTATCGCGCTGGATGTCCTCGACGAAACCGCGCGGCGGGGCGTCGATGCGGAGGCGCTGCGCCGCGATCCCGGCACGCTGGTGTCGCCGGACGTCGGCCTCGGTGCGGTGCTGAAGGCCATCGCGTCGGACCACGTGGATGTCGTCATCGAGGCGACCTTCACGGATCCGAACACCGGCGAGCCTGCGCTGTCGCATTGCCGTACCGCGCTCGAATGCGGCAAGCACGTGATCACGACCAACAAGGGGCCGATCGCGCTCGCGCAGCCGGCACTGGCGCGGATCGCCGCGCAATCGGGTGCGTGCGTGATGTACGAGGGCACGGTGATGAGCGGCACGCCGGTGCTGCGGCAGCTCGCGACCTCGCTGCGCGGCTGCGACATCAACGGCTTCGCCGGCATCCTGAACGGCACGTCGAATTACGTGCTCGGTGAGGTCGAGGCCGGCGCGAGCTTCGATGCGGCGATCCGGGATGCGCAGCAGCGCGGCTATGCGGAGGCGAATCCGGCGGCCGACGTCAACGGTTCGGACGTACAGCTGAAAGTCGTGATTCTGGCGAACGCGCTGTGGAATGCCGGCCTCAAGCGGGGCGACGTGACGTGCCGCGGCATCGTGGAATTGACCGAGCACGACGTGCGCGCGGCGGCGGCGGAGCGCATGTCGTGGCGGTTGATCGGTTCTGCCGTCCGTCATCCGGACGGCAGCGTGACCGCGAGCGTCGAACCGCGCAAGCTCCCGGCCGGCCATCCGCTGCTTGCCGCGAGCGGCGTGACGAACGCGATCACGTTCGACACCGACGTGCTCGGCGGCGTGACGATCAGCGGGCCGGGTGCCGGCCGTGAGGAAACGGCGTTCGCGATTCTCTCCGACCTGATCGAACTCGCGGACAGAATCGGCGCAGCCTCGCACGAGGTGGCGGCATGAGCGCGCGCGATGCGGTGATGGCCGACTGCACGGGAGCCGGCGTGGCCGATGTCCGGTCGCCCTATGACGGCTCGATCGTCGGCCAGGTTCGACTGTCGCGAGCCGATGCGGTACCGGCCCTCGTCGAGCGCGCGCTCGACGGCGCGCGCTCGGCCGCAACCCTGCCACGCAGCCGGCGGGCCGACATCCTGTTTCGCGCGGCCGCGAGCGTGGAAGCACAGGCGGAGACATTTGCACGCACGATCGCGCTCGAAGCGGGCAAGCCGCTGCGGCAGGCCCGCAAGGAAGTCGCGCGCTGCGTGAACACGCTGCGCCTGTCGGGCGAGGAAGCGAAGCGACTGGCCGGCGAGACGATCCCGTTCGACGGGTATCCAGGCTCCGAGGATCGCAGCGGCTACTACACGCTGGAGCCGCTGGGCGTGATTCTCGCGATCACGCCCTTCAACGACCCGCTGAACCTCGTTGCCCACAAGCTCGGGCCGGCGCTCGCGACCGGCAATGCGGTCATCCTGAAGCCCTCGTTGCTCGCGCCGCTGTCGGCGCAGGCGCTCGTCGAGGTTCTGTGGGAAGCCGGGGCGTCGCGCGACGCGCTGCAGATCGTGCACGGCGGCGCGGATATCGCGTCGGCGCTGGTGCGCGACCGGCGGATCCGGATGGTGACCTTTACCGGCGGCCCGCAGACCGGCGAAGCCATCACGCGCGATGCGGGGCTCAAGAAGGTCGCGATGGATCTCGGTGGAAATGCGCCGGTGATCGTCATGGCCGACTGCGACCTGAAGGATGCCGCCGAATCCTGCGTGTCGGGTGCGTTCTGGGCAGCGGGACAGAACTGCATCGGCACGCAGCGGATCTTCGTCGCCGAGGCGGCATACGAGCCGTTCGTCCGGTATTTCGTCGAGCTGACCGGCAGGATGGTCGTCGGCGATCCACTGGACGATGCGACCGACATGGGGCCGATGATCGGCGAGGAACAGGCGATCCGCGTCGAACGCTGGGTCGACGAAGCGGTGTCGCGCGGTGCGACGGTGCTGACCGGCCATCGGCGGCGCGGGGCGCTGTACGAACCGACGGTGTTGGCGGATGTGCCGCACGACGCGCGCGTATGGACCGACGAGGTGTTCGCGCCGGTCGTGACGATCGAGAAATTCACCGACCTGCAGCAGGCGCTCGACGCGGCCAATGCGTCGGAGAGCGCCCTGCATGCTGGCGTGTTCACCAGCCGGCTGGAGGTGGCGCTTGGCGCGGCCGAGCGACTCCAGGCGGGCGGCGTGATGATCAACGATTCGTCCGATTACCGCTTCGACGGCATGCCGTTCGGCGGATTCAAGCATGGGTCGCTGGGCCGCGAAGGCGTTCGGTTCGCGATGACGGAAATGACACAGCCGAAGGTGGTGTGCTTCAGGCGCAACCGGCGGCTGTCGAGCTGATGCGCAAGCGCCGGCACCTGGCGGGCCGGCGCGAACCGGAGCGGTGTGGTGAGCAACGTATCGAAGAAGGAGTCGAGGATGCCAGCAGCAATTCCTGCATGCAAACCGGCGGCGGACGCGCTGGTGGTCGAGGATATTCACAAGTCGTTCGGCGGTGTCGAGGTGCTGAAGGGCATCTCGCTGACCGCGAGGAATCACGAGGTCGTATCGATCCTCGGCAGCAGCGGGTCAGGCAAGAGTACGTTCCTCAGATGCATCAACCTGCTGGAAACGCCGGACCGTGGCCGGATCTGCGTGAACGGCGAAACGCTCGCGCTGAAGCCGGCGGGCCGCGACGGCGCGCTCGTCGCGGCCGATGCGCAGCAGGTGATGCGCGTGCGCCGCAAGCTCGCGATGGTGTTCCAGCAGTTCAATCTCTGGGCGCACATGACCGTGCTGCAGAACGTGATGTTCGTGCCGGCGCGCGTGCTCGGCGTGCCGAAGCGCGACGCACGCGACAAGGCGATCGCGATGCTCGAACGGGTCGGGCTCGCCGGCAAGTGCGAACACTATCCGAACCAGCTGTCGGGCGGCCAGCAGCAGCGCGTCGCGATTGCACGTGCACTCGCGACCGACCCCGACGTGATGCTGTTCGACGAGCCGACGTCCGCGCTCGATCCCGAGCTCGTCAGCGAAGTATTGAAGGTGATGCGCTCGCTGGCCGACGAGGGACGCACGATGCTCGTCGTCACGCACGAGATGGGATTTGCGCGCGAAGTCGCGAACCGCGTCGTGTTCGTCCACCAGGGAAGAATCGAGGAAGACGGCAGTCCCGATGAGGTGTTCGCGAGCCAGAAATCGCCGCGTTTCCAGAAGTTTCTGTCCAGCATCATCTGATGCGGATTCGTTGTCAACGGGAGAGGAAACCATGAAGAAGCTGCTTCAGTCGCTGTGCGTGGGCGCGGCATTGCTCGGATCGGTCGCGCATGCCGAGCAGGCCGTGCGGATCGGTACGCTCGCCGATTACGCGCCGTTCGAATACAAGGATGCATCCGGCAAGCTGCAGGGCATGGAGATCGACATCGGCAAGAAGATGTGCGACACGATGAAGGTCAAGTGCCAGTGGGTGACGATGGATTTCGACGCGCTGATTCCGGCGCTCAAGGCGAAACAGATCGATGCGGTGCTCGCGCAGATGTCGAAGACGCCGGAGCGCGAGCAGTCGGTGGACTTCACGCGCATTTTCACGACGGCACCCGTGCAGCTCGTCGCGAAGCAGGGCTCGGGCATCACGGACAACGCCGCCACGTTGCGCGGCAAGACGATCGGCGTTCAGACGGCCTCGACGCACGAATCCTATCTGCGCCGCCGCCTGCCGGCGGGCAAGTCGGGGGTCAACGTGAAGGTCTATCAGACGCTCGACGAGGCCTGGCTCGATCTCGAGGCTGGGCGCGTCGATGCGGTGTTCGCCGACAACACGGTCGCGTACGACTGGCTGACGAAGGCCGGCAGGAAGGAAGGCTTCGACTTCGTCGGCAAGCCGATCGCCGATGCGGAGATCTTCGGCGACGGTACGGCGATCGCGGTACGCAAGGGCGACGCGCCGCTGAAGGCGCTGTTCGACAAGGGCATCGCGCAGGTGCAGGCGGACGGCACGTTCGCCGCAGCCAACAAGCGCTATTTCCCGTTCAGCATCGCGCCGCAATAACCGCGCATCGGGACCGCGCGGTCGCCGGACGGCGGCCTGCGCGAATCGGGCTCACAAGGAGCGATATAACGATGGACATCTTGGTGAACTACGGCGCGCAGATCGCGGCTGGCGCGCTCGTCACGCTGGAGCTCGCGGTCGCCGCGCTGTGCGTCGGCATGCTGCTCGGCATCGCCGGCGCATCGGCAAAGCTGTCGAGCCTGGGGTGGCTCAGACATGCGACCTATGCGCTGACCAATTTCCTGCGCGGCATTCCCGAGTTCCTGATCCTGCTGATCTGCTACTTCGGGCTGTCGCATCTGCTCAACGCGCAATTCGATGGCGCCATCGTCATCAGCCCGTTTTCCGCCGGCGTGATCGCGCTCGCCGTGGTGTTCGGCGCGTACGCGTCGGAGATGTTTCGCGGCGCGTTCATCGCGGTGCCGGCCGGACAGATCGAGGCGGCGCGCGCGTATGGAATGTCACGCCTGCAGACACTGTGGCATGTGCGCCTGCCGCAGGCGTGGCGCATCTGCCTGCCGAGCCTGAACAACATGTGGCAGAACCTGCTGAAGGACACCTCGCTGGTGTCGATCGTCGGGCTCGAGGACATGCTGCGCAAGGCCAACATCGCCGCGCAGTTCACCAAGCAGCCATTCGTCTTCTACGTGACGGTCGGCATCGTCTATTTCGGCTTTCTCGCCGCATCCAACCCCGTGTTCGCGTGGCTCGAGCGCATCGCGGGCCGCGGTTACGCAAAACGCACCTGAGGAGGGCCATGCGATGAACGACTTTCTTTCCCTCATCGTGCAGTCCGGCCCGGATATCGCGCGCGGCATATGGATCACGCTCGAACTGCTGGTGCTGTCGTGCACGCTTGCATTCGCGCTTGCGGTGCCGCTGGCGGTCGCGCGCACGTCGGCACGCCCGTGGCTGTCGACACCGAGCCGCCTGTTCATGTCGGTGTTTCGCGGCACGCCGCTGCTGGTGCAGATTTTCGTGCTGTATTACGGGCTTGCGCAGTTCTCGGTCGTGCGTGCGTCGCCTCTGTGGCTGCTGGTCGGCGGATCGTTCTCGTGTGCGTTGTGCGCGCTGACGCTCAATCTGGCGGCGTACATGGCCGAAGACATCCGGGGCGGGATTGCCGGCGTCCCCGCCGGCGAGAAGGAAGCCGCGCTCGCGTTCGGGATGAGCCGGTTCATGCTCACCTGGTTCGTGATCGTGCCGCGCGCGATCGGCATCGTCGCACCGACGCTCGGCAACGAGATCGTGCTGCAACTGAAGTCGACCGCGCTGGCCAGCACGATCACCGTGCTCGACCTGACCGGTGTCGCGCGCCGCATCTCCATCGAAACCTATACGACCGACGCGCTGATGCTGGCCGGCATCGTGTACGTCGGTATCACTGCGGTACTTTCGACCGTACTCAAACGTGTCGAAGGTCTGCTGAATCGCCATCTGGGCAGCGCGCGTGCGTGACGGACGCTGCATAACGCGACACAACGAACGATCCGAGGACGACATGGGATACAAGCTTGAAACGCTGGCGCTGGCTGCGGACCGCGACGTGACCGACGAGAAGTCGGTCGCGCCGGCGATTCACTATTCGGCGGTGTTCAAGGCAGCCGGCAGCGAGGAGTTTGCGGAGATGTCGAGCGTGCCGCAGCATCCGCGCAACTACACCCGCTACGGCAATCCGGTTCACGAGCGCGTGAAGGCGGTCATGGCGGAGCTCGAAGGCACCGAGACCGCGCTCGTCACCGCGTCCGGAATGGGCGCGATCGCGACCGCGATCCTCAGTGTCGTGAAGGCCGGCGATCACGTCGTCGGCCAGACGCGTCATTACATGAGCACCACGAAAATGCTCGACGACATGCTGCGCCGGTTCGGCGTCGAGGTGACGTTCGTCGACCAGACCGACGTGAGCGCGTTCGATCGTGCGATCCGGCCGAACACGCGGCTGATCGTGCTCGAGTCGCCGGTCAATCCGCTGTTGCTCGTGACCGACATCGCCGCGGTGACGGAAATCGCAAGGGCGCGCGGCATCCTGACGCTCGCGGACAACACGTTCGCGTCGCCGGTCAACCAGCAGCCGCACCGGCTCGGGGTCGACATCGTCGTGCACAGCGCGACCAAGTATCTGGGCGGCCATCACGACCTGACCGGCGGCGTGATCTGTACGAGCCGCGTGCTCGCCGAGCAGATCTGGCATACGCACATCACGCTCGGCTCGGTGCTGTCCCCGATGGACGCGTGGCTGCTGCTGCGCGGGCTGCGCACGCTGCCGATGCGCGTCGAGCGGATCAACGCGAACGCCCAGGCGCTCGCCGAATTCCTCGAAGCGCACGCGAAGATCGAACGCGTGTTTTATCCGGGCCTGCGCAGCCATCCGCAGCACGCACTCGCATGCCGGCAGATGCGCGGCTTCGGCGGTGTGGTGGCGTTTGGCGTGCGGGGAGGCTACGGCGAAGCGCAGCGCTTTGTCGAGGCGCTGCGCTTGCCCCTGAATGCAGGCAATCTCGGCGGCGTCGATTCGCTCGCGATCCATACGGCATCCATGTGGGCGGGCACGATGTCGGCGGAGCAAATGCGCGCTGCCGACATTCCGCTCAATTTCATCCGCTATTCGGTCGGCATCGAGCACATCGACGACCTGAAAAGCGATGTCGCGCAAGCATTGGAGCAGATCTGACACGGACCAGCGCGCACGCTCGATCGACGACTCGCGCGCGTCGCGCCGACCTTTGAATCGATTCGGGCACGAGATGCGCGGATTGCAACGACGGAGCACGGACTATGCATGACATCACAGTACTCGACGGAGGCATGGGGCGCGAACTGGCGCGGATGGGAGCGCCGTTCAGGCAGCCGGAGTGGTCGGCACTCGCGCTGATGGAAGCGCCGCATTACGTCGGCCTTGCGCACGACGCATTCGTCGCGGCGGGTGCCGACGTGATCACCGCGAACAGCTATGCGGTCGTACCGTTCCATATCGGCGACGAGCGGTTTCGTCGCGACGGAGCCGCGCTCGCGGCCCTTGCCGGGCAACTCGCGCGGCAAGCGGCGGACCGCGCAGGGCGGCCCGTGCGCGTTGCAGGATCGCTTCCGCCGACGGGCGGTTCCTACCGCCCCGACCTGTTCGACGCGGCGCGCGCCGATGCCATCTTGGCGACGCTCGTCGATGGGCTCGATCCGTACGTCGACCTTTGGCTGGCCGAGACGCAGAGCCTGACCGACGAGATCGGCGCGGTCCGGCGAGCGCTGGGTGAGAATCCGAAGCCGCTCTGGGTCTCGTTCACGCTGCGCGATGACGTCGAAGCAGGCGCCACGCCGGTATTGCGATCGGGGCAGACGCTCGACGAAGCGATCGACGCCGCCGTGTCCGCGCGCGCGACCGCGCTGCTGTTCAATTGCAGCCAGCCGGAGGCGATGGGTGCGGCGATCGAGACGGTGCAGCGCACGCTCGCGCGAACGGGGAGGTCGCTCGTGATCGGTGCCTATGCGAACGCGTTTCCGCCTCAGCGCGCCGATGCGCGTGCGAACGAGGAACTCCACGGTTTGCGCGGCGACGTCGATCCGCCCGGCTATGCAAGATGGGCGGAGCAGTGGCTTGCGCTGGGCGCGCAGATCGTCGGCGGATGCTGCGGAATCGGCCCCGACCACATCGCGGCATTACGCGACGCGGTCGATGCACGCGGCGCCCGGCATACCGGGTTCGGCGAATGAAGATCGACGGCCTGGACCAGAAGATAATCGACGCGTTGTGTGCCGATGCGCGGATTCCGCTCGCGGTGCTGGCCGACAGGATCGGTCTGTCCAGGCAGGCGGTCCGGAACCGGATCGACCGGCTCGAAGCGCTGAACATCATTGCAGGCTATACGGTGCGGCTCGCATTGCCCGACGAGGTCGTGCCGGTGCGCGCCGTGATGCTGGTTTACCGCAAGGACCGGATGCGCGGTGCGGACGTGCTTGCCGCACTCGAGCGGATCGCCGAGGTGCGCGATTGCGCGGTGCTCAGCGGCGAGGTCGATTTGCTCGTACAGATAGAAGCCGCCACACACGAGCGCATCAGCGACATCTGGGCGACGATCAGTGCGATGGACGGTGTGCAGAACATGACGACCAGCTTCGTGCTCGATTCGGTTGTCCACAAGCGTTGACCAAACCGGCGCGACGGGAAAAGAGCAGGTCAGTCTTCTCGCGCAAGCCGCAGCAAGATGTCGGCGAGGGCTCGAATTTTCGGTTGTGCCGCACGTTGGGACGGATATACGAGGAAGTAGGAAAGGCCGTCGTGAACCACCTCCTCAAACGGCGTCACCAGCGATCCGGCACGGAGCCGGTCTCGTGCCATTCGTGGGTCGCCGATTGCAATTCCGTGTCCTTCCGCCGATGCCGCGAGCGTCAATTCGAGGGTATCGAATACAAGTCCACGGTCCGCATCGATCTGGAGCGCCCCAACATGATCGAGCCAGCATCTCCACTCCGCGTGGCTGGGCCCGGGATGGAGCAACTCGACATGCGCAAGATCGGCAACGGATCGCAGTGATGTTGCCAATGCGGGCGCGCACATCGGCGTGAGCGTCTCGGAAAACAGCGGTAGCGCTTCCATACCGGTCCACTGTCCCGTGCCTCGCACAATGATCGCATCGACGTCGGACGTAGTGAAATCTGGCGTATCGTCCGCGGATGTCGAAATACGAAGCTCCGTCCCGCTCATGGCGCGATGAATGTCCGGCAGCCGCGGGAGCAACCAGCGAATGGCGAACGTGGACGGCAACGTCAAGGTGAGAACCGAGGTCGTCCGTGCATGGATGTCCGCGTGCTGAACCAATTGCGTGAGCACGTTGACCGCGACCGTCAGCAGTCCATTTCCTTCCGCCGTCAACGTCAGCCCCGATACATGGCGCACAAAGAGCGCGCATCGATAATGTGTTTCCAGCTGCTGTATCTGGCGGCTCACCGCGCCTTGCGTACGGCATAGATGAGCCGCGGCCTTGCTGACGCTGCCAAGCTGCGCCGCGGCGACGAATGACTGAATCGCTGCCAGCGGTGGGAGGGGCCGCGTCAGGTCAGCCAGCGGATATGTATGCGCTGCATACCCGGATTGCATATTTTTCGATTGTTCGGTCATCGGTGCGTCGCTATCGTGCGTCTACCGGATGCCCTGTTCTTGCGAATGAACGGGGTTGTCGACGAATGATCGGAGGATAATTTTGGACTCAACGTCGGGATCACTATATACGGAACAGGTTCGCGCGTACCTTCGGGAACTGGAGCGAGGCGATGTCGGTGCCATCTGCGCGCTATTTACGCCGGACGCGCAGATTTTCTCGCCATTTCTCGGCTGGATGCACCCTGAGCCCTTCTTTTCGAAGGTCGCTGCCGCGTCGGGAGAAAGCAAGATTACACCGATCGATATCTGCGTCAGCGCGAGCGGGGCTCGACGTGCGACAGGTTACTTCATCTACGACTGGGGCCTGAAAGACGGATCGGCGGCGCGCTTCGAGTGCGTCGACGTGTTCGAGTTCGACATCGCGGGGCTCATCGAACGGATGATCATCGTCTACGACACTCATCCGATTCGTAGTACGGTCGGCGACAAGTACGCGTAGCGGAATCGATGTCGCTCAATACCGAAGGCTGATTTACGGGGAGGTTGCCGAAAAGCTGCAAGCGGGCCTCGGCCGGCCGTTCAGCCGTTCGGTGTGGAGCGAGCAGTATTTGCGGACGAGCTGGCGCGCGACCCGAACAATATGATGCGCAAGTATCGTGCGGCTTTTGCTCAAGGGCAAGTTGCCGCCTGCGACGGCGACTTGCTGGCATGCGGAGCACGCCTGATCGCGAGCCAGGATCAGACCGGCGGCTAACGGAAATACGGGGCACGCGGGCGGTGCGCCGGTCAAGCCGACCGGCTTCGCCCGATCGTGCCCGTGACGCTCAGATCACGAATTCCATCGGCTTCGTGCCGCATTGCGCATCGGGCAACGGCTCGCCACGCTGCGCCGCGGCCAACAACCGGCCGATCGCAATGTGGACCACATCGGCGCGCACGCTCGACGGGGTGAAGCCTGCGGCGTTGTCGAGTCCCTCGCGGTGCGCACGCATGATTCGCACGTCTTGCTGGATCACGGAATGCGTGTAGAGGTGCAGCAGCGGTTTCAGCGCACGCAGCACCGCAGCGGGCAACGCAAAGCGATAGGCGATGTACGTATAGACACGCGATCGACGCGTGTCGAGCGGCGTGATCTGGCTGACGATCAGAAAACTCGATCGGCTGCCCCAGTGATAGTCGCACCGCGTGACGTTCGGTGCATAAAAATGATCGGTATGCCGAAGCGGTTCCCCGGACGGATTGGTCAGCCAGTCCAGCATGCCGATCTTGTCGCCGTCATCGTGATACGTGACCTCGACGCTCTGCTGCTTGAGTTCGACGGATGCCCGTAGTCGCCGTCCAGTGGATGAGCGGAAGATCCGGTCGTGCACGAACACCGTATGCGGGACGTCCATGAAGTTCTCGACCAGCGCACCGAGGTCGCCATCGAACGTATTGACCATGTAGTACGACTGCCACGGCCGTTCGCCGTAGTGCGGCATGTCGAACGGCCGCTTCAGCGCTGGATCGTCTCGCCCGCGATAGACCCAGACGAGGCCATGCCGAGTCAGCACCGGTAACCTGCGCTGACGATACGGGTAGGTCGTACCGGGCGGTGCGGCGCTCGCGCCGTCGATGCTGGGAATTCGGGTGACGCTGCCGTGCTGGTCATAGTGCCAGCCGTGATACGGACAGACGAGGCAGCCGTCGATGACCTTCCCGGCCGACAACCGGGTGCCGCGATGCACGCATTGATCGACGAGCGCGACGATCTCGCCGCCGGCCGTCCGGAACAGCACGATGCCGAGGCCGAGTACCCGCGTGCCGAACGGCTTGTCGCGCTTGACGTCGGCTTCGGTGCCCGCGACGTACCATTGCTCGACCAGCGCGCCGAAGGCTTCGCCATCGGCGTCCGGCACGGATTCGTCGCACGGGGGATGCGTCGATGCGATCGATATGTTCAACATGAGCACGTGTCCTCGATGAAGGCGCGGAGTGCGTTCACCACGGCGGGCTTGGCCACCAGGGCGCGGGGTTTGACATCGCCGGCCCGGATACCTGCACGCTCGTGGGCTCGCTGGACGAGATCCGCCAGCTGGGCGGCGCCTCCGGGCATGCGAACCGCGCGCAACGGGCCAAGCTGGCCGACCGTGCGTGCGTGCCGGTAGTGAAAAGCGCGGGCGAGAGCCTGTTCCAGCGCATCGCGCAAGGCGGCGACGTCCTGCGTACCGCTGGCAAGCAACAGCAGGTAATGGGGCGGATCCGCGTCTGCGCACGGAATCACGCAACCTTCATCGCCCGGTTGCAGCACGTCGGAAAGCGACGCAGCCAGATAGGCTTCGTCCAGCTTTTCACCGACCAGATCGCTTTGCGTGCCAGCCCGCCCGACGAAGGCCACGCATGGCGTCCGTCCCGCATATCCGGTCACACGGACCCGATCGCCGAGCCGATAGCGGTACAGGCCGCCTCCCGTCGTCACGACGACCTCGACGGTATCGCCCGGCTTCAGTTCTTCCACGCCAATCGCGGTTCCGTCGTCGAGCAGAAACTCCAGGAAGTGGCTGCAGACGGCGAGGGGACAGCCGGTCGTATCGCCGAACGGCAGGCTGACCACCGCCTCGGTGGAAAACAAGCCTTTCGGAAGCCATGCCGCCTGAGGAAACAAGGTGCGGGCATGAGTGGCGTAGCCTTTGCTTGGACCGTCCATCCAGCAACTCACTGCCGCGAGCTGCGGCCACAGCCGGCCGCAGTGGCCATCGTCGAGTGCGCGTCGCAGCGCTGCCATACGGATCGACGGCAGCGAATCGAACAGGAAGGTGAGCGTATCGCGGCGCTGCGGTGCGGCGTGGTCGAACAGCGGACGAAGCAGACTGGTCAGGAAGGTCGGGCTCCATACGCTGATGAAGGCGAGATCGTCGGCGGCGATAAGCGCGCGTAACGTTTCGTTGCGCCACGCCCGACCATTACCCGACAGCGACGGGGCGACGAGCGTCGGCAGTAGATCGACGAGCGGGCTGCCAGCCAGGTAATCGAGATCGCTGTCCGATCCGATCATGATGCCGTTGGGGGCGCGTTCGCGCGCTTGCATTGGCGGCGACATCGACCAGTAAGCGCGCCCGGCCGCGACGCCGGGCACGGTGCGATGCAGATCGGCGAGCCAGACGATCAGCGCGAACTGCAATTCTTCGAGAAAGGCTGGCGTATAGGGAATGAGCTTTTGCAGCTCGCTGCCGCCGCTGGTGCGCTCGAAGAAGCGTGGCGCCTGGTCGGTCAGGATCGGAGCGGACTCCTGGAGGGCACGATCGATCCATCGGGACATGCCGGCGTAGGAGGTTGCCGGCACGCGCTCGCGAAATTGCGCTGGATCCGCGATATCGGCAAACCCGTTGGCCATGCCGAACGCCGTGTTCCGATTCGCGGCGAGCAAGCGTGACAGAACGGTTGCCTGCGCGTCGCCCGGCGCATCGAGCGCGGTGAGCCACGCGTGACGGAAGGGTTCTGCAGCAGCGCTAAACGCGGCCCACGCATCTTGTGCACGCACGTGCATCCTCTCGTCAGAAATAGGTCTTTTCGAGCTGTGTCAGATCGCCGGGCAAGCGCCGGGGCGCGTCGAACACATGCAGCCAACCGTACCACAGCGGTCGCGTCTCCGCCGCGTCGGAGCAGGCATGAAGCTCCTGCCAGCGCAGGCTCGGATGCCGGTGATGCGTCAGGTTGTAGTTGAAGTTGAGGAATGCCCAGCGGATCAGTGTGGGGGCGCGCATGTTGTATGTGCCCTCGACAACGTCGAGCGGCGTGTGCATGTGATACACCCACTGAAGCGACGACCACGAAAACGCGAATGCGAGATAGGCAAGCGCGATATCGAGCACGCGCCAGTCCAGCAATGCGCCCAGTGCGATCCACGCGGCCACGCCTGCGAGGGTTTCGTAGCGAATTCGTCGAAAATCGGCCTGGTCGAAGTCTTTGAACGCAGCCGCATACGTGTTGTCGCGTCCGTACTTCGCCCAGCCATACGGGACGCGACTCGGAAGCACGGCCAGGACGAAGCTGCCCGCGAAACTCGCGAACCAGATGCCGCCGACGATCGCCGCGTAGTATTCGATTCGCTTGCGCCACAGCGAAGCGTCCGGCTCGACGAAGTCCACCCGCTCCGCGAGCGTTCGATTCCGCACGTGGTGGCCGAGATGATTCACGTGGATCAGCGTTGCGGCCGCGCCGAACATCGCCGATGCCCACCACATCATCAGGTAGTTGACTGCTCCGCGCCGATGCCCGAAACCGTGGAAAGTTTCGTGCATCATCGAAAACACACCTTGCATGATCAGGCAGAACGGTACGAGCGACACCCAGCGCAAGGGGCTCGTACCGTGCGACAGCCACGTCAGGATGCCGGCCCATGCAACGCTCTGCAGCGCGAGCACGCAGAGATTCAGCCGATCGAACCGTCGCGAACATTTATCTATGGCGCTTGCATTGGCAACGAACATACAATTCGGACATGGATGGTGGCGGCGACGCAGAGCATACCTTCGATCGCCATCATCGAACAATACGCCCGCCTGCGCTGATCTTGCGCGTTACGCCACGATCGACCGCGACCATGTCCGCCAAACGAACCGACGATTCCATGCATGAGCGCTGCAACGACGCGGCAGACATCCGTCGGCGCAATCCGCGTTTTTGTTTTGCCGACCACATTCCGCGCTATTGGTATCGTGACAAACGCCTCGTGACGCGCTTTTTCGACGCGTTCTCGATCATGTTTCCGCTCGGCGAGAAGTTCTTTGTCGATAGCGTGAGGCAGTACCGCGACGCGCTGCCGGTCGATGACACACTCGCCGCTCAAGTGGATGCTTTCCTGTACCAGGAAGCCGCCCACATCCGCGAGCATCGCGCGTATAACCGGCGCCTGGCTCGCCAGGGCATGCCGGTCGACGCACTCGAGGCGCTCATGCGGAGACGGCAGCAACAATGCCGGCGTGTCGCGTCGCCGCTGCTTCAATTGACCTTCACGGCATGTCTTGAGCACTACACGGCCATTCTGGCCGATCTGCTGTTGCGTGATCCGGCCATTCTCGACGGCGTCGACCCGTCGATGGCCGCGATCTGGCGATGGCATGCGATCGAGGAAACCGAACACAAGGCCGTCGCGTTCGACGTATTTCGCGCTTGCGGCGGTGGCGCGATCAAGCGCTATTTCATACGGACGGCGGCGATGCTCGGCGTCACGGCATGCTTCATCGTCGATCTGGGCTATTTCATCGTTCGTCTCGCGCGTGCCGACCGCGGCGCCGGCAATTGGCGAAGCTGGGCACAGCTTGGCTGGTGGCTGTTCGGCGCGCCGGGCATCGTCACCCGCGTGCTGCCCGCGTGGCTGGCTTGGTTCTCGCCGCGTTTTCACCCTGCGCGAATCGGGAATCCGGCCACGCTGGCTGCTGCCCGTGCGGCACTCGCTGCCGATGGCGTGACAACGGAGCCGGCATGAACGCACGGCGTCCGGCATGGTCGCCGTCCGGCTTCGACGAGTGGCGGCAACACTACCCGTCGACGCCGTTCGAACCGGCGCCCGCAGCAATCGACTGGACCGGGCACTTCATCGAATGCTGGCATGCGCACGGCACCCACGCATGCCCGGAGACCGTCGTCGTGCTGATTGCGGGACTCTATTCCGAGTGGATACCTGCCTGCTTCCGGCATGCCGTGCGGGCGTTGCGTGCCGCGCGGTACCCAGTCCTGCGTGTGCCGGTCCGCTCGTCGCGCGCGGTTGCCGAGCAGGGCGCGCATATCGTGCGCTACCTGCATGCGCGCCTGCCTGCCGATCGCCGCTTTATTGTCCTCACCCATAGCAAGGGCGGGCTCGATGCATTGGCGGCGCTGCATGCGGATTCAGGGCTTCGTGCTCGCTGCGACGGTATCGCACTCGTTCAGCCGCCGGTCGGCCCGAGTGCGATCGTCGACGGGCTGCTCGGGCAACGTGGGGCGCGCATCGGTCCCGCATGGCTGGGTCGAGCCGCCGGGAGATTGTTGCGCACACGCTGGCTGTATGCAGGCTCGCGAGATATCGGCAGCGAGCGCGACGCCGGCATCGCGAATCTGCTGTCTGCGGTGCCTGGTGACCTGCACTGCGTGCATGTCGTGAGCTGGTCGATCGAACGCACGTCCCGGTTCGACGCACATCACTCACGCCTCGACCGCTACCGTCCCGGTTGTGCGCATGACGGACAGTTCTACCTGGACCACCAGACGATTCGCGGCATGCCTCAAGTATGCGTGCCGCATCTCGACCATGGCCAGCCTGTACTCGGCGGCGCCGGTTTCGATGCGGGGCGTTTCTGGCTTGCACTCGTTGCGCTCCTGAACGACACGCGAGCGGCAGCGGTCGCGAGCGGTCAGACGAGATAGATCTCGAATCCCGGGATCGCTTCGGTGCCGCCCGGATCGAGTGCGGTCGCGCCGGGCGTGGATAGCGTATACAGATCCATCGGCAGCGCGGTGTACCGATAGCCACGCAACGCGGACCATAGCGGATCGTGATCGTACAGGCAAAGCTGCAGCAACGCATAGCGGCTCCGCTCTCGTTGCCAGACTGCATCGAGCAGTGCCTGTGCGATGTCCGGGTCGCGTCCGCTCACATGCAGATGAGTCAGGTAGATGTCCTGAAGCGGCTGGCCGGGTGCTGCGATGGGAGGGCGTCCGAGCAACGGCGCGATGGCGTTGACGCCGTGACGCAACGCACCGAGTGAGCGCGGCAGACGTTCCAGTACGATGCGCTTGATACGTCCCGCATCCCACGGAGCAACGCAGCCCACGATACGCCCCTGCGCATTGCGTGCGACCAGAAAGCGCTCGATTCCGAAGTCGGGCCAGGCGTTCAGGCGGCGCGCGAATTCGTCCGCCGTAAAGACGCAGCCGAAGGGTTGGGAGCGCGACTCCTGGTCCAGGAATGCGCGGAGCGCGTCGGCATCGCTGGACGACGCGTTCGTGATCCTGACGGAGTCGGCGCGCCGCGCAGCAATACGTCGCGCATAGATCGATACGTTACTGTAGCCGCGCCAATGTCGAAATCCGAGCCGGGTCCGCTTGCCTGCCCTGAATAGCGATTGCGCTGCGATCCGGTTGTCGCGAATGACGCAGCAGTACGTATGCTGCACATCTTCGTGCCGGGCGAGATCAGCGAGGCGATCGACGACATAATCGACCCACGAGCGTGCCAGTTCTCGATCGGGTGCGATGCGCAAGTCACCGAGGTAAGCGATGCGCTGCTTCTCGCCGGCGAGGTAGCCGTCACGAACGACCATGCTGGCCATTCCCTTGACGTGCCCGGCGCTGTCCTCCGCAAGCCAGGTTCGATAGTCGTTCGAATGACAACGATGCAGTGCGAAGTAATCCGGTGAGCGATCGAAGCGAAGCGGCATCCCGCCGAGCATCGCGTAACGTGTTTGAAACGCGAGAAGCCGTTCGTTGTCGGACGCTGTGGCTGGCCGGATCCGCGTCATTGGCTCATTCACCGGTGAAGATGCGTCTTGCCATCGGGCGCAGGTTTTCCGGCGTCAGTTCACACAGGCAGACGAGCTCGTTTCCGTGCGCGTATTCTGGATTGCGCTCCAGAAAATAGGCGACATCCGGCAGCCGCCGATGCGCGTCCGGCACTTCGGCGAGGGCTGGAGCAAGGCGGCCTTGCGGTGTGGGGAAATTGAGCACGCCGGACGCGGCGTCGTATGCGTGCCCGAAGCGCTCGACAGCCAGATGATCGAGCAGTGCCTGACGCAAGGGCTCAGCCGGTCGGTCGAATCGCGGGGTGAAATCATGCGCGAACGCTCGCAAGTAGCGGTACGTGCGATGCCCTTTGCAGATCAGGAACCAGTATAGTGCCCGGTCAGGCGAGTTGCGTTTGAGCTCGCCGGCGAGTCGAATCCAGCAAAACGCGAGTTGCTGGCTGCCCCAGCAGGCCGGATCCACGATCGTGTCGCCGGAAAACAGGATGCGCAGTGTGGTGTCGCCCCACTGCTGTTCGTACAGTTTCAACGTGGAGAAGCCGCGCAGCTTGCCGGTGTCATCGCGCATGATGACGCAATGTGTCTTGTCGTCGAGATCGTGTTCGAAGCGTGCCTGTTCCGTATCCCGGTAACAGGTCGAGTAGAGCGCGTACATGTGTGCAACGTCGACGTCGCGCAGCTGCGCACGTGTCATGGAACTGGCTCGAAGCGGCATAGCGTCGTTATTCATGCGAGCTGAAACGATTTATCATGATACGCGATCGAGCCGCTCCATTTTTCACATGCGCGCCATACCTTCTGTTTCCCTCTCCTATATACCGTCAGCGTTCGACGCGTGGCGGTGGCTCGCAATCTATGTCGTCGTGTCGGGCGCGCTCTACTTCTGGGTTACGCACGCGCCGATGGCGCCCGTGGTGGTGCTGCGTCCGTGGCCGTACGATGCGGTTATTCCGCGCGTGTCCGCCAGTGTGCCGCTTTATTTGAGTTACGCGCTCGTGATGCCGTCGATTGTCTGGTTCGGCCGAGGCCGCAATTGGCTGCTGCCCGCGTTTTTCGCCGGCGCGCTTGCCGCAGGCCTGTGCATCGTCAGTCATCTGTTCTGGCCGACTGCCGTGAGCCGGTCGCCGGCTGTGTCGGGATGGATCGCATGGCTGTATCGGATCGACACCCCACTTGCCGCGAGTCCATGCGGGCATGTTGCGTTGCCTGTGGCGGTAACCGTGGTATTGGCTGCGCTACGGGTCCGCGCAGCGCGCTATTACGCGGCGTGGAGCGCAATACTCGCGCTCACGGTCTTGACGACCGGGCAGCATCTGCTCGCGGACATGCTCGCGGGGCTCGCACTCGGCGTCGGCGTTGGCGGTGCGACGACCGCGCTCATTCGTCTCGATGTCGACCTGCGTACGGCTGCGGCACTGCTGCTTGAATGGCTATGTATCGTAGTTACGCTACGAGTTGCGTTGTCGGTGGGCCATTGGGGCGGTTACCTCGTCGCCGCCGTCATTGTCGCGACGCGGCAACACGCGTTGTTCATTCTGTATCACGACGCGACACACTACCATTTGACCCGCCGCCGTTTCGCGAACGACTTTCTGATCAACCTGGCAATCGGCGTACCGGGGCTCGTGCCCATCGAATTCTATCGCCCGTTGCATCTTGCACACCATCGACACGTCGGGACTGCAGACGATCCTGAGCGGAATTATCTGTACCACGCGCAGCCATGGAAATTCGAGCCACTCGACACACTCCCGCTCATCCGGCAACTGCTCGGTGACCTGTTCGTGGTCAACATGGTGAAAAACATGCGCGCATACCGGCGAGCGAACGGGCGTGGTGCGCCCATGTCACTGCCGCTGCTCGCTGCGATATCGACATGGGGCATCCTGCTCGTGCCGCTCGTGCATGCCTGCACGGTACGCGAGCTGTTGACGCTGGCGGCGCTTTGGTTCGTGCCTCTCGTGACAATTGGCGCGCTGGTGCAGAAGATCCGTAGCATTGCCGAGCACAGCGGCGGGCCGGGTGTCACGGCTGGCTGGAATGACTGGACTTATTCGTGGCGTGTCGGGTTACTGGGCCGCTTCTTTATTTGGCCGTACAACATCAACTACCACCAACAGCATCATCGTGAACCCGGCGTGGCGTGGCATCGCTTGCCCGGATTGCGTGCGTCCGACGAGCCGGTTCTGTCTTCGCGGCAGTTGCCTGCATTGCTCTGGTCGGGCGCCTCGCGTCGTGGTAGTCGAAGATAGAAAATCCCTTTCAAGACACGATGAAGTGCCCCATCGATCCAGGAGCGAAAGATCGGCACGGCCCGATGCGATCCGTCTGACGCGTGCCGCGCAACCCCGATCGTGAATTGAGCGCAGCCATTGTCTTGACGCACCGGGGATTCATCGACCGCAGTGCGAGGCTTTGTCCGGAACGACGGGGTCAACTTCACGCCACTGCGCAGCGGTAAGGCGGCCTCCACGCGCACGCGGCCCGGATGAATACCCATGCGGATTGTCTTCGTGTCGAGAGGCGTCACACCGCCAGATCTCGGCGGCTTCGTGTGCTAATCCCTCACGCCCTGCGCCGAGCTCATGAAGTTGACGCTGATCCGCGTGCCGTCGATTTCCGGTTCCTTGGGCACACAGTGCACCCAGTCTTGCTGCGCGCGCCCTCCCATCACCACCAGGTCTCCGGAAGACGGCTTGAAGGTCATGGAGCGGCCGCCCTTGATCGGCTTGATCAGGAACCGGCGTATCGTGCCGAGCGTCAGGACGGGCACGATGCAGTCGAGCTTCCGGCACGAGCCGTGGTCGCGATGCCAGCCTGTACTGTCTTGCCCGTTGCGATAGAGGTTCATCCACAGGCCGTCGTATTCCACGCCGTAGTGACGCGATAGCGCGCGCACGGCCTGCAGCAGGCGCGCGTCGGGCACATCGGCGACATGCTTGTACACCGCCGTCATGCGCGGCTCGCGGAACACCTGGTTGAACATGCGCCGATCGTACTCGAGCCACGGAACGCTGTTGCGCAACTGCTCATAGAGCAGCGAAGCCCCCGAAATCCATCCGGGCACGATGTCGATCCAGGAATGAGCGTCGAGATCGAAACGCCTTGCCGATCCGAAGGACTCGTCTATCGAGAATTCGGCGTCGCTGCTTCCGAACAAATCGCTCTGAGCAGGTACCGTGCTCGGGATCCGTGTGATTGAATTCATCGTGCAAGTTGATCGCTTCCGGTGTGACGAGTCACGCGGCCGGGAAAGATGTCGATATGAGTCGTAGTCAGGCAGAAGCACCGTGATTCATCGCATGCCACGCACGCAGCACCGAATAGCCGCGCCAGGGCCGCCATTTCTCGGCGGCTTGTGCCGCGGCACGGGCGCTACCTACACCCAGGGCTTTTTGCAACGCGACGTCGCCGGCGGGAAAGGCGTCGGGCCAGCGCAGCGCGCGCATGGCGATGTACTGCGCCGTCCAGTCGCCGATGCCGGGCAACGCACACAATTCGGCGCAAGTCGCAGCGACGTCTACGCCGGGATGCAAAGCGATGCGCCCGTCCAGCACGGCATGCGCCAGCGCATGCAGCGCGGTCTGGCGTTGCCGCGTGATGCCCAGGCGGCCGAGCTCATCGCCGGTGGCGGCCGCCAGGGCAGCAGGCGTGGGAAAGAGACGGTCCAGACCCGCGACAGGCGTTTTGATCGGATCGCCGAAGGCCGCAACCAGTCGCGCGCCCAGTGTGCGTGCAGCGGCCACGGTGACCTGCTGGCCCAGTATGGCGCGCACCGCCAGCTCGAAGCCGTCGAGTGTGCCCGGCACGCGCAAGCCTTCGCCCGACGGGAACGCGGCGTGCAGAGCCGCGTGGATGGCGATCGGGTCGGCGTCCAGATCGAACGCGGCGCGCACACGGTTGATCAGCGCCGGCAGGGCGGCGGCCAATGAATCGCTGATCGTCAGCACGGCCTGCGCGCGATCTTCGTCGAAGCGAGCGCGCAACCAGCCGCTACGCGCCTGCGCACCTTGCACAAGCCGCAGCGTTCGCGTGTATTCCAGGCCCGCGACCTGCTCCACGCCGGGCAACGCGCGCAGGCGCAAGAAGCCCACCATTGCCTGTACGTCATAGGGCGGTCGCCAGCCGAGTCGCACGGTCACGCCTTGTCCATCGGACGCGGATCTGGCCCGGCGCAAGGCGCTGGGATTCAGGCCGTAGTGGCGCGAGAAGGCATCGTTGAAGCGTCGGACGCTGGAAAAGCCGCTGGACGCCGCGACCTGGCTCATCGGCAATCGGGTGTCGGCAATCAGCTGCTTGGCTGCCAACAGCCGGCGTGTTTGAAGGTACTGAAGCGGCGATACGCCGAAGTGTGCGTCGAAAATGCGGCGCAGATGGCGGTCGGTCACGCCCAGCCGTTGCGCAATGCGCGGCATCAAGCCGCCGCTCGACTGCCCGAAGATCGGGCGCGCGGAGGTCATGTGCCGCCATGCGTCGGGTTCATCCATCAACCTTGCGGCCTGCAGGGCCAGGATGCGCGAAGCGTCCTCCGTGCTCCAGGATGCTGCGCGCGGGGCCAATTCGGGGCGGCAACGCAAGCAGGGCCTGAAACCGGCCGCTTCTGCTTCTGCCGCGTGACGGTAGAAGCGGAGGTTCTCGCGACGTGGCGTTTTCACGCGACACACCGGACGGCAGTAGATGCCGGTGCTGGTGACGGCCGCGAAAAAGGAGCCGTCGAAGCGCGCGTCGTGCGCCTTCAGCGCCAGGTAGCAGGCGTCGCTGTCGGGGGTGTCGATGGGGGTAGGCATGAGTGACATCGTATATCCCGGGCGCCCGCGACGTGCGCCATTTTCGGACATGTGGTCTGTCGGCTTTGCGCCGCCGAACACCGGGCATCTCGAGCATCCGGGACGGCGGGGAATGATTGCGCGGTTCGGCCCCGCCAACCTCACGGAACGCGGTATGCGCTTGACTTCAAGGTGATCGGGAAGCTGGATCGTGCGTGAGGCCGTGCGGTGCGCTCATAAAACGGACCGGCCCTCACGATGGCGCATTCCCGTTCCATCGCAAGAATCGGAGTTGCCGCGCGACTTCTTCCCGACAAAGTGTCGCCACGCGCAGGCCGGATGATCAAGCCGTGAGTTGCACGGGCGATAGCGGCCCCGTTTTTTGCGAGCCTGCCGCTTGCAGCGGCGGTTGTTGCCGATGCGTTCCATCGACCTTCCGGCCGGGCGATCACGGCGATCGAATCGTCGACGTCTTGCCTGCTTTCAGCCGTTGCCGGCAATCGATCGTGACGCGGCGGCGTGCCGGTACCCGCTTGGCCGCCGACACCCGCCGAAATATCGGATGCGACACCTTAACCCCGCAGTAACTCTTTTAATGCAATCCGCCAAAACATCGAATGGAATTATTTAAACCAACGAAACTATTTAATTTATTTCCTTTTAATCAAACAAAACATCCGCGCCTGCAAAGGTATTTAAGTTCGTCTCGTCATTCAATGTGACTGCTTCCGCTCCGCATAAGCCAGACGGGGCTCTGTGGGGGATTCAAATTTACGACCCTTTATATGCGATCTAAAAATCGGTCGAAAATGTAAAGCATTGCAATATCAAGGAATAATTTGAGTGTTTCGATTGCGATGCATGATTTTATTTGGCAGGATTTTCATCAGGTTGCTCGATTTCAAGACAACAATACAGCCGGCCATTCAATCAGTCGAAACAACGCGTGCCGGATGAGCAACGATCCGAAAAGAAGCTGACGAAGAAACGGATAACGAGGCGGCGAACGGGCGACATCGTTCGCGTTCACTGAAGCAATCGTTTGCCTGGGCGTCGATGCGTCACTCGAGCGACCCGGGCGGATTCGATACGGGGCAGCCATGGCGATACTCATGAACGATTCTTCCGGGGAAGCGTGCCTGCTCCGCGCGTATCACGTGTTCGGCCGGGACGCCGCGCGTTGCGATACGGTCATCCGGGATGCGTCGGTGTCCCGTGTTCACGCCCATATCCGCTGGGTGGGCGGGCTGTGGGAACTCCACGATCACAGCAGCAACGGCACGTCGCTGTCCGGCGTACCGTTGCGCCACGGCGATCACGCGGTACTGCAGCCGGGTGACGTGATCCGGTTCGGCAGGGCCGGCATCGCGCCGTGGCGCGTTGAAGCGCTCGACGATCCGGCCGATACGCTGTGGCCGATACGAGGTGCTGCGCATCCGATCGTGCTCGCGCCGCGCCAGATCCTGGCCGCACGCGCCGCGCAGCCGGTCACGATCGTCCGGTCGCCGGCCGGCGAATGGCTGTGCGACGACACGTTGCCGCCGCGCGCGCTCCATGACGGCGACGAAGTATCGACCGGCGACGCCACGTGGCGCCTGGCACTCGCGCGCAATGGTTCGACGATGAGGCTCGCCGCGCCCGCCGATCCGGCCGTGCCGGCACAACTGCTCGAATTCCTCGTCAGCCGGGACGAAGAGCATGTGCGCATGCTGCTGCATGTTCGCGGCGGCGTGGTCGATCTCGGCGAGCGCGCGCATCACTACAGTCTCGTCACGCTTGCCCGTGCACGTTCGGCCGACATGCAGGCCGGCTACGACGCGGCCACGCAAGGCTGGATCGAACTCGACCGGCTGGCGCGCATGCTCGGCATCGATACGTCCCATGTCAACGTGCAGATTCACCGCGCCCGGAGCCAGTTCGCGGCCCTGCCGGGGCTGGGCGCGAGCCAGCTCGTCGAGCGTCGGCGCGGCAGCGTCAGGTTCGGCGATGTCCCGTTCCGCGTCATGCGCGGCGCGCATCTCGAATGCGAGTCGGTGCCGCCCGCTCAGCCGCGCATCGGCGTGCATCGTCCGGCGCCTGCCCCGGCAGTCCATTGCTCATGAACGCGAGAGAACCGGTCTCGGCGCCGGCGGTGCCCCGCGCGCCCCTCGCGCCGTTTGCGGAACTGGCCGGCAAGCGGCGTTACCGGCTCGGTTCGTTGCTCGGTGAAGGCGGAAACGGCGTGGTGTTTCGCGCGACCTGCTGCGAAACGGGACAAGCCGTCGCGATCAAGCTGATGCGGGATCACGCCGCGCGGACCGCGACGGAGCGCGCGCGTCAGCGTGCGCGTTTCCAGCGCGAGACGAGCCTGTGCGAGGCGCTGCGGCACCCGAACATCGTGGCATTGCTGGACAAGGGGGAAGCGCCCGACGGCCGGCTGTTCGCCGTATTCGAGCTGGTGCAGGGCCGGACCTTGCGCGACCGGCTCGCGGCACAGGGGCCGCTGTCGGCCGTCGACACGGGCCGGCTGATGGCGGAGGTGCTCGACGCGCTCGCGGCCGCGCATCGCCGGGGCATCGTGCATCGGGACCTGAAGCCGCAGAACATCGTGATCTCGATGGCCGACGACGGGCCGCACGCGAAGCTCCTCGATTTCGGCATCGGTGCGTTGCTGCCCGGCGCGGAAGACATCGGGCGCCAGACCCTGACGCTGGCGACCGAGGTGCTTGGTTCGGCGTCCTATTGCGCGCCCGAGCAATTGCGCAACGAGCCGCCGACGCCAGGAAGCGACCTGTATGCGTGGGGCCTGGTCGTGATCGAATGCCTGACGGGCGAGGTCGTCATGCGCGGTGCGAGCGTGGCCGACATTCTCTATCAGCAGCTCAGCCCGGTGAATGTCGCGTTCCCTCCGCCGATCGCGTCGCATCCGCTCGGCGCGGTATTGCGGCGCGCGCTGAGCAAGAATCCGGAGCAGCGCGCGGCGTCGGCCGACGAACTCGCGGAACCGTTTCGCGCGCTCAACTTCGCGGCGCTCGTCGGCCAGTTCGATGCCGGCCGCGCAAGCGGACCGACGCATCCGCGCCCGTTCGCGCCGCACGGCGAGCCGATCGCAACGGCGGGCGGGTACCGTCAGATCACCACGCTGTGCTGTTGTGTGACGATCACCGGGGAAGGCCGGCGACGCCGCGCCGAAGTCGATCACGACGCCTTGCTCGACGGCTACGAGGCGCAATGGCAGACGAAGTGTGCGGATATCGCCGTCGGTTACGGCGCGCAGGTCGACGCACGGCTCGGCGACACGCTGCTGTTTCATTTCGGCCTGCAAGGCGACATCGATCGGCCGGCGCGCCGCGCGGCGCGCGCGGCACTCGACATGGTGCGGGTGGCCGGGCGCGCCCGGCTGCCGGTGCCCGCGGTGGCCGGCGGCGACGCCGATGGCGCGAGCTGGCGCGTCGAAGTGGCCGCCGCGATTCACGTCGGGCAGGTTCTCGCCCATGCGTCGCATATGTCGGGCGTATCGACGCCTGCCGCGGCCGCGCGGCTGCTGCGGCTTGCCGGGCCCGGACAGATTCTGATCAGCGACGATGCGCGGCTGGTGCTCGAACGGCATGCGGACTGTCGGCCGACGCCGTTGCGGCTCGCGCGGGCGGGCCTCGTGCCGCAGCCGGTTCACGAATTGCTCGGCGAGCGGCGCGCCGATACGCCGTTCGATTCGCTCGACGCCGGCATGCGGGCACCGATGATCGGCCGCGCGCGCGAACTCGACGTGCTGTTGCGCGCATGGCATGAAACGCTCGAACGACATCGTCGCGTGATGCGCGGCGAGCCTGTGCCGAGCGGTGTGACGCGGCTGGTCGTCGGCGACGCGGGGCTCGGCAAATCGCGCCTCGTACACGAGTTGTGCGAGGCCGTCCGGGGCGAGGGTTCTGCGTGCGCGTATTGCGGGTGCCTGCCCGAGCGGGAGAATCACGCACTGTTTCCGGTCCTGCGATTCATCGCCGCGCATTGGCATATCGACGCCGACGACCCGGCGGGTCTCGCGCTCGCGGCGATCGACACCATGATCGCGCCGCTCGAATGCGATCACGCGGCGGCCCGTGTCGCGCTCGCGACCTGGCTGGGGGTGCCCTGCGGCGGGACGAGGGCTCCATGGTCGAGTGCGCGCGAACAACACGCATTGTTCGACGTCCTCGAGCAGTTGATCGTGTCGCTCGGCAATGGCGCGCCGGTGTTGTTCGTCGTCGAGGATGTCCAGTGGATCGACCGCACGACCGAGGATTTTCTTGCGTACCTGCGGCGCTCGCCGCGCGCGGCGGCGCTCGGCATCGTGCTCACGTCGCGCCCCGACAAGCTCGCGCGCTGGCGCGGCGCGACGAAGCGCCTATTGTTGCGCCGCCTGCCGCGCGACGACGCGCAGCGCCTGATGTCGGCATGCCTGGGCCCGGGCGAGCTCGATCCGCTCTGGCTCGACCCGCTCGCCCGGCGCACGGCGGGCATTCCGCTGTTCATCGAGGCCGTCGCGCGCGAGCTGACGATGGGCGGCGCGGACGACACGCTCGCCGGGCTGCTGACGACGGAACCCCGCCCGCTTCCGCTCAGTCTCGGCGGGATACTCGGTCGAGCGTTCGACCGGATCGACGACGCGCGCGACACCGCGCAGCTCGCCGCGACGATCGGGCTCGAGGTCGATGCGCAACTGCTCGTCGCGGCTTCGCCGCATGATCGCGCGACGCTCGACGCGCACCTGCAGTTGCTGCTCGAGGAACGGATCCTGTACGCGCAACATCGGCGCGATCGCGTGGTCTATTCGTTCCGCCATGCGTTGATTCGCGATGCGGTGTATGCGTCGATGCCGCCCGACCTGCGGCGCGGCAACCATGCGCGCGTCGGCCGCGCGCGGGTTGCGTGAGCCGCTCGCGGCGCCGGTGCGCATGCGTTTGGCGTCGCTCATTTCTGGCTGCGTTTTGGGCACGACGGCTTTACCCGGTGCCGGTGGAACCGGGGTGGTGCACCCGGCCACGCAGCGAAGCGAAGTTGAATCCGGCACGGCTGTTTCCGTGACTTGACCGGTCGTCCGCCAGTGGCGCCGGGTTCCGGGCGCAACGTCGGGCGTGGCGTAGTTTCATCTCGTGCTCCCGCTTTCGTCTTTCGAAATCCTGACGTATTTCAAAATGCTTTCCATCCATGCCGCATGCGCGATTCGATGCCGGGACAGTCGAAATTTGCATAGCGTTTGTGAACGGAATTACGGCTGCATACGTTCGCGGTTGACGGTGCCGCGCGCCATGTCCGGCGCGCAGCGGCCTCGATGCGCGGCGTGATGGCGCGTCGCACGGCTGCGGGCGCCGACGGGCCCGGATCGCGGTACGGTCCGAACGAGATCACGCAAGCACATGAGGATGCAGTCATGGCATCGATTCCCGAACCCGCGCCGACCGGCGACACCAGCAAACGGAACTGGCTCGAATCCCACGAGGCCGGCTATCACAAGACCCTCGGCAATCGTCAGGTGCAGATGATCGCGATCGGCGGCGCAATCGGTACCGGCCTGTTCCTCGGCGCGGGCGCGCGCCTGCAGGCTGCCGGGCCGTCGCTCGCGATCGTCTATCTGGTGTGCGGCGTGTTTTCCTTCCTGATCCTGCGCGCGCTCGGCGAGCTCGTGATGCATCGCCCGAGCAGCGGCAGCTTCGTGTCGTATGCGCGCGAATTCCTGGGCGAGAAAGCGTCGTTCGTCGCCGGATGGATGTATTTCCTGAACTGGGCGATGACCGGCATCGTCGACATCACCGCGGTCGCGCTCTACATGCATTACTGGGCGCCGTTTTCGGGCGTGCCGCAGTGGATCTTCGCGCTCGCCGCACTGTGCATCGTCGCGACGATGAACCTGATCGGCGTGAAGTGGTTCGCCGAGATGGAATTCTGGTTTGCGTTGATCAAGGTCGCCGCGATCGTGCTGTTTCTCGTGATCGGCAGCGCGATCCTCGGCACCGGCGGGCATGTCGCAGGCCATGACACGGGCATGCACCTGATCACCGACAACGGCGGGTTCTTCCCGCACGGGCTGATGCCGGCGCTGGTGCTGGTGCAGGGCGTGGTGTTCGCGTTCGCGGGCGTCGAACTGGTCGGCACCGCCGCCGGCGAATGCAAGGACGCGCGCAAGGTGCTGCCGCGCGCGATCAACAACGTGATCTGGCGCATCGCGATCTTCTACGTCGCGTCGGTCGTCCTGCTGGTCTGCCTGCTGCCGTGGAGCGCGTACAAGGCGGGCCAGAGCCCGTTCGTCACGTTTTTCGGCGCGCTCGGCGTGCCCGGCATCGGCTCGGTGATGAACCTGGTGGTGTTGACCGCGGCACTGTCGAGTCTCAACTCGGGACTGTATTCGACCGGGCGCGTGCTGCGTTCGCTCGCAATGGGCGGCTCGGCCCCGGCGTTCCTCGGGAAGATGAGCGGGCAATCCGTGCCGTACGCGGGCATTCTCGTGACGGTCGCGATCTACGTGGTCGGCGTGCTGCTCAACTACCTGGTGCCGTCGAGCGTGTTCGAGATCGTGCTGAACATCGCGTCGCTCGGCATCATCAGTACGTGGGCATTCATCGTCGTGTGCCAGATGAAGTTCCGCGCGGCGGTCGCGCGCGGCGAGGTGGACGACGTGTCGTTCAGGATGCCCGGTGCGCCCGTGACGTCATGGCTGACGCTGCTGTTCCTGCTCGGCGTGCTGGTCCTGATGGCATTCGACTATCCGAACGGCACGTGGACGATCGCGTCGATCCCGCTCGTTGCGCTGCTGCTCGTGGCCGGCTGGAAGTGGCTGAGCGGCCGCGCGCACCGCGCGTCGCTCAAGCCGACGATTCCATCGGTCGCGCTCACGCAGAACGTGCTCGAGAAGGACGGCGACTGACGGGATGCGCGACGAGGGGCGGGCGCCGGCTCGATTGTGGCGCGCCCGCTCAAATACCCATCCGCTCGGCAACACCGTCGCGATCGACGAACTTGTGTTTCAGTGCGGCCGCGACGTGCACGGCCAGCAGCAAGCCGAGCGTGAGCACCAGTGCACGATGCAGCGCGTCGGTCAGGAGTCGCAACGGTTCGTCGCGGCCGACAAGCATCGGCAGGTCCGCGATGCCGAAGAAGCTGACCGGATGCGCACCGGCGAGGCGGTGCACGTAGCCGGTCAGCGGCACGAGAAACAGCAGCAGGTACAGCACGCCGTGCAGCGCGCCGGCGATCCGCGCCTGCCACGCCGGAACGCTGCCAGGCAGCGGCGGCGGCGTGTGCGTCGCGCGCCACACGAGGCGCGGCACGGTCAGCATGAAGATCAGGCTGCCGATCGACGCGTGATAGAACAGGATGCCGTTGAACTGCGGCGAGCTGTGCGGGAACGTATCCATGTAGAGCCCGATCGACAGGTTCGACAGGATCAGGATCGCGATCGACCAGTGCAGGGCGATCGCGAAGCGTGCGTACGCGGTGTGGTTGGGCTGTGACATGAGCGGTCTCGCTGTTTCGGGTGGGGTTCGCCCGCCCGCACGTCCGGGGCGCGAACGGCGTGGCGACCTCCGATATACCGGAGCCGGGCCGGATTTATTCCCGTTGCATGTGTCGACCGCCGTGTCTCGCTTGCAGCCGGTATTCCCGGATCCGGTTCTGCGGCGTATGGTCGGTTGCGGCGAGTGCGCCGTAGCGCGTGCGCGTCGATGCGTTCGATGTGCTTGCCAGCCGGTCGGGCGACAGGCCCTGGCGCGCAGCTGCGATGCGCGCGATGGCTTCTGCGTGAAGCCGACCCTCGTCGTACCGAAGTCGTTGCAGTCGAGCATGTGCCGCAACGAAAGCTTCGGGCCGGCCACGCGGGTCGCGCGGCCGGCCGCCTTGCATGTCAGAACCGCGTACTGAATCCGACCCGCGCGATCGACTGCAGTGCGCCGCTCGACGCACCGTTCGCGTCCATCACGCCGTTGATCTGCGCATTGCTGCCGTGGTTCGCGCGCTGATACACGCCTGCCACGTACACCATCGTGCGCTTCGACAGCCAGTACTGGACGGCCGCCAGGAACTGGTGCGCGTGCGCATTGTCGAGTGTGTCGTTGCCTTTCATGTAGGTGTAGCTCGCGCCGACCACCCACGCAGGCGACGGATGCCACGACGCCCCGGCTTCCGCCGACCACGCGCCCGCGCCGTTCGCCGAGTTCCGTACGGTCGTCACGAGCGCTTTCCCCGTGACCGTGCCAAGTGTGTAGTGCACCCCTGCGCCCCAGTTGCGCACGCTGGTCGGCGGGAGCCCCGCCGACGCGCCGTATTTCTGGTTCGTATAGGCCGCGCCCGCGCCGAACGGGCCGTTGTCGTAGCTCGCGCCGACGCTGACCGTGTTGTTCGCACCGACCGACCCCGCGACGTTCCCGAAGCCGTACAACGCGCCGAAGGTCAGGCCCGACAGCGACGGGCTCGCGTACTTGACGGAATTCGCGATGCGATTGCTGCCCGCGACGCGATCCCAGTCGAACGCGCCGGTGGGGTTGTTCGGCAACGCGAGCCTGTCGAACGGCCCGTTGCGAAAGCCGTACAGGCCGACGAGATCCTGCGCGATCTCGTTGCCGCTGGCGGCGAGCGCATCGACCATGAACTCGTACTGGTTGCCGAGCGTGAGCTTGCCGTAACGGTCGTTCTCCAGCCCGACGTAGGCCTGCCGAGCGAACAGCCCGCCGCCGATGATCGAGCCGTTGCCGAGCGAATACTGGTTCACGAGCCGGAAGATCGCGCGCGTGCCCGCGCCGAGATCCTCCTTGCCTTCGAAACCGAGCAGGTTCGGAAAGAAGATGTTGTCGTCGAACTTCGCGTTGCCGTGGCCGCCTTCGTTGCTGACGTAGCTGATGCCGGCATCCATCAGCCCGAACATCGTCACGCTGCTCTGCGCGAACGACACGGCGGGAAGGGCGCATGCCGCGAGCGCCAGAAGGGTCTTTTTCGTCATCTCCAATGTGCTCCTCACATGTTTCCGGTCGGATCGGATATTTTTGATTGGACTACTGATTGATATGAACAAACCCGAGCCGGGCGATTCCCGGTTCGGTGGCAACCGGAGCGACCGGTATGCGGTAGGCATGGGCTGGAACCGCGTGCCCGACGATGCCTGTCGAACGCGCGCGCTAGACCGTCGAATAACCGCCGTCGACCGGCACGACCGCACCTGTCACGAACGACGCAGCGGGCGAGCACAGGAACAGGATCACGTCCGCGACTTCGTTGGCCGTGCCCCAGCGCCCGAGCGGCGTGCGTTCGAGGATGCGTCGTGACGCCTGCGTGTCGGCCATCAGGCCGCTGCTGAGCGGCGTGTCGATCCAGCCGGGCGCGACCGCGTTCACGCGGATGCCGCGATCGGCCCACGCCTGCGCGAGCGAGCGCGTGAGCTGTGCGATGCCGCCCTTGCTCGCGCTGTACGCGGGGCGGTCCTTGCTGCCGAAGTACGTGTACATCGATGCGACGTTGACGATGCTGCCGCCTTGTACGGACAGCGCCGGCAACGCAGCGTCGGAGGCGCGCATCACCGACGTCAGGTTCACGTTCAGCACGAGTTCGAACTGGTCCATCCGGTATTCGTCGGCGTGCCGGCTGATGCCGACGCCGTTGACGAGCACGTCGAGCCGCGGCAATGCGGCGATCGTGCGCGTCAGTGCAGCGTTGTCGGTCACGTCGAGCTCGACGCACCGGACACGCGGATGCACCGGCGCATGCGGGCCGGTAGCATCGAGCCCGAGCGCGACGACCGATGCGCCGGCTTCCGCGAAACGCCACGCCGTGCTTGCGCCGATGCCCGATGTGCCGCCGGTTACAACGACGGTTTTCCCCTCAAATAACCACTGGCGACTCATGTTGGACACTCTCGACGGCGTGGGTGGCGCGCGCATGCCGCTGCGCGGGGGAAACCAGGATCTTGATCTGCGTACGATCGGCGAGCAGCGCGTCGAAGCCGTCGGTGACGGCGTCCTCCAGCGACACGGTGCGCGTGACGATCGACGTGAGATCGAGCGCACCCGACGCGACGATGCGCAGCAGGTCCTCGTACGCATGCCGGTAGCCGACGCTCGCCGTGAAGGTCAGTTCGTCGTTGACCGCGCGGAACGCGTCGAAGCCCGCCTGCGGCATCAGGCCGACCATCACGACGCGGCCGCCCTTGCGCAGCGCCTGCATCGCCGCTTCGAACGTGGCCGGCAAGCCGGCCGCCTCGAAGCTCGCGTCGACGCCGAGTCCGCCCGATGCCTCGTGGATCGCATCGCGCAGCACGGACGCGTCGAGCGTGCGCGCATTGAACGTGTGCGTCGCGCCGAAGCGCGCGGCGGCCGCGAGGCGCTCGGTCGACACGTCGACCGCGACGAGAGTCGTCGCACCCTGCAGCTTCGCGAGCTGGATCAGCAGCAGGCCGATCGGCCCGAGCCCGAATACCGCGCACGTGTCGCCGAGCCGGAGCTCGGCGCGGCGCAGCGCGTGCAGCGCGACGGCCGCGGGTTCCATCACGGCGGCCTGCTCGAGACTCACGCCGTCGGGCAGCCGGTGCAGCATGTAGGCGGGCACGACCGCGAAGTCGGCCATCCCGCCGTCGCCCATCAGCCCGGCAAAGCCCATCGACACGCACAGGTTGTATGACCCCGAGCGGCAGTACGCGCACTGGTGGCAGCGATATTCGGGCTCGACGGCGACACAATCGCCTGGATTCAGCGTCGTCACGCCTTCGCCGACTTCGACGACGGTGCCGCAGAATTCGTGGCCGAGCGTCAGCGGCGCGGTACGGCGCGACAGCGGATGCGGCGTGTCGACCGGAATCGCGTGCGGGCCGTCCGCGTATTCGTGCAGGTCGCTGCCGCAGATGCCGCAATACGCGACCGCGATGCGCACCTCGCCCGGCCCGGCGCGCGGCGTATCGACTTCCACGAGACGGACGTCGCGCGGGCCATGCCATTGAAGCGCACGCATGTCAGCGTCCTCCGAGGTTCTGTGTATCGAGACGGTTCGCGGCCGTGCCGGCAAGCGCGCGCTTGCGCAGCACGGCGGGCGCGGTTTCGACGAGGCCGAACGACAGCACGCACGCGAGGATCGCGCCGGTGGCCGACGTCCACATCGCGAACTGCAGGCCGTACTTGTCCGCGGCGAAGCCGGCGACGGTCGGCGCGACGAAGCCGCCGATCAGCTCGCCGGCGCCCATGATCAGCCCGAGCGCGCTGGCGATCGCGCGCGGCGGCACCGTTTCCGCCGGGATCGTCGCCATGAACAGCGTGAAACAGCCGAGGCCCGTGTAGGTCGCGAGCACGAGCGTGCAGAGCGCCCACAGCGAATTCGCGTGAATCATCGCGACGGGGCACGCGGCGGCGATCAGCGCGAACACGACCATCGTCGGCTTGCGGCCGATCCGGTCGGAGATCGCGGGCACCGCGAAACCCCAGAACACCCACGCGGCGCCGAGGCAGGTCATCACGACGCCCATGTCGGCTGGGGACAGGTGGCGGCTGTCGACGAGGAACACCGGCGCGAACGAGATGATCACGACGAACCACGTGAGGAAGAAGCAGCTGATCAGCACGCAAAGCAGGATGTTGCGTTCCTTCAGCAGCGCCCAGCGGCTGATCGCCGCGCCTCCCGCGGCCGGTGCGCCGACGGTGTCGGCCTGCGCATGCCGTGCGCCGCCGGGCGGCACCTCGCGCACCCAGCGCCAGATGCAGAACGCGATCAGGAAGCCGGGAATGCACGATACGAAGAACGCGTGGCGCCAGCCGTGCGCAGTCGCGATGCCGATCACGACCGGCGGGCCGATCATCGCGCCGAGCAGGCCGGCGGCGGAGCCTTGCAGCAGGCCCATGTTCAGCCCGCGGCGGCTCGGCGTCGAACTCTCGACCATCAGCGACTGCGAGAGCGGCAGCACCGGGCCTTCGGCGATGCCCATCAGCGCACGGAACGCGATCAGGCTCGCGAAACCGCCGACGAGCCCCGACAGCGCCGAGCACACGGAAAAGCCGATCACGGCGGCGATCAGCAGCGGCTTGCGGGTGCCGCGCGCGTCGGACCACGCGCCGGTCGCGGCGCCCGACAGCGCCCACGTGAGCGCGAGCGCGGACGACACCATGCCGAGCTGCGCATTCGTCAGGTGCAGCTCGGCGGACATGAACGGGAACAGGAACGACAGCGCGAGGCGGTCGAAGAACACGAAGCCGAACGTCATGAACAGGATCAGCAGCAGCCTGTTCTCGTACGTCCAGGCGGGCCGGGAGGAGGAGGGGGATGTCATGGTGAGCCTCGCCGCGCGTCAGCGGAACAGCTTCTCGATCGCTTGCGCGCCGAGGCCGACCTTCTCGTAGTGCGCCTTGCACATCGCGATGTACGAGTGCACGTCGAAGTAGCCGTCGGGTTGGCCTTCGTCGTCGAGCCAGATCAGCGGCCCCTTGACGATGAAGAACGCGCGCATCGGCTCGGGGTGATCGAATGCGACGAGCGTGTGGCCCTCGCCCGGCGTCTCGTATACGAAATCGCCGCGCGTCGCGGTCCATTCGTGCTCCAGGTAACCCCACTTGCCCGACAGCGTGTAAGCGAACACCTCGTGCGGGTGATAGTGCCGGTTCACGAGCCCGGCTTCCTTCGCCATCAGGATGTCGCACCATTTGTTCTGCGACGGCGAGATCCACAGCGGCCGCGACGAAACCGTTTCGGTGAACGGAACGTAATAACGCTCGTCGTCGGTGGCCGCGTTCGCGATGTAGGCTTCCGGAAGCGCATCGGGCTTGAACGGATTGGCAATCGGCGGGATGTTTTGCCAGAATTCGGCTACGGCTTGGTCGACCACGGTTCGTCTCCTTGTGTATGAGTGTCGTGGGCTCGACTTTAGCCAGCAGGTGCGCGCCGCTCTTGACTGGGCTGGACGAATTGCTTGATCGGGCCGGACATCGCACCGCACGACGTTTAAACGATCCATCCCCCAATTTCGCAATGCATGGCGCTCCGCACGACGGGCGCCAGCAGGAGGCGACGTGACGAATTCGACCGTTTTTTCACGCACGCGAGGCTCGACGGCCGACGTGCCGGTGCGCGACCGGATGGCGTACTGGGACGCGTTCAATGCGGAGACGCTGGTCGGCCTGCGCTGCTCGTCGCTGTCGCCGGCCGGGCTCGAGGTCGAGAAGACCGACATCGCGCTGCCGGGCCTCGGCATCGCCGACATCAGCGGCCAGGATCACGTGATCGAACGCAGCCCCGCGCTGGTGCGCCAGTTGCCGAAGGAGTCGTTGTTCGCGTGCCAGATCCTGAGCGGGCGTGCGTATTTCATCCAGCACGACCGGTGCCTGCTCGCGGAAGCCGGCGATGTCGTCGTCTACGACACGCGTGTGCCTTATCTGTTCGGATTCCTGACACCGATGCGGCAGTTGCTGATCGATATCCCGGTCACGACGCTCGACGACCGGCTCGACGCGGAACTGGCGGCGCTGCCGCTGCGGATCGCGCCGAAGCCGGGCGCGGGCGCGATGCTCGGCGCGACGTTGCGCGCGAGCGTCGAGCGGTTCATGAAGGACCCGCTCGAGCGCGATGCCGCGCGATTCGCCGAGCACACGCGCACGCTGATCGCGGAACTCGTCGATGCGGAAGTGAACGGCGCGGGCGCGTCGCGCGCGTCGTTGTCGTACCTGCTGACCGCGAAGCAGTACGTCGCGACGCACCTGGGCGACCCGGAGCTCGGGCCGCAGGCGGTTGCCGACGCGGTCGGGCTGTCGTTGCGCCATCTGAGCCGGCTCTTTGCGGCCGAAGGCGAGTCGATCACGCAGCACATCTGGTCGGAGCGGCTGGCGCACGCGCATCGCGAGCTGACCGATGCGCGGCTGCGCAAGACGAGCATCGGCGAGATCGCGTTTCGCTGGGGTTTCTCGAGCCAGGCGCACTTCAGCCGGGCGATTCGCGAGCGCTACGGCGCGTCGCCGATGGCGTTGCGCGATGCGGCGCACGCGGCCGGCCGCTGATACCGGCGGTCGATGCGGATGGAGCGGCGGCGCGTGTCCCATGCGCCGCTTTTTTTTCGTGCAGTGAACGACGGCGCAGATGCGCCGCGCCGCGTCATTCCGCCAGCATGAATTCGGCGCAGCGCTCCGCGATCATGATCGTCGGCGCGTTCGTGTTGCCGGACACGATCCGCGGCATCACCGACGCATCGCAGATCCGCAAGCCGTCGACGCCCTGCACCGAGAGGCGCGGCGTCACGACCGCGTGTTCGTCGTTGCCCATGCGGCAGGTGCCGGCCGGGTGATAGACGGTTTTCGCGCGGCGCCGCACGTAGTCGGCGAGTGCCGACTCGGTCAGCGTCTCGGCTTCGCGCACGATGCGCGCGAGCGACGGCGCGCGGATGATCCGCCGCGCGAGCGCGACGCCGCGCACGAGACCGTCGACATCGGCCGGGTCGGACAGCGCGCCGCTGTCGAACAGGATCGGCGCGGCCGGATCGTTGCCGCGCAGTTGCACCGAGCCGCGCGAGCGCGGCCTGAGCAGGCACGGGTTGATCGACAGGCCGTGGCCGGGCAACGGCTCGCGATCGACGTCGCCGACGAGCGTCGGCAGCACGTGGAACTGGATGTCCGGGCGGCCGCTGCCGGTCGTGTCGACGAACGCGCCGGATTCGACGACGTTCGACGTCAGCAGGCCCGTGCGACACAGCATCCACTGCAGCCCGTGCCGCAATGCCTTCAGCCCGCGATCCTCGCCCAGCAGGCTCACGGGCGCGTGGCTGCGGCCGTAGATCGAGACTTCGAGATGATCCTGGTAATTCGCGCCGACGTCGCGGCTGTCGTGCCGCACGTCGATGCCGTGCGCGTGCAGGTGCGCGCCGGGCCCGATGCCCGACAGCATCAGCAGCTTCGGTGTGCTAAGCGCACCGGCTGCGAGCACGACGTCGGCGCGCGCGGCGGCCGAACCCGTCGCGCCGCTTGCCGTCAGCCATTCGACGCCGGTCGCACGCCGACCGTCGAACAGGATGCGCGTCGCGCGGCAGCCGGTCAGCACGCGCAGGTTCGGATGCCGCAGCGCGTCGGCGAGATAGGTGGCCGCGGTACTGCCGCGCCGGCCGTCGAAGATCGTCGTGTGGTAGAACCCGACGCCATGTTGCGCGGCGCCGTTGAAATCGTCGTTGTAGGCGATGCCGGTTTCCTGCGCGGCTTTCACGAACGCGAGGCTCAGCGGATGCCTGAAGCGCGTGTCGCCGACCTTCAGCGGCCCGTCGGTGCCGTGAAACGGCTCGGAGAGCCGCAGGTGCGATTCGGCGCGCCTGAACACGGGCAGCACGTCGTCCCAGCCCCAGCCCGTGCAGCCGAGCGCGGCCCAGTCGTCGTAGTCGTCGCGCGTGCCGCGCACGTACAGCATCGCGTTGACCGAACTGCCGCCCCCGAGCGTGCGGCCCTGCGGCACGTAGGTCTTGCGGCCCGCCGCACCGGCTTGCGGCTCGCTCTCGAACGTGACCGTGCGGCGCGTGCCGAGTACGCGGATGAACGTCGCCGGTATCCGGATGAACAGGCTGTCGTCCTTCGGGCCGTCCTCGAGCAGCAGCACGCGCCTGCCGGCCTTCACCAGCCGGTGCGCGACCGTGCAGCCGGCCGAGCCGCCGCCGACGACGATATGGTCGTACGTCTCCATCCCGCTTCTTCTCCTTGTTGTCGGGCGGCGAAACGAGTGCCGCCGCGCAGGAAGCCAGCTTAGCGACCGCCATGCGGCCCCGTTTGACCGGGACGGACGGGGTGTTTGCCTCGCCGGGACACGGCGGCGGGTGGACGGTGGCGGGCTAGCGCGCGTCGGCCGGCGCCGTCGCCGACGCGCGCGACTCGCTCGGCGTCTCGCCGAAGCGCGCGCGATAGCTGCGGCTGAAGTGCGCGCTGTTGTTGAAGCCCCAGCGGAACGCGATTTCGCTGACCGTCAGGTGCTTCAGCGACCGGTCGCGCAAGTCGGCGCGGCAGCGTTCGAGCCGCCGCGCAAGGATGTAGCGCGTGAGCGGCGTTCCTTCGATCTCGAAGACGCGCGAGAGCTGGCGCGGCGACAGGTTGATCGCGCGGCTCACCGACCGGCTGTCGAGATCGTCGTCGGCGAGATGGCTGTCGATGAACGCTTTTGCGCGCGACAGCGTGTGGACGGTCGACCTGGTCGGCGACGCGTCGCCGTCGCGCAGCCGCAGCATCGACTGCACGAGATCGAGGATCGTGGCGGCGCGCCGTTCGCGCGCACCGGGCGTCGGCTCCTGCGGCGTGGCGAGCAGTGCATACACCTGCCGCACGGCCCACGATGCGACGCCGTCGTCACGGTCGATCTTGACGAGGCTGCGGTAGCGCCACGGGCCGACGCGCGCCTCGAACACGTCGCGCGGCACGTCGAGCACGGTCATCGCCATGTCGGCGGGAAAACCGTGCCCGTACGGCATCGACGTGTCGTAGAGCACGAGGTCGCCGGGCCCGTGCTGCATGCAGTCGACGTCCTGGAACGTATAGCCTTGCCCTGCGTGCATCAGGCAGATGAACACGGCATCGCGCTGGTCCGCGTGGATGTTGTGCGACGTGCGCACGACCGCGTGCCGGTTCGCGACGATGTCGCACGCGCGGAACAGCCCGAGATCGCGCTTGCGCAGCGACGCATCGATCCCTTCGGACGACTTGCCGCTGCATTCGATCCGCACGAGCGTGCGAGCGACATGGTCGACCCAGAAGTCGACGCGTTCGTGGCCGCGCACGGCGCGCGTCGAGATCGTCGCGATCTCCGTGCTGGTGTCCGGCATGACGTTCTCCCGATGACCGCCTGAGCGGCGCAGTCTCGGGCACGCCGGAGCGCGTGGTCAATCCGTGAAAGACCCGGGGCACGCGCGTGACGCGCTTGCAGCGGGGCGCGGCGGGCGATTGCGCGATCGATGTCCGTTCGGATCAACGAAAGCGGCCGTGCGAGTCAAGACACGGATGCGGCTTTGGGCTAAGCGTGGCCGGCTTACTTCGACGAAGACGACGGCAGCCCGAGCGACACGTCCTGCTCGTAGCCCATCTTGCCGCCGCGGTACTCGACGCTCACGTGGCCGGCCCGCCGCGCGTCGGTGACGTTCGCGTAGATCGACGTCATCACCATCCCCGCGTCGCAGTCGAGCGCGATCGTGCGGTCGACGCGGCCCGTCGCGATGTTCACGGCCCGCAGCGACTGCATCGCCACGCCGCACTTGTCGGACAGCGCGTAGACGCCGACCAGCATGTGCGTCTTCGTGCGATACCACATCGGGATATCGACGTTGCCGTCCAACTGCGGGTGCTGGTCGTCGGTGTCGTTCAGCCGGCCGACTTCGTCCAGCGTGATCGGCAGCGTCTTGCGGCCGTCGTCCCACGTGCCGGTTGCCGTTTTCCCGGTGACGTTCAGCGCGATCGGGCAGGGCTTCGGCCGTGACGGCGAGGCGGCCGGTACGACCGGCGAGTCGGCGTTCGATGCCGGCGGCGATGCTTCGCACAGCGTCATGCGACCATCGGGCTCACGGCGGCCCTGCAACGGGATGGGCTTGCGATGCGCGTCGTAGTAATAGCTGCCGTCGACGCGCCAGCGGCCCGCGTCGTTGTGGTTGATCGCGTCGTAAGTCTGCAGCGACACGTGTACCTGCGCGTTGCCGATCGTGCCGGTGTAGTTCGCGATTTCGTACCAGCCCGCGTAAGACGCGGCCGGCGCGCAGGCGAACGGCACGGCGAGCATGGCGGCGAACGGGGAGGCGTAGCGGGCGCGGTGGGTGTTCCGGGGCATGGGCGTTTTTTGTGCGAGGTGTGGGGCCGGGCGTCACGGATATCGGTCCGGCCGTGTCGAGCCGTGCGCCGCCATTGTATCCATCCGCCCCACCCGAATGCCCCGCCTCCACGCATGCGGTGACAAGGGCGCGCACACGACACGGGCCGGTCGCGGAACCGCGCGGGCCGCGCGATCCGGTCGGCCGGCCCGCTGCCGATGACTTCAGGGCGCGCTGGCCTCGTCGATCCGGCGGATGTCGTCCTGATCGAGCGTGACGCGGATCGCGTCGCCGAGCGATTCCAGCTGCGCCAGCGACGTCGCGCTCGCGATCGGTGCGGTGATCGTCGGCCGCGCGATCTGCCAGGCGAGCGCGATCGCGGCCGGCTGCGTGCCGTGTTTCGCCGCCACCGCATCGAGTGCCGCGAGGATGCGTAGCCCGCGTTCATTCAGGTAGCCGGCGACGCGGTCGCCGCGCACGCTCTTCTTCAGGTCGGCCTCGCTGCGGTACTTGCCCGACAGGAATCCGCTCGCGAGCGCGTAGTAGTTGACGACGCCGAGTTTCAGGTCGCGCACGACCGGCTCGAGATCGCGTTCGTAGTCGGCGCGGTCGAGCAGGTTGTATTCGGGCTGGATGACCTGGTACGCGGGCAGCCCGTCGCGCGCGCTGATCGCGGCGGCTTCGCGCAGGCGTGCGCCGCTGTAGTTCGACGCGCCGATGATCCGCACCTTGCCCGCATCGATCAGCGTCTGATACGCGCCGAGCGTTTCTTCGAGCGGGGCCGTGTCGGCGAGATCGCGGTGCGAGAAATACAGGTCGATGTAGTCGGTCTGCAGGCGGCGCAGCGAATCGTCGACGGCTTTCAGGATGTTGCCTTTCGACAGCCCCGCGCGCGCGGCGAGCAGGCCGACCTTGGTCGCGATCACGACCTGCTCGCGCTTGCCCGAGCGCTTCAGCCACTTGCCGATGATCGTTTCCGATTCGCCGCCGTGGTTGCCGGGAACCCAGGCCGAATAGACGTCGGCCGTGTCGATGAAGTTGATGCCGGTGTCGGCGAGCGCGTCGAGCAGCGCAAACGATGCGTTTTCGTCGACGGTCCAGCCGAAGACGTTGCCGCCGAATGCGAGCGGCGAAACCTGGATGTTCGATGTGCCGAGGGGGCGGTGTGCCATGTTCTGCTCCGATTTCTGCGGGATGACGGAATTGAACTGCGGGATGGGCCGAATCGATCACCGCGAGACGACGGGTGCGTGCGGTCACGCCGTTGTCGCGGGGCGCCGGACATTCTCGCCGATCGCTCCGATTCGTGCAGGCGGCGCGCCGTCGTGATGACGGACGGCTTGACGTGCATGACGAACACCTCGTCCGCTTCGTGAGCGCTTTGTATGGCTGCGTTCGATCGAGAACCGATTTTTGTTGCTGCTGGCGCAGTGGGATGCGCAACGGCGTGTGGGTGGCGCGGGCGGGAGGGCGCGAAGGCGGATGTGCCGGCGTTGCGCCGGCGCGGGCGGGAAGACGGGCGACAAGCGGCCGCCCGTGCGTCGGTGAGCCGGTCAACGCAACTGCACGGCCGCGAGAAACAGCACCATGCTGCCGATCGCGCCGTCCAGCACGCGCCACGCAACGGCCTTGCGGAACCACGGCGCGAGCAATCGCGCGCCATAGCCGAGCCCGAGGAACCACACGACGCTGACCGACATCGCGCCGATCGCGAACGCGAGCCGCGCGCCTTCCGGTTCACGCGCGCCGGCCGTGCCGATCAGCAGGAACGTGTCGAGATACACGTGCGGGTTGAGCCACGTGAACGCGAGCGTCATCAGCACGATCGCGAGGCCGCTCTGCGGCGGCGGGGCGACCGCATCGCCGCGCACGTCGAGTGTTTCGTGGCCCGGCTTGAACGCGCGGCGCAGCGCGTTGATGCCGAACCACGCGAGATAGGCGAGGCCCACATACAGCACCGCATGGACGAAGGTCGGATAGCGTTCGACGAGCGCCGATGCGCCGCCGACGCCTGCGCCGATCAGGATCATGTCGGACAGTGCGCACAGCAGCACGATCTTGCCGACATGCGAGCGCATGATGCCCTGCCGCAGCACGAATGCGTTCTGCGCGCCGATGGTGACGATGAGCGACCCGCAGAGCGCGGCGCCGTGGGAAAAAGCGAGCCAGTTCATGATGGATGACAGCAGGAGAAGCAGTAGACGGATGAATCGGGTAGCGCTAGTCTGCGGTCAGCATGAAAATAAGAGAAGCTAAATCACCTAATGCAGATTAAGGAAATCTAATGCTCGACTACGCGTTGCTCGATGCCCTCGCGGCGGTGATCCGGCACGGTTCGTTCGAGCGTGCGGCCAAGGAGCTGAATGTCACGCCGTCGGCCGTGTCGCAGCGCGTGAAATTGCTGGAGGAGCGGGTCGGCAGCGTGCTCGTCAAGCGCGGGCAACCGTGCGTCGCGACGACGTCGGGTGCGCTGCTGTGCCGTCACACCGAGCGCGTGCAGCTGCTCGAGGCCGAGCTGGGCGGGCGGATGCCAGCACTGCCGGGCCAGATCGCGAGCGCATGGCCGACGTTGCGTGTGGCCGTCAACGACGACAGCGTCGCGACGTGGTTCATCGACGCGGTCGGGCCGTTCTGCACGGAGCGCGAAACGTTGCTCGATCTCGTGATCGACGATCAGGATTACACGGCGTCGCGCATCCGCGACGGCAGCGTGCAGGGCGCCGTGACCGCGCAGGCCGAGCCGATCCAGGGATGCCGGTCGGAGCGGCTCGGGCGGATCCGCTATCGCGCGGTATGCTCGCCGGCGTTTTACGAACGCTACTTCGGCGCGGGCATTACGCGCGATGCGCTGCGTCGCGCGCCGTGTGTGATGTTCAATCCGAAGGACGGGTTGCAGGCGCGTTTCATCCGGCGCGTGACGCGCGCGGATCTCGATCCGCCGCAGCACTGGATACCGCACGTCGCGGGCTATCTGCGCGCATGCGAGACGGGATTGGGATGGGGGATGTGTCCGGACCGGATGGTCGATCGCCAACTGGCGGCGGGTGAACTGGTCGACATGTCGCGCGGGCGAACGATCGATATCGACCTTTACTGGCAGAGCTGGCGTTTGTCGATCGGCTGGCTCGACGATTTCAGCGCGGCGCTGAAGGCGCGCGCCGCGCTGTTCCTCGATTGACCGATCGCGTGACACAGGTAGCGCGGCGCGCGAGATGCGCGCCGTGCGGCATCACGTCAGACGTGGTGCAGGCCGTCGAAATCGATGATCTGCACGTGGCGGCCCTGCATTTCGATCAGGCCGCGCTTCTGGAATTTCGACAGCGTGCGGCTGACCGTTTCGAGCGTCATGCCGAGGTAGCTGCCGATGTCTTCGCGCGTCATCCGCAGGTTGAATTCCGACGGCGAGTAGCCGCGCTTCAGGTAACGCGACGATACGTCGAGCAGGAACGCGGCGACGCGCTCTTCGGCATTCAGCGAACCGAGCAGCATCGTTTGCGACGTTTCGCGCACGATCTGTTCGCTCATCAGCTTGTGCATGCGCAACTGCATCGAACCGGCTTCCGAGCACAATGCCTTGAGCGCGCTGTACGGAATCACGCAGACGGAGCTGTCTTCCAGCGCGACCGCGGTGCGCGGATGCGTGTCGTCGCAGATGCCGTCGAGGCCGAGCGCTTCGCCGGCGAGATGCAGGCCGGTGACCTGCTCGCGGCCGTCGTGGCGCGTCGCGACGGTTTTCAGCGAACCCGAGCGCACCGCGTACAGGTTGTCGAATGCGTCGCCTTCGCGGAACAGCGCTTCGCCGCGCTTGACGGGGCGCGCCGCGCAGATGACCGATTCGAGGCGGCTGAGCGCTTCGGGCGCCAGCCCCTGCGGCATGCACAGGTGCCGCATCGCGCACGTCGAGCAGTGGGCGGCCTGGCGAGGCGCCCAGCTACCGGCATGAGGCGTGGCGGCGGGACGTGTGGCGACGGGCGTCAGCATGATCGTTTACTCCGGCATTGAATCGACGGAATCATTGTCCCACCGCAACTTGCCGCTGTCGGGTGACAAAACGTCGCGACCGGCCGCGTATGCCGAACGCCGTTCACGCGGCCGGCTCGTCGGCGTTGGCGGCCGCCGGGATCAGCAGCACGGGCAGCGTCGCGTGGCGCACGCATTGCTCGGCGATGCTGCCGAGCACGAGACGGCGGAACCCGCGGCGGCCGTGCGTGCCGAGCACCAGCAGATCGGCGCCGAACGCTTTCGCGCCGTCCAGGATCAGCGACGATACGTCGTTGAGCGACGTCGCTTCGCTCCGCCGCGTCTCGCCCTTCACGCCCGCTGCCTGCATCAGCGCCGTGAAATCCTTCGCGAGCGCGTCGCCCTGCGCGACGAGCTGGTCGCGCAGCACGGACGGATCGTAGCCGGGCACGTTGTAGTAGATCGCGGCGTTCTCGACGACGTAGAACGGTTGCAGCTCGGCGCCGTGCGATTTCGCGAGCGCCAGCGCGGCATCGAACGCATGGCGGGACGTGTCGCTGCCGTCGACGGCAACCAGAATACGCTTGTACATAGTGTCTCCGAGTGGCGGGTTGAAACGAAGTCGGCCGAATGGCCGATCGGGCTGGGTGATGCGCGATGCTGCGAGGCAGGGTAAACCAATGGCCGGGACTTTGCAGCGAGGTGCCGGTCGTGCCGCGCGGCGGTGCCGCCTCCGATTGCGCGGCGCACGCCATGCACAGGGTGCATGCAGTGACGTGCGAGGCGTGTCGTGCGGCGTGGCCCCCGCCGTCGTCCGCATCGTCGGTGGAAATGCATGCGCAGGCAGCGTTGTCGCGCGCGGCACATGCGCATGCATGTGCATCGCCACGCGCGCCGATCGAGGCGACACCGCGCGACGGTCACGCGGATGCATCGCCCGCCTCGCCATTCAATCGCAATCGCGCCGTTTCGACATGACCTCGATCAACGCATCTGCATCGGTGCGATTCCCGGCGTGCATGAGACCGCCGGCGCCGTCGCGCGGAATCGTTCGTTTCTGCATCGCGCGGTTGACGGCCCACGGTCGGCGCACTGTCGCGTGCGCCGATCCTCGGCCATCGGCTGTCGGCCGATACCGGTTGGCAAACGAACGATCGATTCAAACGCCGCGCCGGCTATCTCGGGACGGCGGTCAGCTCGAATACGCGCTCCGGCCGCCGCTGGTGGCCGGGCCAGTACGTGCTGCCGTACATCCGGTGGACGGGGCCGAACGGCGCATCGCTCATCGCCGGCGGCGCGTCGAAGCCTTTCTCGATCACCATGTATCCGGCACGCAGCGCGAACGCCGGATGGTTGCCGCCGGGGCGGCTGTCGAACCCGGCGAAGCCGTCGCCGGCTTCCGGCATCGCATTGACGAGCGACGCGTTGCTGCGCGTGATCTGGTCGGGCGAGATCGGCCCGCCGCCGGCGAGACGCGACGCCTCGCGGTTCTTGCCGTCGGTGTCGACCGTGCTGTCGTGCGTGTCGTCGTTGTCGAGCTCGATGCTGCGTGGGCGCGAGCGCTCGGTTTGACCGGATGATTCCATCGCGGCTCTCCTCGCGGCGAAGCGTTCCGGATCGAAGCAAATCCCGTTCCGGGCATGACGGGAAAAGGCGCGCGGGCGATCGCCGCGGTCGCGCGACGCGCACTGATTTGTCGTGATTTATTTCAGCTAGAAGACGCGTTTTCTACAGAGTATGATTCTTTTCCTGCGAAGCGGCGACAGGGGATTGAGTCGCGCCGCCTCTGCCCGCGCCGGGGCGCCGCAGCACCCTTAAAGACGGGCAGTGAACAACAAAGCAAGGGACTAGAGGTGGCGGATTCATGCAAGCGACTACTGCCTTCACGCACCGCGGTTATCTGTTGAACTGCGCGCCCGCGCGTGCCAGCGACGGTTCATTCAAGCCCTACGTCGTGATCTCCCGATCGAGCGACGGGGAGCTCGTTGCGAACCGCTTTTTCCCGATCGAGCTCCAGTTCAACGACGAAGGCGACGCGATCGCGCACGCGCGCGACTGGGCCGTGCGATGGATCGACGCCAGCAGCATCACGATCTGACGTCGCCGCGATTCGGTGCCCACGGCCGTCCGGCCGATCCCCGGCGTGCCGCTGGCGGGCACAAAACGCGGTAATCTTGCGGAACCCGTCACTTTATTAGCGGCCGTGCGACCGAGCGCGGCCGCCTGCATTGATATATGTCGACATCACCCGCCCGTCAGTGGGGCCTGGAAGAAATCGTCGCCGGCTTGCGTGAGTCGCGCGAGGAACTCCATCGCACGCGCCATCCGCGCGGCATCCGCGAACTGCCGTCACGCGATGCGATCTGCAAGATTGTGACCGGCCTGCGCGCGTCGATGTTTCCGACGCACTACGGCGCACCGGACCTGACCGACGAAAGCGTCGATTTCTACGTCGGCCACACGCTCGAAAGCACGCTGCGCATCCTGTCCGAACAGATTCGCCGCGCGCTGCCGTTCCTGCCCGAACATGCCGATACGCCGTTCGCCGAGCTCGACGAACGCGCGTTCGAGATCGCGCGCGAATTCGGCCGGCAGTTGCCGGCGGTCCGCGCGCTGCTCGTCAGCGATATCCAGGCCGCCTATGCGGGCGATCCGGCCGCGCAGCACATCACCGAGATCCTGCTGTGCTACCCCGGCGTGCTGGCGATGATGCACCACCGGCTCGCGCACGCGCTGCACCAGCTTGGCGTACCGCTGCTTGCGCGCTTCATCAATGAAATCGCCCACTCGGCCACCGGCATCGACATCCACCCGGGTGCGCAGATCGGCCCGAGTTTCTTCATCGACCACGGCACGGGTGTCGTGATCGGCGAGACGGCGATCATCGGCGAGCGCGTGCGCGTGTACCAGGCCGTCACGCTCGGCGCGAAAAGCTTCCCGGCCGATGGCGACGGTGCGCTGGTCAAGGGCAACGCACGGCACCCGATCGTCGAGGACGACGTGGTGATCTACGCGGGCGCGACGATTCTCGGCCGCGTGACGATCGGGCGCGGTTCGGTGATCGGCGGCAATGTGTGGCTCACGCACAGCGTGCCGCCCGGCACGAGCGTCGCGCAGGGCAAGGTTCGCGAAGGCGGGAGCACCGAGAAGCCGTAACGCGGCGCGCGGGCGCCGGCCGCCCGCCGCCGCGCGCGTCGGTCAGTGCTTGCTGTCGGGCGCGCGGTGCTTGTACAGCACGTCCTGGTCGACGCGGATCAGGTTCTGCCCCGCATCGACGACGAAATCCACGCCGTTGTACGCGTTGCCCGTCAGCATCAGGATCGCGCTCGCGACGTCGTCGGGGCCCGCGATGCGCGCGAGCGGCGTCGATGCGCGGCTCGCGTGTTCGAAGTCGGCCGGCGTCTGGTCGTCGCTCGGCAGCATCAGCCCCGGGAACACCGCGTTCACGCGCAGCACCGGCGCGGACGACAGCGCGAGCATCTGCGTGAGGTTGCCGAGCGCGGCCTTCGCGACCGTATAGCTGAAATGGTCGCGGTGAAAGTTTTCCTTGATCTTCTGGTCGACCACGTTCACGACGACACCCTGCGTGCCGGCCGCGCGGGCCCGTTCGTAGAACGCGCGCGTGAGCAGGATCGGCGCGCGGCAGTTGACGGCCCACGCTTGGTCGAACGCCGCGAGGTCGAAGCTCGGGAAATGATCCTGCCAGAATACCGACGCGTTGTTGACGAGCACGTCGAGGCGGCCGAAGCGCGCATACACCTGGTCGATCAGCGCGGTGATCTGTTCGGCATCCGACAGGTCGGCCTGCAACGCAACCGAATCGTGCCCGCGTTCGGCGATCGCGCGGGCCGCGGCCTGCGCCGCATTGGCCGAACGGTCGTAGTGCACCGCGGTGCGATAGCCGTGCGCGGCGAAATACTCGGCGAACGCGCGCCCGGCCCGGCGCGCGGCGCCGGTCACGAGCACGACGGGCGCGTGCGCCGTTTGCTTCGTCGACTCCATTACGTATTCGTCAGGTTGACTGAAGAAGGATTCGCGACGATCGACAGGAATTCGCGCCGCGTCGACGGATCGGTGCGGAACGTGCCGAGCATGCGCGACGTCACCATCTCGACGCCCGGCTTGTGCACGCCGCGCGTCGAGATGCACTGGTGCGCGGCTTCGAGGATCACGCCGACGCCCTTGGGCTGCAGCACGTCGAACAGCGTGTCGGCGATCTGCACGGTCATCTTTTCCTGGATCTGCAGGCGCTTCGCGAACGCGTCGACGAGGCGCGCGAGTTTCGAGATGCCGACCACGCGATGGTTCGGCAGATACGCGACGTGCGCGCGGCCGATGATCGGCACCATGTGGTGCTCGCAGTAGCTCTCGAAGCGGATGTCCTTCAGCACGATCATTTCGTCGTAGCCGTCGACTTCGCTGAACGTGCGCGCGAGGATGTCGCGCGGCTCCAGCGCGTAACCGGCGAAGAACTGCTCGTAGGCGCGCACGACGCGCGCGGGCGTGTCGATCAGGCCTTCGCGTGCGGGATCGTCGCCGGCCCAGCGCAACAGCACGCGAACGGCGTCTTCCGCTTCTTCGCGGCTCGGACGGGATGCGGCCGGTTCGGGCCGCGCGGACTTCTTTTTAGCCATCTATCTGCTCCATCGAATGCCGCCGCCGGGGCGGCGCGGAATCCGGGCATTGTTTCATGCTTTCGCAGGTCGCGTGCGAGGCCCGGCGCTCACTTCGGCCACTCGTCCTGCTCGTCGTTGAACAGCGACGCGACGACGCCGCGCAGCCACGCGGTGCGGGGATCGTTGTGGTACTTGCGATGCCAGTGCTGCTTCAGGTCGAAGCGCGGCAGGGCGAGCGGCGGCTCGACGGGCACGATGAACGCGTGCTCGGCTGCATACGCATAGCCGATCGCATGCGGCACCGTCGCGATCAGGTCGGTACGGCTCAGGATGAACGGCAGGCTCATGAAATGCGGCGTCTCGAGCACCGCGCGGCGCTGCATGCGCTGCTTCGCGAGATATTTCTCGAGGACCTCCTGGCTGCGCCCTTCGGCACGCACCACCGCATGCCCGCAGGTGAGGAACTGTTCGACCGTGAACGGCGGCGCCTGTTCGAACGGGTGGCCACGCCGCATCAGGCAGACGAACCGGTGCGTGAACAACCGCTGCTGGAAGAAGTTGTTGCCGTCGAGATCGGGGAAGTAGCCGACCGCGAGATCGATCGACCCGGCTTCGAGGCCGCGACCGACTTCGTCGTGCGCGAGCGAGACCGAGCGCAGGTTCGCGTGCGGCGCCAGCGTCGCGAACGCCTGCAGCAGCTTCGGCAGGAACACGATCTCGCCCACGTCCGACAGCGCGATCGAGAACGTATGCGTGCTCGCGGCCGGGTCGAAGTCGTGCGGCGCGACGAGGCCGCGCTCGATCTGCGCGAGCGCGTCGCGGGCGGCCGGCAGCAGCGCGAGCGCGCGCGGCGTCGGTTCCATCCCGCGCGACGTGCGCACGAACAGCGGATCGCCGAAGTACTCGCGCAGCCGGCCGAGCGCCGTGCTCACGCGCGGCTGGCTTACGCCGAGCAGGTCGCCGGCACGGCTCACGTTGCGCGTGTCGTCGAGCGCGACGAGGTAGGGAATGAGGTTCAGATCGAGCGCTTCCATCGCCAGGCCAGTATCTTGAAAACGTATACAACATATCTCCTGAATCGCGTTGCCGCATAGTCGGGAAAGCGCTCAAATGTGTTCGACGATTCGAATTAATGTTCAGGAGACGAACAATGCGCACCCAGGTCGCCATCATCGGCGCCGGCCCGTCCGGCCTTTTGCTTTCCCATCTGCTGCGCCTGCAAGGCGTCGATTCCATCCTCGTCGAAGCGCGTTCGCGCGAATACTGCGAGAACCGCATCCGCGCCGGCGTGCTGGAGCAGGGCACGGTCGATACGCTGAACGACGCCGGCCTCGGCGAGCGGATGCGCCGCGAAGGGCTCGAGCATCACGGCATCGAGCTGCTGTTCTCCGGGCAGCGCCATCGCATCGACCTGTCCGAATTGACCGGCGGGCGCGCGATCACCGTCTACAGCCAGCATGAAGTCGTGCGCGACCTGATCGCGGCGGGCGTCGAGCATGGCCACCAGATGCATTTCGAAGTCAGCGACGTCGCGCTGCACGACGTCGAAGGCGAACACCCGTTCGTCACGTTCAAGCATGCGGACGGCCGCGAAGACCGCATCGACTGCGACTACATCGCCGGCTGCGACGGCTTCCACGGCATCGCGCGCCAGACGATCCCGGCCGAGCGGCTGAACACGTTCGAGCGCGTGTATCCGTTCGCGTGGCTCGGCATTCTTGCCGACGCGGCGCCGTCGCTCGACGAACTCGTCTACGCGCATCACGACAACGGTTTCGCTCTCTTCTCGATGCGCTCGCCGACGGTCACGCGGCTGTACCTGCAGTGCAAGCCCGACGAGGACCTCACTGAATGGTCCGATGCGCGGATCTGGGACGAACTGCACACGCGCTTCTCGAACGACACGGGCTGGACGCCGACCGAGGGCCGGATCACGCAGAAAAGCGTGACGCCGATGCGCAGCTTCGTGTCGGAGACGATGCAGCACGGGCGCCTCTTTCTCGCCGGCGACGCCGCGCACATCGTGCCGCCGACCGGCGCGAAGGGGATGAACCTCGCGGTGGCCGACGTCCGCGCGCTGTCCCGCGCGCTCGGCGCGCGCTACCGCAACGGCGACGCGACGCTGCTCAACACGTATTCGGCGACCTGCCTCGAACGCGTATGGCGGGCCGAGCACTTCTCGTACTTCATGACGAACATGCTGCACTCGTCGCCGGAGGATTCGCCGTTCGTCAATCGCCTGAAGTTTGCCGAGCTGAAATACGTGACGCGCTCGCGGGCCGCCGCGCAGTCGCTCGCCGAAAACTACGTCGGGCTGCCGTTCGACGACGCGACGGCCCCCGAGGGAACCCGCCTTGACAACGCGCTGTGCGCGACTCTATGATCGGCCCATCGTTCGCTAATCGAATCTAGGTTCGATTAGCGAACAAATACCGGGATCGAGATCGGCCCCGGCGCGACACGCGGCACGCGCGTGTCCCCTCGACAGGCCGCGCATCGAGCCGCGGGTTCGTATCAGGAAGAGACATGGTCAACAAGATTTTCGAATCGCTTCAGTCGGCGGTGGCCGACATCCACGACGGCGCGACAATCATGATCGGCGGCTTCGGCACGGCCGGCATGCCGTCCGAGCTGATCGACGCGCTGATCGAACAGGGCGCGCGCGACCTGACGATCGTCAACAACAACGCGGGCAACGGCGAGACGGGCCTCGCGGCGCTGCTGAAGGCGAAGCAGGTGCGCAAGATCATCTGCTCGTTTCCGCGCCAGAGCGATTCGCAGGTGTTCGACGGGTTGTACCGCGCCGGCGAGATCGAGCTGGAACTCGTGCCGCAGGGCAACCTCGCGGAGCGTATCCGCGCGGCGGGCGCCGGCATCGGCGGCTTCTTCACGCCGACGGGTTACGGCACCAAGCTCGCGGAAGGCAAGGAAACGCGCGTGATCGACGGCAAGCCGTATGTGTTCGAGACGCCGATCCACGCCGATTTCGCGCTCGTGAAGGCGTACAAGGGCGATCGCTGGGGCAATCTCGTGTATCGCAAGACCGCGCGCAACTTCGGGCCGATCATGGCCAGCGCCGCGAAGGTCGCGATCGTGCAGGTGTCGGAAGTCGTGCCGCTCGGCGCGCTGAACCCGGAACACATCGTGACGCCGGGCATTTTCGTCCAGCGCGTCGTCGAGGTGCCGCAGGCCGCGCATGCGGCCGAGCTGGCTGCCGAACATGCTGCATCGCAAGCCGCTTGAGGGAGATATTCAGATGAAACGACTGACCCGCGATGAAATGGCCAAGCGCGTCGCCCAGGACATCCCCGAAGGCGCGTACGTGAACCTCGGCATCGGCGTGCCGACGCTGGTGGCGAACCACCTCGACCCGAGCAAGGAGATCTTCCTGCACAGCGAGAACGGCCTGCTCGGCATGGGCCCCGCGCCCGCGCCCGGCGAGGAAGACGACGAACTGATCAACGCCGGCAAGCAGCACGTGACGCTGCTCACCGGCGGCGCATATTTCCACCATTCGGATTCGTTCGCGATGATGCGCGGCGGCCACCTCGATTACTGCGTGCTCGGCGCGTTCCAGGTATCGGCGAACGGCGACCTCGCGAACTGGCATACGGGCGCACCCGATGCGATTCCGGCGGTCGGCGGCGCGATGGACCTCGCGATCGGCGCGAAGCAGGTGTTCGTGATGATGGAGCACCTGACGAAGCAGGGCGAAAGCAAGATCGTCGCGCAGTGCTCGTATCCGGTCACCGGCGTGCAATGCGTGAGCCGTATCTATACGGATCTCGCCGTGCTCGACGTGACGGCCGACGGGCTGGCCGTGAGCGAGATCTTCACCGACCTGTCGTTCGACGAACTGCAGAAGCTGACCGGCGTGCCGCTGATCGACGCGACGCAAAAGGCGGCTGCCTGAACCACCGACGTGCCGGCGCGTGCGTTTGCGCGCATGCCGGCGCGCTTGGGTGGACAATAGGCGCACGCCGTTTCCCCAATCTGATGCCATGCTCGAAGACAGCGCCCGCCTGACCTCCCTCATCTGCGGCACCGAGCCGCTCAACCGGATCTGGTCGCCCCGCGCGACGATCCAGCGGATGCTCGACGTCGAGGCCGCGCTCGCGCGTGCGCTCGCCGCGCAGCAGGTGATTCCCGCCGCCGCGGTCGCGCCGATCGAACGCGCGTGCGACGCAAGCCGGCTCGACGCCGACGCGCTCGCGCACGGCGCGGCGCTCGGCGGCAATCTCGCGATTCCGCTCGTCAAGCAGCTCACCGCACAAGTGAAGGCCGACGACCCCGAGGCCGCGAAGTTCGTGCACTGGGGCGCGACGAGCCAGGACATCATCGATACCGCGACCGTGCTGCAGCTGCGCGACACGCTCGACGTGCTCGAGCCGATGCTCGACGAAACGTGTGCGTCGCTCGCGGCGCTCGCGCGCACGCATCGCGCGACGCCGATGATCGGCCGCACGTGGCTGCAGCAGGCGCTGCCGATCACGCTCGGCCTGAAATTCGCGCAATGGCTCGACGCGCTGCTGCGCCATCGCGCGCGTTTCGCCGAATTGCGCGAACGCACGCTCGTGCTGCAGTTCGGCGGCGCGGCCGGCACGCTCGCGAGCCTGCGCGAGCACGCGGCTGGCGTCACGGCCGCGCTGGCGGCGGACCTGAAGCTCGCCGCACCGGCCGTGCCGTGGCACACGCAGCGCGACCGCATCGCGGAAGCCGCGTCCTGCTTCGGGATGCTGACGGGTACGCTCGGCAAGATCGCGCGCGACGTGTCGCTGCAGATGCAGACCGAAGTCGGCGAGCTAGGCGAACCGGCCGCCGCCGGCAAGGGCGGCTCGTCGACGATGCCGCACAAGCGCAACCCGGTCGGTTGCGCGGCGGTGCTCACCGCCGCGGTGCGCGCGCCGAACCTCGTCGCGACGGTGTTCGCGGGCATGGTCCAAGAACATGAACGTGCGCTCGGCGGCTGGCAGGCCGAATGGGATGCGCTGCCCGATCTCGCGCGCCTGACCGGCGGCGCGCTTGCGCAGATCGCCCAGATCGTCGCGGGCCTCGACGTGAACACCGAACGCCTTGCCGCGAATCTCGAACTGACGCGCGGGCTGATTCTCGGCGAAGCGGTGATGCTCGCGCTCGGCGACAAGATCGGCCGGCTCGACGCGCATCACGTCGTCGAGCATGCGTCGAAGGAAGCCGTGCGCACGGGCTCGACGCTGTTCGACGTGCTCGCCGCGGATGCGACCGTGTCGGCGCACCTGTCGCGCGACGCGCTCGCGCGGCTGCTCGATCCCGCACATTACGTCGGCGAGGCGCAGGCCTATGTCGACGCCGTGCTCGCGCTGCACGCGGGCGCGAAATAACCAGGAGAACCTTGAGATGCCTTTCGCCACTGTCAACGGCGTGAAACTGCATTACCGGATCGACCGTGCCGCGCGCGCCGACGCGCCGTGGCTCGTCTTCTCGAATTCGCTCGGCGCCGACCTGCAGATGTGGGCACCGCAGATCCGTCCGCTCACGCAGCACTTCAACATCCTGCGCTACGACACGCGCGGCCACGGCCACTCCGAAGCACCGGCCGGCTCGTACACGATCGAGCAGCTCGCCGGCGACGTGATCGGCCTGCTCGACCACGTCGGCATCGATCGCGCGCATTTCTGCGGGATCTCGATGGGCGGGCTGACGGGCGCGGCGCTGGCCGCGCGCTACCCGTCGCGCATCGTGCGTGCGGTGCTGTCGAACACCGCGGCAAAGATCGGTTCGCCGGAAGTGTGGGCGCCGCGCGCGCAGAAGGCACGCGCCGAAGGGATGGCCGCGCTCGCCGACGCCGTGCTGCCGCGCTGGTTCACCGACGCATTCGTCGAGCGTGAGCCGCGCCTATTCGATGCGATCCGCGACACCTTCGTGCATACCGACAAGGACGGTTATGCGGCGAACTGCGACGCGCTGAATGCCGCCGACCTGCGCGAAGAGGTGAAAGGCATCGCGCTGCCGGTGCTCGTCGTGACCGGCGCGAAGGACATGTCGACGCCGCCCGACCAGGGCCGCGCGCTCGCCGCCGCGATTCCGGGTGCGCAGCACGTCGAATTCGACGCCGCGCATATTTCGAACATCGAGTGCACCGACGGCTTCAACCGCGCGCTGCTCGATTTCCTGACCGCGTGAGGTACCGGCGATGAACGACCAGGAACGTTACGAAGCAGGGATGACGGTGCGTCGCGCGGTGCTCGGCGACGCGCACGTCGATCGTTCGATCGAGAACCGTACCGAGGTGACCGACGAATTCCAGAACCTGATCACGCGTTATGCATGGGGCGAGATCTGGACGCGCGACGGCCTGCCGCGCCATACGCGCAGCCTGCTGACCATCGCGATGATGGTGGCGCTCAATCGCGGCGAGGAGCTTGCGCTCCATCTGCGCGCCGCGCGCAACAACGGCGTGACCCGCGACGAGATCAAGGAAGTGCTGCTGCAGACCGCGATCTATTGCGGCGTGCCGGCCGCGAATTCCGCGTTCCATCTCGCGGACAAGATCTTCAAGGAACAGGACGCGGCCGCGTAAGACGGTCGGTCAGGAGCGGCCGGCTGAGGGCGGCCGCAACCGATCGCATGGCCCGCTGTCGCAAGCGGGCCGTCGACGACGGAATCGATGAACGCGCCGGCAGAGCATCGGCGCACGGCACACCGGATGATTGGTGGACGAACAAAGGAAGGGCGCGGCTGCCATGCCGTATTGCTCATACATTATTAGCGTTGCTGGGGACCGGAGTAAGCGCTGACGCGCCAACGCCGGTCGACCACGACGCATGGAATCCAGGTAGACGCCAAGGCGCGAACCTGGATCGACACAGGAGACTAGCGATGAATCGCGCACCCGTGGTCGATGTCCAGACCTTCATCAACGAGCAGCCGTTCGGCGGCTTTCAATGGCTCGTGTTCCTCATGTGTTTCGTGATCGTGCTGCTCGACGGCTTCGATACGGCCGCGATCGGCTTCATCGCGCCGTCGCTGCTCGGCGAATGGAACCTCACCAAGCCCGATCTCGCACCGGTACTCAGCGCCGCGCTGTTCGGCCTCGCGTGCGGCGCGCTCGTGTCGGGCCCGCTATCCGACCGGCTCGGCCGCCGTTCGCTGCTGCTCGGCTCGGTATTCCTGTTCGGCGTCGCATGCCTGATGTCCGCTTTCTCGAATACGATCGGGCACCTGACGATCCTGCGTTTCATCACCGGCGTCGGGCTGGGCGCGGCGATGCCGAACGCGGTCACGATGATGGGCGAGTTCTGCCCGGACAAGCGCCGCGCGACCGTGATCAACCTGATGTTCTGCGGCTTCCCGCTCGGCGCCGCGTTCGGCGGTTTCCTCGCCGCGTGGATGATTCCGCATTTCGGCTGGCGCAGCGTGCTGATCCTCGGCGGCGTGACGCCGCTGCTGCTCGGCGTGCTGTTGCTGCTGAAGATGCCGGAATCGGTGCGCTTCATGGTCGCGAGCGGCCAGCATGTCGACAAGGTCCGCGCCACGCTCGCGCGGATCTCGCGCGACGCGCTGAACGCCGGTTCGTTCGCGATGACCGAAGCCGCGCCGCAGACCGGCAGCAAAGGCCTCGGCGTCGTGCTGTCGCGCTCGTACATCGTCGGCTCGGTGATGCTGTGGCTCGCGTACTTCATGGGGCTCGTGATCTTCTACGCGTCGATCAACTGGATGCCGATCCTGCTGAAGGATGCCGGGCTGACGCCGAAGAGCGCGACGCTGATCTCCGCGCTGTTCCCGCTCGGCGGTGTGGGTGCCGTGCTGTGCGGCGTGCTGATGGACCGCTTCAACGCGAACCGCGTGATCGCCGTGTGCTACGCGCTGACGGCCGTCAGCGTGTATGCGATCGGGCAGGCGGCCGGCAACGTCGGGCTGCTCGTGCTGGTCGTGTTCGTGGCCGGCGTGCTGATGAACACCGCGCAATCGTCGATGCCGGCGCTCGCCGCCGCGTTCTATCCGACCGAGGGGCGCGGCACGGGTGTCGCGTGGATGCTCGGCGTCGGCCGCTTCGGCGGGATTGCGGGATCGTTCCTCGTCGCCGAGCTGACGCGCCGGCATTTTTCGTTCGCGGGCGTGTTCGCGACGATCGCCGTCGCGGGCTTGCTCGCGTGTGTCGCGCTGCTGATCAAGCAGATGGCGCGGCCGCATGGCGTGACGCAGCCGGCAGGCAAGATCGAATCGCTCGGGCATTGAGCGAAGCGCGGGCCGGTGCGATGCGCCGGCCCGCCGATACGGCGGCCGTCGGGCCGCCGGTTATTCTTCCGCGTCGTGTTCCTTCACGAAATTGCGCAGATACGCGCGCAGCGCAGCCTCCCGGCTGCGATGATCGGAGAGGTTCGCGGCGCCCATGTCTTCCTCTTCGCCGAACATCGTCGGCGGCGCGCAATAGATGCCGATCTCGATGTCTTCGCGCAACACACGAATCTCGTGCGTGAGCGGGCGATACTCGGCGATCCAGTGCATCCCCTCGATGTGTTCACCCGCCCTCAGCAGTGGCTTCATCGGCACTCTCCCGGCAGCAGCGGCGCAACCGGCGAAGCGGTTGCGCGCGCCCGTACCAAAAGGGTACGCCTGCATGGCACGAATCTCAACGGGCACGCTGTGAGCGCTCACTGCGGCAGCAGGTGCGCGATCAGGGGGTACAGCGACAGGATCAGCAGCACGGCCATCGTCACGTTGAAGAGGCGCAGCGCGCGGGGATTCGACAGGAAGCGGCGCAGGCCGAGCCCGAACGCGGCCCACAGGCTGATGCACGGAAAGCCGATCAGAATGAATACGACGGCCATCCACGCGGCGTTCATCCCGTAGTCGCCGGACAGGCGGACCGTCGTCGCGGCGGTCAGCACCATCATCCATGCCTTCGGATTGATCCACTGGAAAGCGGCGGCTTCGATGAACGTCATCGGCCGCGGCTTGCCGCCGTGTGCCTTCACTTCGCCCGACGTGCCGATGCGCCACGCGAGGTACAGCAGGTACGCGACGCTCGCGACTTCGAGGATCGTATAGAGCAGCGGCAGGCGCTTGAATGCTTCGCCGAGGCCGAAGCCGACACAGAGCATCAGGATCGCGACGCCGGTGCTGATGCCGAACAGGTGCGGCACGGTGCGGCGGAAACCGAAATTGACGCCGGATGCGAGCAGCATCGTGTTGTTCGGGCCGGGCGTGATCGACGTGACGAGCGCAAACAGCATGCCGGCGGGCAGCGCGCTCAGGGTGAGGAATTCCATCGCGGATTCTCCATTCTGTTCTGGACTGGGATGGAGGTCAGTTTAGCGACGGTTTTCTGTACAGTACCGGTACAGTTTGATTGACGATTGCCGGTACGGGGGAGGGGGTGCTGTGGGGCGGTTGTTGACGTGTGTTCTTGGTTCTCAGAAAAGATGCCCGCAGTCTCAATATGTTGTCTTTGAATAATTGGCTGCATTCAATGTGGGACGAAAGCGGTTCGTCAAATCGCCCTTGCGAACAATAGCCATCATGTAGCTGCTACTCCGTCCGATGCTTCTTTACCAGTTCCAGCGTCTCGCACGCACGAAGAATCGTGTCTTTCGAGAATGGCGAGAGCGGATGTTCGTTGAGCCAGAGAAGCCATTCGATTACAGCGTCGCACTCGACGTCTGTCAGCTTGGGCCAACGCTGCAGAAAATAGTCGTCCCAGTATTCCACAACCGGCGACCTGTCCAACGACCCCATCAAGCTCTCGATGACCGTCAACGCGACCTGATTGTCTTCGATCGAGACGCGCATGATTCCGGGCAAAAAGTAGCAGAACGCTTCGGGAGTAAATCTGTAGACCGCGTCTGCGTAGTTTGTCCAGTCGTAAGCAGTCGTCTCGTCCCAGAGCCGGTTTGAGAAGTGCAATGCGTCGTAGTACTCGTTCGTGTCGGGTGAGACGGTTGGAACGACCGACATCGGCTTTTTCCTCTCGGAAAAAGCCCGCCTAATATGTCCCATCACCAAACGCCCGTCATCAGCTGTTTGCATTTTTTCTACCATCGCTCATGCGTCTGCCATCGCTTGGCGACGGCCTAGGTCCCCACCGTTCCAACACCGTTGCTCGCGTTGTGACCTCGCCTTCGCAAGACCGATTCAGGCGTTGTAACGGACCGTCAAGTCGTAGCCTCTCATAGCCGGTATACACCTGCCGAGCTTGCCGACGACGTCCTGTCTAATTGGTTCAAATCTCGTACCGATCCGAGCACCCGTCAAATAGACTCCTTGGGCGGGCCGGGGTGAACAAGTTGCACACCGGCCGAGATCAATCTTGTTTCCGCCGTATAAGCGCACGCACCCAACCAGTGATCGCAACAAACGTCAGACCGGGGGAAAGTATCAGTGCAATCAGTAGGTCGAAGACCTTGGAAAGCTCGGATTCCGTGGCCCCAAAAATCCGGTGACTGGCAGTTCGGGTCACGGCGTACCATAGAAGTGCGCCACCAATCGAACACAATCCGATCCTGAGCCAGGATTTCGCTTCCGGTTCAACCTTGCGCCAGGCAAAAATCGCGCTCGCAGCCCACGCGGCATAGATTGGAACCCACAAGGGTCGCGAAATTTCGGAGGCCGATACAAAGGTCGACAGGATTGCCACAAGGATCATGAGAACAAGCAAACCGATGGCATCCGGGAAATATCGGCTTCGTTGCATGGTGATCAACGGCATGGGTTTCTCATTTCTTGAATGCTGAATTGGGACACGTGCAAGCGTACTGAGCCTGATCCATTGCGGCCGTGCCAAACGGAGTGAAGACCGTGCCGGCCGGCTCAACTGCTCCGGAGAGAAATGACGAGACTGTACCCAAAACACCAGCAATCGCTGGGAAAATGCCACTTATGACCCTTCCGACAAGGCCGGGTTCTTTCGTAAGGGTTGCCGAGCAGCTTCTCGAGCTCGATGTTGAGGTCTCGAGACGCGAGCTTCAAGCTCCGCGTACTGCTGATCCTGGTCATCACCGCCCGGTGTCGTTCCACCTGGCGGCCGATGCTGCGCACCACGCTCTATCGCGTCGCTTTCTCGAACATGAGAACGACGATCGCATGGCAACGTCCTGGCCTGGCACGTCATGTTCGTTTCCCGGTGACGCGAGTCAATGGTGCAGAAGCGGGAAAACCACGAGTCCGATGACGGCGGCCGCCGTCACGATCACCGGTTCCTGGAGCTTCTTGAAGCGCCACAGCAGCAGCACGGTCGTGACGGCGAGCAGTGCGGTCGGGACGTCGACGATCGATCGCTTCGCGATGACGAGGACGGAGCCCGTGATCGCACCGACTGCCGCAGCCGTAATGCCGTCGACGAATGCCTTGACGCCTGGACGGTGCCCATACTTCTTCACGTAGGGCGCGGGAATGACCGTGAACAGGTAACACGGCAGGAATGTCCCGAGCGCGGCGACGCATGCGCCAGGCAGGCCCGCCACGAGGTACCCGATAAAGCCGACAGTGATCACGACCGGGCCGGGCGTGATCATCGCGACCGCGACGGCATCCACGAACTGCTTGTCGTTCAGCCAGTGATGTTCGGTGACGACGCCGCCATAGAGGAACGGCACGATCGCCAGTCCTGAGCCGAACACGAACGCGCCGGCCTTCATGAAGAACGCACCGATCTGGACGAGCTGCGGCAGGTCGATGCCACTCAGTAGCCCGCTGGCCGCCGGCAAGTTGGCGGCGGCAACCGCATTCAGCCCGCCCCGCTGCAGCCACCTGGGCGGCGCGCGCCACAGCCAGCCGATCAGGCCTGCGGCAACGAAAAGCCATGCGATTTCCGATTCCGTGACGAAGGTCACCGCAGCCAGCGTCAGGAAGATCGCCCAGAGGAGCTTGTCGTTGCCGACGGTCTTGGTCGTGAGCTTGTAAGCGCTCATCGCGATGATGCCGACCACCGCGGCACCGACGCCGTAGAAGACGGCCTGCATCCACGACAGCCCGCCAAAATGCGCGTACGCGAACCCGAGCGCGAGCACCATCAGGAACGACGGCAGCACGAATGCGATACCGACGAGTGTCGCCCCGAGAAGGCGGTAGTGGACGAACCCGAGATAGATCGCGAGCTGGGCCGCCATCGGCCCCGGTGCGAGCTGGGCCAGCGTGAGCCCTTCCTTGTAGTCGGCCTCGGTTATCCAGCCGCGTCGCTCGACCAGATCGCGACGCATATAGCCAGCGAGCGCGACCGGTCCGCCGAAACCGAACGTGCCGAGACGCAGCATGTAGGCGACCAGCTCGCCAAGCGAGTAGGTCGGTTCGGTCGTGGCGATGGTCGTCGTCATGATCTGGCTGGGGTTTCGCTCTTGCCGTTCGATGTGAAGTGCGCATACAGGGAGTCGAGTACGGCGCCCATCTGCTCGAGCAACTGATCGTCGTTCTCCGTCCGTTGGCGCGTGCCGGCCATCACGGCCTCGAAGCCCACTGCTTCAGGCGCGGCGGGACCGCCCACGTCGAGCGCGTGCACGATCTCGCCGACACGCATCAGTGCCGGGTCCTTGTCGAGCCCGAAGCTGGCCAGCAGAACTTCGAATGTCACGCGCTCGCCCACGTGCGTAAAAGTCGCGCCGTCGAAATCGAAGCCCAGCGCGTCAGCCGGGCAATCGGCCGGCGACGCGAGCCAGATGAAGCGCGCTTGCGCGTCGATGAATCGGCAGATCAGCCACGCACTGGCGACGCGATCGACCCACATCCGCTGCCGCGTCGCCCAGGCGCGGCCCTGGTACTCGCCGATCGCGAGCGGACGAATGACGCGGTCCGCGGCATGCGGCTCGCCCGGCGACAGCACCGTGTCGACCAGCGCACCGAAATCCTGCAGGGCGACTTCGGCGCGGGTGGCCGAATCACCCGGGAAATAGTCGATCGCCCGGATGGCGTTGAGATCCTTGCGCAGGCGACGCAACAGGCGAGTGAGCTCGGCGGCTGATTGCCCGTCGAGCGTCTTGCGCACGTCGGCGAGCGCGCGCGTGAAGGTTGCGTAATCGTCGGCCCGGTCGAACAGCGCCCGGAATTCCTGTTCCTGGGACCGGTCGAGACTCGGTGCGCGCAACAGGTGAGCTGCGCCGCCGCTCTCGGCAATCGCGCCCGCGAGTTCACGCAGCGTCTCTTCGTGCGCTTCGGTTTGGGGCAGCAGGTAAACACCGTCGCGCAGCACCGCACAGCCTTTCGCCTTGAGCGCGCGCCAGAACCGCATGCGGGCCGTCGCGTTTTCCGTCGGAAGGGTCAGAACAAGCAGCGACCATGTAGAAAGGGATTCCATGTAGCGAATTCTACGTCTCGGTTATGTTTTCTACAAAATTTATTTGAGTGATCGCGTGTCGTCCCGCACGCGCTCCCGGCAGGTAGCCAGGGTGTGCGAGGGGTGCCGCTCGCACGAGGCGCGCCAAGAAAGCGCCGCGCCTCGCTCGGGTGAGGTCGGATGAGTGACCGCGTAATGCGGAACGAGGTAGGCGACGCCCAGGTGCTGCGGGCCGGATTTCGGTCCGGCGGAACGATCTACGGCGTCACGACAAGTGCCGTATGTATCCCCGCGTCATAGTGGCCCGGCTTGTTGCAGATCAGCGCGTCGTGGCCAGGCGTGAGCTTGAATGACATGCGCTTGCGCTTGCCGGGCGCGATATCTTCCACTTCCCCGATTGTTTTCAGGGTGTGCTCCATCACCTGTCCTTTGCCGACAGGGAGCGCATCGTCGGGGAGATCTGACCTGAAGACGACGAGCTCGTGGTTCGTTGCGGTCATGCACCGGATTGTCGACGGGCGTCGCGTCGTCCGCCGCGTTGTTTTTCCGGTCGATCTGCCCGAGTTCGAAACGGCCGTCCTGTCGGTCGACCGGCCGGGTTACGCGCCGTCACGCACCGCCATCGCGAGCGGCATCATCGCCGGCCCGATGGACGCGAGCAGGCGCTCCTTCGATACCCCGTCGCGGGATTGAACGGAAATGCCGTGCAACTGCGTTGCATAGAAATCGGCCAGCGCCTTGATGTCGGTGCCCCGCGCGAGCTGCCCCTGTTCGGCCGCGAGCTGCAAGCGCTGGGTGATCGATTGCGTGCGTGCGCGCCGGTGGGCGGCCAGCCATTCCATGACACCTTCGTTTTCGGCCGAGTAGTTGGTCGCGGCGGACACCACCATGCAGCCGTGCGGCTGGCCGCGCCTGGTATAAGCGGCGACGGCATCGCGCAGCATCCGTTCGATGGCCGCGCGGACATCGGTTTCCTCGCCGAGCGCACGATCGGCGAAGCCGCCTTCGCCTTGCTCGTAGAGCGCCACGGCCTCGTGGAACAGGGCTTCCTTGCTGCCGAACGCGGCGTAGATGCGCGCTGACGCGATGCCCATCGCTTCGACCAGGTCGGACATCGACGTGCCTTCGTAGCCGCGCCGCCAGAACGCAAGCATTGCGCGTTTCAGCGCCATGTCGCGATCGAATTCTCTCGGTCGTCCCGCCATATCCCTTTCGTCCGTCGTCACATCGTGCGCCGATTTTATCGCGCGCCGTGTTGACACGCGCCGTTCCCGCATTCTATTCTTTGTCGATCAACAAACAATTGGAATCGATCATGCGTACTCTCAAGGGCCCCAGTCTTCATCTCGCGCAGTTCGCCGACGATGCGGCGCCGTTCGACAGCCTGCCGCATATCGCGCAATGGGCGGCCGGCGTCGGCTTCAAGGCGCTGCAGATTCCCGCGTGGGACGGTCGGCTGTTCGACGTGGAGACCGCCGCGGACAGTCAGGCCTATTGCGATGACCTGAAGGGCATGCTGGCCGAACATGGGCTGGAGATCAGCGAACTGACCACGCATATCTTCGGGCAGCTGGTTGCCGTGCATCCGGCGTACGACGCCATGTGCGACAACTTCGCACCCGAGGCCGTGCGCGGCAACCCGGCCGCGCGCACCGCATGGGCGCTGGATCGGCTCGAGCTGGCGGCACGGGCTTCACGCCGCCTGGGGCTGACCGACATGGGCACCTTTTCGGGCTCGTTCGCGTGGCCTTACCTGTTTCCGTTCCCGCAGCGGCCCGCGGGCCTGATCGAGACGGCCTTCGACGAGCTGGCGCGTCGCTGGCGGCCGATTCTCGACGCCTGCGACGAAAACGGCGTCAACCTCTGCTATGAGATTCACCCCAGCGAAGACCTGCACGACGGCGTCAGTTTCGAGCGCTTCCATGCGCTGGTCGGCCAGCACGCGCGCTGCAAGATGCTGTTCGATCCCAGCCATTTCGTGCTGCAGCAACTGGACTATCTGGCGTACATCGATATCTACCGCGACCACATCCGCATGTTCCATGTGAAGGACGCGGAGTTCCTGCCTTCGGGGCGCCAGGGCATCTACGGCGGCTACAGTTCGTGGCTGGAGCGCGCCGGCCGTTTCCGTTCGCTTGGCGACGGTCAGGTCGACTTCAAGGCGATTTTTTCGAAATTTGCTCAGTACGACTACACAGGATGGGTCACCCTCGAATGGGAGTGCTGCCTGAAGAATCAGGAGGACGGCGCGCGCGAAGGCGTCGCGTTCATCAACGACCACATCATCCGGGTGACGGAGCGCATCTTCGACGATTTCGCCGGCGCCGCGGTCAATCAACGGCAAATCCACGACATGCTCGGCATCGCTTGAGCCGTTTCCCCCCACTGCCAGGAATCATCGATATGTCCGCTCAACTTCAGTCGTCGTCTGCCGACGCTCAAGGCTTTGCTCACCAATACGTACGCATCGACGGCCAGCGCATCCATTGCGTCACGGCAGGCGCCGGTACCCCGGTCCTGCTGATTCCGGGATGGCCGCAAACCTGGTACGCGTGGCGTCACGTGATGCAGGCGCTCGCCGCGCGCGGCTTCATGGCCGTCGCGGTCGATCCGCCAGGTACCGGCTATTCCGATCGGCCGCATGCGGGTTACGACACGGGGCACACGGCGGCGACGTTGCATCGCGTGATGGCGCAGCTCGGCTTCGATGTTTACCAGGTGGCCGGCCACGACGTCGGCATGTGGGTGGCCTATGCGCTGGCGAGCGACCGGCCCGACGCCGTGAAGTCGCTGGCGCTCACGGAGGCGGTGATCCCCGGGCTGGCGCCCGCGCCGTCGATCTTCGCCCCGCCGGAAGAAAACATCTTCCTGTGGCATTTCATGTTCAACCAGCTGGCCGACCTGCCCGAGACGCTGATTGCGGGCCGCGAGCGGGCGTATCTGGAGTTCATGTTCAACCGCTGGTCGTTCCGGCGCGATTGTGTGGCCGTCGATGTGTATATCGATGCCTATGCGGCACCGGGCGGCTTGCGCGGCGGCTTTTCCTATTACCGTGCGATTCCGGAGACGATCCGGCAGAACCAGGCGCGGGCGCAGCGCAAGCTGACGATGCCGGTGCTCGCCATCGGTGCCGAGCATGCCACCGGCGATGCGCCGCTGGTCACGATGCGCGACAATGCGACCGATCTGCAGGGCGCGGTGGTCCCGGCTTGCGGCCACTTCATCATGGAAGAGGCCCCCGACGCATTCATCGGCCATCTGCTGCCTTTCCTGGAGCGGAGCCGCTGAACATGCCGATCGACACCGACATCGCATCACTGCTGGAGCGACTGGCCGTGACCGAGGCGCCTGCGTCGCTGGACGCGTTGCGCCAGGCGACCGATACGACACTGCGGGGCTGGCATGGACCGCTGGAAGCGGTCGACCATACGGAAACCTTCGCGGTGCCCACGCGCGACGGGCAGCAGATTCGCGTGCGGGCTTATTGGCCAGCGGTCGCTTCGGAAAGCGCGGCGCGCCGGCCGGCGCTCGTTTATGCACACGGCGGCGGGTGGTGCCTCGGCACGCTCGAGCTATACGACAATCCCTGCCGCGCGCTGGCCAACGCGACGCAATGCGTCGTGCTGTCGGTCGATTACCGGCTTGCGCCGGAGCACCGGTTTCCGGTGCCGCTGGAGGATTTCTGCGATGCGCTGGACTGGGTGCTCCGCGAGGCGGCCGGCCTGGGGCTGGACCCGGCGCACATCGCCGTCGGCGGCGACAGTGCGGGAGGAAACCTTGCGGCGGCTGCGTGTCTGGTCGCACGTGGGCGGGGCGGCCCGTCGATCGCGCATCAGCTGTTGCTGTATCCGCCGCTGGATGCGTCGATGAGCACGACGTCCTATCGGACTTGCGGGCAGGGCTACTACCTGACGCAGGATGTCATGCGGTATTGCTTCGACATGTACCTGACCGATCCGGCCGACGGCGTGTCACCCTGCGTATCGCCGCTGCAGGCGGCTTCGCTCGAGGGCTTGCCACCGGCCACGTTGCTGGCCTGCGAGTACGACCCGGTGCGCGACGACGCGCACGCGTATGCGGAGCGATTGCGGGAGGCCGGTGTGGCGGCCGATTTCGTCGTGCTGCCGGGGATGATCCATGCGTGCATCCATCTGGCCGGCGTGACGTCGGCAGCCCGCCAGGTATTCGACGTGGCCGGCGCGCAGATGCGCAGGGCTTTCCAGCGGTGAGCGTATGGCCGAAGGGGGCGGCGCGAGCTGCGTGGAGGGTTGTAGGGTTCGGCGGCCGCGCGATATCGGGTATGGCCGAGCGATTTCCGTGGTTTCTACGGATTGCCTGTTTGATCGGTCACACGGCTCCCGTATTGACGGCCGACAGCAGGTTGGCTAGATTCTTCGCATGAACGCACTTTTCGTCACGACTACGACCACCACCACGACCGCCAATGGCGGGCCGGGAGGAGGTTGCGCGTCGTAGGTCGGTGTGTCGAACTCACCCCAAGCCCCGCCGGAAACGGACGGGGCTTTTTTCATGCTCCGTTTGGCCGGCATCGAACGTCAGCGGAGAACATGATGGATGATTGCGATCGCCGAGTGTCCGGCGACAGAGTCGGCTCGTTTCGCCAGAAGGACAACAACCCGGCCGCATGGCTCAGCGGATTCGTGGAAGGCGTGCCGGCGTCGACGCGGATCCTGCTGGTCTTCCAGTTCCTGGTGAATCTGTCGGTGTTCGGGTCGCTGCCGCTGCTTGCCGCGTTCCTGGACATGGAGCGCCATCTGGACGCGAGCAGCGTCGCCAGCGTGCTGACGGTGAATCTGCTGGCGAGCCGGCTGTTGCCACTGCTGCTGGGTGCGTCGGCGGATCGCTTCAGCAGCCGCGTGCTGACCACGCTCGGTCTGCTATGCCGTGCGGCCGGGTTCGCAGGATTCGCATTTGCGCGATCGCTTCCGGGCCTGTTGATGTGGGCGTGTCTGTCCGGGCTTGGAGCCGCGCTTTACGAAACGACCGCGTATTCGATCTTCGGCTCGCTCGATGGCGCCGTGCGTCCCAAGGTGTTCGCGCTGAACAACCTGGCGCTGAATCTCGGTGCGTTGATCGGTCCGGCGCTGCTGATTGTCGTGCCGAACACGAACGGGGCGCTGCCGTTTCTGGTGAGCGGTGCGGTCTTCACGGCGCTCGCGCTGGTTGCACCGTGGATCGCGGGGCGAAGCAGGCACGACGTAGTCGACGCGCATCCGCTGCGTGGCGTGCTGGTCGCGTTTGGCGACCGGCGGTTTCGCCGGCTATGTTGGTCGCTCGTCCCGTTCTGGACCGTGTATACGCAGATTTACGTATTCATCCCGTTGACCTTTTCGCATGGCGCACACGGCTACAACGGCGTGAGGCCGTTCTACATCACGAATGCGCTGATGGGAATCGCCACCGCCTGGCTCGGCATGGGCTGGTTTCAGCGTACGGGCTGGCGATCGATGATGGTGATCGGGTATGCGTCGTTGTGCGGCTGTTTTGCGCTTGCGGCATGGCTGGTCGCCCGCGATCGGGGCGCAGATGCGTCGCTCGTGATCCTGATCGTGTTCGCGATCGTATTCACGTTTGGCGAAAGCCTGATTCTTCCCGCGTCGAACATCGCGCTCGCCAGCCTGACGACGGACGGCAACGCCGGCCGTTATTTCGGTGCGTCGGCGATTTCGTGGGCGATCGGCGGGATGCTGGGCAACTTCATCGGCAGCGCAGCCGCACGCTGGACGGTGCTCGCGCCGGCATGGGTCATGTTCATGGTGATCGCACTGACCGGCCTGCTCGCCTTCCGCAGCCGGTGGCCACAATAGTCATCAATGCAGTCGATCCAGCGCGAGCTACCTGCGCGTCCGAACGCGCGCCTTCACACACTTGAACCAGAGCCGCATCGCACCGACCCCGCCCGCCACCGGAACGCGCGGCAACAGGAACGCATCGTCGGACGCCCCGGCGCAACCGCGCCGGGTCGTCGTCGCGTTGCGGTAGCCGGCGGCAGCGACCTGGTCGCGCACGCGCGGGTCGAGATCGCCGTACGGGTAGCAGAACGATTCGACAGGCTGGCCGCTCAACGCTTCGAGCCGCCGCTTCGATTCGATGATCTGAACCGCCGACACGTGGGCCGGCACGTGCGACAGCGCGACGTGATCGAGCGTGTGCGAGCCGATTTCGTGGCCGCGATCGCGCCATGCGAGCATGTCCGCGCACGTCATGAGTGGCGAGCGCGCCGTATCGGCACCCGCATCCCAGTCGTTCTCGCCGCCGAACCGGCCGGCGACGAAGTAGCAGGTCGCGGTGAAGCCGAGCGCGTCCAGCACGGGCATCGCATGCGTGAGCACGTTGAGAAAGCCGTCGTCGAACGAAATGCCGAAGACCTTCCCGCTGCGCTCGCCGCGCAGGTACGGCTGCAGTTCGCGCACGCTCAGGCCGAGGTAGCCGAGCCGCCTGAACAGCGTCATCTGACGGCGGAACGCGTCGGGGGCGACGCTCAGGCTGCGCAGCCGGTCGGACGGCGGCGGCAGCGTGCGGATCTGGTGATACATCAGGATCGGGTAGCGCGTGGCGGACAGCAGCATGAGCGGGTCGCGGGAACGGGGCGTTACGCGGCCTTGCGGAAAATCCGCAGGGTCTTGAAGTCGCCGACTTCGGTGAAATCGGCATTGGCCGCCCATTGCTCGATGATCGGCTCGGCCTTCCGGTACGCCGACGAGCCCTTGTAGAACAGCAGGTGGCCGTCGCGCGCGGTATGGCGTGCAAACAGGTCGAGCACTTCGGCGTCGGTCTTCGCGCCGTAGCGGCTGTTCGTCTCGTCGCGGAATTCGCACAGATGGAACAGCGTGACGACGTCGAACGCCGGCAGCAGGTCCGTATTGCTCGTATAGATGTCGCCGAAATAGGCCAGGTAGGTCTTGCTCACCTCCGGTTGCCGCGTGACGAGATCGACGTACGACTTGTATTCCTTCGGCGACGCCGTCACGCCGAAGACGGTGTTGTTCAGGTGCGGCCGCGCGCATTCCACGCCGACGTGGTGGTGGCCGCCGGTGCCGAAGTGATAGATGCGGATGCCGTTGAGACGAGCGGATTCCAGCCATTCGACGAAGTGCACGTCGCACGGGCACTCCTGCGTGCGCAGGTCCCAGTACTTCTTCCAGATGTTCATAGCCATTAAACGGACCTCATGGATGTCACCCTGCGATAGGGGTTGTGTCGAATCGATTTCTGATAGACGGACAACGTTGCATCGACGAACCGTTCGAACGAGAACTCGCGCTTGCCCTTCAGCCGCGCGCTGCGCCCCATCGCGCGCACGCACGCGGGCTCGCGCACGATCTCGCGCAGGATGGCCTCGATCGCCTCGGGCTCGCGCGGCGGGACGACCCAGCCGTCCACGCCCGGCTCGACGTTCTCGGGCAGCCCGCCCACGCGCGTCACGATCGCGGGGCAGCCGAGCGACATCGCCTCGCGGCACGCATACGACAGGCTCTCGTGATACGACAGCACGAACGACACGTCGATGATCGAGAACGGCGCGCGCACATCGTCGAGGCGCCCGGTGAAGGCGGTGCGTGACGCCATGTGGTGCCGCTCGATCTGCTCGCGTTGCTCGCCGGACGGTTCCGCGCCGACCAGCAGCACGCGAAACCGCTCGCGCTCGTGTTCGGGCAAGCGGCCCAGCGCCGCGATCAGGTCCATCCAGCCTTTCTCCGGCGCGGTGCCGGCGCTGCTGCCCAGCACGATCGCATCCGCGCCCGACGGCCCGAACAGCGCGATCTTGCGGCGGCGGATTTCGTCGCCGGCCAGCTGTTCCGCGGCCTGCCGGCGCACGCCGTGCTTGACGACCGTGACGTTGCCGTACGGCGACCGGAGCGCGAGCATGCTCGCCACGTAGTCGCTGACCGCGATGGTGTGGTCGGTTGCCAGCCGGGCGCGCAGCACGTTGCCGAAGCTGTCGGCGCGATAGGTGTTGTGCTTGGTGAGCACGACCGCGGGCCGATACCGGCAGCCGAGCAGCGCGAGCATCACCTGCCGGTGATCGGCGGACCCGTTGACGTGGATGATGTCGAAGCGCTCGGCGCGGATCCGCTGGCGCAGCCGGACGATTTCCTGGCACAGCCGGTTCCAGCGCGGCTTGAATTCCATGTCGAAGATCGCCACGTCGGGACTGTCCTTCAGCAGTCGCGACAGGCGGCTCCCTTCAGGCGACGCGACGGTCACGCGATGGTGCCGGCTCATCGCGGCGGCGAGGTCGCGGACGTAGGTGTCCTGGCCGCCGCCGTAGTCGCCGTGGAAGTTGGTATACAGAATGTTCATCACGATGCTGCCTTTCCTCGATCATTCATTTGGCAGGACTGCTGAGAAAATGAATGCCTCAACGTGTTGAAAGCAATGGCTCGAACCCGGTTCCGCATTGCCGGTGCGTGATTGCGCACCGATGCCCGGAAGGGGGCACCGCGAAACGTTTCGAAATATTACAGACGCATTACGTGCCGTAGTGTCGAGGTCTGCGCATCTTTGTGAGGATGTGTCGCGATCGTTTGCAGTGTCGTCACATCGTGCGACGGCGCAGTGGGGGAGGGGGAATTCCGGCGCGAACGGTGGTGTGGCCCGGGTACCTTCGCCGACCGGGCCGGAAAACACGCCCGAAGCGGGCAGGAAGCAGGCAGGAAGCGATCAGGAAGCGGGCAGAAAGCGGGCAGGATCGCGACAAAACCCGGTTTTTCGACGACATCCGGACGCAAATCAAGCCGGCTGACTTTCAGATTTGAAAGCCGAGGGGCCATTTGCGTTAGAATGCCCCCCCTTGTCCGCCATGGTGACCGCCAAAGGCGGACTCGTCGCACCCAGAGAGACGTGGGTTTCGATTCGTAGCCGGGCGCGAAAGTTAGCCAGCCGTTAGCAACATACGCTTTGTGATTTGGAATACTAATGAAGAAGAAGCACAACATCACCAAGTACATCGTTGTCGCGATGATTCTTGGTATCGCCGTGGGTTACGCCTGCCATAGCGCATTTCCCGACCCGGCCATGGCGAAGGAAGTCGCCGGGTACGTGTCGTTGCTGTCCGACGTGTTCCTGCGCCTGATCAAGATGATCATCGCGCCGCTGGTATTTGCGACGCTGACCGTCGGCATCGCGCAGATGGGCGACGGCAGCGCGGTAGGCCGTGTCGGCGTCAAGGCGTTCGGCTGGTTCTTCATCGCTTCGTTTACGTCGTTGCTGCTCGGCCTGCTGACCGCAACGATCCTGCAACCGGGCAGCCATCTGAGCCTGCCGCTGCCGGCATCCGACGCAGCCCTCAACCTGAAGACGGGCGCCTTCACGCTGAAGGATTTCGTGGTCCACCTGGTGCCGAAGTCGATCGCGGAAGCGATGGCGAACAACGAAATCCTGCAGATCGTCGTCTTCTCGATCTTCTTCGGCACCGCGCTGTCGGCGCTCGGCGAATCGGGCAAGCGCCTGACCGGCGTGATCGACGATCTCGCGCAGGTGATGCTGAAAGTCACGGGCGCCGTGATGTGGTTCGCGCCGGTCGCGGTGTTCGCGGCGCTGGCGTCGACGATCACCACCCAGGGGCTCGGCATCCTGCTCACGTTCGCGAAGTTCATGGCGAGCTTCTACCTGGCACTGGCGCTGCTGTGGGGCGTGCTGACGCTCGCCGGCGTGACGTTCCTCGGCAAGCGCGCGTTCACGCTGATCCGGCTGATCCGCGAGCCGTTCCTGCTGTCGTTCGCGACGGCGAGTTCCGAGGCCGCCTATCCGAAGCTGCTGGATGCGCTCGACCGCTTCGGCGTAAACCGCAAGATCTCGAGCTTCGTGCTGCCGATCGGCTATTCGTTCAACCTCGACGGCTCGATGATGTACTGCACGTTCGCGGTGCTGTTCATCGCGCAGGTGTACGGCATCCATCTGCCGCTGGGCACGCAGATCACGATGCTGCTGATGCTGATGGTCACGTCGAAGGGGATGGCGGGCGTGCCGCGTGCGTCGCTGGTCGTGATCGCGGCGACGCTCAACCAGTTCAACATGCCCGAAGCCGGGTTGCTGCTGATCATGGGGGTCGACATGTTCCTCGACATGGGGCGCTCGGCCACCAACGCCGTCGGCAACTCGATCGCGGCTGCCGTGGTCGCGAAGTGGGAAGGGCAACTCGACGCCCCGCGCGACGACAACGATCCGGACAACGGACGCGTGATGAAGGTGAAGGTGCCGGAGACTTCGGCATCGGCTTGACGCGTGGCAGTGCCGCGGTGCGGCAGCGCGGCGTCAGTGGCGCGTTGCCTGCCCCGCGGTAACGGACGATCGCCGGCCTGGATTCGCAATGGATTCAGGCCGGCGATTTGCCGGGTGCAATGAAGCCGCGTTGAATGCGGCGGTTTTTCCCGATTCTCTGAAACAGGCACTCGCCGTTTCAATCGATCGTCGCTGAACCGGCGGCGATATTCCCGCAGGCATGAGCCTGAATTTCCCGATCCCCGATTCGACGCGTAAGTGACCATTCACTGTCGCGCAGTCACGCGTGCCGCCGGCACGCAGGGGCGCCACGGGCGACGCGGTCGAAACCGCATCTGCGAAAAGCGCAATGGCGCGCGATCCGCAATTTTTTTCGATTTATATAACGCTATTCTCGCGCTGCGCATGATCGAACGCATGCCGTACGTAATACCGACTGCGCCGGATGCTTCAGCGGAAGAATTGACGTATTGCGGTTTTCAGCCGTCCGGCCGGCCCTTCATATGAGTGTTCGCACCATTCAGGAGTGCATCCGTCATGGTCGCCAGACAACGGTTCCAGGCCGCACTGCTCGCCGCGGCGATCGCCGCGATTACCCCGCCCGTTCAAGCAAGCAACACCACCGACTGGCTGGCGAACACGTACGGCACGCTCGCGGCCCACGTCGGCAACGTCGCGCGTGCGATGTGGGTCGCGCCTGAAGGCGTGATCTATACGGCGTCGATGTGGGACGAGGACGAAGGCGGTGTCGCGATTTACCAGAACGGCAAGAGCGTCGGCTCGATCGGCACGCACTCGGAGTTCCAGGGCAGCGCGATCACGGGCAACGCGACCTCGCTGTTCGTCGCGCTGCAGCCCGGCAAGACGTACGGCAGCGGCGCGGTGGGGCGCTACAACCGCGCGACGAAGTATCGCGACCGCGTGATCCAGGTCAGCGCGGCCACCAACCAGCCGCGCATCGACGTCGTCACCGGGCTCGCGACGGCCGGCTCGCTGCTTTATGCGAGCGACTTCTACGGCAATCGCGTGCGCGTGTTCACCACCGACGGCGTGTGGCAGCGGGATATCGGCGTATCGGAGCCGGGCGCGCTCGCGCTGGACGCAGCGGGCAACGTATGGGTGGCGCAGAAGCGCGCAGGCTCGATCGTCGGCTTCAGCCCGGCCGGTGCGCTGCTGAACACGATCCGGATGCCGTCCGGGTCGCAGCCGTCGGCGCTGTATTTCGATGCGGCGGCCGGGCAACTGCTGGTGGGCGACGAAGGCCCGGACCAGAACATCAAGCGCTATACGGTGTCGGGCCGGCCCGCGCTGGCCGGCACCTTCGGCGTGCGCGGCGGCTATCTCGACACGACGACGGGCGTCAAGGGGCAGGTCGGTGCGCAGCGCTTCACGCGCATCGTCGGGATCGGCAAGGACACCGGCGGCAATCTCTACGTGCTCAACAATCCATGGGGCGGCAGCTGGGATCTCGGCCGCAACGGCGCGACCGACATTCATGCGTACAGCAGCACCGGCAGCCTGCGGTGGACGCTGCAGTCGCTGAACTTCGAAGGCATCGCCGCGCCGGACCCGGTCACGGACGGTGCGCTGTTCTACGGCGGCACGCACGTGTACGGCGGCAGCGCGGGCGGCAGGTTCATCGCGAACACGGTCGATCCGTTCACGTACCCGGCCGATCCGCGCATCGACATGAACGACACGCAGCGCGACGAGCATTTCGGCCTGCTCACGTCGGTGGGCGCGAACCGGATTTTCGTCGCGGCCGGCCAGAACCCGCCGGTCTTCTACTTCTTCCACTTCAACGCGGCGAACGGCTATGTCGCGATTCCGGACGGCGCGATCCCGGGCCCCGCGTTCAACACGACGCGGCGCGTGACGGGCGGCTTCAGCATCGACAGCAACGGCGGCGTGTGGGCCGGCCTCGACAAGACCGGCGCGATTACCCACTACCCGCTGACCGCCTTCGACGCGAGCGGCAAGCCGTCGTGGGGGCCGGGTGTCGCGACCCGCGTGCCCGACAGCATCCAGCCGCTCACGCGCATCGTCTATCTCGCGGACAGCGACACGATGGTGCTCGCGCAAGGCGCGATCGGGACCAACGACTGGACGTCGATCGGCACGCGCATCGAGGTGTATCACGGCTGGAGCGCGGGCAATACGACGAAGCCGGACCCGGTGATCACGCTGCCGCACAGCGGCGCGAAATCGATCGACGCGGTGGGCAACCATCTGTTCGTCGGCTACTGGTTCAGCAGCAGCGGGCCGCTGTGGCCGAACGTCGACGCGTTCAACCTGACGACCGGCACTCTCGACACGACGCTGGTGAACGCGAGCCCCGCGACCGTGGATACCAGCAGTGCGATCGATGCGATGTACAGCATTCGCGCGTACCGCCGCTCGAACGGCGAGTACGTGGTGATGAAGAACAACGTGAAAGGCAACAGCATCACCGTGTACCGGTGGACGCCTTGATGAACGCGCGGCCGCGTCGACCGGCGGCCGCGCTCGCGAACGCCTCACCGTATTCGTCGCGATTTCGCGGGATTTCCACCGCGCATCCACGCAATTTCCACATCACGCGTTCGTCATGAGCGGCGTGCGCAACGCGCGCCTCACCGCCCGCCGGGCGGCCGTCCAAACCTCACGACGCGGAAAAGCGGTTCCGGGCACAATGACAGCGGCACCGGCAGGCACTGCGCGTGCCCACGACGATGAACCGGATCGACTGATGGGTTGCGCCGGCGCATTGCAGCGCCGGTGAACTCGCGCGGCATGCCCCATGCCGCGTTTTTTATGCCGAAGTGACGAAACGATGAAGATGAAAACGACACCGAACCGCCTGTTCCTGATCGCCGCACTGGCCGGCGCGATGAGCGGCCCAGTCCACGCAGAGACGCCGGCGGCCGCCGCGACCGTTGCGACGGTCAACGGCACGCCGATCACGCAGGCCGACGTCGACACGTTGCTGCGCGCGTCCGGGCAACCCGACTCGCCGCAGGTCCGCCAGGCGATCAAGAATCAGCTGATTACGCGCGTGCTGGTCCAGCAGGCCGCCGAGAAGGCGAACTATGCCGACAAGCCCGAGGTCAAGGCGGCGGTGCAGCAGGCGAAGGCGAATGCCGAAGTGCAGCTTTACCTGCGCGACAACGTGAAGCCCGAGCCGGTGACCGACGAGCAGGTCAAGGCGCGCTACGACGAGCTCGTGGCGTCGCTTGGCAAGAACGAGTACAAGCCGCGCCTGATCGTCGTCCAGGATCCGGTGACGGCCGCGACGGTGCTGAGCGAGCTGAAGGCGGGCAAGTCGTTCGACGGGCTGGCGCGCCAGTACAGCATCGCGCCGAGCCGCGACAGCGGCGGCGAGTTGCCGTGGGTGAGCTTCCACACGCCGGCGGCGGAAGGCAAGACGTCCGGCTTGCCGCTGCCGGTCGCGCAGGCGCTCGAGAAACTGACGGTCGGCGCCGCGACGAAGGATTCGATCCCGGTCGACGGCGTGCGGGCGATCGTGAAGCTGGATGCGAAGCGGCCGACGCAGGTGCCGGGTTTCGCGACCGCGAAGCCGGCGCTGCAGCAGCAACTGCAGGCGGCCGCCGTGGAGAAGGCGAGCGCGCAGATGATCGGCAACCTGCTGAAGGACGCGAAGATCACGCAGTAACGCGGCAGCGTCGCAACGCCGCGCGTCACGCGCGCCAGATCATGCTCGCGCTCGTGTCGGTTGCCGATTCGACGCGAAAGCCGAGCCGTTCGTAGAGCCGCCGCGCCGGGTTGCCGTGCAGCACGCTGAGCGATACCGGCACGTGCGCGCGCGCCGCGTCGGCCAGCAACGCGTTCAGTACGGCTTCGCCGATGCCCCGGCCCTGGTGATCGGGGAGGATCTGGATCTGGTGAACGTGCCACTCGTCGGCGGCGCGTGTCACCTTCAGCAAGCCGATGGCGTCGTCGACGTCGCAGACGATCATCGCATCGTCGAAGTTCGCGCGAATGCGCCGGTCGTGCGCTTCGTCGTCGGTGGGCGCGCCGACGCGCTGCAGGTGCACGGTCATCGTGAGCCGACGCAGAGTCAGCAGGAACGGCAGGTCGGCGGCGCATGCCGGACGCAGGCGGATTGCGGGTGTCATCGTGCGGACTCGTACGTTCGTTCGGGACGGGAGCGCCGACGGGAAGGTCGCACCCCGCAGCGCATCATCCGCGATGACGGGAAGCCGGTCAAAGGGCGCAACGCCGAATCCGGCGCGCATGCGTGGCCGATCATCCGGCGCGCCGGCCCGAGTGCGGGTGCACATCGGCGAGATTGGCGATCAGCGTGTCGATCACGACGCGCTTCAGGCTCACGAGCGCCGAAGGCGCATCGCTTGCGCCCGCATGAAGGCACACGTCGACGGACGGCAGCGGCGGCAGGCCGTCGCGCTCGCCGAGCTGCCGCAGCGCCGGCGGCACACCCGCCATCGTTCTCGAGGTAATGCCCAGGCCGCCGGCGACGCCGGCCCACAGGCTTTGCAGGCTGCCGGTCGTGTACGCGAGCCGCCACGGGATGCCGGCCTTGTCGAGCGCGTCGGTGCCCGCCTTGCGGAACAGGCACGGCGGCTTGTACAGCGCAAGATCGAGCGGTGCGCCGGCACGCGGACGCACGTCGATGTCTTGCGGCCCGATCCACGCCATCGGCAGCGTGACCAGGTGTTCGGCGTCGGCGCGATGCCCGCGCCCCATCGCGAGCACGATGTCGAGTTCGCCGCCATCGAGCCGGTCGAGCAACGCGCCGTTGCCGTCGACGACGATGTCGACGCGCACGCCCGGATGCGTGCGCTTGAACCGGCCGAGCGCGACGGGCAGCCACGATTCGGCGAAATCGCCCGGCAGTCCGAATCGCACGGCGCCGTCGACTGCCGCGCCGCGGATCGCGCCGATCGCCTCGTCGTTCAGTTCGAGGATGCGGCGCGCATAGGACAGCATCAGCTCGCCGGCTTCGGTCGGCACGAGGCCGCGCCCCTGGCGGCGAAACAGCGGCTGGCCGATCTGCGTTTCGAGCTTGCGCATCTGCTGGCTGACCGCCGACTGCGAGCGGCCGATCCGGTCGGCGGCGCGGTTGAGGCTGCCGAGCCGATCCGCGGCAATCAGCGTGCGCAGCGCATCCATGTCGAGATTCGGAAGCGTCATGATTCGGTTTTTCTTATAAGTCGATTTCGAATTATCGTATTGATTGCAGATTCCCGTCGCTACCATCGAGTGAACCGGTCGTTTCGGTTCACGGGGATGCGCGCGATATGCGGCTGGATAAGCGGCTGGATACGCGGCTGCGGATGTCCGTGAGGTGGCTTCTTTTCTTTCCGACAAGGACATTGAATGAAAATCGGCTCGATATTCCGCCAAGGCTTTCCCGGCATGCTGCTGGCCGCGTCGATGATTCCCGGTGACGCATCGGCCGCGCCGTCGCTCGCGGGGACGTGGACGCTGGTCGCGGCGGACGTCCAACATCCCGACGGCACGATCGGCCGCGACTACGGTGCCGATCCGGCGGGCCTGCTGATGATCGACGCGCACGGGAACTATTCGCTGCAGATCTTCAAGTCGGAACGCCCGCGCTTCGCGTCGAACGACAAGGCGACCGGCACGCCGGAGGAATTCCGTGACGCCGTGCTCGGCTCGAGTACCCACTACGGCACGCTGAGCGTCGATCCCGCGAACCACACGCTGGCGTTTCACATCAGCAATGCGTCGTACCCGAACTGGGCCGGGCAAACGCAGACGCGAACCTATCGGTTGAAGGACGGCGAGCTGAGCTACCGCGTTCCGCCGCGTGCCAACGGCGACATTCCGATCTCGGTGTGGCGGCGAAAGGAGTGAACCGGGAGGCCGTTCGATCCGTGACGCATGCGGCCGTGAGGCCGTGATCGCGGCCGTTCCGGCACGCGCCGGGTAGCCGGCGCCACACGCGATTTCCGCCGGCCCGCGCAAGCCGCCGCCGCCGGCCCGGCGAGCCGGATCAAAGGCCGCGGCTTCCCGTGCCTCCCCACCGGTATTCCTCCGTCTGCCCTGTCCGCATATCATTCGCACATCGCGCACCTGCCGGCCGCAGGCGCCGCCGCTTCCGACGCGGCGGTGCGTCTGCCTGCACGGCGCAGCACACAGGGATTCTCGATGGACACCAAACGATCGCGGCCGGGCCTCGTCGCCGCGCTGCTCTGGGCGGCGCTGTATCTCGCGACCGGCTATATCTCGCACGAGTTCAACGGCCCCGTCCGGCTGACGGGCTACATCTGGCTGCCGGCCGGCGTGACGGTCGGCGCGTTCATGCTGCGGCCGATGCGCGAATGGCTGACGCTGGCCGGCGCGTTCCTGGCCGGGCAACTCGCGCTGACCGGCATCGAACACGGCAGCCTGGTCAACGCGGTGCTGTTCACGGTCGACGAGGTCGGCGCCGCCGCGCTCGCTGTGTGGCTCGTCCAGCGCGTGCGGTTCTCGCTCGAAGGGCTGTATTTCCTCCGCTCGGTGATCCTCGCCGGCCTGATCGCGGGCGTGATCGGCGCGATCGGCGGCGCGGCGTGGTACACGGCGGTCAAGGGCGCGCCGTTCCTCGACGTGTGGTCGGTGTGGGCCGCGTCCGATTTCGTCGGCGTGCTGCTGGTCACGCCGGTGCTCGCGTCATGGTCGCGCTTTCGCGCGCACCGCTCGGGCGACCACGAGCGCTTCGACCTGGTACTCGGCATCGTCGCGTTCGCGCTGCTCGTGATCGGCGCGCTGGTGATCTTCGACGGCGACACGGCGAAGAAATTCGGCACGGGCGCCGGCTTTGCGCTGACGTATATCCCGCTGTTCCTGACCGTCGCGGTGACGCTGCTGCTCGGCGGCCGCGCGGGTTCGTCGTCGGTGCTGGTGCTCGCGCTGATCGTGATCGAGCAGACCGCGCAGGGCGACGGCCCGTTCGCGTCGTTCCATGAGCACTACGGCAGTTCGCTGCTCGAGGCGCAGCTTTACCTGGCGGTCGCGTCGCTGCTGGTGCTGACGGTGAGCACGCTGAAGACGACGCGCGAGCGCGTGCACGAGCATGCGGCGGTCCTTCAGAACAACATGGAGCTCGCGCTCGCGAGCGCCGGCCAGATCGCGTACGTGCTCGATCCGGAATCGGGGCGGATCGAGTGGAGCGGCGACGTCGAGCGCGTGTTCGGTGTCGGCGTCGACGCGGCGCAGATCGCGAGCGTGTCGCTCGTGCTCGAACGTGTGCAGCCGGGCGACCGCGATGCGTTGAGCGACTACTGGAACGCGGAGATCGCCGGCGAGGATCGTGCGTCGCTGTCGCTGCGTATCGTGCAGCGCGACGGCGGCACGCGGACGATCACCGATCACGGCGCGCCGTTGCTCGACTCGAATGTCGACGTGACGGTGGTGGCAGGGGTCTGGCAGCTCGAGCGCGTGTGGCCGGCGGACGAATGAGCGGGGACGCGTCATGACGGGCCGCACGGGCGTCCTGCTGATCCACGGGCTCGGCGGCACGCAATACGATCTCGGTTCGCTGCACAAGGCGGTGCGGCGCGCGGGCGGCGAACCGCACATGATCACGCTGCCGGGGCACGGCACGCGCCCCGAGGATCTGGTCGGCGTGCGCGCGGAGGCATGGCTCGACGCGGTGACCGAGCAGTATCGCGCGCTGGAGAACGAGTACGACACCGTGCATGTCGCGGGCATGTGCATGGGCGCGCTGGTCGCGCTGCTGCTGTGCCATCGCGTGCAGCATGCGCGCGGCCGGCTCGCGCTGCTGGCCACGCCGGTGTTCATCGACGGCTGGTCGACGCCGTGGTACCGGGCGTTGCGGCATGTGCTGTATCGCGTGCCGGGTGTCGCGGAGCGGATGCGCGTCGAGGAAGGCGATCCGTTCGGCATCAAGAACGCGACGATCCGCGCGATCGTGAAGAAGAAGTTCGAGCGCGAGGACAGTTTCCACTATGCGTGGGTGCCGCTCGCGTGCGTGCGCCAGGTCGACCGGATGCGCGACTGGGCGCTCGAGGCTGCTGCCAGCACGCCGTGCGCGACGCTCGTGCTGCATGCGCGCGAGGACGAGCTGACGAGCCTGCGCTCGGCCGATTTCCTGCTCGAGAAGATGCCCGACGCACGCGGGATCGTGCTGGAGAACAGCTACCACATGATCTGCGCGGACAACGATCGCGACGACGTCGCGCGCCACGTGCTCGAATTCTTCGGGTTCGATCCGGTGCATGCGGTCAGCCCGGCGATGGCGCGCAGGATGGGGCGGATGGCGCCGTGACGACGGCTTACGCCGCTTCCGGGGGATGCGCGATCCGCGCCCGGATCTCGGGCGACGCAAGACACGTGGCAACCGCTTCGTAGCCGGGCGAGCCCGGGTAAGGCGCCACGCGCGAAGGCGGACTGTGATTGGCCGGGCACAGGATGATCGCTTCATGCGGGCCGACCGCCGACAGGTCGAGGATCGCCGACGAACGCGTCAGCAGGAACAGCGGCCGCATCCCGGCGGCGGCCTGTTCGCGCAGACGGGCAATCAGTGCCTGTTGCGTGGGGCGATCGAGATCCTGTTCGATCATGTCGATGACCCGTGTGCGCGGGCCTTCGGCTTCGAGGGCGACGAGCAGCGCGGCCAGCGCCGCCGACGGCGTCGCGCCTCGGGCGGCGAGCGCTGCCGATGCACGGTCGACGCGCGACTTCAATGCAGGATGGGCACGCAGCACGTCGTGCGTCGCCGCACCGTCGTTCTCCAGCCGGTCGAGGCCGACGAACGCGGCGCCAGGCAGTGCGTCGGCGAGCCGAAGCGCCAGCCGCGTCTTGCCGCTGCCGAGCGGGCCGATGATGTAGTTCAGCGGCCGGATATCGCGACACTCGAACCACTCGCCGCCCCACGGCCACGGCAGGCTGAATGCCACGCCGGCGCTGCTGTCGTCGACGAGCCGGGTCAGTTCGCCGTCGGCCGGCATCCGGCCGCGCGCGAGGCCGGCGCGGATTGCGTGTACGCGATCGACCTTGCGCACGAGATCCTGAATGCCGTGATCCAGCGCCGCTTCGTGAGCGGCCAGTGCGTCGTCCAGGCTGCGCGCGTCGCCGTCGAGCACGCTCGCCACCTGCGCGAGACCGAGGCCGAGTGCGCGCAGCGCGGCGATGTCGGCCGCGCGGGCGAGATCGTCCGGGCCGTACGCACGGTACCCGGCCGGCGTGCGTTCCGGCGTGACGAGGCCGTGCCGCTCGTACAGCCGCAGCGCCTTGATCGAGACGCCGAGCCGCGCGGCGGCGGCCGACGCGTTCAAACGGGGCGTGGACGTGCTCATCCGTCACTCTCCTTGCTGTCGATTCGTTGCGCCCAGCATAAAGGCGATCCCAAGGGCCGGGTCAAGCGAGCGTGCGTGTGCGATACACACGATGTGTCGGTCGACCGGGAACCGGAGGCCGGCGGCGGCGCCTTTCGCGCCGCGCCGCGCATCTGGGAGAATGCGGCTGCGGCCGTGCCGATTCACGGCCGGCGCCGACACGGCGCAGGATCCGACAGGTGGGAAATTGACCGACAACGAAGAACTTTCGCTCCACCAGGAGAGCCGCTTCTGGCAGCTTGCGCCGGTGAAATGGTGGATTCGCGGGCACGGCCGCGACGGCTATTCGTTCCGGCTGCTGCTGTGGCCGCCGGTGATCGTGTTCGTGCTCGAATTCCTCTGCATGATCTTCGATGCGCTGTACACCAGCATCGGCATCAGCGCGATCGCGACGCTGTTCCTCGGTTTCGCCGGATACCATGGCGCGTTGCGCGAATGGCTGGTGCCGTCCGCGACCACGCGCGCGCTCGTGAAGGCACGCATGAAGAAGGCGGCCGAGCGGTTCTCGTCGCTCGGCGTGGGCGCGACCGTGCTCGCGATCTTCGTCGCGGCGACGTCGCTGTCGCTCGTGATGTCGGGGCAGGCGGTGCTGGACAGCGTATCGAAGGATGCCGTGTCGATCTTCATCGCGCTGGTGTTCCTGCCGGTGTACGTGTCCGGCGCGGTGCGCAAGCTGGCGATCGCGCGGATCGAGGAACTGGAGGCGCTGCGCAACGCGACCGTCGGCACCCGCCTGAAATTCGACCGGGCCGGCGCGGTGCGCGCGGTCGTCGTGCAGGGCGCGGCCGGGAAAGGGACGGTGTCCGTGCTGGAGTACACGGTGCTCGGGTTCAACCCGCCGCTCGAACAGGTCGGGCGCGAACCGCACGTGGCGCGGTAAAGGCGGGCGTCAGGTCGGACCCAAAGGCGGTGTCTCAGGCCGGAAAGCGCGCGTGTTCCGGCGCCGGCGTGAGGTTGTCGGGCCACTGCACTTCGAACAGCGTGCCGCCCGTGCGGCTCGGCATGCAGACAGCTTCGCCATGATGCGCATGGGCGATCGCCGCGACGACGGCGAGCCCGAGGCCGCTGCCGCCCGGCTGCGTATCGTCGGCGCGCCGGAAGGCCTTGAACACGTGCGGCGCGAAATCGGCCGGGATGCCGGGGCCGTCGTCTCCGACGCGCAACCGGCACATCCCTTGTTCGATGCGCGTCTCGATGCGGATCGCGCCGGGCACCGCATGGCGGCGCGCGTTTTCCAGCAGCGCCAGCAGCGCCTGGCGGATGCGCACCGGGTCGCAGCACATGCGCCGCGTGTCGAGATCGAGCACCGGATGCTGGCCGGCGGCACGCAGCGCCGGCTCGAACATGTCAACCACCGCACGCGCTTCCGACGCGAGATCGGCGTCGCGGATCTCGATGCTCAGGTGGCCGCTGTCCGCGAGGCTGACCACGCGCAGATCCTCGATCAGCCGCGTCAGCCCCTCGACCTGCGCGAGCAGGCTGCGGAACTGCGCTTCGTCGGGCTTGAACACGCCTTCGGCGAGCCCCTGCAGGCGCCCGCGCAGCACCGTGACGGGCGTGCGCAGCTCGTGCGCGATCGCCGCGTTCCAGATCGCCTGCTCGTTGGTCACGCGCTGCAGCTCGCTGGCGAGCGCGTTGAAGTTGTCGGCGAGCAGCGCGGCTTCGTGCAGCGAGCGGTCGCCCGCGACGGCGCGCGCGTCGAGATCGCCGCGCGCGACGCGGCGAATGCTGTCCGTGACCGAGTTCAGCGGCACGAGGATGCGGCGCGCGAGATTGACCGCGACCGCGACCGACAGCGCGAGGCCGACCGACGTGGTCGAGACGAGCCACACCCATTCCGGCGCGGTCGGCAGCAGGTTCTTCGTGTCGAAATGTGCGGGCCAGTAATTGAACGCGAAGTAGTAGAAGACGTACGCGGTGAGTACCATCAGCAGCGTCACGCCGAACGCCATCCCCGCCATGGTCAGCGCGATCTGCCGGCTCAGGCCCTCGAGCTTCATGCTCAGCTCCAGAGCTTGTAGCCGACGCCGCGCACGCTGACCGGCACGCCCTGCACGCCGAGGTCGTCCAGCTTCTTGCGCAGCTTGCTGACGTGGCTGTCCACCGTGCGTTCCAGCGCGTCGCCTTCCGGCAGGCAGGTGGCCATCAGCTCGGCGCGACTGAACACGCGCCGCGGCGCGCGCGCGAGTTGCGCGAGCAGCTTGAATTCGGTGAGCGTCAGGACGAGCGTGTGCCGTTCGCTGCCCACTTCGAGCGTGGCTTCGTGGTGTTCGAGATCGATCTCGAACGGCGCGACCCGCAGCACGCGCTGTTCTTCCTGGCGCGCGCCGGCCATCGAGCGGCGCAGCACCGCCTGCGCGCGCGCCACGACTTCGGCTGGATTGAACGGCTTCACCACGTAGTCGTCGGCGCCGATGCGCAGGCCGGTGAGCTTGTCGATGTCCTGGTCGAGCGCGGTCAGCATGATGACGGGCGTGTCGCCGCGATGACGGATTTCGGCGAGCACTTTCCAGCCGTCGACGTGCGGCATCTGCACGTCGAGCAGCACGAGGTCGGGCTTGAGCTGCAGGTGCAGCTCCAGCGCGCGGCGGCCGTCGGCAGCGTGCACGGTACGCAGCCCGCCGCGTGCGAGATAGGCGGTCAGGATCTCGGCGATCTCGGGTTCGTCTTCGGCGATGAGGACGAGCGCCTGGGCGTTCTGGCCGGCGCCGGGCGATGAAGAAGATTCGGGCATGGCCACTCGTTCAGATCCATCAGGGGGTTCCATCAGGTCGCCATACTACCGCACGGCCGGCGCAATCGAACGGAGGCGGGGGGACGGCGCGGCGCGACGCGATTCGCGCCCGGCCGACGGATGTCCCGCCCTTGCTTGCGTTTGTAAAGAAGCTACGGCGCCGGACTCAGATGTGACCCAGCAGCACGAGTATCACGACGATGACGACGATCAACCCGACCGAGCCCGACGGCCAGTAGCCCCAGCTTCGGCTGTGCGGCCACGCCGGAAATGCCCCGATGAGCAGCAGAATCAGAATGATGATGAGGATCGTACCGAGCATCGCACCCCTCCTGACGTCGTGAATGGACGGTGCCTCCCGCCGCAATTCGCGTGCCGCGGCGAGGGCGGCCGAAAGCCGGCGCAAGCGCACGGTTGGCATGCCTGAAATTCACCCGATGAATACCCGCCGATTCAGAAAATAAAGTTTGAAAATGCATCCCCGCCCCCTATGCTGAATCCTTCTGATCTGGCGGGCATGCGATGGCTGAACTTTTTCTGGTACGGCACGGGCAGGCGTCCTTCGGCACGGACGACTACGACCGGCTTTCCCCGGTAGGCGAGCAGCAGGGCGTCTGGCTCGGCGAATACTTTGCGCGGCAAGGCCTGGCGTTCGACCGCGTGATCTGCGGCACGATGAACCGCCACGCGCAGACGGTCGACGCGATCCTGCGCGGGATGGGCCGCGAGGGCGCGGAGATCGACCGCCATCCCGGCCTGAACGAATACGACTTCCACGGCCTGTTCGCCGCCGCCGCGCACGACTACCCGGACATCGCCCGCCTCGCGGCCGGCTCGATGAAGGAGCATTTCCGCGCGCTGCGGCAGGTGCTGCAGCTCTGGTCGGAAGACAGGCTCGGCGACTCGGCCCCCGAGACCTGGGCGCACTTCCAGCAGCGCGTGGCCGAGGCCCGCGCGGCCATCCGCCACGGCGGCGGCCAGCGCGTGCTGACGGTGAGCTCCGGCGGCCCGATCGCGGTCACCGTGCAGCAGGTGCTGGCCGCCCCGCCGTCGAGCGCGATCGCGCTGAACCTGCAGATCCGCAACAGCAGCCTTTCGCAGTTTTTCTTCAACGCCGATGCATTCCATCTCGCGTCGTTCAACGGCATCCCGCATCTGGAGGATCCCGAACGACACGCGCTGCGAACCTACGGCTGACCCACGAACGATCGCGACGATGACGAACCCTACCCAGCAACTCGACGTAGCCCGCCTCATGCGCTATCTGGAAGCGCACGTGCCGGGCTTCGAAGGCCCGGTCGACATGGAGAAGTTTGCCGGCGGCCAGTCGAATCCGACTTTCCTGCTGCATGCGAAGAGCGGCCGCTACGTGCTGCGCCGCCAGCCGCCGGGCGAACTGCTGAAATCCGCGCACGCGGTCGACCGCGAATTCCGCGTGCTGAGCGCGCTGTCGGGCACCGCGGTGCCGGTCGCGCATCCGTATCACCTCTGCGAAGACCGCGACGTGATCGGCAGCCTGTTCTACGTGATGAGCTTCGAGGACGGCCGGATCTTCTGGGATCCCGCGCTGCCGGAGCTGCCGAAGGCCGATCGCGCGGTGTGCTACGACGCGTTGCTGCAGACGATGGCCGCGTTGCACGACGTCGATGTCGACGCGGTGGGCCTCGCCGACTACGGCCGCCCCGGCAACTACTTCGAACGCCAGATCGGCGTCTGGACGAAGCAGTACCGCGCGGCGGAAACGGAGCGCCTCGACGCGATGGAGACGCTGATCGACTGGCTGCCGAAGGCGTGCCCGGCCGACACGGGCCGGCCGACTCTGGTGCACGGCGATTTCCGGATCGACAACCTGATGTTCGCGCGCGACAGCTATCGCGTGCAGGCCGTGCTCGACTGGGAACTGTCGACGCTCGGCAACCCGCTCGCCGATCTCGCGTACTTCTGCATGTGCCTGAGGCTGCCGTCGGGCGGCCAGGTGCGCGGGCTCGCGGGCCAGGATCGCGCGGAACTCGGCATTCCCGACGAAGCGGCGATCGTTGCGCGTTATTGCGAGCTGCGCGGCATCGAGCCGATCCGCGACTGGCATTTCTACCTCGCATTCAGTTTCTTCCGGCTCGCGGCGATCGCGCAGGGCGTGAAGGCGCGCGCGCTGCAGGGCAACGCATCGAGCGAGCAGGCGCTGCGCGTCGGCGCGATGGCCGGGCGTCTCGCCGAGATGGCCGTCGGCGTGATCGACGCGCATCGCTGACATCGCCGGGCACGACACCACATCAATGGAGGAGCACAGCAACATGGCAACGAATCTGTTCGACCTGACGGGCAAGATCGCACTGGTGACGGGCGCGAGCCGCGGCATCGGCGAGGAAATCGCGAAACTGCTCGCGGAGCAGGGCGCGCACGTGATCGTGTCGAGCCGCAAGCTCGACGACTGCCAGGCCGTGGCCGACGCGATCGTCGCGGCGGGCGGCCGCGCCGAGGCGCTGGCCTGCCACGTCGGGCGCCTGGAAGACATCGCCGCGACGTTCGAGCATATCCGCGGCAAGCACGGGCGGCTCGACATCCTCGTGAACAACGCGGCCGCGAACCCGTATTTCGGGCACATCCTCGATACCGATCTCGCCGCTTACGACAAGACGGTCGACGTGAACATCCGCGGCTACTTCTTCATGTCGGTCGAGGCCGGCAAGCTGATGAAGGAACACGGCGGCGGCGCGATCGTCAACACGGCGTCGGTGAATGCGCTGCAGCCGGGCGACCGGCAGGGCATCTACTCGATCACGAAGGCGGCCGTCGTCAACATGACGAAGGCGTTCGCGAAGGAGTGCGGGCCGTTCGGCATCCGCGTGAACGCGTTGCTGCCGGGGCTCACGAAGACGAAGTTCGCGGGCGCGCTGTTCGCCGACAAGGACATCTACGAGACGTGGAAGGCGAAGATCCCGCTGCGCCGCCACGCGGAACCGCGCGAAATGGCCGGCACCGTGCTGTACCTCGTGTCGGACGCGGCGAGCTACACGAACGGCGAATGCATCGTCGTCGACGGCGGCCTGACGATCTGAGCGCGCGATGAAGATCGACAGCTACGCCGGCCAGGCCGTGATGATCACCGGCGCCGCGAGCGGCTTCGGCGCGTTGCTCGCGAGCGAACTCGCCGCGATGGGCGCGCGGCTGGCGCTCGGCGACCTGAACGGCGAGGCGCTCGAACGCGTGGCCGCGCCGCTGCGCGCGGCCGGCGCCGACGTGATCGCGCGGCGCTGCGACGTGCGCGTCGAAACGGACGTCGCCGCGCTGGTGCACGTGGCGGCCGAGCGTTTCGGCCGGCTCGACGTGGGCATCAACAACGCGGGCATCGCGCCGCCGATGAAGGCGCTGATCGACACCGACGAAGCCGATCTCGACCTGAGCTTCGCGGTGAACGCGAAGGGCGTGTTCTTCGGGATGAAGCACCAGATCCGCCAGATGCTCGCGCAGCGCGAAGGCGTGATCCTGAACGTCGCGTCGATGGCCGGGCTCGGCGGCGCGCCGAAGCTGGCCGCCTACGCGGCGTCGAAGCATGCGGTGGTCGGGCTCACGAAGACGGCGGCCATCGAATACGCGCGCCACGGCATTCGCGTGAATGCGGTGTGCCCGTTCTACAGCACGACGCCGATGGTCACCGACAGCGATATCGGCGACCGCCAGGATTTTCTCGCGCAGGGCTCGCCGATGAAGCGGCTCGGCCGGCCCGAGGAAATCGTCGCGACGATGCTGACGCTGTGCGCGAAGGAAAACACTTATCTGACCGGGCAGGCCGTCGCCGTCGACGGTGGTGTCTCGGCCTTCTGACGGAACCGGACGAACGGAATCGAGGAGTCGATCATGGACTTTGGCTACACCCCGAAAGTGGAAGAACTGCGCAGCCGCGTGCGCGCATTCATGGATGCACACATCGTGCCGCGCATCCGCCAGTGGAACGAGGAAGTGCACGCGGGCCAGTATCCCGTGTCGTTCATGGAGGAACTGAAGGAGCGTGCGAAGACGGAAGGGCTGTGGAACCTGTTCCTGCCGCACCTGAAGGACGACGAGCCCGGCACGGGCCTGACGAACCTCGAATACGCACCGCTCGCCGAGATCATGGGGCGCGTGGGCTGGGCGTCGGAAGTGTTCAACTGCAACGCGCCGGACACCGGCAACATGGAGCTGCTGCACATGTTCGCGACGCCCGCGCAGCGCGAGCAGTGGCTGAAGCCGCTGCTGCGCGGCGAGATCCGTTCGGCGTTCGCGATGACGGAGCCCGATGTCGCATCGTCGGATGCGACGAACATCACGACGCGCATCGAGCGCGTGGGCGACGAGTACGTGATCAACGGCCGCAAGTGGTTCATCACCAACGCCGCGCATCCGAACTGCAAGATCTTCATCGTGATGGGCAAGACCGATCCCGATGCCGAGTCGCACCAGCAGCAGAGCATGATTCTCGTGCCGCGCGACACGCCGGGCGTGACGGTCGTGCGCAACATCACGGTGGTCAATCACTACGCGCCGGAAGGGCACTGCGAGATCACGTTCGACAACGTGCGCGTGCCGGCGAGCAATCTGCTCGGCGAGGAGGGCAGCGGCTTCGCGCTCGCGCAGGCCCGCCTCGGGCCGGGCCGCATCCACCACTGCATGCGGTCGATCGGCGCGGCCGAGCTCGCGCTGGAGCTGATGGTCGACCGCGCGCAGTCGCGCGTCGCGTTCGGCAAGCCGCTGAACCGGCACGGCACGGTCGGCGAATGGATCGCGCGCTCGCGCATCGAGATCGAGCAGGCGCGCCTGCTCGTGCTGAAGGCCGCGTGGATGATCGACAAGGTCGGCGCGAAGGCCGCGCGCAAGGAAATCTCGATGATCAAGGCGCTGGTGCCGACCGTCTATGCGAACGTCTGCGACCGCGCGATGCAGGTGTTCGGCGCGGCGGGGTTGAGCCCCGATACGCCGCTCGCCGACCTCTGGACCTGGGGCCGCGCGCTGCGCTTCGCCGACGGCCCGGACGAGGTGCACCTGCAGGCGATCGCGCGGATGGAAATCAAGGACGGCGAGCCGGGTTCGACGGCGCCGTACCTGACGCCGCCGCTGCGCGCCTGAGCGTCGCGCCGGGATGCGCAGGGCCGTGGACGAGCGGGTGGCGCACGCCGTAAGATGCCGGCAAGGAGATCCGGCGATGCGCCTTTCGAAGATTGACCTGAACCTGTTCGTCGTATTCGACGCGATCTACACCAAGCGCAACCTGACGCGCGCGGCCGAGGTGCTGAATCTCACGCAGCCGGCCGTCAGCAACGCGCTGGCGCGGCTGCGCAAGACCCTGAACGATCCGCTGTTCGTCAGCACGCCGGCCGGGATGATGCCGACGCCGCTGGCCGAGAACATCGTCGGCCGTGTGCGCGAGGCGATGCAGCTGCTCGATTCGAGCGCGCACGAAGGCGACGTGTTCGATCCGGCGTCGTCGACGCGCGTGTTCCGGATGAGCATGAGCGACCTGACCGAAGCGCTGCTGCTGCCCGCGCTCGGCGAGCTGCTGCAGAAGCATGCGCCCGGCATGCACGTGCGCAGCTACACGATGGACCGCCGCGAAGTCGCGACCGCGCTCGCGAACGGCTCCGTCGACATCGCGATCGACGCGCCGCTGATCGGCGATCCGCACCTGCATCAGGCGCTGCTCGTGCGCGATCGTTATGCGTGCATGATCCGCGACGATCACCCGTTCAAGGGCGACACGCTCACCATGGACGACTACCTGTCGATGGGGCACATCCACGTGTCGAGCCGCCGCAAGGGCAGCGGGCACGTCGACGCGGAGCTGACGCGCCTCGGGTTGCGCCGCACCATCCAGATGCGCGTGCAGCACTACATGGTCGCGCCGCTGATCGCGATGCGCGGCGACCTGGCGCTGACGGCACCGCTGCGGCTGCTGCAGCGTTATCCGGCGCGGATTCTCGAACTGCCGTTCGAGATGCCGGCGCTCGAGTACTTCTGCTACTGGCATCGCAGCGCGGATCAGGATCAGGGCAGCCGGTGGCTGCGCGAGCAACTGGTGACGCTGATGGGCGGGATCGGCGAACCGCGGTGAGGCGCACGCGGCGACGGTCAGCTTCGCAATGCCCGCGCCAGCACCTTCGCCACATGCACGGCCTGCGCTTGCGCGCCGTCCTGAATTTGATGCCGGCAACTCGTGCCGTCCGCGACGACGATCGCGCCTTCCGCCCGCGCACGCACGGCAGGCAGCAGCGACAGCTCGGCCATCGCCTGCGATGCGGCGTAATGCTCGGCTTCATAGCCGAAGCTGCCGGCCATTCCGCAGCACGACGATTCGACCGGCGATACCTTCAACCCCGGAATCCAGCGCAGCACCGTCTGCACCGGCGTGAACGCGCCGAACGCCTTCTGATGGCAGTGGCCGTGCACGAGCGCTTCGTTCGCGTCGATCGCGTGCAGCGGCAGCGTCAACCGGCCGGCCTCGTGTTCGCGCACGAGAAACTCCTCGAACAGGAACGCGTGGCTCGCGAGCCGTGTGGCTTCGTCGCCGTAACCGTAGGCAAGAAACTCGTCGCGCATCGACAGCAGGCACGAAGGCTCCAGCCCGACGATCGCGATACCGCGTTCGAGGTACGGCCGCAGCGCGTCGAGCGTGCGCCTGGCCTCGGATTTCGCTTCGTCGACGAGCCCGGCCGCGAGGAACGTGCGGCCGCAGCACAGTGGCCGCGCGCCTGCGCGCACGTTGAAATGCACGGTGTAGCCGGCCGCTTCGAGCACGGCCTGCGCGGCGCGCGCGTTGTCCGGCTCCTGGTAGTTGCTGAACGTATCGACGAACAGCAGCACTTCGCGGGTGGCCAAGCCGGTTTGCGTGGGTGTTGATGCACCCGCACCCGCACCCGCACCCGCACCCGCACCGGCATCCACATCCGCCAGAAACGGTCGCGCGAACCCGGGCAGCGCACGCTGCGGCGCGAGGCCGATCCATCGCTTGATCGACGACGCGACGACCGGCACGCCATTGACGAACGCGATCGCGCCGCGCATGCGCGCGGCCCACGGCGCATAACGCGGCAGATACGCGACGAGCCGTTCACGCAGCGTCGTGCCGTGCTTGCGGTTCCACGCGTGCCGCGCCTCGATCTTGAAGCGCGCCATGTCGACGCCCGTCGGACAATCGCGTTTGCAGCCCTTGCACGACACGCACAGGTCGAGCGCGGCCTTCACGTCGTCGCCGGCGAGGCCGTCGGCGCCGAGCTGGCCCGTCACCGCGAGCCGCAGCGTGTTCGCGCGGCCGCGCGTCACGTGCTGCTCGTCGCGCGTCACGCGGTAGCTCGGGCACATCGTGCCCGCGTCGAACTTGCGGCAGTGGCCGTTGTTGTTGCACATCTCGACGGCCGACGCGAGCCCGTGCGTGACGTCGGTGCCCGAGCCGGGGGCGGTTTCTTCGCCGGTCAGCGGATTGCGCGTGACGTTCCATGCCGACCAGTCGAGCGCGGGCCGCAGCGGCAGCGCCGCATAGCCGGGCGCGAAACGGAAATGCTCGCGCGCATCCATCTTCGGCGGATTGACGATCTTGTCGGGGTTGAAGCGGTTGTCGGGATCGAACAGCTTCTTGATCTCCGCGAACGCCGCATTCAGGCGCGGGCCGTACTGCCACGCGACCCATTCGCCGCGGCACAGCCCGTCGCCGTGTTCGCCCGAATACGCGCCCTTGTACTCGCGCACGAGTGCCGCCGCTTCTTCGGCGATCTCGCGCATGCGCGTCGCGCCGTCGCGCCGCATGTCGAGGATCGGCCGCACGTGCAGCGTGCCGACGCTCGCGTGCGCGTACCACGTGCCTTCAGTCTCGTGCCTGTGGAACACGTCGGTCAGGCGGCGCGTGTATTCGGCGAGGTGTTCGAGCGGCACCGCGCAATCCTCGATGAACGACACCGGTTTGCCGTCGCCCTTCATGCTCATCATGATGTTCAGCCCGGCCTTGCGCACCTCCCACAGCGCCTTCTGCGCGCCGGCATCGGTCATCTTCACGACGCTGCCGGGCAGGCCGAGATCGGCCATCAGTTCGGCGAGCCGGTCGAGCTGCGCGTGTTGCGCGTCGCGCGATTCGCCCGCGAACTCGACGAGCAGGATCGCCTGCGGCCGGCCGACCAGCGCCCGTTCGATCACGGGCCGGAACGCGGGGTTTTCCATCGACAGATCGATCATCGTGCGATCGACCAGCTCGACGGCCACCGGCTTCAGCTTCACGATGTGCTGCGCGGTGTCCATCGCCTGATAGAAGGTCGGGAAGTTCACGACACCGAGCGTCTTGTGCGCGGGCAGCGGCGCGAGCTTCAGCGTGATCTGCCGGCTATGGGCGAGCGTGCCTTCCGAGCCGACGAGCAGGTGCGCGAGATTCGCATGGCCGTCGTCGGTGTAGGCGCGCGGGTTCTGGCAGTCGAACAGGTCGAGGTTGTAGCCGGCCACGCGGCGCAGCACCTTCGGCACGCGCTCGACGATCTCGTCGCGCTCGCGCTTCGCGATGCGTTCGACACCGTGCAGCAGGTCGAGCGTGCGGCGATCGGTGACGGGCTGCGCGAGCGAACCGAACCGGCATTCGCTGCCGTCGGCGAGGATCGCGTCGATCGCGAGCACGTTGTGGACCATGTTGCCGTACTCGATCGAGCGCGACCCGCACGAGTTGTTGCCGGCCATCCCGCCGATCGTGCATTGCGCGGCCGTCGACACGTCGACCGGAAACCACAGCCCGTGCGGTTTCAGCCACGCGTTCAGGTGATCGAGCACGATGCCGGGCTCGACGGCGACGGTGCGCGCCTGCGCATCGAATGCGACGATCCGGTTCAGCCATTTGCTGTTGTCGACGACGAGCGCCTCGCCGACCGTCTGCCCGCACTGGCTGGTGCCGGCGCCGCGCGCGAGCACGGGAATCTTGCGGTCGCGCGCGATGTCGAGCGCGATCCGCAGGTCGTCCTGGTCGCGCGGCACGACCACGCCGAGCGGCATGATCTGGTAGATCGACGCGTCGGTCGCATAACGACCGCGGCTCGCACGATCGGCGTAGACGTCGCCGCGCATTTCACGGCGCAGCCGCTCGAACAGCGGCGACAGCGCGGCGCCTTGCGAAGGCACGAGATGGACGGGGCGAACCAGCGAAGGCGAGACGGCGGATGTCATGGCGGCGGTCGGTATCGGGTGGGAACGGATCGGGCGAGGATCGGGTGAGGGATCAGGCGAGCGTGACGCTGACGGGCGGCAGCCCCGCGATGCGGCCGACGGCTGTGCCCGCGGCCCGCGGAAAATGCATGCCCGTGTACGAGCCGGTCGTGACGACGGTGCCGGCCGGCAGCGCGATGCCGCGTCGCGACGCGTGATTCACGAGCCACGGCAGCAGGCGGCGCGGGTCGCCGGCCGGGTTGGTGCCAGGTGAGGTGCCGGCGATGTCGTGCCCGTCGAACGTGAACGCCGGGGCCGGCGCGACGAACGGGAAATCGGCGCGATAACCGGTCATCTCGCCCAGCACGAGCGCACCGTGGTTCTGCAGGTCGGCGAGCTGGGCTGCCGGCGCGACGTCCGGCCATTCGCGGAAGCGGCTCGCAACGATCTCGATCGCGGCGCCCATCTGCGCGATACCGTCGAACACTTCATCGTCGGCATAGGCAGGCGCACGCGGCGCGAAGTCGCGGCCGAAGCGGAACGCGATCTCCAGTTCGAGGCCGAGCGGCCGGAACGCGCCGCGCGGCAGCGTGACGCCGCTCGCATGGCGGCAGTCGTCCGGCAGCGGCGCGCCCTGGATCGGCCCGTCGGGCTGTTTCGCGCCGACCTTCCACGCGCCGATCGCGGCGCGGCGCTCGGCGAGCAGTTGCGCCTGCACCGCATAGGCGGCGTCGGCATCGGCGGGGACGAGGGCTGAAGGCAGCGCGGCGAACGCGATGCCGTGTTGCCAGCCGGCGGCGAGCCGGATGGCGAGGTCGTGGGTAGCCTGGGTCATCGTTGCAGTCGGGGAAAAGGCGGGCGCCGCGAACGGCAGCGCCCAGTTGGCATCAGGCCGGCGAGCGATTGGCGGCCGGTTGTTCGGCGGGTGCGTCGGCGAAGCGGCTTTCCGGCTGCATGCGGAACGCGAGCAGCACGCCCACGCCCATCAGCACCATGCTGCCGATGAACGGCAGCTCCCAGCTGCCGAAGCGGTCGATCACGAAGCCGGAGATCACGGGCGACAGGATCGCCGCGAGCGCGGAGCCGGAATTCATCATCCCGCTCGCGGTGCCCGAGTATTGCGGCGCGATGTCCATCGGCACGGCCCACATCGGGCCGATCGTCATTTCGGCGAAGAAGAAGCCGGCCGCGAGGCACGCCATCGACACGTACAGGTGATGCGTGAACAGCAGCGGCAGCAGCGACAGCAGCGTGAGCAGCATGCAGATCGACACCATCCGGCTGCGTGCGCGCTTGAGGCTGCCGGTGCGCGTGAGGATGCGGTCGGTGACGATCCCGCCGAGCGTGTCGCCGATCACGCCCGCGAAGAACACCGCCGACGCGAACACGGCCGATTTCTTCAGGTCGAGGTCGTAGCTGTGCAGGAAGTACTGCGGAATCCAGCTCAGGAACAGCCACAGCGTCCAGCCGTAGCAGAAGTACACGATCGTGACGGGCATCATCCGGCGGAACAACGGGCCCCAGGGCACGGCGGCGGGTTTCGGCTTCGGTTGCGGCAGCGCGTCGAGTTCGGCCTGCGTGATGCGCGGGTGGTCCTTCGGGTGTTCGGTATAGACGAGCGCCCACACCGCGACCCACACGATGCTGATCACGCCGCAGATGTAGAACGATTCGCGCCACCCGTACACGGCCATCACCGCGACGACGGCGGCCGGCGCGACCGCGTTGCCGACGCGCGAGAACGCGTGCGTGACGCCCTGCGCGAAGCCGCGTTTCTCGCGCGGCACCCAGCGCGACATCGCCGACGTGGCCGCCGGGAACGTCGCGCCTTCGCCGAGCCCGAGCAGCAGGCGCGCGGCGAGCAGCGACGCGAGGCCGCCGGCCATCCCGGTGAGCAGCGTCGCGACGGCCCACAGCAGCCCGCAGGCGAGCAGCGTGCGGCGCGCGCCGAAGCGGTCGCTGACCCAGCCGCCGATGATCTGGAATACGAGATACGGATACGCGAACGCGGAGAACACGAGGCCGATCTCCGTCCTGTTCAGCCCGAATTCCTTGCCGAACCCGGCAGCGGCCGTGCTCACGTTCACGCGATCGAGGTACGTGATGAAGTACATCACGCACAGCATCACCAGCACGATGCCGGTCGCTCGGAACAGCTTCATGTTTCGTCTCCTGGATGTTGTCTGGCTGGCTGCCCGTGCCGGCGTCGAGGCCGGCATCGAGGTGGTCGTGCCGATGAAGCGGGGCGGGCGCCGGCAGCGGCCGGTGCGTGTCGCGACGACCGCGCGGCCGCCCGTGAAGCGGAAAGGGCGCGTCAGGCGGCGTGCGGGAAACGTGCGCGCCGCCCGCCGGCGCTCAGGCCGCCGCGCGCAGCGCGGGGGCGTGCGTGTTCGATGCGAGGGTGTCCATCGCCGCGACGACGCCGCTCGCGGCAACCGGCACGCCGGCGAGCTTCAGCCCCATCTCGCAGCCGGCGAGCGTGGCCATCAGCGTGAGGTCGTTGCAGTCGCCGAGATGGCCGATGCGGAACATCTTGCCGCGCATCTTGCCGAGCGCCTGCCCGAGCGACATGTCGAAGCGTTCGTAGATCAGCTTGCGCACGGCGTCCGCGTCGACGCCGTCGGGCATCATCACGCCGGTCAGCACGGGGCTGTAGACGGCCGGGTCCGCGCACTGGATCTCGAGGCCCCACGCGCGCACCGCGCGGCGCGTGGCTTCCGCGAGCCGCTGGTGGCGCGCGAACACCGCGTCGAGCCCTTCGCCGAGGATCATGTCGAGCGCTTCGGCGAGCCCGTACAGCAGGTTGGTGTTCGGCGTGTACGGCCAGTAGCCGTTCCTGTTCGCCTCGATGATCTCGTGCCAGCTCCAGAACGCGCGCGGCAGCGTCGCGTGCCCGCTCGCCGCGAGCGCCTTCGGCGACACCGCGTTGAAGCTGATGCCGGGCGGCAGCATCAGCCCCTTCTGCGAACCCGACACCGTCACGTCGACGCCCCATTCGTCATGGCGATAGTCGGCGGAGGCGAGGCCCGAGATCGTGTCGACCATCAGCAGCGCCGGGTGGCCGGCCGCGTCGATCGCGCGGCGCACGGCCGCGATGTCGGAGGTGACGCCGGTGGAGGTTTCGTTGTGCACCACGCACACCGCCTTGATGTCGTGCGCGGTATCGGCGCGCAGGCGCGCTTCGATCATGTCGGGCTGCACGCCCCGGCGCCAGCCTTCGATGCCCGGCAGCCCGAGGAATTCGGGCTTCAGGCCGAGCGCGTCGGCCATCTTCTTCCACAACGTCGCGAAGTGGCCGGTCTCGTACATCAGCACGGTGTCGCCGGCGCTCAGCGTGTTGGTCAGCGCGGCCTCCCATGCACCGGTACCCGACGCCGGATAGATGATCACCGGCTGCGTGGTCTTGAAGATCTTCCTGATGCCGGCGAGCACCTTGAGGCCGAGCGCGCCGAATTCGGGGCCACGGTGGTCGATGGTCGGATAGCTCATCGCCCGCAGGATGCGGTCGGGCACCGGGCTCGGCCCGGGAATCTGCAGGAAATGTCGGCCGGACGGATGAAAGTCGAGTTGCAGCATGGTCGTTCTGTCTCCTTGGTTGCATTTTGAATTTTGCATGCAAAATACTTTAGCAGAGCGATCGCGGCAAACCCAAGCACTGATTTCACCGAAAATGCCGGTGTTTACCCGGCGTTGACGGGGAGATATTCGGGTCGGGCGAGTTGAAGTAGAATCGCGTGAAGCAAGAAGGAAGGATTTTGCATGCAAGATTTGAATGATCTGGAGCAGGCCGGCGGCGCGCCGGCACTGCCGAAACTGGAGCGGCAGCGGCTGCACGACACGGTCGTCGAGCACCTGCGCAAATTCATCGTCGAAGGTGTGCTCACGCCGGGCATGCGGCTGAACGAGCGCGAGCTGTGCGAGACGCTCGGCATCTCGCGCACGCCGCTGCGCGAGGCGTTCAAGGTGCTGGCGGCCGAGGGGCTGCTGGTGCTGTCGCCGAATCGCGGCGCGAGCGTGTACCGGATGAGCGAATCGGAGATCCGCGAGACGTTCGAGCTGATGTCGGGGCTGGAGGCGTTTTCAGGCGAGCTGGCCTGCGAGCGCATCACGCACGCTGAGCTCGCGGAGATCAAGGCGCTGCATTACTCGATGCTCGCGTGCCGGCTGCAGAACGACCTGCCCGGCTACTACAGCCGCAACCAGGAAATCCACGACCGCATCAACGAGGCCGCGCGCAACTCGGCGCTGCGCGCCACGTACCAGTCGATCAATCGCCGGATCATGTCGATGCGGTTCCGCTCGAACCAGCACGTCGAGAAGTGGGATCGCGCGGTGCATGATCACGAGGAGATGATCAAGGCGCTGGAGGCGCGCGACGGCAAGGCGCTCGCGGCGATCCTGCGGCGGCATCTGCTGGAGAAGCGCGACGCGGTGTTGTTGCAGCAGGGGGCCGTGGACGCGTAGTCGCACGCCGCACGCGAACGGTCATCGCGTCGTGCCGGCGCCCCGCGCCGCTACACCGCCGCCCGCTGCCCCTCTCTCGGCCCGTGCCCCGTCCACCGCTTGAACGCGCGCCGGAAGTTGTGCGCGTCGCTGAACCCGACTTCGTGCGCGACGTCCTCGATCGACAGCCGCGGATTGCTCAGCAGCGTGAACGCGCGCTTGCGGCGGATCGTGTCGATCACCGTCTGGTACGACACGCCCTGATCGGCCAGCCGCCGCCGCAGCGTGCGCTCGCTCATGCACAGCTGCGCGGCGATCTCGGCGAGCGACGGCGCATGCCGCAGGTCGCGCCGCATGATCCGCTCGATCGATTCGAGAAATTCGGTGCCTTCGGGTTCGGGCGGCAGCGCGTCCTGCAGGAACTCGAGCACCTGGCGATGCGCGAGCGGATCGTGGGTCGCGATCGGGCGGTTGCCGAGCGCGGCGTCGCACGAAAACAGGTTCTGCTCCTGTTCGAACCGCACCGGGCACGGGAACACGCGGGCGTATTGCTCCGCATAGGCCGGCGGCGGGTAGCTGAGATCGACGACCTTCGGCTGGAACGCGGGGCCGACGAGCGAGCGCCCGATCTTCATGAAGCTGCCGAACGCCTCCTCGACGAGGAACGCCTCGATGTCGGGCTCGAGGAAGACGTTGGTCGCGCGAACCGACAGCGTGCGCGCATCCGACATCACGTCGAAGCGCATCAGCGGCCCCGTGTGGCGCTGCAGCCCGATACCGGTCACGATCGCGTCCTTCAGCGTCGGGCTCGTCAGCATCGCATAGCCGACCAGCCCGATCGACGCGATCGTCTCGCTCGTGCCGAGTTCGAGGCCGAGCGCCCGCCCCGGCGCCATCTCGAGCGCGCGGCGGATCATCGTGCTCGCCTGGCGCAATGAAATCCGGCACGACGGATTCGACAGGTCGGCGACGTCGAAGCCGAGCCCGAGGCACAGCCGCGTGGGGTCGATGCCCAGTTCCTTGCTTGTCTCCGCGAGGCACCGCAACAGATGGACCGGCAGATTCGCCGTCGTATAACGGTCGGTATCGTCCATGGATGCTCCGTATTTTTTTCCATGGATTGTACTCGTCCCGCCCGGCCGGAGACCCAGTGCCGCCCCGGCCGCGATCGCCCACATCCCGCGCGGCCCCGCTTCAGAAGTAGTGACGCAGGCCGACCGTCGCACCGAGTTGCGTGGTGCCGGTGCTCGGCGCCTGCCCGTTCACGCCGACCAGCTGCGCGCCGACCAGCCCGCCGCGGTAGATCGCGTAGTCGACTTCCGCATAGAGCATGCTGCGCTTCGACAGGCTGTAGCCGGCGATCACCTGGAACTGGCGCGCACGGCCGTCGAAATCCGCCGTATAGCCGGACTGTTGCGTCCACCACGCGTTGACGGCCGCCGTGAACGCCGACGTGAAGCGGTAGGTCAGCCCCGCGAGCGCCATCTTGCGGCGGCGGAACCCGCCGGGCACGGTCGGGTCGACCACCTGCGCGGGCGAGATGATGCCGAGCCCCGCCAGATCGGTCGGGCTGAACGGGCCGTTCTCGAACGACGTGAAGTCGTTGTCGCGTGCGTTCTCGATGTAGCCGGCGTTGACGGTCGCGTTGCCGATCGTCACCGAGCCGCCGCCCGTGTAGATGTCGAATTTCCCGTGCGTGACGTCGTCCCAGCTGCGCATGAACGATGCGCCGACCGTGAACGGCCCCTTGTCCGGCGCATACGCGGCGGCCGCGCCGAGCTGGCCGCCGCGCACGCCGCCGCCCGCGTGGCCGCCCGGCGCATATTGCGCGAGCAGGTAGAAGCTGCCGAGTTGCGCGCCGTACTGGATCATGTTGCTGGTGCGCGCGCCCGCGAGCATCGTCTGCTCCGGCTTGAACAGGTTGAAGTACGGGTCCTGCGGGCCGGCCCACAGGTTCGAGCCGAAGGTCAGCGACGCCATCTCGAACGGCACGTTGTACTGGCGCCCGAGCGAGAGCTGGCCAAGCGTAGTGGACGTCAGCCCCACGTACGCGACCTGGAAGAAGTTCGGCGAGCCGGCCGGCACGATGGCGCCGCTGTTCGGGCCGAAGTGGCTTTCGACGTTGAACTGCGCGGACAACCCGCTGCCCAGATCCTCGTTGCCCTTGAGCCCCCAGTAGCTTTCCGTCAGGCCGCCACCGTCGGCCATCGAGATCTTGCGGCCCGTCGACACCGGCGTGCCGTCGGCGCCGTAGGACACGCCGTGCGTTTCGTAGCGGATGCCCGCATCGATCACGCCGTACAGCGTCACGTTGCCTTGCGCGTGCGCACCGGTACCGGCCAGGACCATCATCGCGCAGCACGCGGCGCGAACGCTATCGTGACGATTCATTCTTCTGGACTCCGCATCGAGCTGGGGATGGACGGCTCGCGCCGTCGGGAACGACTGTAGAAAGCCAAATTTGCGCGGGCCAAGGCCGCGGCGGCCATTCTCGTGGTGCGTCGCGGCCACGGCATGGCGCAATGCGGTCAGGGCGCCGCGCCGGCCACGGCACCGGGTGCCGCGCGGCGCAGTGCCAGCCGCACGAACGGGGCGGCGGCCAGCACGGCCACGCACAGCACGTGGGCGACGCGCGTGCCGCCGAAGCGGCCGAGCAGCGCGCCCGACAGCGCGGTGCCGATGCCCGCCGCGAAGAACGTGATGACGAGCGTGCGCGCGACCAGCGAGCCGTCCGGGTCGACGTCGGACAGCATGCCGGTGAGGAACGGCACGATCACGAAGAACGCACTGTTCAGCACGAACTGGCTCAGGAAGTACGCGCTGCCGCCGCGCGCGCCGAAGAACCATTCGATCGACGCGATCATCGCGAGCTGCGCGGCCCAGATCAGCGCGAGGCGGTGCCGGTGGCTGGCCGGATGCGACGGAATCGCCGCGCCGACGAAGCCGAGCAGGGACGACACCGACAGCAGCACGCCGATCGTCGTGGGCGACAGCCCGGCACGCTCGCCGACGAAACCGGCGATCGCCCATTGCGACGCCTGCACGCCATAGACGAGCGCCGTCACGACCCAGATCGCGAGCACCGGCCGCCACGGCAGCGTGCCGGCGCGCAAGCGGGCCTGCGCGGGCGCGCTCGCGAACGCGTCGATGCCGCGGATCGCGGGCGCCAGCACGGCGACGACGGCGGCCAGCAGCGCGAACACCCAGCGCCCGAGCCACGCGGCCGGCAGCGCGGAGATCAGCACGAGGATGCCGCCGTTGACGATGCCCGCGAGCAGGTTGATTTGCCCCCACAGGCGGTCGGTCGATGCGCGCTGCGACACGCCCGACGCGACGACGACGAACAGCATCCCCTCGAACAGCCCCGTCATCCCGCGTGCGAGCGCCGCCGACACGATGCCGGGCGCGACCGCGCTGAGGGCCTGGCCGGCGATCGCACCGACCAGGCCGGCCAGCGTGAACGGCCGCGCGGCGCGCGCGATCCGGTGCGACAGCAGCGCGCAACTGATCGCGATGCCGAGGATCTCGGCGCTGACGAGCGCGGTCGCGGTGCCTTCGTCGAGCCGGAAGCGCGTCATCACCGCCGCGACGAGGAACGGCGACAGGATCAGGCCGTTGGTGGCGGCCGCGAACGCGAGCGCAAGGCGGACGACGGCGCCGGTCGACGGATCGGGACGCGATTGCGCGGCCGCGTGCAGCGTGGCTGTGCTCATGAGGCCTCCTGGCTGGATCGCGGCCGATCTTGCGCGACGCCGGCCGTTTCGTGCATCGGGTGTGTCCCGCGGCGGGCCGGCGTGGCGCGAGCGGTGGCGCTTGCGTTTGCACCTGCGCCTGCGCTTTGCGGCAGGCCGAACAGCGTGCGCAGGTACGGCGTCAGGAAGCGGCCGTGCGGGTCCATCCGCTCGCGCAGCGCGAGGAAATCGTCCCAGTGCGGGTAGCACGCCGCCAGCTCGGCGGCCTTCATCGCGTGCACCTTGCCCCAGTGCGGCCGCCCGCCGTGATTGCGGCAGATGGCCTGCACGCCCGAGAAATACGCGTCGAACGGCATCCCGCGATACTGGTGCGCCGAGATACGTACGCTGTCGCGTCCGTAGTCGGGGCTCAGCCAGATGTCGTCGCCGCGCACCCAGCGATATTCGATCGGGAACATCAGCGGAAAGCTGCGGCGCGCGATGAACGCGCGGATTTCGCGCAGCGCGTCGGCGCCGCGGTCGGCCGGCACCGACCACTCCATTTCGTTGAAGCGCACGCGGCGCACCGTCGACAGCATCGCGTAGCTCGCATCCACGTGCCGGCCGGCCGACACGGTCGATGCGCACAGCCGGCTCAGCGCCGGGCACAGCGACGGCACGCGCCGGCCGAGCCCGCACAGCGCGCCGAACACCGTGTTCTCGAGGAACGACTCGGACGCGCGGCTCGCCCAGTGCACCGCGTCGGCCGGCTCGTCGGTCATGTCCCACGCCTTGGTCAGCACGGTGTCCGTGTGCGGGAACCAGTAGAACTCGAACGAGCGATGCTTCGCGATCAGCGCGTCCGCCTGCGCGAGGCAGTCGTCGAGCCGCATGCCGCCGCGCTCGAGGCGCAGCTTGAACGCGGGCACGAGGCGCAGGCCGATCTCGGTCAGCACGCCGAGCGCGCCGAGCCCGATCCGGCCGCCGGCGAACAGCTCGGGATGCGTGTCGGCGCTCGCGCGGATCTCGCTGCCGTCCGCGCACATGAAGGTCAGGCTGTCGATCTGCGTCGCCAGGTTGCCGAGCGTGATGCCGGTGCCGTGCGTGCCGGTGCTGGTCGCGCCGGCGATCGACTGCACGTTGATGTCGCCGAGGTTCTCCATCGCGAGGCCGTGCGCGGCGAGCGCCGGGCCCAGCGCCCACAGCCGCGTGCCGGCATGCACGCGCGCGACGCGCCGGTCGCGGTCGACGTCGATCACGCCCTGCATCGCGTCGAGCGACAGGATCACGTCGTCGGTCTGCACGAGCGGCGAGAACGAGTGACCGGCGCCGGCCGCGCGCACGGTGGCGCCCGTTGCTGCCGCGTCGCGCAGCACCGCCGCGAGCGCGGCGTGCGACGCGGGCGTCGACACGGTTGCATCAGGACTGCAGACATATCCCGACCAGTTACGCCACATGGCATTGTCTCCGTGGTTGTCGATCGAATGAGTTGAACGGTTTGAACGACGGGCCGCGCGGCCCGCTAGAAAAAGCTCTTGCCTTCGCCGCGATAGGTGGGCGCCTCGCCGACCACGCGGCCGCCGCGGATCAGCAGCAGCGTGTTGAAGCGTTCGCACAGTTCGCCGGCCTTCGCGTGGCGGAACAGGATCGGATCGCCGATCGCCGGTGCAACGCCGCGCGGCACGCGCACGGGCGTCTGCACCTCGCCCGCGCCTTCGTTGTCGATCAGCGTGCAGCCGGCCGGCAGCCACGGGCGGGGCAGCCGGCTCTTGCCGGCCGGGCCCGATGCGATATAACCGCCGCCCGAGCAGGTCACGATGCCCGGCTGCGGAATCCGCACGACGGGCAGCGCGAAGCCGGCGGCCGGTTGCGCATGAAACGCCGCGTAGTGATCGAACAGCGCCGGCGCGTAGAGGCCGGAGCCGGCCGCGAGCTCGGTGACCGACGCATCGCCCAGCGTGCTTTCGAAGCTGCCGGTGCCGCCGCCGTTCACGAAGCGCAACCTGTAGCCCGCCGCCGCGAGCGCCTGCACGGCCGCGTGGCGGCGCGCGTTGATCTCGCGCGCCGAGCGGCGCTTCAGGTGGCGTACCAGCGCGTTGCGCGCGCCGTTGCCCGGCTCCGTGTCGGCCACGCCGGCGATCTGTCCTTCGTAACCCATCAGCCCGTCGAGCCGCACGTGCCGCCGCTCGCCGATGTGGTTCGCGAGGGCGAGTGCAGCGGCCACGTCGCGCACCGGCGAGCGGTACATGCCGAAATACAGGCCCGGATACGCGGACGACATGTCGAGATCGATCGCGAGCGGGATCGTCACGCTTTCCGCGCGTGCGAGGCGGTCGATCGCGTCGACCTGGGCGGCAGCGTCGACCATCAGCGTGATCGAGCGGCCCCGCCTGAGCTGCGCGGCCACCGCGCGAAGGTCGTCGGCCTCGACGGTCGGATAGGCGACCACGATGTCGTCGAACCCGCCGTCCGCAAGCCACGCGGCTTCCGCGGCTGAATAGCACAGCAGCCCCTGCATGAACGGGCCGGCGGCGAGCACCGCGCCGATCAGTTCGCGCGAGCGTACCGATTTCGTCGCGAGCCGGATCGGCACGCCGCGTGCGCGGCGCTTCAGGTCGGCGAGGTTCGCGTCGAGGCAGTCGAGATCGACGAATGCGGCGGGAAGGCGGCGGCCCGCGAGCGCGTCGCGATAGGTCGGATAGTCGTGGACGGCGGCGGGTGCGCGATGCGGAAGGTCTGCACGGCTCATGGAACGGGCTCGGCTGGGTGGGGTGTGTGCCGCGCCGACCGTTCGACGCGTGTCGGAAACCAGCATAGGGCCGGCCAAAATGACGACCAAGCGCTCAGCGGGTCGTTCGACGGGTCTTATCCGGCCATCCGTATCGGCCACGCGCACGCGTGAGCGTCGCGCCCCGTGAAGGTGGATCGTTGCTTGCTTGGTGTCGCGGCGCACATCGCGCGTGCCGGCGCGAACCACCGCCGGACGGGCACGACGCTCGACATCACGCGCGTGCCGACGCGACAACGAAATGCGTTTCAAACGTCTTGCCGGCCATCGCCGCTGCGCGCGGGTTTAGTGCCCGCGTTCTAGTGCCGCTTTTGACTGCATGCCGGATTCGACCTAGAACCTACTCGCGGATGCACCGGCGAAGAACGGCATGACGTGACGAGGAGGCGACGTGAAGAAGAACAGGGCACTCTGGCGGCGCACGGGCGCGATCGCGGCGATCGGTGTGGCCGTCGTTGCGATCTGGCGATACGAAGCGGCGACACCGGCGCAAGCCGCGTCGTCCGGCACGCCGGTCGCGACGGCGGGCACACGGTCCGGTGCGGCCGATACGTTCGGTACCGGTACCGGCACCGGCACCGGCGTCGTGACACCGGGCCCCGAGGAGCGACGGCTCGACGTCGACGCGCTGCGCCGCAGCCTTGCCGGGCGCCCCGATGCGGACGCGGAAGTGAAGCGCGTCGTTGCATTCGCGCGCTTCCGCGACGAGGTCGCCGCTTACGGCGATCGCCGCAACAGCCTGCCGCAAGCCGAGCGCGACGCGCTCGCGCGCCGGATTCTCGACGAACTTCCCGACCACGTCGCGCGCAACGAGATCGTGCCGGTGCAGGCCGAAGCGCTGAGCGCGGCGCTGCTGACCGACACCGAAGCCGACCCGGCGACGCGCGGCGCGGCGATCCGGTCGATGCGCGCGCAATGGGACACCTATGCGCAGCGGACGGTCGGCCCGTCGCCGGCGCAGGACCCGCGCTATCTCGCGTACGAACAGCAGAGCCGCGACGTCGTCCGGCAGGTTCAGGCGAGCATTCCCGATCCCGACCAGCAGCAAGCCGTCATCGCGCAACGCCTGCAGGCGCTGCGCGTCCAGCTGTTCGACGGCGCTTCACCGTCCGGCGTGCACTGAGCGCCGAATCCGCGCGGCCGGGGCGGCGCCCGGCGGCCGCGTCATGTCCATCGACAAGGAGGGGAGATGTCCACAGCACGATGCCTGCTGCGCGCGGCCGTTGCCGCGCTGCTCGGTTGCGCGGCACTGAACGGTCACGCGGCCGATACGACGATGCCGGATCCGTCGGTTCCCTATTATTCGTGGTACGAAGTGACGTTGCCCGAGAGCACCGGTGCATCCTGCGGCAACGGCACGCCGATGCGCTTCTACATCAATCGCGCGCAGTCGGACAACCTGCTGTACATGATGGAGCCGGGCGGCGCGTGCTGGGACTACGGCACCTGCACGCAGACGTCGACCGGTGCCGAGGCCGGCCTCGGCGGCTTCAACCCGGACGGCATCCCGCACAACTACATGAACGGCACCGCAAACGAGAGCCTGCTGTCGTCGTTCCTGTCGCCGCTGCTGACGCGCATGGATCTCGCGCACATTCTCGTCGGCGAGCCGAAGGTCGAAACGCAGCAATGGACACAGGTTTTCGTGCCCTATTGCACCGGAGATATCCACATGGGCAGCGCGGTGCGCAACTACACGTCGCCGTCCGGCGACTGGCGCCTGCAGCACTACAGCGGGCTGAAGAACATCCAGGCCGTCGCGCAGTGGCTGACGTCGCACGGCTTCGGCAAGCCGAACCGGCTGCTCGTGTACGGGATGAGCGCGGGCGGCTACGGCACGCTCGCGAACTACGCGACGCTGCGCAACACGCTGCAGCCGCAGGCGCACAGTTCGCTGCTCGACGACGCCGGCACGGTGTTCAACACGCCGTTCGATGCGGACGCGGCCACGCATCCGTCGGTCGGCCTGTACGACCGCGTGCGCACCGAGTGGGGGATGACGGGCCCCGACGGGATGATCACCGTGAACAGCCGGCTGACCAGCCGGTTCGACCCCGGCAACATGGGGAGCGCGTACGCGGCATTGTCGGCGACCTTTCCGCATGATCGCTTCGGTTTTTCCAGCTACCAGCGCGACAAGATCATCGCCGCGTATCACTATCGCGCGTTCGTGCCGGCCGTGATCGCTGCGCCGGACGACGCGACGAAGGATGCGCTGTCGCTCGCGATGTTCGGGAAGGAGCTGGACGGGTTGAAGCAGACGCTGAACCCGTTGCCGAACTTCGGCTACTTCATGCCGTGGGCGCGCAACGACTTCATCGCCAACCATCAGGTAACGGCGGTCAGCTTCACCGGGTCGGGGATCCACGAGAACGGCACCGACGCGGATATCGGCACCTTCGTCGACAACCTGCTGAACCAGCAGGACCCGGCCGAGACGCCGGTGATGAAGGCGTTCCGCACGCAGCAGTGGTCGGATTTCACGTTCTCGACGTTTCTCGCGTGGATCGACAGCGTGTTCAACCTGACCGGCGAAGCGGGGCCGATCTCGGGGCACCGGGCGTGAACGGGTGACGGAGGCGCGGTGCGCTGCCCTGCGCCGCGCCGCCGTTGCGCCTGGCGTGCGCGTTCAGTACGAATCGTCGTTGAAGCGGGACGATGCCGGCCGGCGCTTCATGTCCTTCAGCCATTCCCTGACGTTGTCCGGGTCGTCGAATTCGCGCACCGCGATGGTCAGGTCCTGGTTGCTGCGCTGCATGCCGGCAATGTCGCGCGTCAGTATCCGCATGACCGTATCGGGCGCGATCTTGACGGACGATGCGATGCCGTAGGTTCGGCGGAAGTGGGTCTCGACGTGCCGGATCTCCTGGTCCAGCTCGCGTACCTGTTCCTCCAGGATGCCGTTGTAGCGCATCAGCCGGTCTTCGCCGAGGCCGTCGATCGCGCGCCGGTCGATCTGCTCGATCTCCAGCTGCAGTTCCAGCAGTTGCAGCAGGTTGCCTTTCGCATACGCGTGGTTGACCCGCTGCATCAGCACGGTCTTGCGTTCCTGTTCCTTCGGATCGGTTTCGCGATCGGGATGCAGCACGCTCGCGAGCTTGCGATAGACGTCGCGGATCGACTTGCTCGATTCGGCCTGCTCGGCTTCGCGCCTCGCTTGCGCCGCCGATTGCCGGGGCGCCTTCTTGCGTTTCGCGCGCTGCGCCTCGCGGGCCTCGTGCTCGGCCATGTCGCGCCTGAACTGTTCGTCCAGCTCGGCTTGCATGCGCTCGGCGAGTTCGTCGGCCGACAGCGTGTCGAGATCGTCTTCCTGCGCGGGGGCGGGCGCCGGCTCCGGTGCCTGCTTCGGCCGTGCGCGGTCGGCTGCCGTGCGGTCGTCGTCGCCGGATGTGCGGTGCCGGTTGTAGAGGATCTTCAACTGCGCGTCGTCGCTGACGTCGAGCAGGTCGCGCGCCATGTTCGCGATCACGTCGGACAGCGTGCGCTGCTCGGCCTTGCTCAAGCCCTTTTGCAGGAACGCGTCGTCGAGCCGGTTGAGCAAGCTGATCCGCAACGCCGTCGCCGCCTGCTCGAGCGGCAGCAGCACGTCGACGAATTTCTTGTGGAAGGCCGGCGTCACGGCGTCCCATGCGCCGAGGCGTTCGCGCCGTGTTTCGATCTGCTGGACGAGCGTATTGAACGTCTTCTGGGCTTTCGACAGGCTGGCTGTCTCGTGGCCGGGCGCAATGACGACCGCGGCACCGCGTCGTGCGGTCATGATGAATGTCCTCCGGCCGCGGCAGGGCGCGCAGCAGGCCGGTATTCTAGCCGGATGTGCGGCCGGCGGCGCGGAACGGCCCGCTTCGCCGACGCTTCCGCCAGCGCGTTACGGCCGCGGCGCCGCGACCGCCGGTGCGCCCGAATCCGTGCCCGGCGTGCCGCCCGGCCCATATGCGGCAGCGGCGTTGTTGCGTTCCGCGAGACGCTTGGCAGTCAGGCGCTCCTGCGCGGCGACGATGTCGCCCGGATAGTTGTCCCCGTTGCTGGCGACCGGGTCGTAGCCGACGGCTTCGAGGTCGAACAGTTCCTGGCGTACCTGCGCACGCGTGAGCGTCGAGTGCGACGACTGCGCGTACGACACGGCCGGAGCGGCGAGCAGGGCAGTCGCGGCAGCGGTGGCGACGACGGTGGCGATGATCGATTTCATGATTTCCTCAGACGGTTGCGTGGCGGTTCACCGAACCGACGAAGCAAGTTTAGGAATCCATGCCGGCCGGATAAATGCCGATTCCGGGTGAACTGTGTTTCCGGAATGCGCCACAGTGGGCGACGGGCGTGCCGCCGTGCCGCCACGTCGTCAGTCGCCGAACAACTGCCCCTGCCCGGAGATCACGCGTTCGAAATCGTCGCGCAGGAACGGCAGGATCGCGTCGGCCACGGGCTGCAGCTGGCGGCTCAGGTAGAACGCGTAGTCGATCGGCGAGCGCATCGTCTCGAGCGGCTCGGGGCCGGCCGTCGTCATCACGTAGCTGATCCAGCCGCCGCGCTGGTATTGCAGCGGCCGGCCCTGCGCGTGGTTGAACTCGTCGGCGATCCGCGCCGCGCGCACGTGCGGCGGCACGTTGCGCTCGTATTCGCGCAACGGCCGGCGCACGCGCTTGCGGTAGACGAGCTGGTCGTCGAATTCGCCGGCCAGCGTGCGCTGCACGTAGTCGCGAATGAAATCCTGGTAGGGCTCGCGGCTGAACACGCGTCGATACAGCTCGCGCTGAAACTGCTGTGCGAGCGGCGTCCAGTCGGTGCGCACCGTTTCGAGCCCCTTGAACACGAGGTCCTCGCCGCCGTCGGCCGCCGCCGCGAGGCCCGCGTAACGCTTCTTGCTGCCTTCTTCCGCACCGCGCACGGTCGGCATCAGGAAGCGGCGGTAGTGCCGCTCGTACTGCAGTTCCAGCGCGCTCTCGAGCCCGAACTGGTCGCGCAGGTGCGCGTGCCACCAGCGGTTCACGTGCGCCACGAGCGCGCGGCCCTTGGCGCCGGCTTCGTCGTCGTCGTGCGCGCGGCCGAGCCACACGAACGTCGAATCGGTATCGCCATAAATCACTTCGTAGCCCTGCGCTTCGATCAGCTCGCGCGTGCGGTGCATGATCTCGTGCCCGCGCATCGTGATCGACGACGCGAGGCGCGGGTCGAAGAAGCGGCAGCCGGTCGAGCCGAGCACGCCGTAGAACGAATTCATGATGATCTTCAGCGCCTGCGACAGCGGCGCGTTGCGCTGCCGCTTCGCATCGTCGCGGCCTTCCCACACGCGGCGCACGATATCGGGCAGGCAGTGTGCGGTACGCGAGAAGCGCGCGCCGAGAAAGCCGGGCACCGATGCGTCGTCGCCGGGATTCGCGAGCCCTTCGATCAGCCCGACCGGATCGATCAGGAACGTGCGGATGATCGACGGATAGAGGCTCTTGTAGTCGAACACGAGCACCGAGTCGTACAGCCCGGGGCGCGAATCCATCACGAAGCCGCCGGGGCTGTTTTGCCCGGTCACGTCGCCGAGATTCGGCGCGACGTAGCCGAGCCGGTGCATGCGGGGCAGGTACAGGTGCGTGAAGGCCGCGACCGACCCGCCGGTGCGATCGGCCGCGAGGCCCGTCACGCTCGCGCGTTCGAGCGCGAAGGACAGCAGGTCCGCCTTGTCGAAAATGCGCGTGACGAGCTCGCAGTCCTTCAGGTTGTAGCGCGCGAGCGCCGGCTTGTCGTGATCGAAGCGGCGCTGGATCTCGTCCATCCGCTGGTACGGATTGTCGATCGACTTGCCTTCGCCGAGCAGCGCCTGCGACACGTATTCGAGGCTGAACGACGGGAACGTCCACGTCGCGGATTTCAGCATGTCGATGCCGTCGAGGATCAGCCGGCCGGCCGCGCCCGCGAAGAAGTGGTCCGGCTGCTGGCCGTGTGCGCGCCAGTCGAGCACGCTGCCGCCGCGCCCGAGCTTCAGCGGCACGCCGTATTGCTCCGAATGCGCATGCAGGATGCGCAGGTCGAACTGCACGAGGTTCCAGCCGATCACGGCATCGGGATCGTGTGTTTCGAACCAGTCGTTGAGCCGCGTGAGTATCGCGGCGCGGCTGTCGCAATAGTCGAGGTCGAAGTCCCGCGTGCCCGCTTCGCTGCCTGCATCGCCGTTCGGCGGGCCGAGCATGTAGACCTGCCGCTGCCCGCAGCCTTCGAGCGCGATCGAATACAGCTCGCCGTGGACGCTGGTTTCGATGTCGAGCGACACGCAGCGCAGGGCCGGGCGATAGCCGGTCGCGGATTTCAGCTCGGTGCCGGTCAGCGTGCCGTCGCGGCCGGGCCGGCCGCGAAACTGCACGCACGCCGTGATGAAGCGTTCCATCGCGTAGCGGTCGGGCGGTTGCACGTCGGCTTCGTAGACGTCGACGCCCGCTGCGGCGAGGCGTTTTTGCAGCCCGGACAGATGGCGATAGCGCTTGCAATAGAGGCCGACGACGGGGCGCTGCCGGAAATCGCGCAGCGTGAGCGGGCGCAACTCGGCGTCATGCTCGCCGGCCAGCGTGCGTTCGGCGAGCGCCTGCTGTTCGGCGGGGATGAACGCGACGGCTTCCTGCGGGCGCAGGCGCACGCGGCGCGGACCGTGTTCGGTTGCCAGCCAGAACTCGATCTCGATGCCGGATGCGGTGTCCCGCCAGTGGCGGGTGAGGATGAAACCCTGCTCGAACGCCGTCAAAACGCTTGCTCGTCGTGAATGCCCAGGCGGCGGATTTTAGCGCTTGAATGGCGGCCGTGCCGACGGGGGCGTGCGTGGCAACAGGTGGCAGGAAGCCGGCGCGCGATGCGCGATCTTCCGCGTGCCGGCCGGCGTTCGGGTTTTTCGACGCGATTGACGTCCGGCGCGCGACGGAAAGAAGGCGACTACTCGCGACGCAGCGTTTCGAGCACGGCGGATGGCGGTTGCCGGCACGCGCCGTAGCCATTGGACTGCAGCCTGGGCATCATGCCGACGACGAAGTCGATGAACGTTCTCACCTTGGCCGGAACGTGGTTCCGGCTGGGGTAGTAGACGTAAAGCGGGAACGTCTCGTCGCACCAGTCGGTCAGCACCGGCTCCAGTGTGCCGGCACGCAGGTGCGTGTCGATTCCGAGGTCGATCACCTGGGCGATCCCGAAGCCTGCGACGCAGGCGCCGATCTTGGTGCCCGCATCCGTGACGGTCAGGCTGCCGGTTACGGCCACTTTCACTTTTTCGCCGTCACGCCAGAATTCCCAGTCGAAGGGGCGGCCGGTAGCCGGGTCGATGGCCAGGATGCATTCGTGGCCGTCGTCGACCAGATCCTGCGGCGACCTCGGTCGGCCGCGTCGCTCGAGGTAGGACGGTGCGGCCACCGTCAGCACCCGCGGGCTGTACAGCCTTCGACAGACCAAGGTGGAAACGGATGGGGGGCCAAAGCGGATGGCGAGATCGAAGCCGTCGCTGACGAGGTCCGAGAGGTCGTTCCGGGTCTCCAGCTTCAGGTGCAGAGCGGGGTGTTCCTTCATGAACCGGGCGAGCTCCGGCGCGAGCACAAGGCGGGCGAATGCGGCATCGCACGCCACACGGAGCGTGCCGCTGGCGACCGAGGCCTGGCCGGAAGTGCCGGCGGTCGCCTCCTCGATCCCCTGCAGTAACGGCAGCACTTTCGACAACAGTTCGTGGCCCGCGTCCGTCACTTCGACGTGCCGGCTGGTGCGATGCACGAGCTTCGCGCGCAGGCGGTCCTCCAGTCGCTGGATCGCGCGACTGACCGCGGGCTGAGTCCTGCCCAGGCGGGAGGCTGCTCGACCGAAGCTACCGGATTCGGCCAGGGCCGCAAGGACAAGCAAGCCGCTTACCAGTCCTCCGTCGAGGTCTTCCATGATCCATGTGTTCCTGTAATGGCAGCGATAACCGGGTCGCCGTAGGCGAGGGCGGGGGCGATCGCTCACTATACGAGCGGTTCACTATCGAGGAAAGCCAGCCATGACCCAGACCCAGGCCGTAGTCGCGTTGATCGACGACTACTTCAATTTGGCTTACGAGCCGAAGAGCCGCGACTTCGACAAGGTTTTTCACCCGAGCTGCGTGATTCAGTGGCTCGATGAAGGCCGGTTTCGCACGCTGGCGTCGCCCGAGTATGCGGCGCTCATCAACGGGAGGCCGAGTCCGCGATCGACTGGCGCGCCCAGGGACGAGGCGATCCTCTCGATGGCGCATGTGTCGGACGGCCTTTCAACGGCTACGGTGCGGGTGCGGATCGGCAACCGGTTGTTCAACGATCACTTCGTCATCCACAAGGTGGACGGCAGCTGGTTGATCGCAACCAAGGCGTCCGCCGTGGTGCGTACGTTCGACTGAAGCGGCGCACGGCAGATGCGCATCGGTTTCCCGGTTTTTTTGCGTCAACGAAATGCGGTGTCTCGGCATCAACGGGGGAATCCGTAATGGGACCCCGCTCGAACGCCGTCAAGATACCCGCTCGTCATGGATGCCCGGGCGGCCGATTTCAGTGCTTGGGCGGGGGAGTGCCGGCGCGGGATGCGCGATACCGTTCCGGGATCCGGCCGATGATCGTAAGATTCGGGCTCGATTGAACCCGTCAAGGATCATTGAATGAAACTCGCGATTGATCGCGTCGCACGTGTTGCCGGCTGTGTCGTCGTTGCGGCCTGCCTGTGTGGAAGCGGGCGTGCGATATGCGCTTCCCCGAAAGTGAAGGCACTGCCGGCGACCACGGAAGCCAACTGGATACAGGCGGTCAGGCAGCATCGGACAAAAGATGGCGCAACGGTTGCCGAAGTGCTGTCCTATGCGGAAAAAATGAGGCCGCGCATCTTCAAGGCCGGACGATTCGAAGTGGGTTACAACGGCGCGACCGGCGTTGCCAGCTCGGTTTCGATCGGCTACTGGATCGGAACGAAGCGCGCGCCGGACGATGCGTTCGTCGATCTCGGCTATTCGATGTCGCCCGATGGCCGCGTGATGCCCGTCCCGCCGGACGCGCACACGGCCACGGCATTGGAGAACGGACGGAAGGCGTTTCTGCGTGCCGTCGACGACGCCTATCGGGACACATGCCTGTCCGATCCCGATCATCCGCCGGCATGCTGATGAATCCCGCCCGATTGACGTCACGGAACCATCGTTCGTAGAATCGCCGGTCAAGAACAACATCATTCTGAGAGAGGCGCCATGAATGCGTACCGCATGATGGACGCAATTGCGGAACGGCCGGCTCGGCAAGCGTCGCTTGTCGCGTTCAATTTCCGGCCTGGCAATCGTGCTCCGATTCGCCACCGCAGGGCCGGGCATCCCTGCATCGGTCGCGATGACGTGCCGACACATCGCGCAAGCTGCGTGGGAGCGCATGACGCATGCCGACCTGACTTCGCCTGCCTCGTTTCCAGTCGCCGCTGGTGAAAGCCTCCATGCCGCAGTCGACCGGCCTGTCGCTCGACATGAGCGAAGGCAATCGACCGCAAAACCGCACGCATCCACCGATCCCGATTGAATTCGGCTCGCTGTCGCTCGTCCTCGGGTTGCCGGGGCGGGCCCTTCTGCGCGACATGCTCGAGGGTCTTGGCCGTGCAGCCGGTTCGCCGGAAACGGTCGCAACCGGTGCGTCGCCCCGGTCGGGGCCGCGGGTCGCTGCCCGGAAACACCACACGAAACCCACACGCGCATTCTCCCGGCGGATGCCCGGCCGTCCTGTTGCTGCAGGGAGGGCGTGGCTGTTCGGTTTGCCTGGAAGTGCGGCGCCGCACGCATTGCCGATGAACCCATTTACCTCGGACTCCCCATGAACGCCTCCTCCCGGCAAATTTCCTTACCCGGTATCGCCGCGCTCATCGCGGCGGTCATCACCACGGCGCAATTTCTGATCGGCCTCTACGTGTGGTCGACGAAGTCTTCGCCGTCCGTGAATATGCTGGCCGTGCAACTGTCCACTTTCATCGGGAGCCTGGTGTTTCGAAGCGGCCTGGTGTTCCTGATCGTCCGCTGGCACGGAGAGTACCGGGATCAGCTCGCATTCCGTCGCCCCGCGTTGCCGCTGACGGCCTTTGCGTTATGCCTGCTGGTCTGGCAGGCCGCGCAGGTGCTGGTATTCCAGGCGCTCGTGGGCATGTTGCGCGGTGGTTCTCTCAGCCTGACGCACATCGTGACGCTCATCGCGCCGGTGAATGCCGTCCTCTACGCGCTCGTCGCCTGGCTTGCGTGGTGGTTCGTCACCCACCTGTTTCGCAACGACGTGTTGCCCGGGGCGCCGCGCGGCAATGCGCGGCGGCGCATTGCGGGTCTCGCGGCCTGGTTGTTTGCCAGCGTATTGCTGCTTTTCATGACGCAGGCCGTGATGATCCTGCTCGACCATTTCGACGACGATCTCAAGCTCGTGATGCTGAACTACGTCGGGGGGATCGTCGTGCCCGCCGCGATCGTCTTCGCAGGCGCGATGCTCGGCCTGCCTCGCGATCTCGGTCGGCTGCACGTCCGGCGTCTGCTGGGGGCGTCGCTTGCGTCGATGGTATCGGTCCTGCTGCTGGCTTATGCGGTGCTGCGCCTCGTGGGCGACGTGCTCGGAATAGCCAGCCTGATGTCCGGCATGATGCCGGTCGTCGTTCTCGCCGGAACCGGCGCGGCCTACTGGGTGTGGTTCCGCGTGTTCTATGCCGCTGTGCGTCGCGAGACCGCCGGACCGTCGCAAGGCATGCCGTCGGCGTGAAACCCGCAAGCGGATATGGCGTGAGCCGCGTGCACGACAAGACGACCCGCGGCGATTCGGCAGCGGGCGCATCAGCGTACGCACCGGCGCCCTACACCCACGCGACATCCCGCTTCAAGTGCTCTGCCCGTTGCGGCCGCTGATACAGATATCCCTGCGCATACTGAATCCCGACCGTCTGCAGCGCGCGATGCTGCGCTTCCGTTTCCACGCCCTCCGCGATGATCTTCAGGTCGTAGTGATGTGCGACGGACGCGATCCCCTCGATCAATCCCGCGCCGCCGCCGTTCAGCTGCGAGACGAATTGGCGATCGATCTTCACGTAGTCGAACGGAAAACGCGACAGCATGTCGAGATTGCTGTGATGCGTGCCGAAATCGTCGATCGCGAATTTCGCGCCTTTCGCTCTCAGCGCATGGAAGATCGCGGTGGTCCGCGCGTTCTTCTCGAGCAGGATGCGCTCGGTGACTTCGAGCACCAGCGTAAAGCCGGGCGGCAGTGCTCGAATCGCATCCTCGACGATCGACACGAACCGCGTGCGCTCGAGATCCTTCGGCGCGATGTTGACGGCGATGCGCAGCGGCGTTGACGGCGTCAGCGCGGAGAGTTCCGACACGGCGGTCCGCAGCACGAATTCGGTCACTTTCGGCAGCACCGCGCTCGATTCGACCTGCGGGATGAACACCGCCGGGCTGATGGCCCCCCACTTCGGATGCTGCCAGCGCAGCAGCGCCTCGACGCCGACGGTCCTGCGCGTCCCGACCTCGACGATCGGCTGGTACACGACATGGAGTTCGTCGCGCCTGAGCGCGTTGCGCACGGCCTTCAGCAGCAGCCGGCGCGGTGCCATCGCCAGCAGGTAGGCCGCCATCACGAGGCCATCCGCCAGCAGCACGATCGTGATGCCGATCAGCCGATAGTGGTGCCGAACCTGCGACGCGTAGCGCGTGGATGCCGCAACCGACACCGTGAACGGCCAGCGGGGCGACACGATCGTGCTGCCGCGTGCGGGTTCCGCGGCCGATTCCGGCGCGAACTTCCCGTACTGATCGAGATGGCCCGAACCTGCGATCGACAGCGTCGCGGTTTCCGTCCCGTAGCGGGCGCCGTGCGCGAGCGCGTCGGCCACGTAGTCACCCTCGACCAGGTAGAGCACGCCCGCGCCGGGCGCGGTGGCGTAAAACACGGGCAGCACCGGGATGCCCTGCTGGAACGGCGTTTGGCGCAGCAGCGTGACGAGCGTCGAACCCGGCTCCGGCTCGTGCGTGTACGCGCCCAGCGGCAAGTCGATTGCCCCCAGCGCCGACGAGCACATGACACGTCCGTCGTACACCAGCGCGACGGCGCGCAGGTAGCGCAGGCGCGTGCCTATCTCGGCGAGCGTCCGGAATACCGCCGAGCATGGCCGCCCGACGAGTGCGGTGAGTTCGTCCACATGTCGCAGGCGCGTGCCGTCCAGGATGCGGTCGACCGATGCCACGATATCGTTCGCCACGACGTGTTCATGTTCGATGACGGTATCGCGCGCATAGCGGTCGGCAAGCGCGATCGCGAAGGCCGGCACGAGTACGCAAACGATAACGGCGACGAACAAGACGACCCGCGGCCACGCGCCGCTGCGCTGGAACACTGGTTTCGAGCCTGGCGTGAACGCCGACATTCCCGCGGTCGCCTTTGGTGTTGTGTGTTGGGAGAGGCAAGTCGTACCGGTCGATACATCGACGGCACGCCTGCGTCATGCGCGCCGCCATCTCGATGCGATCGATCCTACGGTCGCGACGGACACCCGTGACCGCCTCGTCGCAATGGGCCGTTCATTCCGAGGCTTGCCTCCATGAACATGCGCATTCGGCGCATATGAACTGGCGGAGCACACCGAAAAAACCCCGGCCGCATGGTCTTGCGGCCGGGACGAAAAAACACCGTCTCTTGGCACGAGGATGGTGCGCGGCAAGTATAAGATGTGATGAGAGATTACGAAATATTGTTATTCAACAATTGGTGTAATTTTGTCATTGTGTCTCGACAAGAAACATTCTTTCGGGATGCTGTCTTTGCCGACTTGCCCGCGGCCCGCGTTCGGTCGCCGCGCGATACGGTCGCATGTCTCGCCGGAGCTTCGGGATGGAAGAAAATACCGTGCGCACGGTCATCGTGACCGATGGTGCAGCCGCAGCCGACGGCGGTTCGCTGTGGATCCGGATCGACGTGAACGGGCAGGCCCGCGATTACGTGCTCGATCGCGCGCTCGCGTCGCGCGGCACGCCGCGCTACAACACCATCCGCGGCGCACATGGTCCGCTTTCGAAAGACGAACGAAAGGAAGCGCTTGCGCTGCTGCGCAGCATTGCCGACCCCGCGATGTGGGCCGGCATGGTCGGCACGTTCACGCAGGTGTTGCAGGCGTCCCAAGATGAGTGAACGATGCTGTGCCCGCGCGTCGCGCGGGCCGCGATTCAGAAATCGTCGCGCATCTTGCGCAGCAGGTCACCGCCCGACTGGTGCGTGTCCACCGCGGTGAGCACATCGGTCAGGAACCACGGCAGGTTCAGTTGCGTATTGGAATCGCCGACGCATACGCGGATCGGCGGCGCCTTCGACGGCGAGCGCGCATCGGGCGTGGCGCTGCGGGACGGCACGCAGTTGTTCGCATGCATTTGAACGGGAACCGGCCCGGCGCTGCCGGATGGTGCACCGGCGGTCGCCGGCAAGCTGACGGCGGCAAGCAGGGTCAGGACAGCGACAGCGGCAACGCGTTTCATGGGATTCTCCGGCGATGCTCGTTCGACCGCGCGGGCGGGCGCGAGTTCGTCGGCGGCGCGGTTGTGCGCTGCGCTCGGTGGCGCTCAGCCGCGCGCGACGCTCGCCGCCCGCGCGGGCTGCCGGCTGCGCCACTGCTGTGGCGATTCGCCGGTCCAGCGCCGAAAGGCGCGCGTAAATGCGCTGTGTTCCGAATACCCGAGCAGCCACGCGACTTCCGCGAGGGTCAGCCGCGGATCGTTCAGGTGGTCGATCGCGAGCCGCCGCCGCGTGTCCTCGCGCAGTGTCCGGAAGTTGAGCCCGAGTTCGGCAAGCCGCCGATGCAGCGTGCGCGACGACACATGCAGGTCCGACGCGATCTGTTCGATGCTCGCTTCACCATGCGTCAGCAGGCGCGCGACGGCTTCGCGCACCGACTGTTCGAGATCGTCCGTCTGCCGCAACTCGGCCAGCAGCGCGCTTGCCTGGCGTTCCATCATCTGCAGCAGCGCGTCGTCCGGTTGGCGCAGCGGCTGTGTGAGCAGGTGCAGCGGGAACGCGAGGCGGTTCACCGGTTGGCCGAACCGCACCGGGCAGCCGAAATAATCGACGTAGGGCCGATCGTCGCCGGGCGACGGGTGCACGAAGCAGACTTCGTCGGGCCCGTCACGCGTGCCGGTGATGTTGCGTGCGAACTGGACGATGGCCGTGAGCGCGACTTCGTCGACGAGCGGGCCGAGCGGCTCGGGCGCATCGTGCCATTCGATCGCGACCGACGCCGCCTCGACGCGCACTTCCATGCGCGCGACGTTCGCGATCAGGTGTTCGTATTGCTGCCAGCGCGCGAGCGCGGCGCCGGCATCGCGGCACGCATGCAGCGCGTAGCCGAGCGCGCCGAGGTGGGCGGGCGTGATCCGCTGGCCGACGTGCAGGCCGAGCAGCGGATCGTCGAGCGCCCGCACCGCGCATTCGAGCAGGCGCCGCCAGTGCGCGCTCGCGTACAGCGTGAGCCCGCGGTCGTCCTCAGGCGGCCGCGCCTCGCCCAGCACGCGCGCGGCATCCTTGCCCTGCTCGGACAGATAGTCGAACAGCAGCCGCACGTAGGTGCTCGAGTAGTAGACGCGCTGCGTCGATAGCGGGGAGGCGGCGGGCATGGCGGAAAGTGTCAAGTAATCGTCGGCAAGTGTCAACGCGGAGCGACCCGCGCGCGACCATACTGCCCGGCAGTTCCTGATCGAGGCTGCGAACATGCCGACCGAGTTGATGACGTGGCTCCATGCGTTCCTGGGTAACGACGTGGACTGGAAGCAGGTGTTGCTGATCGGCATGACGCCGGTTTTCCTGATCGCGTTCGCGATCGAATACGCGGTGATGACCGGGCGTGGCCGCCGCGAGCCGTTTCGCTGGAAGGAGATCGTCGCGAACCTGTCGCTCGGCGCCGGCTATCAGGTGGCCGAGACCGTGATGGGGCTCCTGTTCACCGGTGCGATCTTCGCGTGGGTCTACCGGCACCGGCTGTTCGACGTGCCGGTGAACGGCCTCACGATCGTGCCGATCTTCGTCGTCGTGGAATTCTGCTACTACTGGTTTCATCGCACGTCGCACCGCGTGCGCTGGTTCTGGGCCGCGCACGTGCCGCATCACAGCGGCGAAGTGATGAACTTCACGACGGCGATGCGGCAGTCTCTGCTGAACGCGTTCGTCGGCGTGTTCCTGTTCTACCTGCCGCCCGTGTGGTTCGGCATCCCGCCCGCGGTCGTGCTGTTCCTGCTCGCGGTCGATCTCGTGTACCAGTACTTCGTGCATACCGAAGCGATCGGGCGGCTGCCGCGCTGGTTCGAGTACGTGTTCGACACGCCGTCGAACCATCGCGCGCATCACGGCCGCAATCCGCGCTATATCGACAGGAACTACGGCGGCGTGCTGATCGTCTTCGATCGCCTGTTCGGCACCTATGTCGAAGAAACGGAGCCCGTCGACTACGGGATCACGCAGCAGATTCGTTCGTACAACTTCCTGGTGCTGAACCTGCACGAATTCGTCGACATGTGGCGTGACGTATTCGCGCCGGGGCCGATCCTGCAGCGACTGAAGCATCTGTGGATGCCGCCCGAATGGGAGCGGCCGGGCCACCGGCCGATCCATACGTGGAGCGTCGAGCGCAAGGGCGAAGAAGATACCGCGACTGCAGCGCGTGCCATGGCTGACGACGGTGCGCCGGCGCAAGGGCGCAAGATCGTACAAGCCACCCCGACGCGATCCGGCTAACCTGCGTGCTTTCCTCGGCGAAAGGCGCGGCGGCAATGACGCAGAAAGTATTCTGGGACGATCCCTACCGGACCACGCTGGATACCGTCGTCACGCACGTCGACGGCGAACGCGTGCAGGTGGACGCGACCATCTTCTTCGCGTTTTCGGGCGGACAGGAAAGCGACGCGGGTTCGCTCGGCGGCTATCAGGTCGTCCGCGCCGAAAAACAGGGTCTCGACATCGTCTACACGCTGCCGCACGATCATTTGCTGAACGTCGGGGATCGCGTGACCTGGCGCATCGACTGGGTGCGCCGGTACCGGCTGATGCGCCTGCACTTCGCGGCCGAAATGGTGCTGCAACTGGTCTACCGGCTCCGGCCCGGTATCGACCGCATCGGCGCGCATATCGGGCAGGACAAGGCACGCGTCGACTTCGCGAGCGATACGAGCCTGTCGCCGTTGTTTCCGGAGATCGAATCGGCCGCGGCCGATCTGTCGATGCGCGACCTGCGCATCGTGACCGGCTTCAGCGATGTCGACGCGCAACGCCGCTTCTGGACGGTCGACGGCTTCGCGACGATGGCGTGCGGCGGCACGCATCCGGCGTCGACCGGCGAGATCGGCATGCTGACGCTCAAGCGCCGGAATACCGGGAAGGGCAAGGAGCGGATCGAGGTCATGCTGGTCGAGCCCGGGATGCTCAGCGGGCAGGGGGGCGGTCGGGTTGCGTGAGCGTCGGAAGTGCATGCCGGGCCGGTTGAGCGCCGTCGCCGATCCGCGATTCGCCTGAGTCCGCGTTCTGCGCATGTATATTGGCGATCCATGCATCGAATGGCCGGCGCTTTCGCGCGGCTTCGTTTGCAGGTTACCCTGCGCACGCGTCGCCGACGGTCCGGATCGCGGCGCTCGCGGTGAACAATCCAGCGCAAGCATAAAAACAGCGAACATTCCGAGCCCGCACATGAGCGATACCGATATCGTGTTTCAACCGACGGTGGACGATCTGGTCCACGCTTACCGCCTGAATCTTTGGCGCAGATATAACTGGAAATATCTGCTCAAGGCATTCGCGATCACGTCGATAGCGTATGCCGTCCTTTTGTTCGGTGGTTTCCGGGTGGCAAGCGGCGCGTTGCCGGATTGGCGGAACGTCTGGTGGATGGTGGGAATCGCGGCGGTGGTCACGATCGGCGTGCCGCTGCTCAACCATCTGCTGTTGCGTCGTGCCGCTCGCAAGATCTACAGCCAGCAAAAGACCCTCCAGCAGCCGCACACGGTCATCTGGCGCAGCGACCATTTCGTGGTCGAATCCCCGACCTCGCACGAGGAATTTCGCTTCGCGGATCTCGTTCACTGGAGCGAGGATCGTTTTGTGATCCTGCTTTATCAGTCGGCGGTGATGTTCCGCCTCATCCCGAAGCGGGTGCTCGCGGCGTCGCAGGTGGACCTCCTGCACCGGACGCTGCTTCAGAACGGCGTCCGCAAGATCTAGCAGGCAGGCGCGCGCATGCTGAAACCCGGGTGAGGTGCAGCGTCCGGGTTTCGAAACGGGCCTGTCGCGCGCGGCGTTGCCTGCATCACGTCACTGATACCCGTAACACTGCTTCAACCCCGCGTAGTCGTAGAAGTGACTGCCCGGCGTGAGCTTCGCGCCGTCGCATGCAGCCTGGAAATCCGTTTCGCGCTCGTTGTACAGCATCTTCACGATGAGACGCGATCCGTTGCGATAGACATCCCACTGCATGTTCGCGGCCATCGGCGACACCTGATCGCCGCGCCATGGGTTGTTCGCGTATGTGTACGTCTGCGCTTGCGGCGTCGGCACGAACACGTTCTTCAGGTTCATGATCGACGCAAACGGAATCATGATCTCCGCATGCGTGAAGCGCAGCTTCGCGGCGTGGGTCAGGTCGCCGCGCGCGATCGCATCGACTTCGCCGAAGAAATCGTCCTGCAGCACCTTCGCCATCCGGTACGTGACGGGGTTCGCTTCCTGGATGCCGGGCCCCTTCTGGTAGTAGTCCTCGGCATCCTGCAGATACGCGAGATACTGCGCCTGCTCCGCGCCGATGTACTTTTCCATCGTGACGCCGCCCGTTTCCGCCACCATCGCGGGCGCGACCTGCAACAGGTTGTACAGCACGTTCACCGCATCGACAGCCGTCGCGATCTTCGTCTTGCCGTCGCCCTTCAGCGTGTTGGTGAACTTGCCGTCCGCCGACGTGAACGCATAGGTGCCCGTGTTCGCGAACGTGTAGCCGTTGGTGCCGAGCTTCGCGATGAATGCCTGCGACACGAGCGCGGACAGCACCGTTTGCGCGACGTCGGCCGCCTGCGGCGCGGCCTTGATCGCGTTGAGCTTCGCGGCCACCGTCGCGTCGTTCGCATAGGCCTGGTAGGCCTGGCTCGCCTGGTAGGTCGCGTAGTACGAATTGCCCGCATCGGTCACGAGGTCGGTGGCCGGCTTCAGCGAGTGGAAGTACAGCAGGAAACGGTTGGTGCCGGCCGGCTGCGCGACCGGCGCGCTCGCGGGATAACCGGACGGCGCGGCCGGCAGCGTGATAGCCGGGGCCAGCGCCGGTTGCGCGGCCACGAGCGACGCGGAGAAAAAGGTCGAGCTGTCGACCGCACGGTCCTGGCCCGAGTTGACGACGACGATCTGCCGGTTCCCGGCCGCGAACAGCGCCGGCAGCCGCTGCGCGAGGCGCGCGGCGAGTTGCTGGTGTTCACGGATGCCGGTTTGCGTGAGGTTGCCGTACCCGGGCGTGGAGATGCCCGCCACGCCATAGCCGAGCAGCGCATTGGCTTTCATCATCGCGTACGTATCGGCCTTGAGCTGTGCGCCGAGCGCGGTCAGGGCGCCGTCGGCTTCGGCCTTGACCAGCATCGCGTAGATCGCGCCGTCGTACTTGAAACCCGACAGCCCGCGCGAGCCGTGGCGCGCGACGAGTTCGGTGTAGACGGGCGCGTAGCCGGCGGGCGGTGCTTCGTACGTCGCGGCGTCCTGCTGCGGACGGTATGGCGTCTTCGTCTGGTAATAGGTCGCGGGTGCCGGCGTGGGCTCGGGTTGCGGTTGCGGTGCGGGCGTCGAGCCGCTGTTGTCGGCCGAGGCCGCGGGCGGTGTCGAATCGTCCCCGCCGCAAGCGGCGAGCAGCAGGCAGGCAACGGCAAGGGCGGCGGCGGTGCGGGTCGGGCGTGTCATCGTGGTGTGCAACGGGCGGGACGATGCGGTTTCGCGTCGTCCCGTCTCCGGGAGGGATCGGTCAAGCCCGGAAGTGTTGCAAGCGACTTTGACAGCAGAATGTCAGGATTCGGTCGGGCAATCGTCGGATGGCCGCCGGATCGAGGGTGGCCGGCCGTCGCCAGCCGGTTTGCCGGCGGTCAGTGCAGGCCGGCCGATGCGATCGAGCGCACGGTGTCGGTGATGTTCACGCAGCGCGACAGGCCGAAATGCTCGGCTTCCCGGCGCTCCGGTTCGCTGCTCGCGATCCCCACCGCGCGTTCGGGCGGTACGCCGAGTGCCTGCAGTGCGACGTCGAAAGGATGCTGGTTTGATCCGGAGTCCTGCTGATTGGCGTCGGTGACGACGACCGAAAAGCGGTCGAGGTTCGCGCGGCCGAACTGGCCTTCGAACATGTCGCTGAGCCGTGCAGCCGGCAGCGTCGTGACGAGACCGAGTCGATATCCTTCTTCCGATGCCCGGTCGAGCCACTGGATGATCGCGTCGCGTTGATGGCGCGATTCATGCGAATCCGGTGTTGCTTCGATTTGCGCGAATGCTGCGTCGAGACGGGTGACGATGGCTTCGATAACCACGGTGATTCCTCTTCAGAAACGTGATGATCCGTTCGCCGACGGGAATGCCACACACCTTAGCGTCGATCCTGAAAACACAACCAATTAATATTTTTATCCGACCTATACAATTCGACTAATGAATCGGGGTGTCAGCCAGAACCGGCGCGGGATGTGTGTCGCGCGACATTTTTCGAGCGACAAGCCTCGCATCGACGGTCTTCGATGTGATGCACCAAACTCGCGCACGTTGTGGATGCAACCGTTATATGCATATAAAAAAACGGCATATCGAGCGATGGCCGCCCGATATGCCGTTGTGCGATGCTGCGTGCGAGTCGTCGCTCAGTGCAGCTTGATCGACGGCTGGTTGCGGCTTTGCAGCCAGTGGCTCAGCGACTGGAACACCGCACGCTTCACGCCGACCACGCTGAACAGGTGCTTGCGATACAGGAACTTGTACAGGCCGATCGCGGCGAGCCCGTCGACGATCAGCGAGCGCGAACGCACGCCGAGGTCGGCCTGGTACACGGCGCCCGCATGCCCGAGCGACACGACGGTGCCTGCATCACGGAACGTGAAGCCGGCCACCGGCTTGCCGGCGACACGGCGCGCGAACGCGTTGACCAGATACACGGCCTGCTGGTACGCAACCTGCGCGCGCGGCGGCAGGAAGCCGCTCGCACCGGCCGTCGGGCATGCGGCGCAGTCGCCGAACGCATACACGTGCGGATCGTCGGGCGTCTGCAGCGTGTCGGTCACGATCACCTGGTTCGCACGATTGAGCGCGATGTCGCCGATTTCGCGCAGCATCGCGGGGCCCGCCACGCCGGCCGCCCAGATCGTGATGTCGCTCGCGAGCCGTACGCCCGTCGCGGTCGTCACCGCATCCGCGCCGACTTCCGCGACGCGGGTATCGGTCAGCACGTCCACGTTCAGCGCGCGAAGCTGCGCGTGCATCTTGCCGGACAGCCGCGCGTCGAGTGCCGGCAGGATGCGCGGGCCGCCTTCGATCAACCGGATGTGCACGTCGCGTGCGGATACCAGCGCCTTGAAGCGGTACGTCGTCAGCTGCTGGATCGCATGCCGCAATGCCGCGGCCAGCTCGACGCCCGTCGCACCCGCGCCGATCACGTTGATGCAGATCGGCGCCGCGCGCCGCGCGGGTTGCTGCTCGGCCAGGTGATTCGCCTTCGTGCAGGCCGCGAGGAACTTCCGGCGGAAATCCTCGGCCTGGTCGAGGTTTTCGAGCGGCAGCGCATGGCGCGCGGCACCCGGCACGTTGAAGAAGTTCGTCACGCTGCCGACGGCGAGTACGAGGTCGTCATAGTCGAGTTCGCGCTGCGGCAGGATTTCCGTGCCGTCCGCGTCCTGCACGGCCGCGATCGTTGCGGTGCGTGCCGCGCGGTCGACCCGCTGCAACGCGCCCTGCACGAAACGGAAACCGTGGCGCTTTGCTTGCGCCGCGTACTCGATCGTGTGCGATGCCGGGTCGCGATGGCCCGAAGCGGCTTCGTGGAGCAGCGGCTTCCAGAAGTGCGTCGGGTAGCGGTCGACGAGCACGACTTCGGCTTGCCCGCGGCGTCCGACCGTATCGCCGAGACGCGTGGCGAGGTGCAGGCCGCCGGCGCCGCCGCCGACGATCACGATGCGCGGCAGGCGCGGTGCGCGGTCCGTTGCAAGGTTGGGCGTGGTGTTGTCCATGTGGGGCTCCCGCTGAATGACGATTCGGATGACATTGCTCAAGAACCGACGATATAGTTTCGAACCCACTCGAACAATTTAATGTTTATAAGCGACCCATATGTATTCACTTATAGGAAAGACCGCGACGTTCCGGCAGCTGAAGGCGCTGGACATGATTGCGCGGCTCGGCAGCGTGTCGCGGGCGGCCGAGGAGCTGAACCTGACGCAGCCGGCCGTGTCGCTGCAGGTTCGCCTGCTCGAGGAGGCGGTGGGCGCCGCCTTGCTGCAGCGGGTGGGGCGCGGGGTACAGCTGACCGCGGCCGGCGAGATCGTGTCGCGCTATGCGCGCGAGATCCTGCATCTGTGGAGCGAGGCCGGCGACGAAGTGGCCGCGCTGACGGGCGATCTCGGCGGCACGCTGCGGATCGGCGCGATCACGACGGCCGAGTACCTGATTCCGCCGCTGCTCGTGAAATTCACCGCGACGCGTCCGCATGTGAAGACTTATTTCAAGGTTGGAAATCGCGACGACATCATCCGCATGCTCGCCACGCATGAAATCGATCTCGCGGTGATGGGCAGCGCGCCGAAGGAATTGCGTACGCATGCGGTGGAGTTCGCGAAGCATCCGATGGTGTTCGTCGCGGCGCCTGGCCATCCGCTGATGCAGCGCAAGCGCATCTCGCTGAAGGATCTCGAATCCGCGCACCTGCTCGTGCGCGAACGCGGTGCGGGCACGCGCTCGACCGTCGAGAACCTGTTCAAGACGGCCGGCCACCGCTTCCATGTGGGCTCCGAACTGTCGAGCAACGAGGCGATCAAGCAGATGGCCGAAGCCGGGCTCGGTGTCGCGTTCCTGTCGTTGCACGCGTGTGCACTCGAATTGCGCACCGGGCTGCTCGGGCAACTGCCGTTCCCCGGCAACCCGATCGAACGCGAATGGTATGTGGTCACGCTCGCCGACCGGCGCATTTCGCAGGTCACGGGGCTGTTCCGCGATTTCCTGATCAAGCAGGGCGCGCCGGTGATCGACGGCGCGACGGTGGCACCGCACGAGCGGCGGCGCAAGTAGGTAGACGACACCGGCCGCGCGGCCAGTCAGACGAGCCCGAAGTCGTCGTTGCTGTCGGGGATCGACGCGAGCAGCCGTTCGAGCCGGTACCAGCCGACGATGCGCAGGCACCGGGCGGCGAGCGTGGTGCGGTCGTTGCGGGAGCGGGGGCCGGACGAGGGGCGGGTGGCGGCGGGCGACGGTGCAGTGAGCGCGGTGCGTTGCGCAAGGCAGTGAGGCATGACGGTCTCCGTAGGTGTCGGATGGGGCCATCGTAAGCGGCACGGCGCCCGCCGGCGCACACGCAAGGATGGCCTCGAGCAGAAACGGATGATCTTTTTCTGCTCGACCGGGGTGAGCCGCCGGCAGGCCCGGCAGGCGGGCCAAAAACGAGTCACAATGCGCGTTCGACATCCCCATCAACCGGAGGAAGGCCATGAGCGATGCGATTCTCGCGGCGCCGACGGACAACGGCGTCCCGGTCAGCCTGCGCTCCAGCCGCGGGCTCGGCTGGCAGGGCTTCGGCGCGTCGCTGCTGGAAATCCGCGCGGGCACCTACCGGATTCCGGCGGCCGAGCATCACCGGATCGGCGTGCATATCGGCGGGCCCGTTCGCGCGGATTGCGTGTGCGACGGCGAGCGCGTATCGCGTATCCAGGCGCATGGCGACGTCGACGTGATTCCGGCCGGCTTGCCCGGCCAGTGGACCGACAGCGCCGACTGCCGGATCCTGCACATCATGCTCAGCGACACGTTCGTGCGGCGCACGGTCGAGCAGCTCGAACTGAAGCCGTCGCAGGGGCAGATCCGTCGCCGGCTGCAGGTGCGCGACCCGCGCCTTCAGCACATCGCGTGGGCGATGGCGGCCGAACTCGAAGCGGAGGACGCGTCGGATCCGCTCTATGCGGAAAGCCTGTGCACGGCGCTCGTCGCGCGGCTGGTCGACGGCCAGCCGGCGTTTCGCGAGCGCCGCCGCACGCTCGCGCCGAAGGCGGCCGCACGCGTGATCGACTATGTCGAAGCGAATCTCGAGCGGCGCATGACGCTTGCCGAACTCGCGGCGCTCGTGTCGATCAGCGTCCCGCATTTCAAGGTGCTGTTCCGCGAAACGCTCGGGATGCCCGTGCACCAGTATGTCGTGCGGCGCCGCGTCGAGCGGGCTAAGGCGTTGCTGCTCGAAGGCCGGCTGAGTATCAGCCAGATCGCGCTCGAAGCCGGGTTTGCGCACCAGAGTCACATGGCGAACTGGATGAATCGCGTGGTGGGTGCGACACCGACGGAGATTGCGCGATCGGGGGAGCGGGGTGGGTTGAGGCTGGCGTATGACGGCGAGGGGAAGGGCTGACGCATGGCCACAAGTCCGGTGACCGTGTCGGTTTCGGTACCTGTTTCGACACGGCCACCGTGATTGCAGGCAATCGGCCGGGAATCCGGGCATGAACGTACACCGATTACGGCGATGTGTCTGGGGCAGTAATGGGGTTGGTGAAAGGGAGCGCGAGTGGACGCCACCCCCAACCTAAACAGCGGCGATGGCGGTTTTATGGCCTAGTGATATAGAAACAAGAGCGGACTCCCAAGGCATGCTTTTACTTCATTGACTGGCACGCACTGTGGACCTACTCCTTCAGAATATTTGCTTGTCAATCGTGCGAAGCAGGATGCGTTGGCGATGGCTTGCTTGTAGATTTTTGAGTTCCTGGTGGTCGATAAATTCAATTCCTCTGTCAGCCCGAATCCTCTTTGAAAATCGTAATTGATAGTTCTCTGTACATCGACGGCGAATAGATACTTATCCCAACATTTCTTGTATTCTGATGTTGCGTAAGGGGAGTCGCTGTGAAGTGATAATTTGTGGCGAAGATTGATATCTCCGACTATAAAAAAATACTCGGGCCTCGGGAGCCATGCTATTGCGTCACCGTAGCCATGGAGGTAAGCCTTTTGAAGATCTCCATTTAGGAATGCCTTTCGACCTCTCTCCTCGGCTTCCCTGGCATTTTTAATGCTCTCCTTTTTATTTATATTTTCTCGATATCCTTCGACTGTTCTTCTGAACATGGTCCACTCGGTTGCGGGACTGCTGTTTAAATCAGATGATGCGAATGAACAACCGGAGAACCCGATGAACGCAACGAGAAAGCAAGCGGTGAAAAGGGGGCGGCTACGCACTATCTTGTTCTCCGAGGTTGACCTTTGACGATGAGGGTGCCTACGCTGTTTCCGTCTGGACCGCGGTGGCGAACAAGCGTTTCGTGAATCTCGGACGATGGAGATTAGGTTGCGCGCGTGCCGCTGTGGTCGCTCTGACTTCAGGCTGACAAATCACCTCATCCATTTCGCTTGGTGTCATGTCAGGAGCGGCGCCAAAATAGGTGGCGTATCGCGGCGATTGCGCGTTGGATGTAGCCGTCCGCCATGGTAAGCAACAGCCATCCTGCGCTCAGGACGAGCAATTCGTCCAATAGCCGTAGCGAAGGAAAGACCCCGCTATCCGGAACGAGGGCGGGGGTGGTCAAGCGCAACGTCACCAACCACGCAAGCGCGGCCAGCGAGCTTATCCGTACCACGGGGCAATAACCCCACCATCGTGTGAGTTGGCCGATCACCAGGAACGAGACGCCCCACAAGAAGGGGTAGACGCCGTTATCAAACAGCATTCGCCGGGTGTCGACGTATTCGTCGCCGTTAGCCGTGTGGGATAGGTCGAGCAAGCCATAGAAGACCAGGGCAACGGCTACGGCCAGCGACGCTACCGCGAGTGAGCGCAGGATTCCTCGGACCATCGCACTAACCTTCCTCACTCGACAAGGCTTCCAACTCACGCTCGGAGAGCTGGCCCTTCTGCCGGGTTGTCTTCAATACCTGGCCGTTCCGATAGATCAGGCGCAGCCCATGTCTATAGTCCTGCTCGTTAAGTTTCTCGCCGCCTCCCTTGATGTTGGGGGTGGCCTTGTCGGCGTGGCCGATCACGGTGGACGTCGATTTTCCGGCGGCAAAAAGGCGTTGCGAAAAATCGGCGGCGATATTGTCACCGTCGGAGGCGGCATCCGCCGTCTTGCAGCCATGCAGTTCGATCTTGGCGTTGGTGATAAACGTTGAAAATGAGATTTCGCGGATGAGTGCCGATCCGGCCGTCCATCCGGCGGCGTTGAAAACCATCCGCCCCACCGAGCGATAAAGGCTGGAGTTATGAAGTACGTAGCGTAGCGTCGGGCTGGTGTCGGGGCTGGCCGTTGTCAAGTACAGGGCCTGCGGTCCGCCGTGCGTGAAAATGTCTAGCGAGGCGATGCTGTCGTCCTCTTGGGCGTTGACATGAAACACGATGTCCTTCGCGACGGCGATGTTCTTCTGGATGATCTCGTAGTTACCTTTATCGCGTGCTTTGTAATCCTTGATGACGTTGAGTGCCGCGAACTGAAAGGCCGAGTTATCTCCCGTTGTGGCCGCGCCACCCCACAATACAAGGCGGATTTTGCGCCGATAGGGCAGTTGCGCCACGGAGCCTTGCTGACGATTGGTCTGCGCCTTCCTGGTCATCGGCTGTCCTCCTGCTTCCGGGTTGCCTCCTCGCCGAACCATACGATCAACGTTTCCAGATGATGGGTCGCAATGCGCTTGCATAGCCCTTGAGCATCTGTGTGCCCCATGTAGACCGAACCATCCGGTGCCTCGATGTAGTAGGCCAGATGAGGGATAGGGCGGCCCGTTTTCGGGTCGATGGCGCGCACCTGCTCGTCGGGGCTACTGTTGGTCAGCCGCTCGGGGCCGAACCGGGGCAGCCATGTGCCGCTACTGGACAGATAGAACGTTGTCGCGACTGGCTTACCACTCGCATTACGCAGGCCGTGCACGTCGTTGAGAGAGGACTGTAGTGGACACCCACCACTGGTGCGCTGCCCATGATGCGGCACCGTGCAACCGTTAGGCAGCACAAAATCAGGGTGCCCTTCGGCAATGACGCATCGTTTGGGGCACGCCATCGAAGCACCGCGATATGCCAGCGACCTGCCGTGGCTTTCATAAGCCGCGTCGCCTGCGGATACGGGGGCGCCGCAGGCGGCCTGGTCGCCTTGACGTATCCATCCGAGAATCTTCATGTTCGCAACTCCTTGGCCCATGGCCTTGCGGGATGCCTTGCCTGAAAGGGCGGCGATGCTACCTAGCGCACCGCCACATCAAGTGGCCGCATCCATACCCACGTGACGCGGGCTTCGTCTTTCGAACGTCCCAAGCCGACGGACGGCAGCTTGTCCGGTGAACTGGTTGATGTGATGAAGATCCAGAAGCTCGACTTCAATACACACGGCGGCGGTCAAAGTGCGCTTCTCGGCGTCGTAAGTCATTTCGAATTTTCGATGGCCGCCATCGCTCACCGGTTTGGGTTTGCCGGTGCTCAACAGCATCGGCTTTCCACAGTCGAATAGTGGTCTTTTGAATCACTAAGCGTCTATGAGACGAGTCCGAAAATTGGTAACGCCAATGTCGCTCATCGACATCCCGTCGAACGTGGGTGACAGGTACTTCCGGTTGGGGGACGCTTTCGTCCGGTAGGAGCTGAACGCTTCTGAAATCAGAAAAAATCGTCAGATGTTGAATCGTTCGTCCATTTCTGTCCGATTCATCCGTTTGTGTCCGACACCCCGGCTCTCCAGCCCGACAATCACCCCACCTTCATCCCCCCAGGAGCGGATCGTGTTCGTGATCTTCGGAGCATCAGGCAACGTCGGCCAGTCGACCGTGACGACCTTGCGCAACGCCGGCCATCCCGTGCGCGCGGTGTTGCGCGACGCACGCCATCGTGAACGCTTCGCGCAGCTCGGCTGCGACGTCGTGATCGCCGAGCTGACGGACGCAAACGCGATAGCTGCGGCAATCGACGGCGCACAGGCCGTACAGATACTGTGCCCGGTGCCGGTCGCCGACCCCGATCCGGCGGCGACGATGATGCGCACGATCGACGTCGCGACCGCCGCGCTCGCCGCCAACCCGCCGCCTGCGCTGCTCGCCCTGTCGGATTACGGCGCGGAGCGCGAAGGCAACACGGGCATCACCCGTCTGTTCCATTACCTCGAGGAACGGCTGAGAACGATCCCGACGCAATTGACGCTGCTACGTTCGGCCGAGCACCTGCAGAACTGGACGCGCATCCTGCCGGTGGCGCTCGGCACCGGCGTGCTGCCGAGCTTCCACCATCCTGTCGGCAAGGTGTTCCCGACGGTCTGGGCGCCCGATGTGGGCGTCGTCGCGGCGCGGCTGCTGCTCGATGCGCCAGAAGGCGGCAACGGGCCGCGCATCGTCAGCGTCGAAGGGCCGCAGCGGGTGAGCGTGACGACGATTGCGGATACGCTCGGCGCGGCGGCCGGCCGTGCCATCGTCGCGCATGAACTGCCGCGCGACACCTGGACCGCGACGTTGCTGCGCGCGGGCCTCAGCGAACGCCATGCGCAGTTGATCGTCGATCTCTACGACGTGCACAACGCCGGACAGATCGACGTCGAGGAGGGCGTGTCGGAGCGACTTTACGGGGCGACGGCGCCGGCCGATGCACTCGTGCAGCTATTGCGCCAGCACGCGCGCTGAACGACGCGGCGGCGAGCGTTGCGCGCGTGGCGCTTCACACTTGTCGCCGCACCTTGTTCAGTACCGCATACGAAAACGACCCGATCACGATCCCCCAGAACGCCGAACCGAGCCCGAGCCACGTCATGCCCGACGCCGTCGCGAGGAACGTGATCACCGACGCCTCGCGGTGATTCTCGTCCTCGAAGATTCCGTGCACGTTCGCGCCGATCGCGCCGATCAACGCAAGCCCCGCGAGGATCGCGACGAACGCCTTCGGCAGCGCGAAGAACACCGTGACGATCGTGCCCGCGAAGAGCCCGCCGACCAGGTAGAACGCACCGTTCGCGAGCCCGGCGACGTAGCGCCGGCCCGCATCCTCGTGCGCGTCCTTGCCGGTACACAGCGCGGCCGTGATCGCCGCGACGACGATCGTGATCCCGCCGAAGCACGCGACCACGAGCGACATCACGCTGGTCGCCGTGATGATCGGGCGCGCGGGCGTGTGATAGCCGGACACGCGCAGGATCGTCATGCCCGGCAGGAACTGGCCGGTGAGGCTCACGACGACGAGCGGCAGCGCGAGGCTGAGCGTCGTGCCGAGCGTCCATTCGGGCGCGATGAAGATGGGGTGCGCGATGCTCGGCGACACGTTGCCGAGATGCGTCATCCCGAGCGCCGTCGCGAGCGCGGCGCCCGTCAGCAGCACGAGCACGATGCTGTAGCGCGGCAGCAGGCGCTTGAAGATCACGTAGGCCGCGATCATCCCGAACGCGAGCGCGGGCTGCTCCGATGCGGCGGCGAACGCGTGCGTGCCGAATGGCAGCAGGATGCCGGCCATCATCCCGCATGCGATGCCGCGCGGAATGTGACGCACGAGCCGGTCGAAATAGCCGGTCACGCCGATCAGCAGGATGATCAGCGCGGCCGTGATGTAGGCGCCGACGGCCTGGTTGAGCGTCAGTTGCGGAAACAGGCCGACGAGCAGCGCGGTGCCGGGTGCCGACCACGCGGTGACGACCGGCACCTTCAGCTTCCAGCTCGCGAACAGGCCCGAGATGCCCGCGCCGATCGAGATCGCCCAGACCCACGACGACACCATTTCATTGGGCACATGCGCGGCCTGCGACGCCTGGAAGAAAATCGCGAGCGGGCCCGCGTAGGAAATCAGGACCGCGAGAAAGCCCGCGGTGATCGCGGAAATGGACCAGTCGTTGCCGATCGCGCGGATTGCGCCGGGCGGGGAGTTCGGTTGCATCGTCGTCGGGGAATGCGGCGCGCGGTCGCGAGGCAGAGCCGGGGCGAATGATTGTTGGAAGCCCCGGATGAGCCGTCATTCTGGGCATTGGCGGCGCAATTGGCAATGCGCGAGCGCGAGCGGCATCGTCGGCATTTCGTAAGAAAAATGCGACGCGGCGGACGAATCGGCGGCCGTACGGCCTGACGCCCACGTCGCTGAATCCGGCTGCTTCACGAAGAAGTGCGGCGCCGCCGCACGTCACGTACTGATCTGCAGCACCTTGTCGACAACGGCCACCTTCACCCCGCTCCCCGTCGACAGCGACGCCGTGCCCTGGTCGAACGGATGCACGGGCGTATCGGTCGGCGTCCACGCATGGCGCGCGAGCAACGCGCGATACCCGCCGCGGATCACGAAGCCGCCGCATTTCTTCGCATACGCGTCGCGCCGCATCCGGTACGCGCGCGGCAGGTCGTACCACGGCAGCTTCGGCAGGTCGTGATGAACGAGGTGGTAGTTGTTGTTCAGGTACAGCAGCCGCATCGCGAAGCCGGCTTCGTTGATCGTGATGCGTGCCTTCGGGTGCCACGCGGCGCGGTGCTCGTACAGCGAGCGGATCATCGCGAGCGACAGCGCGGGCCACGTGACGGCCAGCAGGTAGTACCACCACGGCACGCCGATCTCGCGTTGCAGCCATGCGAGCAGCACGACCACGCAGGCTACGTGCATGATCCACATCGGCAGATGGCGGAAGTCGCCGCGCCGGAACCTGGCGACCGCATCGGCGGCCGTCGCGGCGATGGCGAGCGGCGGCCCCACGACGATTCGTCCGATGAAAGTCTTGCGCGCGACCGTGAGCGCGCGACGCCAGCGCGGCAGCCGCGCCCAGCGTTCGCGCGTCACGTAATTCGTTTCGGGATCGACGCCCGGCACGGTCAGGTCTTCGTCGCGATGATGGTCGAGGTGCGTGTCGCGATACAGCGTGTACGGATACCAGACCGTCAGCGGCGGATAGCCGAGCAGTTTGTTCACGAACGCGGAACGCGTCGGATGGCCGTGCAGCAGTTCGTGCTGCAGCGACATGTGCCATGCGCCGAGCAGGATCAGCGGCGGCGTCGCGGCCGCGAGCGACAGGTGCCCGTCGCGCACGAGCAGCAGCACGGCCAGCCAGCCGCCGTAGATGACGGCGACCAGCAGCCAGGTCGGCCACTCGGTACGGGCGGTGAAGCGGGCGTGGAGCGCGGCGATCGCACGTGCGTGGTCGACGTCGAAGTATTCGGCCATGGCGTTGAGGCAGGATTGAACGGGCAGTGCGGGGAACGAGCGGTTGAACCGGTGCGCTCGGCCCGGTGCGCAGGTGTCTCGCGGATCACGGTCGGCCTGTCCGGCATTGCGGCGATCGCGATGCTCGGGCAGGCATCACGACGGTACCGGGATCGCCCGGCACGGCCAACCAATCGATTCGCATTTGCTTATCGCTGCGCGGCCGATAAGCTTCGGGCGCGCGGCCTGGCGGTCGTGCCCCGTTCCGGCGCGCTGAACCGGGTTCCACTGTGCCGCCGTCGCTGCGTAGAATGCCCGCATGAGCCAATGGATCGCCGCCCTGCCGATGTACAACGTGACGCCGCGCCATGCCGTGCTGTGGCGCGCGCTGCTGCGCGACGCGTTCGTCGCGTTTGCGAACGCGGGCGGGCCCGCCGATGTCGCGCTGCCCGACGAACCGTTCGGCGACCTGCACGCGCTGTGGCGGCGCGGTGACCTGCTGCTGTCGCAGACCTGCGGTTACCCGTACCGTATGCTGGGCTTGCGTGACGAGGTGCGATTGATCGCGACACCGCGTTTCGATGCGGACGGCTGCGACGGTGCGCAATACCGCAGCATGCTGGTCGTGTCGGCATGCGCACATGCCGGCGGCGCGACGACGCTTGCTGCCTGCCGGGGGCTGCGGGCCGCATTCAACGGTGAGGACTCTCACAGCGGGATGAATGCGCTCCGGCATGCGGTTGCGCCGCATGCGCACGACGGACGCTTCTTCGGCTCGGTTGCCGCGCTCGGCTCGCACCTTAACGTATTGCGTGCGCTGGCTGCGGAAGAAGCGGATTGCGCGGCGATCGACTGCGTGACGTTCGCGTATGTGGGCGACGCGCTGCCCGGGTTGCTCAAGGACATCCGGGTCATCGGCATGACTGCCGCCGCGCCGGGGTTGCCGTTCGTCGCATCGCGGGCGCTGGAAGACACACGGGTCGCCGCATTGCAGGATGCGCTCGACGTCGCGGTCGCGGCCGATGACGAACGGGCGCGCGTGCTGCGGCTGAAGGGATTCGAGCGGCTGTCGCCGAACGACTACGACACGATCGAGCGATTCGTGCAGGAGGCCGCCGCGCACGGGTATCCCGCGCTGGCGTGAACGATGTGAGCGGCATGAGCAGCATGAGCGTTGTGAGCACCGCTGCGCCGCGCTCAGCCGGATCGACGCGCAACGGGAGGCGTCAGTATCCGACGATGCCGGGCGCGCGCCGCGCAAGTCGCACGGCGCGCGCAGGCATTACTCCTCGTCCATCAACCGGACCTTGACCCGCTTGCCCTTGATCTTCCCCGCATTGAGCTTGCGCAGCGCGTCGCGCGCGACGCCGCGCTCGATCGCGACATAGGTCGAGAACTCGGTCACGTTGATCTTGCCGATCTGCTTGCCGTCGAACCCGGCGTCGCCGGTCAGCGCGCCGAGCACGTCGCCCGGGCGGATCTTGTCCTTGCGTCCGCCGAGGATCTGCAGCGTTTCCATCGGCGGCGTCAGCACGCCGTCGTCGGCCGGCTTCAGTTCCGCGAGCGGATGCCATTCGACGTCACGCTTCTGCGCCTGCTCGATCGCACCGACGCGACCCATCTCGTCCATGCTCGCGAGGCTCAGCGCCCAACCGTCCTGATCCGCGCGGCCCGTCCGGCCGATGCGGTGCACGTGCACTTCGGGATCGGGCGTCACGTCGACGTTGATCACGGCTTCGAGCTGCGCGATGTCGAGCCCGCGCGCGGCGACGTCGGTTGCCACCAGCACCGAGCAGCTGCGGTTCGCGAACTGGATCAGCACCTGGTCGCGTTCGCGCTGGTCGAGCTCGCCGTGCAGCGCGAGCGCGTGGAAGCCCTGCGCGTGCAGCACGTCGAGCAGGTCGCGGCACTGCTGCTTCGTGTTGCAGAACGCGATCGTGCTCACCGGCCGGTAATGGTTCAGCAACTGGCCGACCGCATGCAGACGCTCGTTCTCCGTCACTTCATAGAAACGCTGGCGGATCTTGCTGTTGTCGTGACGCTCCTCGAGCTTCACTTCCTTCGGATTGCGCAGGAACTGCTGGCTCAGCTTGACGATGCCGTCCGGATAGGTCGCGGAGAACAGCAGCGTCTGGCGCGTGGTCGGGCACATCCGCGCGACCTTCGCGATGTCGTCGAAGAAGCCCATGTCGAGCATCCGGTCGGCTTCGTCGAGCACCAGCGTGTTCAGTGCGTCGAGCTTCAGGTTGCCGCGATCGAGGTGATCCATGATGCGGCCCGGCGTGCCGACGACGATGTGCGCGCCGTGCTCGAGGCTCTGCGCCTGCGGGCGCATCGGCGTGCCGCCGCAGAGCGTCAGCACCTTCACGTTCTCCTCGGCGCGTGCGAGGCGGCGCACTTCCTGCGCGACCTGGTCGGCGAGTTCGCGCGTCGGGCACAGGATCATCGCCTGCACGTCGAAGCGGCGTGCGTCGAGGCGGGCCAGCAGCGCGAGCGAGAACGCGGCGGTCTTGCCGCTGCCCGTCTTCGCCTGCGCGATCAGGTCCTGGCCGGCCAGCGCGATCGGCAGGCTCGCGGCCTGGATCGGCGTCATGTCGACATAACCGAGCTGGGCGAGGTTGGCGAGCGTGGCCGGCGTCAGCGGCAGCGCGCTGAAGGGCGTGGCGGTCGGCTGGGTCATTCGAGGTCTCCGAGGTAAGGCTTGCCTTCCATCTGTTCGTAGGCGACGTTGCCTTCATCGTCCTCGAAGCGCTCGAGGTAGTTGCGGGCGCCGCACAGCGGGCAGCGGAACAGCAGCCCCTGGCCTTCGTCCTTGATGACGACGTCGGACTGTTCCCACTGCGTGCCGCAGCTCTGGTTTCGGCAGGTAAACACGGATTTTTCTCCAGCTGAATTCGGTTGATGGCGCGCCCGGCGGGCGCGGCAACGAGGTGCGGCGCTCGCGCGGCTCGGGCGCGGGCCGCACCGGCGGTCGCGTGGACCGCGTCGATGCGGATGGTGGATCGGTGGCGACGGCGTCGCGCGTGCCCGCATTCTAGCGGATGCGGGCAGGCGGCTGGGGGTGGCCGCCCGCGCACGGCCCGTAGCGGGCGAGCAGCCGGGGCGACCGGCTGCGGTTCGGCTGATAGCGGAAGGCCGGTGGCGGACGACCGGTGGCGGACGACCGGTGGTGGACGACCGGTGGCGGACGACCGGTGGCGGACGACCGGTGGCGGAAGGCCGGTGGCGGAAGGCCGGTGGCGGACGACCGGTGGCGGACGGCCGGCTGCGGGCGGCCGGCTGCGGACGATCGGCAGCGGCGCGCGGGCGGCATGGCAGCCGGCGAAGCCTCCGCAGGACGAAGCACGCCACGTCATCCGCATCCGCCATGCAAAACGGCCACCCCGGAGGGTGGCCGTGCGGTGCGGCGAATCGGGGCCGGACGCGTTACAGCGCCATGTCGGCCGACGCCTTCGCGGGGCGTGCCGGGACCGTGCCCGTTGCCTGCGACGGCGTCGCCATGTCGATCTTCGGCGGCGGCGCCAGTTGCAGCACGTCGCTCGTGTAGGTCCATTCCTCGACGACCTTCGCCGGGCTGTCGTTCAGCTTCGTGCCGTAGCTCGGCACGATCTGGCGGATCTTCTGCTGCCACTCGGGCGTCGCGACCTTGTCCTTGAACACCTTCTTCATCAGGTTCAGCATGATCGGCGCGGCCGTCGACGCACCCGGCGACGCGCCGAGCAGGCCCGCGATGCTGCCGTCCTGCGAGCTGACGATCTCGGTGCCGAGCTTCAGCACGCCACCCTTCACCGGGTCGCGCTTGATGATCTGCACGCGCTGGCCGGCCTGCCACAGGCGCCAGTCTTCCTTCTTCGCGTTCGGGAAGTATTCCTTCAGCGCGTTGAAACGGTCGTCGTCGGACAGCATCAGCTGGCCGGCGAGGTACTGGACCAGCGGGAATTCGTCGACGCCCACGCGCATCATCGGCGCGACGTTGTGCAGGTTGGTGCTCTTCGCCAGGTCGAAGTACGAACCGTTCTTCAGGAACTTGGTCGAGAACGTCGCGAACGGCCCGAACAGGATGATCTTCTTGCCGTCGATGATCCGCGTGTCGAGGTGCGGCACCGACATCGGCGGCGAGCCGACCGACGCCTTGCCGTACGCCTTCGCGAGATGCTGCTTCACGACCTCGGGGTTCTCCGTCACGAGGAACGAGCCGCCGACCGGGAACGCGCCGTAGTCCTTCGCCTCGGGGATGCCCGACGCCTGCAGCAGATGCAGCGCACCGCCGCCCGCGCCGATGAACACGAACTTCGCGTCGACCGACTGCGCCGGTTCATCCGAGTGCAGCTTGACCCACGTCACGTGCCACGTGCCGTCGGCATTGCGCGTGATCTCGCGCACTTCGCTCGACAGCGACAGCGTGAAGTTCGGCTGCGTCTTCAGGTAGCCGACGAACTGGCGCGTGATCTCGCCGAAGTTCACGTCGGTGCCGATCGGCGTCCACGTCGCCGCGACCTTCTGGTTGCGGTCGCGGCCTTCCATCATCAGCGGCACCCACTGCTTGATCTGGTCGTAGTCTTCCGAATACTGCATGCCGCGGAACAGCGGGCTGGCCTGCAGCGCCTCGTAGCGCTTCTTCAGGAAGCGGACGTTGTCGTCGCCCCACACGAAGCTCATGTGCGGCGTCGAGTTGATGAACGAGTGCGGGTTCTTCAGCACGCCCTGCTTGACCTGCCACGCCCAGAACTGGCGCGAGATCTGGAACGACTCGTTGATCTCGATGGCCTTCGAGATGTCGACCTTGCCGTCCGCCTTCTCCGGCGTGTAGTTGAGTTCGGCGAGCGCCGAGTGGCCGGTGCCGGCGTTGTTCCAGCCGTTCGAGCTTTCCAGCGCGACGCCGTCGAGGCGCTCGACCATCGTCATCGACCAGTCAGGTTGGAGCTCGTGCAGCCAGACGCCGAGCGTCGAGCTCATGATGCCGCCGCCCACCAGCAGGACGTCGACCTTCTTCGTATCGGCGGCGTGCGCGGACGACGCGGCGACGCACAGCGCGAGCGCCGACAGTATTACCCGTAACGTTTTGATCACAGCAGATCCCTTTTTCAACTTGGATGCATCGGTTTGCCAAGCCGCCCGGCGTGCGTGTCGACCGCGGTGAAACGTCGATCCGGAGATCCGGATCGCGAATCCGGAATTCCGGATCGACGCCGCGCCGCGTTGCATTTGCGCACGCGAAACCATCGGGAAGGACACCTTCGGATCGGCTTCCCGCGGGCAGGCAAGCGCCTGCGTCACAGTGGCGCACGACGCGCCCGGGCCCTTGCGGCAAGCCTGGGCGGAAGGCGCTTCAGGCTGCGTGGAAAGAGGCCGCGCGCGACGCGTTTTGCGGGGGGCGGGGTGGCAAGGGGCGCGTAATGTAACCGAACTCGTTTGCTGTGTCACAAACGAAAAATACCGTTGTTTTCGTGGGGTTTTTTGCGTGTCCGGGTTTCCGGAACGACGGTCGGCGGAACCGGGGAACGTGTGGATAACTGCGCGGGATCGTGACGGTTTTTCGGGAGCGTCTTGCTTGTGTCTCGTCGTGTCGCGGCAGCGTGCCGCGACACGATCGCGCGACGTCACGTCACTTTACCTGGCGGCAGCGTTCCGGCAGAACTGGTCGTACGCTTGCGCCGAATTCGCGAAACCCTTCTGCTTCGCGAGTTCCCACGGGCGCTCGCATCGTTGGGTCGTTTCGCACCACGAATAGCCGGCCGAGCCGATGCAGCCGTGCGCGTCGCGATCGCTGCCGACCATCGGCGGTGCGGGCGGCGCCGACGATTGGGCCGGCGGCGTGGATGGTGCGGCACAGGCGCTCAGGGCGAACGCGCAGGCCAGCGTGGCGGCCAGCGACAGGGAAGGGACGAAACGCTTCATGGGTGGTGCTCCATGGGATGAGTATTCGGAGAATCGGCCGACGGCCCCTGCGTTCGCCGCGTCGTTCAGGCGCCCGGCACCGGCACGCGCGACGAAAACTTCACTTCGCGCAACGCGAGGCTCGACTGGATCGACGAAACCCCGGCCTGCTTGCGCAGCACGCGCTCGACGAATTCGGCGTACGCATCGAGATCGGCCGCGACGACCTGCAGGATGTAGTCGGCCGCGCCGGTGATCTTGTGGCACGACGTCACTTCGTCGTGCCGTCGCATCACCTCCTCGAAGTGATCGGAATCCTGGTCGGAATGCATGTTGAACGTCACCTGCACGAACGCGAACACGTTCATGCCGAGCGCGCGCCGGTCGAGATTCGCCTGGTAGCCGGTGATGACGCCTTCGTCCTCGAGCCGCTTGCGGCGGCGCCAGCAGGGCGTGACGCTCAGCGACAGCTTCTCGCCGAGTGTCGCGTTCGACAGCGCGCCATCGTCCTGCAGCAGGCGGAGCATGGCGCGGTCCACGCCATCCAGTTCGACCGAAGCGCGAATTTTGCTCATTTCCGGGATTCCGTAGGCGGTTTTCTCAAAATTGTACGAAAGGCGCGCGTCGAAAGCAAAGTTATTGCCGCCTGCGGTCAATAAACTGTTGCCACCCTCACTGCAACAGTCAACCATGCTCACGGTCTACAGCAGCGATCACCAGTTGCATCGCGGCGTCGAACTGAAGGACGGCGCGATCACCGATTCGTTCGAAAACCCCCTTCGCGCCGAAACGGTGCTCGCGCAGGTGCGTGCCGCAGGACTGGGCGACGTCATCGCGCCGAAACCGTTCGATCGCGCGCACTATGCGGCCGCGCACAGCGCGCGCTACGTCGATTTCCTCGCCGGCGCGTGGGACGAGTGGGCCGCGACGGGCCGCACCTGCCAGGCGCTGCCGCTCGTGTGGCCGGTGCGCGCGATGCCGGCCGCCGCGACGCCGCCCGCGTTCATCGACGGCAAGCTCGGCTTCTACGCGATGGACGCCGGCGCACCGATCAACGCCGGCACGTGGGACGCCGTGAGCGCGAGCGCGAACTCGGCGCTCACCGGCGCAGACCTGCTGTCGAGCGGCGCCGCGCGCGCGGCGTTCGCGCTGTGCCGCCCGCCCGGCCATCACGCGGGCCGCGAGTACATGGGCGGTTATTGCTACCTGAACAACGCGGCGATCGCTGCGCAGCACTGCATCGCGCAGGGCGCCGCGCGCGTCGCGGTGCTCGACGTCGATTTCCACCACGGCAACGGCACGCAGGACATCTTCTACGACCGTGCGGACGTGCTGTTCGCGTCGATCCACGGCGAGGCGCCGGTGTCGTACCCGTACTTCTCCGGCTACGCGGAGGAGCGCGGCATCGGCGCGGGCGAAGGCTTCAACCTGAACCTGCCGCTGCCGAAGGGCACGCTGTGGGACACCTATTCGGCGGCGCTCGACCAGGCGGCAACCGCGATCGCCGCGCATGCGCCCGACGCGCTCGTCGTCTCGCTCGGCGTCGATACCTTCGAGCACGACCCGATCAGCCATTTCCGGCTGCGCTCGCCCGACTACCTGCGCATCGGCGCGGCGCTCGCGCGCCTGAACCTGCCGACGCTGTTCGTGATGGAAGGCGGCTACATGGTCGACGAGATCGGCATCAACGCGGTGAACGTACTGCTGGGATTCGAAGGGCGCGCGTGAGCGTGCGGGATGACTTCGACGAACGACGGATCTGAACACGAACGAAGCGCGACAAGGACGGAGACAACCATGAATCGACATCACAAGACGGTACTCGCCAGCGCGGCCGCACTGACGTGCGCGCTGTCCGCATGGCCCGCGCACGCGGACGAGATCGTGCGCATCGGCCACGTCGCGCCGCTGACCGGCGCGATCGCGCATCTCGGCAAGGACAGCGAGAACGGCGCGCGCCTCGCGGTCGAGGAAATCAATGCGAAGGGGCTCGTGATCGGCGGCAAGAAGGTCACGCTGCAGCTCGACGCACAGGACGACGCGGGCGATCCGCGCACCGCGACGCAGGTCGCGCAGCGGCTCGTCGACGACAAGGTGATCGGGGTTGTCGGCCATCACAACTCGGGCACGTCGATTCCGGCGTCGCGCGTCTATCGCGACGGCGGCGTCGTGCAGATCTCGCAGGCCGCGACCAATCCGACGTACACGCAGCAGGGCTTCAAGACGACCTATCGCGTCGTCGCGACCGACGCGCAGCAGGGGCCCGCGCTCGCGATGTACGCGGCGAAGAACATGGGCATCAGGACGGTCGCCGTGGTCGACGATTCGACCGCGTACGGGCAGGGCCTCGCGACCGAGTTCGAGAAGGCCGCGAAGGCGGCCGGCATGAAGGTCGTGTCGCGCGACGCGACCAACGACAAGGCGATCGACTTCCGCGCGATCCTCACGAAGATCAAGGGCACGAACCCGGACGCGATCATGTACGGCGGAATGGACGCGACGGGCGGCCCGCTCGCGAAGCAGGCACGCCAGCTCGGCATGCGCGCGAAGATCCTTGCCGGCGACGGCGTGTGCTCGACCGACCTGCCGAAGCTCGCGGGCCCGGCCTCCGACAACGTCGTGTGCTCCGAAGCCGGGATCGCGCTCGAGAAGATGCCGGGCGGCGCGGCGTTCGCGAAACGCTACGAAGCGCGTTACCACCAGCCGATGCAGGTGTATGCGCCGTTCTCGTACGACGCGGTGTACATCATCGTCGACGCGATGAAGCGCGCGAACTCGACGGACCCGGCGAAGGTGCTGGCGGCGATGCCGGCCACCGACTATCGCGGCGTGATCGGCGAAACGAGCTTCACGCCGCAGGGCGACCTGAAGCACGGCGCGATTTCCGTGTTCACGTACAAGAGCGGCAAGAAGGCGCTGCTGGATATCGTCAAGATGTGACGCAGCGTTGATGTTGCGTTGATGTCGCACCAGATATCGCGGGGGCCGCGAAGCGGGACAGGCTTCGCGGCCCTCGCCGTTTACAGCGCGCGCACTCGCGTGCTGTCGGCGCGGCGCTCCGCGTCGTGCACGATGTGCAGCTCGCGTGCGCGGATCGGCAGGACGCAATCCGCATCGGCAAGCGTCTTGCGCACCTGGCGCGCGAGGCGCCAGCGCATCGCCCAGAACTTGTCGGTGTGCGTCCACACGCGCATGCTCGCGACCGCCGTGCTGTCGTCGAACCGCATCACCATCACGTCCGGTTCCGGCTCGCGGAGCACGTCGGGATCGGCGAGCGCCAGCTTGCGCAGCGCATCGAGCGCACGGTCGATGTCGTCGTGTACCGATACTTCCACTTCGAGATCGAGGCGGCGTGTCGGATTGCGCGTGTAGTTGCGAATCGAGCTGCCCCACAGCGCGCTGTTCGGCACGTACTCGCAGATGCCGTCCGGTTTCGTCAGCCGCGTCATGAAGAGCCCGACCTCGTCGACGGTGCCCGCGACACCCGTGCCGCCGTCGATATAGTCGCCGACCTTGAACGGCCGCAGCAGCAGGAGCATGATGCCGGCCGCGATGTTCTGCATCGTGCCTTGCAGCGCGAGCCCGATCGCGAGGCCTGCGGCGCCGAGCACCGCGACGATGCTCGCGGTCTCGATGCCGAGCTGCGACAGCGCGCCGACGATCGCGACGATGCGGATGCCCCACACGGCCACGTCGCAGAGGATCGGCCGCAGCGTGTCGTCGACGCGCTCCTTGTTCGAGAGCAGACGGTTCAGCCAGTTGCCGATGCGTTTCGACAGCCACCAGCCGACGACGAGCAACGCCAGGCCGGCGGACAGCTTGAGGGAGAGGGTGGACAACGCGTTCCACAGGAACGTCCAGCGTTCCGGATGTAGTTGGTCGAGAAACATGAAGGGATTCCGGGTTGGGGAGCAGTGCGCGATGCGACGCGAGCGTGCCGTGGTCGGGCACGCTCGCGTTCACGCGCCGGCAGCGTTCGACTGTCCCTGCGGCGCGATGGTTCTCCCGCATGGGTGGGGTCGAATGCCGCACAGGCGTGCCGCCTGCGCGCGACATTGCGATTTCGATTTAGTACGAAACGGCTTTTCCTGTAAATAAGACGTGTCCTATTCAGCTGTTTCGATCGCGCCGATACACTCGTCTTCACGTTGCCGGGTCGCGACGATCGTTCCTCCGCGACACCCGGTTCTTTCCCGATTTTTCATTGACAGACAGCGAGTGACGACGTCATGCGGTTAGACCTGCGTTTCCGTCTCGCACGCGAACAAGGTCTACCTGCGCTCCGCGGCGTTTGCGGCTTCCCGATGCGCCGCGCGCTGCTGCGTGGTGTCGTCGCGGCCGCCTGTGTGGCGGGTGCACCGGGCGCGCCGGCGCATGTGTCCAACGACACCGCGCCGTTCCCGTCCGTGACGGCCGACCTTGTCGACGTGCCCTTTTTCAATGCCGCGCGAACGACGTGGGGCGGCTTGCACGCATCGTCGGCAGCGCCGCTCGACGTAGCCTATGCGTCGCCTGCGTTGACCGTGCCGAGCGCGCATGAACGCGACGGCGCCGTTGCGCGCTTCGGTGCCTGTGTCGCCTACCGCGTGCTGTGCGATGCGGCGCGTGGTGCGGTCGAGCGCGCGTACGCGTCGAGGTTCGATTACGGTCTTGCATCGGCGTTGCCCGCGATGGGTGAACGGGTCGCGTACGAACGGCGTCCCGTCGATCTCGCCGCCACTGAACCGTTCGTGCTCGAAGAGGCCGAGCGCGGCGCGCGTAGCGGCGCGATCGTCGGCAACCTGCGGGCGTCGCTGGCGCGCGCCGATCTGCCGGCCGGCGTTGCCGCGCAGGTCATCCGCATGGTCGCCGGGCGCATCGACCTGAAACGGCACGGCGCACTCGGCGACACCTTCCGCGTCGCATACGAACCCGACGACAGCGCGATGCAGCCGGGCGGCACGCGCGTGACGGCACTCGAGCTCCGCTTCCGCGGCCAGTACGTCGCGGGCGTGTGGTTTGCGCCCGCTGGCGGCGCGTCGGGGGGCTATTACGACTTCGACGGCGTGCCGCTCGCCGGTTCGCGGTTTGCGATGCCGGTCAACGCCACGCGGATCAGCTCGCATTTCGGGGCGCGCGTGCATCCGGTGACCGGCGTGCGTCATGTGCATTCCGGCGTCGATCTCGCGGCACCGGCCGGGCGCGCGGTTCATGCGTCGGAACGTGGGGTCGTGACGTTCATCGGCACCGAACCGCGCGGCTATGGCAAGTACGTGGTGATTCGCCATGACGGCGGCTATGCGTCGTACTACGCGCACCTGTCGGCGTTCGAGCCGACGTTGCGAACCGGCATGCGGGTCGCGCGCGGCCAGTGTGTCGGTGCCGTCGGCAGCACCGGGACGGCCACGGGGCCGCATCTGCATTTCGAGGTGCGCAGGCATGACCGTCTCGTCGACCCGGTCGCGCTCGTACAGGCGGGCGACGCGGCGAAGCTGAAGGGCGAGCGGCGCGTGGCGTTCAACCAGGTGGCGCTCGATGCACGCACGCAGCTCGCGTCTGCCGCCTGGCTGCAGCCAGTTGCGATGTCGACGCTTTCCCCGTCGCGCGATGGTTGAGCCTGCGGACGTGAAACGTGAGAATGGGATCGCGCACCTCGAGAAACGGCAACCCGTCCGGTTCATCGTGTGGACACATCCTGGTCGAATACGTTGGCTGCAGAATCAGCGTGGTCCGATGGGTTGTAACGTTCGTTCACGTTGACGCTACAGGTTCGACCGGCAACCAGATCTCCAGCACGCCGGCGCCCGTCACCGGATCGTAGTCGCCGCTGTAGCGCTCGAACTCGGGTGCGTCCACCGCGTTGAATCCCGACGTCGGCAGCCAGCCGTTCCAGATGCTGTAGAAGGTCTGGTGCAACGTCGAGATATGCCCGGCGTGTTCGAACACCGCGTACCGCTGTGGCGCCAGTTCGACCCAGCGAAACGGTGCGGGCAGCCGGTCGCGGCTCGTGACTTCCACGCCCGCGATGTATTCGAAGCTGCCGTCCGCATCGGGGTTGCAGCACACGCCGTACGTCACGTCGCCGACCTGGCCGGGAAGGGTACCGATGTATGGGATGAACGCTTGCCAGAGCGCCGGAATCCCTTCATTGGTGTCAAACGTATAGCGGTCGCTCATGCCCGCGATCAACCGCTTGCCGGCGGTTTCGAAGCGCGATGGCCTCACGTCGATGATCTTCAGTTCTTTCATGCGCAGCGGCTCCACAAGAGACAATCCGTCGAGGGTGCGCCGTGCCCGCACGTCCTCGGGCGTGACGCCGAAGAGATCGCGGAAGGCGCGCGTGAACGCCTCATGGGAGCCATAGCCGGCATCGAGCGCCACGTGCAGGATGTCCGGCGTGCCTTGCGCCAGCGCACGTGCCGCGCGCGTGAGCCGCCTCGACCGCACATAGCGCATCACCGGCCAGCCGGTATTCATCGAGAACAGGCGCGAGAAGCCGAAGCGCGACATGTCGCAACCGGTGGAGATCCTGTCGAGCGTCAGTTCCCTGTCCAGTTCGGTTTCGATCAACCAGAGTGCTTTTCCTACCGGGTTCATGGCGTGCCAATGAGGGTGTCGGTCGGACTATATGGTATCGGTGCCGGGGGCACTTGATCGTTCTTGCTGCGCGGGCGGGGAGTGCGCCGGCTGACGCACTGGAACGGATCGCCACGCCGGGCGGCGTGGCGACGGCAGGCAGGGCGGTGCTACTTAGCCCAGCGGCCAGTTCAGGAACACGATGCCGTCGTTGTAGTCGTCGTCGGCGCCGTCTTCCGAGCCGACGATCCCGAAATACGACTTCTTGAAGATATCGACCTGCCGCGAGCCCAGCCGCGACGGCTTGCCGTTCGCCATCACGATCACGCGCACGCGTCCCTTGCCGGAGTCGAGCACCTTGGTGCCGAGGTTCTGGTCCTGCGCGCCGGCACCCTTGAACGTGGCGGCCGGGTTCGGGTTATCGTCGACGTAGATGTCGATCGTCTGGTCGTTCGCCGCGTTGGTGAGCGCGGTGACGCCGAACTTGATGTTCGGCGGCAGGTTGAACGTGCCGTCGCGCTCGCCGCCGCCGATGCCGCCGGCACCGCTGCCGCCCTCCGCACCGGTTTCGCTGCCGCCGACGGCGGGCGAAGACGATGCAGCGGTTTCCCCGATCGCGGACAGGCTCGCGTACGAGTCGATATGCATCGCGCTGCCGCGCACGCTTTTCCACTGGCCCTTCACGAACGTGACGCCGGTGCCGACGTCGATCGTCGCGACGAGCGTGAACGGCATGCGCCCGGTGCTTTCGGGCACCTTCGACGAATAGGTGAAGCAGCCGTCCGCGACGACACCCTTGTTGGTCGCGATCGCGAAATAGATGCCGGGGAAGTTGTTGCCGGTCGCGTACGGCGTCGGCACGTTGAGGATGACCTGCAGTTTCCCGTTCCGAATCTCTGCCTTGGCGATGTCGATGTACAGGCCCGGGATGTCGACGTAGGTCTCCGAGGTCGCCACGGGGGCACTGACGATCGAAGCCGAAAGGAGGGGCATGGATGTCTCCGTTGGTTGGGCGGGTTTTCGTGGAGTGCGGCGCAAGGCGCCGCTGAATGCGGTGCCCGACCGCCGGCCGGCCCGGAGGCGGCCGGCGGTGGTCGGTTGTCAGCCGTGCGTCAGGTCAGCCGATCGGCCACTGGAGCACGACGATGCCGTCGTTGTAGTCGCTGTCGTGGCCGTCTTCCGACACGACGATCCCGAAGTTGACCGTGTACGGCGAGCCGTCCGATTTCTTGCCGTTGATCGGCGCGAGGCGCGCGTCGGTGGCTGACGGCTTGCCGTTCACCGACACTTCGAAGCGGATCTTGCCGTTGCCGGAATTCAGCGTCGCTTCACGCGGGCCGTCGCGCGTCGTCAGCTTGTGATATGCGGCGGGTTCCTGGCTGTCGCCGATGAACAGCTTGATGTGTTGCTGCTCGGCGGCATTCGCGAAGAAAATCGCGCGGAAATCGGTATTCGGCGGAATCGAAAACTCGCCGGCGCGATTGGAAGACGTTTGAGAATCGGCCATGCTTTCCTCCTGAGGAATGATGGGTAAGGCTTGGAGCCATGTCGCACAAACGTTTTCCGTTTGAAATGCGACGCATCGAGCATGCCGAAAAATAAATCAGAAAATATTCACCGAGGAATGGCTATTGTTCAGTAAATCGAAAACCAAGGTTAATCGATTTAATGAAGCGTGTTTAATTGGCGCTATTGGGAAATATTCGGGAAACTATATCGGCGTGCATATCGCTTTTCTGAACGATGCGCGATTGCGCCGGCGGGGCAGCGGAGGCGACAGCAAGCGGGCTTGGGCGCGGACGTTCGGTGTTCGCATTTGGCAGCGTTCGTTTCAACATCAGCATCTCGGTCATGGCCGCGCCCACCGGCCACCACCGAACGCCCGCGCCGAAACCCGATCGCAACGGAAATGGGGTGCGGCAACCGGCGAAGTGGATTGACCCACTCACTCCGAACGCGAACAGGGCCCCACCGGCGCCGCACCCATGAAGCATATCGACGGGGCTGCGCGATGCCTATCGGACACGACTGATTCTGAGCGATCAAATTCGGCGCCATTTGCGCCCGGCCCGTTGACAGCCCCCGTCACCTTGTGATTTGATTCCGGCCATGCAAGCCGCCCAGCCCCTCTTCTCGCTACGACTACTAGCCCGTTTCTCCGGGCTGGGTCTGCGGCTGCGCGCTTTCCATCTGCTTCTTTCCTGAAGCGCCAGATTTCCCCCGCATCACCGACCTGGCCCCGGTTGTCGACCGGCGCCTGAGTTCGTCTTTCTTCCGAATCGTTCCGCTCCGTCCCGGTCGCTCAACCGCCAAGGCTGTCGTTCGCCGTACCGCTTTGCCGTTGTGCCGCTTTCCACCGTTTTCACCGCTGTGCGCGCAGCCTGCCACCACGACTGATGGCCATCGCGCCGCGGTTTCCCGACCAACCGACCGAGGACCGAACATCATGATGCTGAAGAACCCCGCGACGAAGTACCGACCGTTCACGCCCGTCAACCTGCCGAACCGCACGTGGCCGACGCGCACGATCACGCAAGCGCCGATCTGGATGAGCACCGACCTGCGCGACGGCAACCAGTCGCTGTTCGAGCCGATGGACGCGGCGCGCAAGATGCGAATGTTCAAGATGCTGGTCGCGATCGGCTTCAAGGAGATCGAGGTCGCGTTTCCGTCGGCGTCGGAGACCGACTTCAACTTCGTGCGCGAACTGATCGAAGGCGGCCACATTCCCGACGACGTGACGATCGAGGTGCTCACGCAGGCCCGCGACGACCTGATCGAGCGTACCTTCGACTCGCTGCGCGGCGCGAAGCGCGCGATCGTGCACCTGTACAACGCGACCGCGCCGGAATTCCGCAAGATCGTGTTCGGCCTCGACCGCGACGGCGTGAAGGCACTCGCGGTGAACGCGGCGCGCACGATCAAGCGCTTCGCCGACGCCGCGACCGACACGCATTTCACGCTGCAATACAGCCCGGAAACCTTCACGGCGACCGAGCTGGATTTCGCGAAGGAAGTCTGCGACGCCGTGTTCGACGTCTGGCAGCCGACGCCGGAGCACAAGGCGATCGTGAACCTGCCCGCCACGGTCGAAGTCGGCACGCCGAACTTCTACGCGGACCAGATCGAATGGATGCACCGCAACCTCGCGCGCCGCGATGCGCTGATCGTGTCCGTGCATCCGCACAACGACCGCGGCACCGCGGTCGCGGCGGCCGAGCTCGCGGTGATGGCCGGCGCGGACCGGATCGAGGGCTGCCTGTTCGGCAACGGCGAGCGCACCGGTAACGTCGATCTCGTCACGCTCGCGCTGAACCTCTACTCGCAGGGCGTCGATCCGGGCCTCGATTTCTCGCAGATCAACGAAGTCGCGCGCACGTCCGAGGAATGCACCCAGTTGCCGATCCACCCGCGCCATCCGTATGTCGGCGACCTCGTGTTCACCGCGTTCTCCGGCTCGCATCAGGACGCGATCAAGAAGGGCTTCGCGGTACAGAAACCCGACGCCGTATGGGAAATGCCGTACCTGCCGATCGATCCGAGCGATGTCGGCCGCACGTACGACTCGATCATTCGCGTGAACAGCCAGTCGGGCAAGGGCGGTATCGCGTACCTGCTCGAGCAGAGTTATGGCGTCGCGCTGCCGCGCCGCCTGCAGGTCGACTTCAGCGCGGCCGTGCAGCGCCTGACCGACGACAGCGGGCTCGAGGTGACGAGCGCGCAGATCTGGTCGCTGTTCCAGCAGGAATACGTGGAAGGCGATGCGCCGCTGCGTTATGTCGGCCACGAGCTGAGCGAACGCGACGGCCGCGAGACGATCGTGCTGACCGCGGATGTGCACGGCGAGCGCCGCGTGCTGCGCGGTGAAGGCAACGGCCCGCTCGACGCGCTGATGCACGCGCTGCGTACGCCGCTGCGCATCCAGCACTACGAGGAACGCGCGCTGTCGCAAGGCGCCGACGCGAAGGCGATCGCGATCGCGGAACTGGCCGGCACGGGCGTGCGCGGCAGCGCGTTCGGCGTCGGCATCGACGCGAACCTGACGACCGCGTCGATCCGCGCGGTGATCAGCGGGGTCAACCGCGCGTATGCGCGCGCGGACGAAGCGGCGCAGGCGACGTTTTTTGGCGCGCAGCAGGCGGTGAAGGCTGTCGCGTAAGCGGCGTCGTGGCGGCTGCGCCGGCGGTGCCTGGCGCGGTCGCGTTGCCGCCGCCGCGGTGGCCGCCGCGCGGCCCGGCAAGCGCATCGCGCAGTTCCGGTCAGGCACATCGAGCGCGTCGTGCGGTTCAGCAGCCGGATGCCGAGATGCGTTTCGAGCGACGCGATCGCGCGGCTGGCATACGCGGTCGTGAGCTTGAGCCGCTTGCCGGTTTCGGTGAAGGTTCCCGCGTCGGCGAGCGTGACGAAAACCTGAATGCGTTGAATCAGATCCATCGGCGGAGCGCGAGTGTCGTGCGATGCCGCCACGGTAGCGGGCCACACGTTGCGCCGCGCACGCGCGGTAGCGCGCGATCGTCGCGAAACGGACAGCGCCGCTTATCGGCGCCGGAAGTATTCGCTCGGCGGCACGCCGAGCGCCTTGCGGAACATCGCCGCGAACGCGCTCGGGCTATCGTAGCCGTGCTCGAGCGCGAGTTCGAGGATCGGCGTGCCGGCCGCGAGGCGCGGCAGGCTCAGCAGCAATCGCGCATGGCGGCACCATGCGCCGTGCGTCATGCCCGTCTCGCGCTTGAATGTGCGTGCGAGCGTGCGCTCGTTCATGTGCGCATCGCGCGCCCACGACTGCAGCGTGACGGTCACCGACGGGTCGCTGATCAGCTGCGTGCACAGCGCGGCGAGTGCCGGATGGCGTGGCATCGGCACATGCAGCGACAGCAGCGGCGCGATTTCGATTTCGTCGAGGATCAGCGCGAGCACGCGTCCCGCGCGATGCGAAAGGTCATAGTCGGCTGGCAGTTCGCACGCGGTCACGATCAGTTCGCGCAGCAACGTGCCGACCTCGATCACGCGGCACTCGGCCGGCAGGCTCGGCCGCACTTCGCGTGCGACGAACACCGAGCGCATCTGCACGTCGCCGGCCATCCGGATCTCGTGCTGTGTGCCCGCCGGCACCCACACCGCGCGCCCGGTCGGCACGACCCAGCTGCCGGCATCCGCATACACGAGCATCACGCCGGAGATCGCGTGAATCAGCTGGCCGTGCCGGTGCGAATGCGGCGGATACAGGACGCCGGACGCCGCGTCGGACACGGCGACCGCGATCTGCTTGTGCTTGTCCTTGCGCTCGAGCGCGCTGAAAAATGGGTCCACGTGTCCTTTTCTCGACGACGAATGCGCTTTGCGCGCGAGATCGACTGAATGTGCCGAAATTACCATAGGCCCATCGTTTGTTCGACTGCCACCGCACGATGCGCGCCTCCTTCCTTGCTTCGCTTTCCTTCGATTTACCCTTTGCCGCCTCGTCTTGCGCGCCGCGCATTGCCGCCACGCTGCTGAGCGCGGCAATGCTTGGCGCATGCTCCGTCGGCGAGCCGTATCGTCCGCCGTCGATCGATGCGACACATCGCGCGCCGTTCGATGCCGCCGTCGATGCGCCCGTCGCGTCGAGCGGTGCGTTGCCCGATCGCTGGTGGCAGCTGTTCGACGATCCGGCGCTGGACGCACTCGTGCGCGAAGCGCTCGCGCAAAACCGCGATCTCGCGGTGGCCGCGGCACGCGTCGCGCGTGCGCGCGCCGTGCTCGACGAAGCGGGTGCCGCGCGATTGCCCGATACGACGGCCAGCTTCGGCGTCGACTACGGCAAGCACGCGCCCGACCAGGTCGTCGCGAGCGCGAACGGCACGGATGCGCGTACGCGCCGGGGATTCGCGCCGTCGTTCGCGTTGTCGTGGGAAGTCGATCTGTGGGGGCGTGTCGGCCATCTCGTCGATGCCGCGCGCGCCGATTCGGAGGCCGTGCAGGCGGCATCGGATGCGATGCGCGTCGCGGTGGCCGCCGAGACGACGGCCGCCTACGCGCAGGCGTGCGCGTACGGCGAGCGGATCGACGTGGCCGAGCGTTCGGTCGCGATCGCCGACCGCCTCGCCGCGCTGACCGCACGGCAGCGCACGCACGGTCTCGTGTCCGATCTGGAAGTCGCGCGGTCGCGCGCGTTCGCCGACGATACGCGTGCCGAACTGCCGGCGCTGACTGGCGCGCGCCGCGCCGCGTTGTATGAGCTGGCCGTGCTGACCGGGCACGCGCCCGGTGCGATTCCCGATGCGGCCGCGCGCTGCCATGCGACGCCGGCGCTGGCGCGGCCGTTTCCGGTCGGCGATGGTGCCGCGCTGCTCCGGCGCCGGCCCGACCTGCGCGAAAGCGAGCGCCGGCTCGCCGCGTCGAACGCGCGGATCGGTGCCGCCACGGCCGAGCTGTATCCGTCGATCGTGCTCGGCGGGTCGGTGAACTGGCTGTCGACGACCGGCGATCCGTCGTCGCTCGGCGACAAGTACGCGATCGCTTGGGGCGTCGGGCCGCTGATTACCTGGCGCTTTCCGAATCTCGCGGCGAGCCGCGCGCAGCTCGCGCAGGCCCGCGCTGACGATGCGGCCGCGCGCGCGTCGTTCGACGCGCAGGTGCTGCGCGCGCTGAAGGAAACCGAACAGGCGCTCGCGCGATATGGCGCCGAGTGGCGCCACAAGGCCGCGCTCGAAACCGCGCGTGCCGAACACGCGCGCGCTTTCCGGCTCGCGGAACTGAACTACGACGCGGGCGCGCTGGATTTTCTCGGCGTGCTCGACGCGCAGCGCAGCCTTGTCGCGGTCGATGCGGCACTGGCCGCGTCGACGCAGCAGGTCGCGCTCGATCAGGTTGCCGTCTTCAAGGCACTGGGGGGCGGCTGGCAGCGTCAGGGCCAGCGCAAGCCCGTTGTTGACGTGAACGGGCCCTGACCGGCCGTTCGTGAATCCGCACGCATTCAACCCTTCCGATTCCGATCATGAGCACCACAGCCGTACCCGAGAAATCCGCCCGTTTCGCGCGGCGCCACTGGATCGCCGCCGGCGCCTTCATCACCGTCATCGTGCTGGCCGGGTTCGGCTGGCGCTGGTGGACGGTCGGCCGCTTCATCGAACACACCGACGATGCATACGTGCGCGCCGACATCGTGACCGTCAGCCCGCGGGTGGCCGGTTATGTCGCAAGCGTGGCCGTCGACGACAACCAGCCCGTGAAGCGCGGCGACGTGCTCGTCACGCTCGACGATCGCGACTATCGCGCGAAGCTCGACGACGCGCAGGCGGCCGTTGCCGCCGCCGATGCGACGTTGCAGGCCGAGGAAGCCGCGGCCGCGACGCTCGACGCGCAGGTCGGCCAGCAGCGCAGCGTGATCGAGCAGGCGCAGGCCGCCGCGGCCGCCGCGCGTGCCGAGGCGACCCGACGCGACGCGGATGCGGCGCGCTACAAGCAGTTGCTCGCCGAATCGGCCGCCAGCGGGCAGCGCTGGGAACAGGCGCACGCCGATGCGCTGAAGGCGCGCGCGGAACTGGCGCGCGCCGGCGCGGCCGTGCGCGCACAGGACGACCAGCAGACGGTGTTGCGCCGGCGCCGTGCGCAAAGCACGGCCGCGATCGAGCAGGCGCGTGCGCGGCTCGCGGCGTCGCGCGCGAAGCTCGCGCTGGCGCAACTCGATCTCGAGCACACGGTGATCCGCGCGACACGCGACGGCACGATCGGCCAGCGGGCGGTGCGCGCGGGCCAGTACGTCGAGGTCGGAATGCCGTTGCTCGCGGTCGTGCCGCTGCGCGACGTGTACGTCGTCGCGAACTTCAAGGAGACGCAGCTCGGCGCGATGCACGACGGGCAGCCGGTCGAGATCGACGTCGATACCTACTCGGGCCGCACGCTGCATGGCCGCGTGCTGGGGCTCGCCCCGGGCTCGGGCGCCGAATTCGCGCTGCTGCCGCCCGACAACGCGACCGGCAACTTCACGAAGATCGTGCAGCGCGTACCCGTGAAGATCCGCCTCGATGCGCCGCCGCCGGGCCTCGTGCTGAGGCCCGGCATGTCGGTGATCGCGCGCGTCGATACGCGCGGCGCACCGGGAGCCGGATCGTGACGGCCGCGGCATCGCGGGCCGCGCAGGCCGCGAAAGATGAAACCGTCTCGCTGCGCGCGTGGGTCGCGGTGCTCGGCGGTGTGTTCGGCTGCTTCATGGCGGGGATGAACGTGCACGTGACGAACGCGTCGCTGCCCGACATCCGCGGGTCGCTGGGCGCGAGCTTCGAGGAAGGCTCGTGGATCTCGACCGCATACCTGGTTGCCGAGATCGTCGTGATTCCGCTCACCGGCTGGCTCGTGCAGGTGTTCTCCGCGCGCCGCGTGCTGCTCGTCGGCGCAACGGGGTTCCTCGCGTTTTCGATCGCGTGCTCGGTCGCGCCGACCATTTCGACGATGATCGTCGCGCGCGCGCTGCAGGGCGCGTTCGGCGGCGTGCTGATTCCGCTGTCGTTCCAGCTGATCGTCACCGAGCTGCCACCGTCGAAGCATCCGCTCGGGATGGCGCTGTTCGCGGTCGCGAACAACGTCGCGCAGGCGGCCGGGCCGTCGCTCGGCGGCTGGCTCACCGACATGTATTCGTGGCGCTGGATCTTCTATCTGCAGATTCCGCCCGCGATCGCGCTGATCGCGGCGATCGCGTGGGCGATCCGCCCGGTGCCCGTGCAGTTGGCGAAGCTGCGGCAGGCCGACTGGTTCGGGATCGCAACGATGGCGATCGGCTTGAGCGCGCTGCAGATCGTGCTGGAAGAGGGCGGGCGCAAGGACTGGTTCGCATCCGACCTGATCGTCGAGCTGTCGATCGTCGCGGTGGCGGGGCTCGTCGCGTTCGTCGCGATCGAGCTGCGGCGCGAGGCGCCGTTCATCAACCTGCGGCTGCTCGGCCGCTACAACTTCGGGATCGCGAGCCTGATGCAGTTCCTGTTCGGCGCGGTGGTGTTCGGCGTCGTGTTTCTCGTGCCGAACTACTTCGCCGAGCTGCACGGCTACAGCGCGCGCGACATCGGCCTCGCGATGATCCCGTACGGGCTCGTGCAGTTCGTGATGTCGTTCCTGACGCCGCCGCTGATGCGCCGCACGAGCCCGCGCGCGACGATCGTGCTCGGCTTCGCGCTCGTCGCGGCCGGCTGCCTGATGAACATCCACCTGACCGCCGACGCCGCGTCGAACGTGATCGTGCCGTCGCTCGTCGTGCGTGGGATCGGGCAGTCGCTCGTCGTGATCGCGCTGTCGGTGATGGCCGTCGACGGAATCGAGAAGGCGCAGCTCGGTTCGGCGTCCGGCGTGTTCAACATGGTGCGCAACGTCGGCGGTGCGATCGGCATCGCGGTGGCGAGCCAGATCGTCGTCGAGCGGCAGAAGCTGCATGCGATGCGGATCGGCGAGGCCGTGACGCCGTTCTCGGAAGCGTTTCAGGAGCGGATGGCGATGCTGGTGCGGTTGCTGTCGCGCGTGCATGTGCCGCGTGCCGATGCGTTGCCGGGTTCGGCGACCGGCGGCGTGCACGAGCTGGCGCTCGCGCTCGTGAACCAGCGCGTGATGCGCGAGGCGCTGTTGATGGCGTACAGCGATACGTTCCTGATCGCGGGTGTTGCGATGGCGGGGTGTACGGCGGCGGCGTTCCTGTTGAAGGGGAAAAGGTAAGCGTGATGGGGACGGACACCCGATATCGAAGCCTGACATACCTGACAGGCGAAGAATTCCCGCAATGGGGGTATCGTTCACCCGGCGCAGGCGGGACGACCGGCCTGCGGCCGATATCGTGAGCCAGGCCGGCGCGTGTCGCCGGCCTGTCGTTCGTGGTGGCCACGGACGCCAGGGTCGCGCAGGTTCGCGCGTCAGCCTCCCTCTCCGTGGTCCTTGTCCATTCAACCGGCCCTTTGTCGGGCCCATCGCGAGGAAAGCGTCATGACGAAACCCGATTCCCTGAAAGGCGACATCAAGGAGCAAGCCCAGGAAGCCGATCGCCACAACCTGGCGCGCCCCGCCGTGAACGGCGCATTGTGGGCGCGCGGACTGACGACGCAGCGGGTGGCCGATCTGTTCAGGACGCAGCGGGGCCTGCCGGGGCACTGGATGCAGGTTCAGAACGAGGTCAACGCCGGGAACCGCTATTTTTATGGTGTCCAGAACGGCCACCAGACGACTGACGAAGGCAAGGAACTGATCCGCTGGATCGCCGATGCGGTGATCAGCGCCGCACAGCGCGCGGAGTTCGATTTTCCGCTGCAGCAGCTTCAATTTACGGCCGACACGGGCTGGTTGAAGCTGCAGCGCGTGTCGGGTCGTGTGATGGTGTTGTCGCGCCCCTGATCGTCGGGTCCGGCGCATCGCCTGAACGCGGGGCGACGGGGGCGCGGCCGGGCCCGGCCGCTACGCCCTCCCCTTCATTCATGTTGCCGACTGTCAGACCGAAACCGTGATGCCTGCCGAATTTGATGGCCCCGCAGGCCGCACCACGATTTCCACCTGCTGACCCAGCGACACCAGCGTCTGCATCAACAGTTCCAGCGAGACGTTCCGGAGCATTTCGCGTTGGTCGGGCGTGACGACCGGCCGGGCCATCTCCGCGAGCGCCGCCGCCTCGTCTTCGCTCAGGCCGCGCGAGACGGTCAGTGCGTTGATCTTCAGTACGAGCGCGGATTTGGCCGACAGTGCGGCCGCGTCATCGAGGCCGAAGTCGGCTGGCAACGTGTCGGCACGTTGTCGCGAGTCGTTGCGATTCATTGTGCGCCTCCCGTGATCACCGAGAACGTCGGCCGCGGCCGTCGTGTTGCGCGATCGGCATCCTGGCCGAAATCGTCGCCGGGCCCGTCTTCGATCGGCGTGACCACCAGCCGCTTGTGCATCACCTCGATCCGCAAGCGCTGCCCGGGTTCGAAACCCGCTGCGTCGATCCAGCGGCCGGACAGTTTCATCCACAGATGGAGGGCCGGCGGTGCCGTGTCGGCGAGCCTGAGATGTGGAACGATGCGGCGAGTCTGAAAAGACGTGCGAGCGGGCACGGAACAATCGTGAAAGCGAACCGGTGCGTTATGATTCCCGTCAGCCATGACTGACTCCTGTACAGAGTGGGTTGTGGTCAGCGGCCCGCGCGTGGTAGTGCACGCGCGGGCCGCGCTCGTTTACGCAGTGGATTTCGATCGACATCCCGTCACATCGTTGGCATGACGAAATGAAATGACATTCCACGCGAAAACGTGCAATCACTCTAGCCGAGATCGGCCGGCATCAGGTGTCGGTCCGGAGCGTCTTCGTCTGCACGGATGGATGCCCCGATGTCTTGCAGGCTTGCTGCGAAACGCTTCCCCGGCGATTGCGCCGGCGGGCCGTGTCGTCACTTTATCGACGATATGTCAGAAAGCGTGTCGGTCGAATACTCCGATTCGCCCGCCACACGTCGCCCGAGGATGTCATGGGCGTCGTGCAGGTGCCGCCCGAACTTGCGCGGGAACGCCGCCGTGCTTTCCGCAACGGCGACCGCGCATCATGCGTGTAGCGCGTCCGTCTGCCGGCGTGCGCTCGCCGCGGTCGAGGCGCCGATGTGGCGCAGCGATGCCGCGGCCGTTCGGCCGACGCGCGTTACTGGCCGAAGCGGTCCGCCACGGCGTCCTTCAGCCGCGCGGCGGTGATCTCGCCCATGTGCGATTCGACGAGATTGCCTTTCGCATCGAAGAAGAGCGTCGTCGGCAGCCCGCGCGAACCATAGGCCTGCATTGCGTGCAGTGTGCGATCGAGCAGCACGTGATCGAACCGCAGCCCTTTCTGTTCGAGGAACGCGCGCACCGCTTGCGCGTCTTCGCCCTGGTTGACCATCAGCACCGTCATCCCCGGATGATCCTGCTGCGCTTGCGCGAGGATCGGCATTTCGCGCTGGCACGGCGGGCACCACGTGGCCCACAGGTTCACGACGACCGGCTTGCCCGCGAAGCGTTGCACCGGCACCGGCGTGGCGTCGAGTGCTTCGAGCCGCAACGCGGCAAGCGGCGGCGCGCCGTGCTGCAACGTTGCGAGCGTGCCCTGCGCGATGCCCCACGCGGCGATGCCCGCGAGCATGCCGGCCATCACCGGGCGACGCAGCGCGGGCAGGCGGCGCACGCGCCAGCCCGCGAACACGATTCCGGCCGCGAGGCCGATGCGCCAGTCGAAGCCGCCGTCGCCGAGCGCGACGATCGCGCGCGGTGCGGCGGCGTACTCGTGCCACCACTGCGCGACGTAGCCGATGCGCGCGGCGATCAGCCCGAGCAGCAAGGTATCGAGGATCAGGCTCGATGGGGCCTTGTGCTGGCCGTCCGGCGGGCGGCGCTGGATGAAACGGGCGACGAGCCACGCGAGCAGCGCGGCGACGGCCACCGCGACGACGCGGATCGAGAAGGGACCGATGCTTAACATGAGCAGGAAAGGGGCGACTTGATCGAGCGGGGGCAGGAGGACGATGATCGGCCGATGAACGCGATGCAGTCAACGGTCGTGATGCGATTCGACATGGCCCGATGCGCGCGGGTTCCCGGCGCGGCGCGTGCATAGTCAGGATGCCGTCATTTTCCGGTAAGCGCGCAGTCATTCGGGCTGGTCTGATGATCGGTTGAGAATCGCTCATCGACAATGCGGTCGCCGGTCCGGCGTGGTGTCCGCCGGTGTCTCGAAAGGGATCTCCGCCTGATGGTCGGCTCCCCCGAGCGGCTCCATTCCCATCGTTTCACATGCGATCGTGTATGCGTTGTGGCGGCAGATGGGCACGGCCTCGATCCGATTCATGCAGGCTGATTCGACGGAACGGGATCATCGCCCGATTCGGGCACCGGGCAGTCACTCGCGCACGGCGTGGTGCGAGGTTGGTGGCAGGCACCGGGTTCCGATGGAGGCAACACTCATGAACCGTCGTTGCTGATCGGCCGACCGATGGCTGAGCATTTGCGCAAGCGGGGCTTGCGACCGTATCGAGGAATTCGGCGATGGAGTCATGCCGCGCGCGGGAGCGCGGTGAGAGGCGGGGCAGGCTGAAAGGCCCCCGGTCGACGACGATCGTTGCGTGCGACATCCGCATCGTCGCCGGCGGATGAGCGCGATCGCAGCCGCCCGGCGGGCCGCGCATCCGCGGCCGGCCGGGCGGCGGGCATTACTGCGTCTTCGTCTGCGTGGCGTTCGCCTGTTGCGCGCCGGCCGCCGGTTCGAGCGTCGTCAGCGTCTGCTCGGTGAACTTCTCGTACAGCCAGCTCATGCGCGTATCGTCCATGCCGCCGGCGATGCCGCCGAGCGCGTACGAAGCCGATACCTTGAAGCGGTCGATCTGATGATTGTCGGCGTCGAGCAGCGTCACGGTGCCGTCGACGTGATCGTTGCCCGCCATGAAGCCGAACATGACGGCCGAGAAGCTCGAGCGCACGCGAATGCCGTTGACTTCGACGTTCAGGTGCATTGCATCGGTCGAATCCGCTTTTGCCAGCAGCTTGCGTGCATCCAGCGCGCTTTCGATTTTTTCCTGCAGTTTCTTCGCGTCGAACTTCAGGTTGTCTTTCAACGCTTCCTGCGCGGTATTGTCGAGCGTGACCTTCACGACCACGGGTTTCGTGCCGAATTTCATCGTCGAAGCAGTCACGGCGGCCCCCGCCGGATCGCTGGCGTCGCGTGTCACGCTGCTGGCGCAGCCCGACAGGAAGCCGATCGTCACCAATGCCAGAGCGGCATGACGGAATACAGATTTCATGATTTGGTCTTTTTGGTTCGGGTTATTTGAGATGGCTCTGTGGCCGGGCGCGAATCTAGCACAGGGCGATCCGGTTCAAATGGTCGAATAGATCGAACGTTCCATTTGATCCGGATTCGTCGCGGCCTTCGGCGCTGATGCAGACATGCGCCACTCACGTGACGGGCGATGACGGCGCGCGGTTCACCGTAGCGACGGGTTCCACGCGCAAGCGGGAGGCCGGCTTTCGCCGTGGCCGCACCGGCTATGTGCCCGTCGTCACGGGTTGTTCCCCGGCGCCGCCCCGCCGAGCCGATATGCCGTGAAGAACTCGTACCACGGCGAGCCTTCCGCGACCGGCACGTCGAGCGCCGCGGTCCGCCGCTTCAACGCGCCGAACACGTCGTTGATACGCGCGGCCTGCCCCGCGTCGTTGAACGGATAGGGCCGTGCCCGGCCGGCCGCGAACGCGCCATATGCAATCGCGAGCAGGCGTGCGCTGTCGTCGGTCGACGCGATCGATCCGTTGATCGCTTCGGCGAGGCGCGGCCGGTCTTCTGCGCGTGATCCGGACAGGCACAGAAACACGATCGCCGACAGTTCGTGCAGGTCCTTCACGCGCAGCAGCGCCGGCAGCCGCGCGACGATTCGCTCGACCGGCTCGTCGCGCAGTGCGTCGCCGAAGTCGAGCACGGCGGTCATCGGGTTCGTGTCCGTTGTCAGGCGATCGAGCGCCGACGGTGCGGCCGACGTGCTGGCGCCGTCCGGCATCGCTGCCGGCGCAGACCGCAACGCATCGGCCACCTGCCGCGTCCATTCCGGAAAGATCATCCGTACGTTGCCGAACTGCTCGCCGCCTTCCGCCGCCGGATTCCATCGATATACGATCGTGCCGCCGCGAATGAACGGCGAATACAGGTGTTCGGGCGTTTGCGGCAGCGGCCGCCGGTTGATCGGCAGCCAGGCGAGCGTCAGCCAGTCGTAGCGGCCGGTGGCGGGCACGGCAGGGCTCGAACTTGCGACGACCTGCCACGTGCCGCGATTCGCATAGCGACGGCGCGCGTCGGGCAGCGGGACGGTCTTGCCTTTCACGGTGTCGAAGTACGTCGTGCCGGTCACGTTCGATCCGCTGTCCGCGGCCGGCGTGATGGTGGAGATGACCCACGACACGCCGTCCGCCGAGCGGTAGTCGGACGGCTTCAGCGTCGCGACGTCGTGCACCATGCGCGTTTCCGCCGCGACGGAGCTCGGGGGGAGATTGGCGGGCGCGGCCAGGATGCTCGGCATGGGGTGTCCTCGGAATCGGGTGCGCATCGCCCGGCGGGGGCGACGCGCGGCGGCGCGGATTGTTTTATGTCACTGTAGAACGTTGCCGCCGGAAACGGAAACCGGCCGCGCGGTGCAGCCTGGTCGCGCGTTCCGCCGCATCGGCTTACCATGCGCATCCTGAGCCAACGACGCCCACCGGGCGGGAGCGCGCATGACCGACACGAAAGCCATCACCGAACACTGGACACAGGTCGCCGACCAATGGATCGGCTGGGCCGGCAAGCCCGGGCACGATGCGTTCTGGAAATACCGCGCGGGGCTCGCGGCCTATATCGGCCGCGACACCGGCCGCGCGCTGGAGATCGGCTGCGGCGAAGGCCGCGTGAGCCGCGAGCTGAAGGCGCTCGGCTACGACGTGACCGCGACCGACGTGGTGCCCGCGATGCTCGACGCCGCCCGGCACGCGGATTCCGCGCATCGCTACGAGCTGGCCGACGCGGCGTCGCTGCCGTTCGACGCGGCCAGCTTCGATCTCGTGATGGCGTACAACGTGCTGATGGATCTCGACGACATGCAGCGCGCGTTGAACGAGGCGCGCCGCGTGCTGAAGCCGGGCGGGCTGCTGTTCATCTCGCTCGTGCATCCGTTCCGCGATCGCGGCGGCTTCGCGGGGCCGCAACCCGATGCGCCGTTCGTGCTGAAGGGCAGCTATTTCGGGCGCGAGCACTTCGCCGGCGTGGAAACGCGCGATGGGCTGTCGATGCATTTCGCCGGCTGGTCGCTGCCGCTGCAGGCGTATATGGAAGCACTGGAAGCGGCCGGGTTCGCGATCGTGTCGCTGCGCGAGCCGCCGCCCGATCAGGCCGATACGGATCAACTGAAGCAATGGGCGCGCGTGCCGCTGTTTCTGTGGATCAAGGCGCGGCCGGTGGGGTGAGCGCGACCCGGACGTGTGTCGGTGGGCTGAACTGTGCGGGTGTCAGTTGTCCCTGCCGTGATTGGCCAGCAATTCCGAGCGACCAATGACCTCTCTCGTGTTGTCGGCCTTGTCGGCATCCGAGAAACCGGCGGCCTCGATGATTGGCGTGAGCGCTTTGAGTGCGACCTGCGGTTTGGTGCTGCGAAGCGATCCCATCCCTTCGTTCCATGCATGCAGCATCTGTTTGGCGATCCACCGCCACCGCGTCTCGTTTTTTGCTGCTTCGACGATATCTTTCCCTGTCGATACGGCGGAGTCGCACAGCGCTTCGACCATTTCGCGGTATTGCCTTGGCGGGATGCCGAGGCGCGTGTTGAAAAAGCGCTCCAGCGTTTTCCCCGGAGCCCACGTTTTTCGACCTTCGATGCTCAGCCCTGGCGGGTTGTTTGCAAAGCGCGGATAAGCCTCCGTGGTGACGATGTCATAGGCGGGTGTGTAGATGACGTCGTCGATGTTCGAGTAGATGAGTGCGATGTTCTTCGCGTGACAGTCCGCGTTGCGCACGACGTAGTTGGTGATGAGTTGCCAGCCGAGTTGCTCGGCCTCTCGTCGCCAATTGGCGGGGCCGATGTAGGGCTTCGTTGCGTTGAGGACCTGTTCGGTCGACGGGCGGTACTTCTCATGCGGAGGCAGGCCAAGTAGGCTGCAAGCGTCTTCGAGGCCAAGGGCTGGTTTGCCTTGTTCGTCGATGTCGAACCGGTCGACGACGAGCACACGGCCATCGTCCGACATCGTGGTCTTCGCTACTCGGGCGACCCCGAGTCTTGCCAGCACCTGCATCGAGTAATGCTCATTGAAACCGAGATAGGGCGTTTGCTCGTCGGATCCCTTGACGATGTGCCGGCTCGTGCGTAGCGTTTGCTTGCCTACGGGTGCCTGGCCTGACCGGAGTTCAGGCGCAAGGAATTTGGGTACGGCGCCTGAAATGGCGGCGCGAGCGTAATACCGCACGAGTTCCGCAAAGCGGGCGGTCGTGATGTCTTCGTGCAGCAGGCTCTTCAGGTCGAGCGGGTCGAGCTCGCCGCCAGGGGGGCCGCCTTCGGGTGTGACTGTTACCCGGCCGATACCGGAGCCGCCGATGATGGCCAGGAGCGAGAGGTCGGTTCCGTCGAGATAAGGGCCGAACTCTTCGCGAATCACTTGAAAGAGAAACCCTTCGGGCAGGTTCTGCCGGAAGAAGGGATGCAGGTCGCGAGGCCAGACCCAGGCATCTTCGCGAACGGGCATGGTCAGGCTGGCAAAGTCGGCGTCGAGGGCGTCTGCGGTGTAGCGCAACGCATAGTCGTCCGCTTGGCGGTAGAGGTGAGCAACGAGTTTGCCTTTGACATACACGTGGAGGCGCATGGTCACGTATCTCCCATCGTGCGCTGTTCGGCCAGCACGTCATCGAGCGTGCGCCCGTGTCCGCGCTTCACGACGCGCAGGTCGTAGCCGGCGGCCTCAAGGAGGCGGACGAGCGCAGATACGCTCATGTCGCCTCGTGCAAGTGTCTCCATGCGTGCGAGCGTCGTGCGTGCGACACCGGCGTGCTCAGCCAGCTCACTCTGAGAAAGTCCCGCCGCGTGGCGGGCATCCCTCAGCATTTCTCCCACATCGGCCAATGTTGTCATTTGTAGCCCCAAGGCATCAGAAAGCGCCAAACCGGCTTTAATTGTAGCCCTTCTGCTACAAAATGGCATGCAAGGATTGTAGCCTCAGGGATACAAAAATGGATGTAACCGGAGATTTTGTGTCTCGAGGGCTACCAAGCTGCCGAGGTAACCGCGACTGTGATCGATCATGGCATTCAATCGGGCGGGCTTATCCAGGGGCTGACGCTGGTTGGTGTTCCTGCATTCAGCGCGTTGAAGAAAGGGGCGCGCATGCCGTCGTCTTCGCGGGGCAAGGTGGCAGATGAGCGCCCGGCCGCGCGTACTCAGCGCAACAACTCCTTCCGGTAGAGCACGGCTCCTGGCTTGTCCGCGACGGTGTCGTAGAGGCGCATCGCCGTGTGGTTCGATTCGTGCGTCTGCCAGGACACGCGTTCGGCGCGATGCGCACGCGCGGTGTCGTACACGGCTTCGATCAGCGCGCGGCCGACGCCCTTGCCGCGCTCGCTGTCGAGCGTGAACAGGTCCTGCAGGTAGCAGACCGGCCCGGCGTGCGTCGTGCTGCGGTGATACAGGAAATGCACGAGCCCGACGAGCTTGCCGTCACGTTCCGCGACGAAAGCATGGACGGGCTCGTAGCCGTCGAAGAAGCGCGACCACGTGAGCTGCGTGATGCGCAGCGGCAGGGCCGTATCGTCGAAGCGGCCGTAGAAGCGGTTATAGCCGTCCCATAGCGGCAGCCACTGGTCGTAGTCGTTTTCAGTGACCGCGCGTACGGTCAGTCTTGTGTCGTCGGCATTCATGTTGTTGGCGAACCTTTCGATGAGGAGGGCGCGCGCCGCCGGTCCGGCCGGCGCGTCGCAGGTCTCTACGATAGGAAGCTCGCGGCACCATGGGTAGGCCCATGGCGACAGCATTTCATGGTGCCACGGCCAACACGCAAGCAGCCGCGCAACAGGATCATGCCGACCCGGCAACACGTTCGGGAGGCGTCGACGGCTACGGCGCGGTTGCTTACCCGCGCATCGGCGGATTGAGCCGCGCGAACGCCGCCTGCCGGCGGTACGGAAAGTACGGATAAGGCGCTTCGACAGCACTCGCCGCATCGAGCTTCGCGACCTGCGCATCGGTCAGCGCCCAGCCTGCCGCGCCGAGGTTCTGGCGCAACTGTTCCTCGTTGCGCGCGCCGATGATGACCGACGACACGGTCGGCCGTTGCAGCAGCCAGTTCAGCGCGATCTGCGGCACCGTCTTGCCGGTTTCCTCCGCGATCGTGTCGAGCACATCGACCACGTCGTACAGGCGTTCTTCGTCGACCGGCGGCCCGTAGCTCGCCGTTTCATGCAGGCGGCTGCCTTCGGGCAGCGGTACGTTGCGCCGGATCTTGCCGGTGAGCCGGCCCCAGCCGAGCGGGCTCCACACGAGTGCGCCGAGGCCCTGGTCGGCGCCGAGCGGCATCAGGTCCCACTCGTAGTCGCGGCCGACGAGCGAGTAATACACCTGGTTCGCGACGTAACGCGACCAACCGTGCCGATCCGCCACCGCCAGCGACTTCATGATCTGCCACCCCGCGAAGTTCGACACGCCGATGTAGCGCAGCTTGCCCGCGCGCACGAGATCGTCGAGCGTCGACATCACTTCCTCGATCGGCGTGCCCGCGTCGAACGCATGAAGTTGCAGCAGGTCGATGTAGTCGGTGTCGAGGCGGCGCAGCGCGTGGTCGACCGCGCGGACCAGTCGCGCGCGCGACGTGCCCGCGTCGTTCGGGCCGTCGCCGGTCGGCAGGCCCGTCTTCGTCGAGATCAGCACCCGGTCGCGACGCCCCTTGATCGCGGCGCCGAGCACGCGCTCGGATTCGCCGTCCGAATACACGTCGGCCGTGTCGAACAGGTTCACCCCGGCTTCGAGGCAGATGTCGATCAGGCGGCGCGCTTCGTCGACGCCCGTGTTGCCCCATGCGCTGAACAGCGGGCCGGTGCCGCCGAATGTGCCGGCGCCGAAGCTCAGGACGGGAACCTTGAGGCCGGAGCGGCCGAGGGTGCGGTATTCCATGGCGGGGTTTCCTGTGGATGATCGAAGCGCTGGGGTGGACGGCCGTGACATCGAGCGTTGCCGCACTGTATCGCTTGCGGACATTTCGGATAATCGGGCAGGCTTCGAAAATATCCTTCGGAAGGAGCGAACAATGCTGCTCGACAATCTCGCGCTGTTCCTGCGCATCGTGGAGAAGGGCGGGCTGGCCGCGGCGGGCCGCGAGGTCGGGCTGTCGCCGGCCACGGTGTCCGAGCGACTGACGGCGCTCGAGCGTCACTACGGCGCGGCGCTGCTCACGCGCACGACGCGCGCGATCAGCCTGACCGACGAGGGCCGCACGCTCGTCGACGGCGCGCGGCGCCTGCTGGCCGAAGCCGACGAACTCGAAAGCCGCGTGCGGCTGGGCGTGCAGACGCTGTCGGGGCCCGTGCGGCTGAGCGCACCGGCCGATCTCGGGCGCGAGCGCGTCGTGCCGGTCGTCGATGCGTTCCTGGCCGAACACCCGGGTGTGACGGTCGACCTGCATCTCGGCGACGGTTACGTCGATCTCGTCGGGCAGGGGCTCGATTTCGCGATTCGCCGCGGCACGCTCGCGGACAGTTCGCTGCGCAGCCGCTCGCTCGGCCGCGCGCGGCGCGTGGTATGTGCGTCGCCTGCGTATCTCGCCGCGCACGGCACGCCAACGCATCCGGACGATCTCGTTTCTCACGACTGCATCGTGATGCGTTTCGGGCCGGACCTGTATGCCGAATGGCCGTTCAGCATCGATGGCGAAGCGAAGCGCGTGATGGTCCGCGGCCGGCGCGTGGCCAACGACGGCGCGCTCGTGCGAGCGTGGTGCATCGCGGGGCATGGCGTCGCGCTGAAGTCGCTGGTCGACGTCGAGCAGGATCTGGCGTCCGGCGCGCTCGTCGAGATCCTTCGCGATTTCTCGCCGGGCGACGTCGACTTGCAGATCGTCTATCCCGGCAGTGCCGCGCAGCCGAGACGCGTGCGTGCGCTGATCGAGCGGATGGCGCAGGCACTGACTGCGGCGTGATGCAGATTACACGGGCTGTCGCGAAACGTTGAAGCAGCGATCCCGCTGCGCTTGCGTCGCTTGTCGACGCAACGCCCCTGCATGCCACATCGCCAGCCGAAATCGTCCTTCAAACCGATTGCCCACATTTCGTCATTTAGCTAATATTCGAAACGTCAAACGAAACCGCGCCCCATGGACGACGTTACCCGCATCAGCGCTTTGGCCAACGAAAGCCGTCTGGCCGTGATGCGCTGGCTCAAGCAGCCGCGCAAGCATTTCCCGCCGCAGCCACACGGCGACTTCGACGAGCTCGGCGTGTGCTGCACGTACATCACCGAGAAGCTCGGCATCGCGCCGGCCACGACCACGCGCCACATGCGCATCCTCGCGGATGCCGGGCTCGTGCGGGCGACCCGCGTCGGCAAGTTCACGTACTACAAGCGGATCGACGGCGCGCTGCAGCAGCTCGGCCAAGATCTCTCGCAACTCTGATTCCATTTCCCCCGAGGCAACCGACATGGACGAACTTGCACTGCTGGCCGACGCCGACCGGCGCGCGCACGCGTATCTGGCCGCAACCGGCGAGCGACGCGCGTTTCCCGACGCGGCCGCGCTGGCCGGCCTCGCCGCTTTCGACGAGCCGCTGCCCGACGCGGGCCGCCCGGCCGACGACGTGCTGCGCCTGCTCGACGAGCACGGCACGCCCGCGACGGTCGCGTCGAACGGCCCGAACTACTTCGGCTTCGTGATCGGCGCGGCGCTCCCGGCTGCTGCCGCGGCCGAGCGACTGATGCTCGCGTGGGACCAGTGCGCGTCGTCGTACGCGAATTCGCCGGTCGCGGCGACGATCGAACGCCAGGCCGCGCGCTGGGTCGTCGATGCGCTCGCGTTGCCCGAAGGCAGCGCGGTCGGGTTCGGCACGAGCGCGACAGCCTGCACGCTCGTCGCGCTGGTGGCCGCGCGGCGTGCGCTGCTCGCGCGCAAGGGCTGGGATATCGACGAGGACGGGCTGATCGGCGCGCCCGAAGTGAAGGTGGTGATTTCCGCGCTCGCGCACATCACGGTGAAGAAGGCGCTGCGCGTGCTCGGCTTCGGAATGAAGCGCATCGTCGTCGCGCCGGTCGATGCGCACGGCCGCATCGACCCCGCCCAGTTGCCGCCGCTCGACGACATGACGATCCTCTGCGTGCAGGCCGGCGAAGTGAACACCGGCGAATTCGATCCGTTCGCGGCGCTGATTCCGCCCGCGAAGGCGGCCGGCGCATGGGTGCACGTGGACGGCGCGTTCGGCCTGTGGGCACGCGCATCGTCGAAGCGCGCGCTGACGGACGGCATCGACGGCGCGGACAGCTGGACGACCGACGGCCACAAGTGGCTCAACACGCCGTACGACGGCGCGATGGTGATCTGCCGCGACGCGGCGGCGCTCGCCACCGCGATGAACAGCGACGCCGTCTACCTGAGCGGCGCGCAGGATGCGCAGAAGAACCTGAACCTCGAATTCTCGCGGCGGGCGCGCGGCATTCCCGTGTGGGCTGCGTTGCGTGCGCTCGGCCGCGCCGGCGTGGCGACGATGGTCGAGCGACATTGCGCGCAGGCGGCGCGGGTTGCGGACGGCCTGCGTGCGGCCGGTTACGACGTGCTGAATCGCGTCGTGCTGAACCAGGTGCTCGTGCGCGCCGGCACCGACGACGAAACCGCGGCGATCCTCGAAGCCGCACAGGCATCGGGCGACGTGTGGTTCGGCGCGACCGTGTGGCAGGGGCGGCCGGCGTTCCGGATCAGCGTGTCGTCGTGGCGCACGGAAGATGCGCACATCGATCGGCTCGTCGCGTTGCTGACGGCGTTGCGCGGCGTGCACGTGCGCTGAGCGTCACGCGGCGTCCGCGCCCGTCAGGTTGGCGGGCGCAACCTTCATGCATGCGATGACGTGCAGCGCGGCGCGCACCATTCGCATCGATGCGCTCGCGCAACGAACGGGGGTGTGTGAGCCGCGTGCGACAGCGGTGCGAATGCCACGTCTGCCGGCGTGAAAATGTCGGACAATAGCCGCTCGCGCGCCGCGCCGGCGCAGCGTTCAACCGATGCATTCACGCTTGCGAGACCCCCATGTCGACTCCCTTTCCACGGGAACTGCTGAAGGCCGCCGATATCGCGAAGATGGAACCGACGCGCGCGGTGCATTCGCTGAATCCCAATGCCGTCCGGCTCAAACGACAACTCAGCGACCTGACCGGCCTGACGCAATTCGGTGTTCACCTGCTCACGCTGATGCCCGGTCACGAATCGGCCGAGTATCACCGTCACCTGTACGAGGAAGAATTCGTCTACGTGCTGTCCGGCACGGGCTCCGTCACGATCGGCGAACGCGTCAGTGAAATCGGGCCCGGTGATTTCATCGGCTTTCCGCGTGGCGGTGAAGCGCACACGGTGCAGAACACCGGCGATGCGCCGCTGGAACTGCTCGTCGGCGGACAGCGGCTCGAACACGATGTCTGCGAATACCCGCGTATCGGCAAGCGGCTTTATATCGCCGGCGAGCTTGAAGACTACGTCGAGCTGCCGAAACAGCCCTGATTGCCAATCGCATTCGCAATGTCGAATTCCGTATAAAAAACCGAATCAATTACATATTGTTTAGATAAACAAAATAAAAATTCGTAAAAATACGGGGTAGAGAAACCACGTTTATTTGGGCACGCTTGTGCGCATTGTCCGTTCCCGGGTGCCGGCATTTCGACCTGCCGGCACGTCTTTTTCGGGCATCCGGGTACGGAAATAAATACACGCGTCCGGCAGTTTCGACCGATTGACCGCGTACGCGACAAGTCACGAAAAGATTCCTGATTTAAAGCTCAGTAGTTCGAACCAACAGCTTGATTCAAGAACGAAACGGAGACAGGCGATGTCGAGGAACTGGGGGTTGGGAGCGGCGCTGCTGGCGCTCTGCGTTGGCCTGGCTTCGTGCGGGGGCGATGGCGATTCGCCGTCGGCAGCCGCTTCGAATCTGTCGGCCGCGGCGCAGTCGCAAGGCAACGAAGACGGCAACGGCGGCAACGGCAATGGAAACGACAACGGCAACGCAGCAGCGAAGAAGAACGCCGACATTCGTGTCGTTCAGTACGTCAATCCGCTGATCGGCACCGACTACGCGACCGACCAGCCGGCCGACCCGGTCGGCTCGGGTCTGGGCGGCGGCACGTTCCCGGGGCCGACGGTCCCGTTCGGGATGATGCAGTGGAGCCCGATGACGCCCACCGCGCAATACGACAGCCGCAAAGGCGACGGCTCCGGTTTCTCCGGCGGCTACTGGTATGGCGACACGTCGATCAACGCATTCAGCATCCTGCACCTGAGCGGCACCGGCTGCTGGGCGAACGGCGGCTATCTGAACGTGATGCCGCAACTCGCGCCCGGCGACGCAGGCACGCCGGCCAGCTTCAGCCACGCGAACGAAACCGTGCAGGCCGGTTATTACGGTGTCACGCTCGGCAACGGCATCAAGGCCGAGCTGACGACGACGCTGCGCACCGGCTTCGCGCGCTTCACGTATCCGGCACTCGCGCAGGGCCAGCAGGCGACGATCGCGATCGATCCGACCGTGCTGAACAATCGCGCGCAAGGCTCGACGGGCGACACGATCAGCCAGGTCGGCGATCGCGCGTTGTCGGGCACGATCGCGGGCGGCGGATTCTGCTGGGCCGGGCATGCGGTACCCGTCTACTACTACGCGGAATTCAGCCAGCCGTTCGCGGCGAAGCCGGCGCTGTCGAACGACAGCCCCGTGGCGTTGACGTTCAATGTCGACCGCAAGCACCCGGACGTGATGATGAAGCTCGGCATTTCGTTCGTCAGCGAAGCGAATGCGAAGGCGAACCTGCTCGCCGAGAATCCGGGCACCGACGCGAAAGGCAACCGGAATTGGCGTTTCGACAAGGTACGCAGCGCGGCGAGCGCCGCGTGGAACGCGCGCCTGAACGCGATCCAGGTCACGGGCGGCAGCGACGCCGACAAGACGAAGTTCTACACCGCGCTGTATCACGCGTCGCTGCACCCGAACGTGTTCAACGACGTGAACGGCCAGTATCCGGACTTCTACGCGTCGAACGGCGCATCGGCCGCGCCGACGCGTCAGGTCGAGCAAGGCCGCACGATGTACGCGAACTTCTCCGGCTGGGACATCGACCGCTCGTTCATGCAGCTTCAGGTATTGCTCGATCCGGTGCGGACCAGCGACATCGTGCAGTCGCTCGTGCTCGATGCAAAAGCGTGCGGCGCGTTCCCGCGCTGGGCGTACTTCAATACCGAGACGGCCGTGATGCCGGGCGATGCGGGATCGATCATCGTCGCGAACGCGCATGCGTTCGGCGCGACGAACTTCGACACGCAGGCCGCGCTGTCGATCATGAAGCGCAGCACGACGCCGGGCGCCGCATGCGCCGGCACGCCGGTGATGGGCAGCCGCGCGGATTACGACCGGCTCGGCTACGTGCCGTCGTCGGGCCCGGGCGACAACCAGACCGCGTCGAACACGCTCGAATATGCGGTGCGCGACTTCGCGGTGTCGCGCTTCGCGACGGCGCTCGGCGATACGGCGACGGCCGGCGCGCTGCTGAAGTCGAGCGGCAACTGGCAGAACCTGTTCGACAGGAACGCGATCCAGCCGAAGACCGCGGCGGGCGCGTGGGTCACCGACGGCACCGGCTTCATGGAAGGCAACTCGGAGCAGTACACGTGGTACGTGCCGCACGATCTCGGCGGCGTGGTCGCGCAGGCCGGCGGCGCCGCACCGGTCGTCAAGCGGCTCGACACGTTCTTCACGCACCTGAACATCGGCACCGTGCAGCCGTACTTCTACGTCGGCAACGAAGTGACGATGGCCGTGCCGTGGGTCTATGCGTGGGCCGGCGCGCCGTCGCATACGCAGCGCGTGCTGCACGCGTCGCTCGCGAACGCGTTCGGCACCGGTGCGGCCGGGCTGCCCGGCAACGACGATCTCGGTGCGATCTCGGGCTGGTACGTGTGGGCCGCGCTCGGTCTCTACCCGGTCGTGCCGGGCGTGAGCGGCGTCGCGCTGTCGAGCCCGCAGTTCGAGAAGATCGTCGTGCGCGTCGGGCAGCAGGACGGCAGCTACCGCCTGCTGCACATCGTCGCGCCGGGCGCGGGTTCGGGCGATGCCGCGTCGTTCTACGTGAAGTCGCTGAAGCTGAACGGCGCACCTTACCCGACCGCGTGGCTGCCGTTCGAGCACATCGCGAAGGGCGGAAAGCTGTCGTATTCGATGACGGCCGACGCGAGCGCGGCGACGTGGGGCACCGACGCATCCGCGATGCCGTCGTTCCCGCAGGCGGCCAGCGCGCCGTAACGGTCGAGAAGATCAACGAGCGGTTCTTGCCGACAGGATCGACGCAGAGAGAGGGAGGGACGAACGGATGAAGCTACGTCATGTGGTGGGTATCGGGTGCCTTGCCGTGTTGTCGGGGTGCGGGGGCGATCAGGCTTCGACGGATGCGAGCGTGCTCGCGCAGATGTCGAACGCGCAGGGCAACCAGAACGACCAGGGCAACCAGAACGACCAGGGCGAGAGCGGCGGCGCGGGCAAGCGATCGGTGCTGCGCAGCGTCGATCCGATGATCGGCACCGCGAACCTCGACATCAACGCGGACTGGGGCAGCGGCGTGCGCGGCCACGGCCACGTGTACCCGGGCGCGACCGTGCCGTTCGGGATGGTGCAGCTCGGGCCGGACACGACCGGCGGCGCGCACACGCTGCCGTGGAACTGGGATCGCACGTCCGGCTATCAGTACGACGATCCGCTCATCACCGGCTTCACGCACACGCACCTGTCGGGCACCGGCATCGGTTCGGGCGGCGAAGTGCGGTTCCTGCCGACGCTGGCGCCGGTCGACACCGCGACGCTGGCCAAGGTGGCCGCCGATGCGTCGATCACCTACAACGCGTCGTTCAGCCACGACGACGAAACCGCGAGCCCCGGCTACTACCGCCTGAAGATGGCACCGGCCGGCAGCGGCAACACGCCGTGGAACGTGAAGGGCGCGAAGATTCTCGCGGAGATGACGGCCACCGCGCATGCGGGTGTGCATCGCTACACGTATTTCCCGAGCGCGGCAGCACAGAAGCGCAGCATGATCGTCAGCATCGACAACCCGACCGGCGGCTCGACCGCGAGCGGCAAGATCCAGGTCATCGATGCGCAGACGATCGCCGGCTGGGAGATCACGAACAACTGGGCGAACAACAAGCCGACGTATTTCGTCGCGCGTTTCTCGAAGCCGTTCGATACGAAACACGTCGCGTTCAGCGCCGACGGCTTCAAGGCCTACCTGACGTTCGCCGACGGCAACGACAGCGGCGCGGTTACGGTGAAGGTCGGCATCTCGCCGTCGAGCATCGCGGATGCACAGGCCAGTCTCGCCGCGGAAGTCGGAGCGAAGTCGTTCGACCAGGTGCGCGGCGCCGCCGAACGCGTGTGGGCCGACGCGCTCGGACGGATCACGATCAAGGGCGGCAGCGCCGACCAGCGGACGATGTTCTATACGTCGCTGTATCGCACGATGCTCGCGCCGACCGTCTACAACAACGCGGACGGCAGCTACGTCGGCACCGATTCGACCAACGACGGCACGACGTCGCCGCCGACGACGAGCAAGCATGCGAATCCGGGCTTCGATTATTCGTCGACGTTCTCGCTGTGGGACACCTTCCGCGCCGAGTCGCCGTTGATGACGCTGGTACAGCCCGAGCGCGTCGACGGCTGGGTCAAGTCGCTGCTCACGCAGTTCAGGCAGAACGGCAAGGGCGAGCTGCCGGTGTGGCCGCTCGCGCAAACGGAAACCTTCACGATGGCCGGTCACCCGTCGATTCCGCTGATCGCCGATGCGTACCTGAAGCACCTGACGAGCGCGGGCATCGACGACATCTGGACCGCGTTGACCACCACGCAAGGCGCGAGCGCGCACGGCTTCGACCAGTATCGCCAGCGCGGCTACGTGGTCGCGGGCGATAACGCATCGGTGTCGACGACGCAGGACTATGCGTTCGACGACTGGGCGACGGCCGCGGTCGGCAAGGCGGCGGGCAAGAGCACGGCCGACTACCGGCCCTACCTGCAGCGCAGCCAGAATTACCGGAACGTGTTCAACCCGACGCTGAACAACGGCTGGAAGTTCGCGCAGCCGAAGGATGCGCAGGGCAACTGGGTGGCGGGCTTCGACCCGACGGCGGCGGAGAAGACGGACTTCTCCGAATCGAATGCGTGGATCGATACGTGGAACATCTTCCACGACTTCCCGGGGCTCGTTGCGTTGCTCGGCGGGAAAAGCCAGTTCATCGCGCAGCTCGATCGCACGTTCGATCCGGCCAACCCGCTGACCTTCCTCGACAACCAGGGCTTTCCGGACCTGACCGGCCGCAGCGGCCAGTTCTTCGCCGGGAACGAGCCGGCGAACCATCTGCCGTACCTGTACGACGTCGCGGGCATGCCGTCGAAGACGCAGGATCGCGTGCGCACGGTGATGGACGACATGTACTCGCTGACGTTGACGGCCGGCGATCGCGCGCTGCTCAGCGGCGACAGCCTGAAGGCCGCGCTGGCCGACCCGCGCCGCGTGCGCGATTCGGCCATTCCCGGCAACGACGATTGCGGGCAACTGTCCGCGTGGTACGTGCTGTCCGCGCTCGGCATCTACTCGCTGAATCCGGTGGGCGGCGTGTTCTACCTTGGCACGCCGCTGTTCGAGGAAGCGACGATCGACATCCCGATTGCATTGGGCGGCGGAGACGGCGGTGCGTTGAAGTTCGGCAAGTCGCGGCGCTTCACCGTGACGGCGCACACGGCCGGCGGCGGCGCGCCGTCGTCGGTCAATCGCTATGTGCAGTCGGTGAGCCTGAACGGCGTGCCGCTGCATCGGCCGTACATCACCTACGACGAGATGAAGGCCGGAGGCACACTCGATTTCGTGATGGGGGCGACGCCGAACGATGGTTGGGTCAGCCAGTGGAACGGCCAGGATCCGAACAGCGCGCTCGCGCCTTCACTGGCGTTGGCAGGGAAGTAGCAGCAGGCAACAGCGAGCGGCCCGCCTCGATGCGGGCCGAATGGCTTCGTCCGGTGGTGCCGGTTTCGAGCGGATCGCCTCCTTGAGGCCGTCTGTCCGGCCGTACAGGGCAAGTTGCCGGATCGTCACCGGGCCGCTGAGCGACTGCTGGGGCCGCAAGGGGCTGATCGTCGCCGGGATGTGGGTGCCGGCGGCCGGGTGTGCGCCGATCGCGCTTATGATGCGGGAACGCCACTGACAGGGGTCCCCGACATGGACGCGCCGCTTCCGCCGATTTCTGCCCCGATTCCCGAAACGGAACCTGAAACCGAAACGGTCGCCGAGCCGCGCGCGTCGCGGCTGCATCGGCCGGTCGCGCTCGTCACCGGATCGACGTCGGGCATCGGCGCGGCGATCGCGCGCCGCCTGGCGGCGGACGGTTATGCGGTGATCCTGCATTCGCGCAGTTCGGCGGACGTGGGGCGAGCAATGGCGCGCGAACTCGGCGCGGTCTACGTGCAGGCCGATCTCGCCGACGATGCCGAACGCGTGCGGCTGATCCGCGACGCCCTGGCCGTGCACGGGCGGCTCGACGTCCTCGTCAACAATGCGGGCGTCAGCCGCGTGATTCCGCATGACGACCTTGCCGCGGCGACGCCCGACGTGTGGCGTGAGATGCACGAGATCAACGTGATCGCGCCATTCCGGCTCGTCGCCGAAGCGGAGGCCGCGCTGCGTGAGGCGGCGTCGCACGGGCGGGCCGGGTGCGTCGTGAACGTCAGTTCGCATGCGGGCGTGCGGCCGAAGGGCGCGTCGATTCCCTATGCGGCGGCGAAGGCCGCGCTCAATCACACGACGCGGCTGCTCGCGCGCACGCTCGCGCCGGCGATTCGCGTCAACGCGGTCGCACCGGGGCTCGTCGATACGCCGCTCACGGCCGACTGGACGGACGCGCAGCAGCTCTGGCGCGAGCGCGCGCCGATGCGCCGGGCGGCGGCGCCGGATGACATCGCGCAGACGGTCGCGATGCTCGTCGCGTCTGATTACGTGACGGGCGAGATCGTGATGCTCGATGGGGGAATGAACCTGACGTGATGGGGTGAAGTGGTGATGCGGTGATGCGGTGATGCGGTGATGCAGTGATGCGGTAGTGCGGTAGTGCAGTGATGCAAGTGATGTGGGGATACAGCGTCGCGGTGTTTTGGCGATGCGGTGACGCAATGTCGCGGCCGGACAGCCGCGCGCAAGAATCATGCACGCGATTGCCGCGACCGCTTTTTTGCCTCCGTACGCGGATCAGCCGAGGCGCGACCGCAGTTGCGTGAGCGCATGGTCGTGCGTGCGCTCGAACTTCAGCGGCGTGACGGCGACATACCCTTCGCCGAGTGCGACCGTTTCCGAATCCGGATCGTCCTCACGCGGCGCGCGAGCGAGTTTCAGCCAGTGATAGTCGATCTCGCGCGGATCGCGGCCCGACACGATCTCGACGCCCTGCAGCGTACCGGCCCCCTGGTTCGTCACCTTCAGGCCGCGCACGTCCTCGGCCGGCCGCGCCGGGAAATTCACGTTGAGGCACGCATCGCGGTCCCAGCCGGCGGCGACGAGCCGGCGAATGACGTCCGGCGCGAGCGCCAGCGCGGTGCCCCACGGCACCGCATTACGATCGGTGAAGGCCTGGCTCAGCGCGATGGCCGGCACGCCGACCAGCATGCTCGTCATCGCGGCGCCGACCGTGCCGGAGAACACCGTTTCGGTGCCGAGGTTCGCGCCGCGATTCACGCCGGACAACACGACGTCGGGCCGCGCATCCTTCATCAGGTGGCTGATCGCGATCGCGACGCAGTCACCGGGCGTGCCGCGCACCGCGAAACGGCGTTCGCCCTTGCGATGCACGCGCAGCGGTTCGTGCAGGCTCAGCGAATGCGACGTGCCGCTCTGGTCTTCCGCCGGCGCGACGATCCACACTTCGCGCGCCAGTTGCGTGGCGACCTGTTCGAGCACTTCAAGGCCGGGGGCGTCGAATCCGTCGTCGTTGGTGAGCAGGACACGATCGAACAGCGGGCGGGTTTCTTGCATCGGGACGATCCTCGCAGGTAGGCAATGAGGGGAGATGGCATCGCGGGTACACCCGCAAGGCTAGCATCCCGTCGCGACGCCTGTCGTGCCGCGCAGTGCCTTGCACCGTGCGCGCATGCGAAAACGGGCGCATCGCGCGCCCGTTCTCGGGTTCGGCAGACCGCCGATGCGGCGGGACGGATCGGCGTTACCCGCGTTATCCGCGTTATCCGAGCAGGTGCCGCAACACGCCGGCCGACACGACGCCGACGATGACGGTCGGCAGGATCGACAGGCGTGTCGCCGCAATCAGCGTAATGGCCAGTGCGAGCAGGTCGGCCGGGCGCGTCGACACGAAGGCCGGCGCGATCACGGAGATCAGCACGCAGCCGGGCACGTTCTCCATCACCGACGCCATGCGCGGGCTCAGCGTGCGGTTGCGCAGCAGCACGTAGCCGAGGATGCGCGACAGGTAAGTCGTCGACGCCATCAGCACGATCGTGACGACCGTGTTGAGATCCGGTAAATCAGGCATCGCGCGGCTCCCACAGCAGCGCGGCGATCAGCCCCGCGCAGGCGCCGGCCGCGACGTACCATGCGCCGGGCACGGCCAGGTGCGTGGCCGCCGCGACGACGAGGCTCACGAACCACGGGCGGCTCGCGCGCATCCCTTTCCACATCCCGCGCAGCAGCACCAGGAAGACGGCCGTGAACGCCATGTCGAAGCCGTACTGCTCGACGTCGCCGATCGTCGGGCCGACCGCCGCGCCGAGCGTGGTCATCGAGATCCATGTCAGGTAGAGCCCCACGCAGATACCGGCGTAGTAGGGCACGCTGATGTGGGTGGCCGAGCGCGCCCGGGCGTCGGCGAGCGACATCGCCCAGCTTTCGTCGCACATGAAGAACAGGGCGAAGAACGCGCGGCGGCGCGGCAGGCGGCGGATATACGGCGCGAATGCGGCGCCCATCAGGATGTGACGCGAATTCACGAGGAACGACATCGCGACGATCAGCGCGATGTGCGGCGGCGACGTCCACAGGTGGATCGCCGCGAATTCGGAGCCGCCGCCGAAGTTCATGCCGGTCATCATCGGCACTTCGAACAGGCTCAGCCCTTTCTGCGCGGCCTGCGCGCCCAGCACGAGCGCGAACGGCACGAAACCCAGCATGACGGGCAGCGCCGCGCGCAATCCGCGGCCCATCTCGGCGACATAGGCGGGCTTGTCGCGAAGCCCTGACGACGTTGAAACGCTACTGCTCATTACTCCTCCTTCGGGGGAGGGATTGTCTGCTTTTTTGACTCGAATCGGGTTGCGTTGTGGCCATGATTTTCGGAGAATTTGGCATCGAACGAAGGATTTGGGAATTTCTTGGAATCGGATGCCAAATGAAACTTGACGCCATCGACCGCCGGATCCTGAGCGCGCTCCAGCGCGACGGCCGCATGCAGAACGTGGAACTCGCGCACGAGGTCGGGTTGTCGCCATCGCCGTGCCTGCGGCGCGTGCGGCTGCTCGAGGAAGCCGGCGTGATCGAGAAATACGTGGCCGTGCTGAATCCCGCGAAAGTCGGCAAGGGGCTGACCATCTTCACGCGCGTGTGGCTGAAGGGGCAGGACGCGGAATCCGTGAACCGTTTCGCCGACGCCGTCCAGCAGATGCCGGAAGTCGTCGAATGCCACCTGATGGCGGGCGACTGCGATTTCCTGCTGCGCGTCGTCGCGGCCGATATCGACGACTACCGGCGCTTCCAGATGGAAACCCTCACGCGCATCCCGGGCGTGCTGAGCGTGAAGACGGACATTCCGATGCAGAAGGTCAAGCTGACGTCGGCGCTGCCGACGTAACGCGACGCGGGCGCGCGGACTTGCGACGACGGGTCGACGAACGGTCACGGCTCGGTGACAATCGCCCGATAGACTAACGCATCGCGCCGCTTCGGGCATGTCGCCCGTGTTGTCGCGCGACGTTCGATGCGCAAGCAACTAACGGTCAATGTCGACGCAAATGGGCAGGCGGCGCCGCGCGCCGGGTCATGCGCCGGCGCGAGTACGTTCCTTCTTGTCGGGCCATTCATGCAGCCATTCAACAATCCGTGGAATTCGCTGGAAATCGTCAAGCTCGTGCTCGGCGTGCTGACGCCGTTGTCGGTCGCGTGTCTCGGCTGGCTCGTCGCGCGCCGGCTGAAGCGCCTTGAACTGGTGCAATGGACCAACCAGCGATTGATCGAGAAGCGGCTCGCGTTGTACGACGCGGTCGCGCCGCAGCTCAATGCATTGCTGTGCTTCTACACGTGGATCGGTTACTGGAAGGACATCTCGCCGGACGACGTGATCCGCGCGAAGCGCGAGCTCGACCGCACGTTCCACATCTATCGTTACCTGTTCGACGACGACGTGTACGACGCGTATCACACGTATATCCATGCGCTGTTCGACATGCATACGGGCCCGGGCCGCGATGCGCGGATCCGCTCGCTGATCCAGGCGCCCGACGGCGACCGCAGCCTGCACGGTTCGTATGAGTGGAAACCGGTGTGGTCCGACCGTTTCGCGACGGCGAATGTCGTGCCGAAGGACGACGTGCTGCGCCACTACACGCAGTTGATGGAACGGCTGCGCGTGGCGCTGGGCGCGACGCGCTGAAGGCGGCGGCGCCCGCGCGCCGCCTCACCCCGGTATCGAAATCCGCCACCGGGCGGCGCGAATACCTGGCCTCGCACACGAAGCGGATGCGGAGTCCGGCCGCTGCTGACATGCTCGCGCCATCACCACTTGCGCGAGGTCCGTATGGTCGTCGACACCGGCCGCCAGCCGCTCATGATCCGCTCGCCCGGCGCGGGCCGGCGGCGCCTCTTCTGCGTCGGTTCTCCCGAAACGCATCATGTGTCGTTGCCGGTCGCACCGGAGATCGGCGACATCGTGTTCATTCGTGTGACCGTGCGGCCGTTCCTCGAGGTAGCGAGCGCAACGCGCTCATGGACGAATCACGTCGGCATCGTCGTCGGCGCGCGCGGCGGTGAAACGCTGATCGCGGAGAGCACGTTTCCGTTATCGCGCGTGACGACGATGTCGCGATTTCTCGCACGCTCCGATCGCGGCGCATGCGTGATCGCGCGGCTGAAGCAGCCGCTCGATGCAGAGCAGCGGCGGCGGCTTGTCGACGCGGCGATGCGCCGGACCGGCGTGGTCTACGACACGGGTTTCAATCTCGCGTCGCGCCGGCAGTTCTGCTCGCGGTTCGTGCGCGAAGTCGTGCGCGATGCGACGCGGATCGTGCTCGGCGACGTCGAGACCTTCGACATGCTGTTGCGCCGGAATCCCGATCATCCGCTCGGTTTCTGGAAAATCTGGTATTTCGGGCGAATCCCGTGGCGCCGCCGCACGGTGACGCCGGCGAGCTTGCTCGAGAGCAACGCGTTGCGGGTGGTGGCGGATACGCGCGGGTGTGTCGAGAACGGGCCTGAACCTGGCCGTTCGGGCGGCACCTGAATCGGGCGGCGGCTACGACTACTGCCGCCCCGCCACCGCAAGCCGCGCCGCCAATCCGACGAATACCGACCCAAGCAGATACTGAGGCAGTTTCGACGGCCGGCGGCGCGCGCCGATCCGCTGGCTCAGCCGGCTCGCGGAAAGAATGACCGCGCCGTTCACGACGAGTCCGATCAGGTTCAGCACCGTCGCGAGCACGAGAATCTGCACGGCGATCGAACCGTGCTCGGGGCGCACGAACTGCGGAAACAGCGCGAGCACGAACAACGCCATCTTCGGATTCAGCAGGTTCGTCGTCAGGCCCTGACGGAAGATCGTCGCGGTCGAGTGGCGGCGTGGCGACGCGACGGGCGACAGCGCGGTCGCATCCGAACGGAAGGTTTTCCACGCCAGATACAGCAAATACGCGGCGCCTGCGAAGCGCACGGCGTCATACGCGAGCGGCACCGCGACAAAAAGCTGCGACAAGCCCAGCGCGGCAGCGAGCGCGTGGCAGTAGGTGCCGGCCTGAATGCCCGCGAGCGTCGCGAAGCCCGCACGCCGGCCCTGGCTCACGCTGCGGGACGCGATCAGCAGCATGTCGGGGCCGGGCGTGGCCGTCAGGGCGAGACATGCGCCGGAGAACAGCGCGAGCGTGGAGAGGTCGATCATGGCAGTCCCTTTTGTCGGTGCGGCGTAAAAGGGAGGTCAGTTTAGGAGGGCACGTGAGCGCGGTCAATCGAGCGAACGGACGATGGCCGGACCGCGCGGATCGCATGACACATGCATCATGCTCGCGCGATCAGCGCGCCCCCGGCTTGCGGCACGCGACCCGGTAGTCGATCACGGTATTCGCCGAAGGCTTGTCCGGCTCGCCGCCGGCCGTCGTCACGCCGAGCACGCCGGCTGCATTCCGGTAGCGCAGCGCGCAATACCCCATTCCGGTACCCGAACACGCTTCGGCTTCGAAGATGCCGTGCTTCGCGAGCGTTGCCGCACCGTCCGTTGCTTCCGGCTTCTCGCGCGGGCGCAGCGGTTGCCAGCCGTGCGCGATCAGGATCCTGCGTGCCGCATCGAGCGGCTCGCCGTACACGTTCGGCACGACCGCACGGCCGCCGCAGTGTGTGCTTTCGGCGGCGACACCGGTCAAGCGCAGACCGCCGTTCTCTTCATGCAGTTCGCCGACGGGCGGTGCCGGGCCGTCGCCACCCCAGATCAGCAGCGCGCCGTTTTCCAGCCGATCGACCGAGCCGAGCTGCCAGCCGGCCTTGCGCGCGGTATAGCCGAGCGCGATGAGCGTCGTGCCGTCGAATACGCCGATGTTGCCGTTGCGCGCGAAGCAGATCGCGCTCGTGCCGGCGCGGAAGCCGCTCGAGAACGTGACGACCGTGTAGCGCCCGAGCGGCGCCTCGGACGTCACGATCCAGTCGCGCTTCGCGACTTCGCGGCCGGCCGCGGTGGTCGTCTTCGCGCGATATCGCTCGCAAAACGGATCGAGCGAACCGTCCTCCGGCGAATGCGGCAGCACGCCGAGCGGCACGAGCGACGCGCCGGCGATATCGGATGCTGTCCGCAGCGGGGCGGCCGATGCCGTGCCGCCGAGCGCGGCCCAGGCAACGGCCGTGATCGCGGTGGCCGTCGCGAAACGACGGCCCGAAGCCAGAGCACTCAAGCGAGACACGCGGGCGATCTCCAGGGAAGCGGATACGGATGCGACGATTGCGGTGTTCCGCACGTGTGCCGCCAACGACTCAGCCCTTCGCGACGACGTCGATGTGCAGCGCTTCACCGCCGTCGACGATCGCCAGCAGACGATCGACGTTCGGGTGCGCGCCCGGGCGGTTGCGTGCGTCGGCCGTATGTTCGGCGAACACGGCGAGGCCGTGCTCGGCCGCTTTCGCGTCGAGCGTGCCGAATGCCTGCTGCAGATAGTTGTACACCGCGAGCGAGCCTTGCTTGCCCGGCTGGTTCTCGATGGTCGCGACCACGTCGCCGTTCGCGCCGGCGAGATCGATGCGCGCGATACCGTCGATGGCCGGCAGTTGCGCGAGGTTGTCCTTGAATACAGGGGTCGGTTGAATCACTGAAAACACTCCGTCGGTCTGATCGTGGAAAGGTGGCGGCCTGTATGTTATCTGATTCGCCGCGATGCACTTTCCGACGCAACCGGGCGATTTGCACGGAGTCTGATCATCCGATCGCAGACGCGCACGGCGGCCGAATTTCATGACCGACGAGGCGGTGAGTCTCGCGTCGATCCGATCCCTTGGGTTTGCTTGCGGCTAGCCCGGGCCATCGCTGGCGGCAGCGAGAAGCGGAACGACCAGATCGCTGATCGGCGTCGGAATGCCGTGCGTTCGTCCGTAGCGCTGCACGACGCCGTTCCGGCAGTCCCATTCGAGCGGATGGTTGCCTTGTCGGTCGGCAAGGATGGACGTCCCTAAATCGGGCGGAAAGCCATGCAATCCATCGACGATTTCCTGCGGCACGTCATCGCCCAGCTTCGCGCCCTCCGCCCGCGCGACCTCGAGACATTCCCGCAGGTAGGCGAGCGACAGTTCGGTGATGTCGCTTCGCGTGTACATGCCGGCGCGGCGACCGGTCAGCACCATGAGTCCCGCCACAGCGTTCTGCAAGAGCTTGCGCCACGCGAGCGAGATGAAGTCCTCCGCCACCTCCGGCGCGCAGCGCGTGCCGTGCAAAGCGGCGACCACCACGTTGCTCGCCGGCGTATCGGGCAGCGTGAGCCGAGGCTTGCCCCGCAGCCACACCGATGCGCCCGATTCGCGCTGCGCCGGAAACCAGACGACCGACGGCACGACCGTGGCGCCGGCCGCATACGGCGCGAACGCGGCTTTCTGCTCGACGCCGTTTTGCAGCACGCAGACGACGGTATTCGCATCGCATAGCGCGGAGACCCAGGGTGCCGCGCTCGCGATCTGCGTCGACTTGACCGCAACGAACACGAGATCGAACCTTTCCTCGACCGCGTGCGGATCGGTCAGTACGGGCCCGGGCACGACGATCTCGCCGCCGTCGAAGCGCAGCTTCAACTGTTCGTGCGCCGAGCGGCCGCAGATCACCGGCGTGCGGCCGGCTTCATGAAGGGCCGCGGCGACGGTCGTTCCGATTGCGCCCGGACCGACGAGGGCGACGGTCGGGTAGCCAGCGTTCGTCATGGTGTTCATCCTGTTCAGTCATCCGCCAGATGCGGGCGCAGTGCGAGGGCGAGCGGAAAAATCGCGAGGGCGGTCAGCGCGGTTGCATACGTGGCGCCATGCACACCGATCCTGTCGCCCAGGAAACCGTAGAGAACAGGCGATATTGCGCCGGATGCGATCGTCCCCGTGTAGAAGATCGCGAATGCGCGCTCGGTGCGCTCGGGTGCGGACATCTCCGGAACGGTTCCGTACAGCACCGACGAAGTGCCGTTGAGCATCATACCCAGAATCGGCAGCAGCACCATGGCGAGTGCCAACGGGAGATACATCACCGCGACGATGCACGCGGCTGTACCGCCCTCCGTGAGCAGCACCGTCCTGACCATACCCAGGCGCGCGCCCAACCAGCCACACAGGAATTTGCCGGCCGCACCGCCTATGAACACGAGCGCAAGCGCCGTTCCCAGCAGTTGCGGCGAGACACCTTTCGCCTTGAGCAGGAAAGGCAGAAATGTCAGCAGTCCCATGCGTACCGCCGTATCGAGCACGCCGATGGAAAACAGCGTGGGGAAGCCGCTTCCTCCGGTGCCGCTGCGTTGAGCGGACGCCTGTTCTTTGGCCGCCGTCTTGCTTGCGCCACGCGGCACGGCGGGAAACCAGAGCGCGATGACGGCGGCCACGACGCAGCCCAATCCGGCGACGATCCATAGCGCGTGACGCCACGGCATCAGGGTCACGAGCAGCGAAATGGCGGCCGGCAGTGCGGATTTCCCCAGATCGCCGGCAAAGTTGTAGATGCTCAGGGGGCCTCTCGCGTCGCGTCCATAGAGGCGGGAGACGGCGCCCGATGCGATCGGATGCTGCGTGCTGGATCCGCCGCCCGAAATCGCCAGCGCCACGCCCAGACCGAGCAGGCCACCCGACAGGCCCGCGAGCGCATAACCGAGCGCGGCGAGCAGTGTGCCGAATGCGAGGGTCGTGCCGCTGCCCAGGTGTTGCGCGAGGCGCCCCGCAGACAACTGCAGCGTCGCCATCGTGCCGGCATAGATGCCGCGCAGGATCGCCAGGGCCGCAAAGTCGAGCCCGAATTCCGACTGCCACACCGGCAGCAACGCGTAAATCATGTCCGTATAACCATCGTGCATTGCGTGCGCAATGCAGGACAGCCACAGCACGCGCCGTCGGGGCGTTGCAGTCCCCCGCGTCACGGGAGGGGAAAAAACCGGCAGGCGCATCGTCATTTGCTCCGTGCGAGCGGTCGGTGGAAGCCGCTCGTGGCATCGCGTTCACGCTCGATGCGCCAATTTTATGGGGGAGGCAGCGGCCATTTCAATTGAACTAAAATCGCGTCAACGGAGAGAAAAAGTCACGTCATGAACGACAACCAGGACACGGCGAAGCATCGGGGCGAGTTGCCCCCGCTCAATGCGCTGCGCGCTTTCGATGCGGTCGCGCGGCACGGCAGCTTCGCGGGGGCGGCGGTGGAACTGCATGTCACCCACTGGGCCGTAGGCAAGCAGATCCGGCTGCTGGAGGACTGGTTCGGGCTGCCGTTGTTCGACCGTCGTCCGCGCGGTGTCGTGCTGACCGACGAAGGGGCCGCGTTGCTGAACGACGTCAGCCACGTGTTCGAGCGCCTCGGTACCGCGGTGGGGCGGCTGCGCCACGACACGTTCAAGCACCGGATATCGGGCGTCGTGCGGGTGAATGTGCCGATGAGCTTTGCGCTGTGCTGGCTGCTGCCGCGGCTCGCCGATTTCCATTCGCGGTACCCCGACATCGACGTGAGGGTGTCGACGACATCGCGCAAGTTGCGCTATGTCGCCGACGCTTTCGATATCGGTGTGCGTTCCGGTCCCGAGCAGGGCGCGGGCGTCGTATCGCGCCCGTTGATGCCCGACCTGCGCGTGCCGGCCTGCAATCCCGCATTGCTGCGCCGGCATCCGATACAGGGCGTGGCCGACCTGCGCCATCACACCCTGCTGCATTCGGCCACGACGCGCTCCGCCTGGTCGCACTGGTTGCAGGAAGCGGGGGCTTCCGATCTGCGCGCCGCGCGTCATGTCGAATTCGATCATGTGAATCTTCAGCTCGGCGCGGCCATCGAGGGGCTCGGCGTGGCCCTGGCATCGCTGCCGCTGATCGGGCGCGATCTCGCCGAGGGGCGCCTCGTGTGTCCGATCGCGTCGCCTGTATGGCGTGCCGACGACTACATGCTGGTGACGAACGCCGATCGTGCCGACGATGCCGCGGTGTCCGCGTTCGAGCAGTGGATGGAACGCATGGCGGGCCGCGAGGCGGAATAGGCTCGCGGTGTGAATCCGCGCGATCGGCACCGCGATGCACAGGGCCGGCAGTGCGAGGCGGAACGAGGCGGTGCGGGGTCGGTGCAGCCGCCTCGCCACCGCCGGTGGAGGCATGACGAAGCGCCCGGTTCACTGCGATTGCGCCGGGCGCTTCGTTACCGTCCGGCGCCGGTCAACATGCCCGCTTCACGCGAACGTTCGATGTCGGGGCTGCGATACGCGCGCTCCGGAATCTCCGCGAGCCGCGACGCATGCACCTGCCGCGGCTCCAGCCCGTAGAACTTCTGGAAGCTCATGATCAGCGGCGACCACTTGTCCGGATCGATGCGGTCGGCGTAGCCGTCCATCAGCAGGTCGGGATGCACGTGCACGCGCTGGATGCGCAACTCGAACACGCGGATATGGCCGCGCAGGTCCGGCGCCTCGTCGCCGATCCCATGCGTGGCCGCGACGACCGCTTCCATGTGCACCGGGCATTCGAGCGCACGCGGCGGCGCGACGGTTTGCGACGCGGTTGCGGTGAGCCCGGCCGTGCCGAACTTGTCGGGTTCGAAGACGTAGCCTTTCGCGCGCTTGCCGTCGGGCACCGGATGCGTGCCCGTCGTGCGCGCGATCCGGTCGACCGCGTCCGCCTGCGCCGACGACGGCAGGTTCAGCACGCATTCGCCGGTGCGCATCAGGTTGCGGGTGGTCTGCGAGCTGGCGGCGATGCCGATCACGCCGCGCCAGCCGAGCCAGAACGCGGACGAGATCGGCGCGAGATTGGGCGTGCCGTTTTCGTTCAGCGTGCTGACCAGCACGACGGGCGTGCCGAAATAGAGGATGTTCGGTTCGGTGACGCAATGCGGCGCATTCATGGCAGGTGCCCTCGGTGACGGATCAGTCCGCATGCTGATCCTGTCGCGGCGGCGCGGCGCTCCGAATCTTGTCGTGTCATTCCGGAAGGGCACCGGCGGCATGGGCGCCGCAACGGGCCGGCCGGCATCGCGCGCGCTTTTCCGCTAGAGTAGGAAATCGCAGGCCGCGACCGCCGCACCACGCATGCGGGCGCGGCCACGTTCCGCCAACGCACACGAGGGCCCGATGGATACCGAGCAACGCTATACCGCCAATGCACCGACGCGCGCGGAAGTCGACGCACTGGGCGGCGCAACCGTCATCGAATTCGGCGCGAACTGGTGCGGGATCTGCGCGGGCGCGCAGCCCGCGATCGTCGCGTCGTTCTCCGCGCATCCTGCGGTGCGGCACCTGAAGATCGAGGATGGCCCGGGCCGCCCGCTCGGCCGTTCGTTCGGCGTGAAGCTGTGGCCGACGCTGGTGTTCCTGCGCGACGGTGTCGAGGTCGCGCGCGTCGTGCGCCCGGCCGACGCGAAGCAGATCGAAGCCGACGGCTTCGCCGCGCTGGCCTGAGGTCGCCGAGATGCAACAGGCCCTCACGCACATCGGCGTCGACACGCGCGGCAGCGGCCTCGTCGAATTCACGCCGCAGGTGCGTGCGTTCGTCGACCAGCAGGCGATCCGCACCGGCCTGCTCACCGTGTTCTGCCGCCATACGTCGGCGTCGCTGCTGATCCAGGAGAATGCGGATCCGTCGGTGCAGCGCGATCTCGAACGCTACTTCGCGACGCTCGCACCGGAGGACGCCACGCGCTACGAGCACGACACCGAAGGCGCAGACGACATGCCCGCGCATCTGCGCACGGCGCTCACGCAGGTACAGCTGTCGATCCCGGTCGAGCACGGACGCATGGTGCTCGGCACGTGGCAGGGCATCTACCTGTTCGAGCATCGCCGCGCCGCGCACCGGCGCGACATCGTGCTGCACCTGATCGGCGAATGAGCCTCGACGGGTGACGCCGCGCGCGGCTCGCAATGCGGTGCCTGTGCGCACACGGCATCGCGGGCTTACGCGAGCAGTTTCTCGACGAGCGCGCCGAGTTCGCGCAGGTGGACGGGCTTCGGCAGGAATGCGTCGAATACCCGCTTGTTCTCGCGCAGCGCAGCCGATTCATACGCGCTGACGCCGAGGATCGCCGGATGCCGGCCGTCGTCGTCGGGTTGCGCCACCGCGCGAATGCGCCGTGCGACGTCGAAACCGCTCAGGTCCGGCAGCTCGAGATCGAGCACGACGATGTCGTAGCGGCTCGCACCGAAGCGCGCGACGCCTTCCTGCCCGGTGCTGCACAGATCGACGTCGATGCCGAGCGCCGACAGCATCGCGCCGAGCGTTTCGCGTGCGTTGTCGTCGTCGTCGACCACCAGCGCGCGCCGGCCGCGGTATGCGGCCGCGTGCGGCAGCGCGGGCGCGTCGCCGGCCGCGTTGCCGGCGGTGTCGATGCCGGGCACTTCGGCCGGCAGCGTCACGACGAACTCGCTGCCTTCGCCCACCGTGCTGCGCACGTCCACATGCCCGCGCAGCGTCGTCACGATTTCGCGCACGACGGCGAGCCCCATGCCGATTCCGTCCACATGCAGCCCGACCGCGTCGTTCGCGCGATAGAACGGCTCGAAGATCTTCGACAGGTGCTGTTTCGCGATGCCGGCGCCCGTGTCGCGCACGGCGATCTTCAATTGCTGGCCGGCCGGCGCGTCGGCGAGCGTGATCGACACCTTGATTGATCCGCCGAGCGTGTACTTGACCGAGTTCTCGATCAGGTTCGACAGCACCTGGCGCAGCAGCTTGCGATCGGAGCGGATCGCGAGGTCGTGCGGCTCGACTTGCTGCGTGACCACGATCCGCCTGGCCGCGATCTTCTCGCGCAGCGGGTCGAGCACTTCGGCCAGCAGCGGCGCGATGGCGACGGTATCCAGCTCGGCGAGACGTTTCGTCGAGCGCAGCTTGATGTAGTCGGTCAGGTCCTTGACGAGCGCCTCGAGGGACAGCGCGGAATTCTGCAGCCGCCGGATCGTCTTCAGGTTCGCGTCCGACTGCGGGCGCGCGAGCAGGATCTCGACCGATCCGCAGATCGCCTGCAGCGGCGTGCGCAACTCATGGCTGACCATCCCGAGGAACGCATTCTTCGCCTCGATCATCTCGAATGCACGATCGGACGCCTTGCGTTCCGCGTCGAGCGCCGCGTCCTGCCGTTCGAGCAGGTCGTCGCGCGTGCGCATCGTATAGAACAGCAGCAGGAACAACGCGCACAGGATGACGCCGAGCACGATGCCGAGGATCAGGATCGCGCGCTGCTTGTCCCTCAGCTGATGGAACGTGAAGTCGCGCTGCGCCATCTCGATCGCGCGGAAATAGTTCGCGAGGCCGTTGACCTTCGGCCAGTACGCATTCACGTCGTCGATCACCTGCCGTGCGCGCTGCGGCGAATCGCGCAACGGCGGCACGTCGCGCTTCAGGCGCGTCATGAATTCGCCGAGCGCGTCGATCTCGTTGCGCGCGCGCGGGATGCGCAGCCAGTACTGGGACACTTCCGACGGCCGCTGCAGAAAGCCGAACGACACCGACAGGCTGTCGAGCTGCATCTGGACGTGATTGAAGTCGTCGTCCTCGTGCGTCGCGTAGAGGATCAGTTGCCGGTCGAACCGCGTATAGACGTTCCGGTATTGCGCAGCGGTCCAGAACACGCCTTCACGCGGCCCCTCGAGCACGCCTTCGTTGACCGAGGTGGCGAGGAGGTCCCACAGCAGGAACGCCCACGCGGCGAACCCCATGATCCACAGCGAGCCGAGGACCAGGATGATTTTTCTATTTTTCCATCGCCCGCGTTTCATTTCACCGTCAGGCCGATGATCTGCCATGCGAACTTGGCTTCGCCGAGCGGCGTCTTCAGTTCGTCGGGATACTGGTCGCGCGGGTACATGATCCACAGCGGGCCGTAGTTGTCGTTGTCGAGCACCTTGCCGTTCATCGTCCGCGCGAGGATCACGCCGTAGCGATCGGCGTCGGACACGGGAATCGTGAACGTGTACTCGTCGATGCAGCGGAACTCGATCTGCGTGCCGTGCGCGCCGACGGTCTTCAGGATGTCGGACAGGCGCGGGCCGGTGAAGGTCGCCTTCGGTGTCCAGCTCGTCGACGTGACGATCGTGTGCTGGGGCAGCGCCATCAGCGCCTGTTCGGAGAAGACGTAGGCCGTCTTGCCCGGCTGGTTGTGCCTGTCGATCCTGCCGTCGACGGTGAACGTGAACGACGAGGCAGCCCACGCCGCGGCGGCCATGCCGAGCAGGCAGGCCGTCAGCAGGCCCTTGGTCCAGATGGTCGGAATTCGCATGTCATTCCCTCGGTTTTGTCGTGTTGTGTGGTGGCTTGTGTTTCTGGTCTCAGTTCGCGGCGGCCGCGGCCGGCAGCGTGATTTTCAGTTCGCGCGCCACTTCGGCGAACAGGATCGGCAGGCGCACCGGCTTTTCCTCGCAGCGCGCGTTGTAGTGCGACACGATGTGCGCGATTTCGTCTTCGCTCGCTTCACCGGTCGAGATCTTGCCGGTCAGCAGGAAGATCGGCGCGCCGCTGTTCTCGCTCGAGCGGATGCCGCGCACGAGTTCGGCGGCGGTCTGGTCGCCGAGCATCCAGTCGAGGATGTAGCCGTCGAAATCCTCCACTTCGAGTGCCTTGCGGAACGACGCGCCGTCGAAGTACGGGATCGCGTTCACGCCTTTTTCGATGAAATATTCACAGATGGTTTCGGCGACGTCCTGCGAATCGTCGACCACGGCGATCCGCGCCGCATACACGTTCGGCTGGGTCGAGCGCAGCTCGATCACGTCGACCGGATACGTGCGGCCCTCGCGCGCGTGCTGACGCTCGGTGATGAGCCACTCGCCCTGCCACTGCAGCGCGACGAAGTCCGTCTCGATCTGGCTGCTGGCCTTGGTCGAGATCGCGGCGCGGCAGCGAAAGCGCCGCGACTCGATCACGAGCGTCGCGTCGATCATCTCGGCGGCGGCCGGCTGCGTGCCCTTGTCGTCGAGCAGGATCGCGGGCGGCACGCCGAAATGCGTCGCGATGTCCTGCAATTGCGACAGGTTCCACGGGATCATGCCCTTCATCTTGCGGGTGACGACAGAGAAGCTGAGGCCGAGCACGTTCGCGATCGTCGTGTTGTGACTTCGCGGCGGAATGCCGTTCCGGTTCAGTAGGTCGCGCACCTTGTTGGCGGTGATCAGATCGACGTTGGCCTGCTCGCTGTTGGACATCTCGATGGGGTCTCCAGGGGTTTTTGGCGAGGGAGAGCATATCAAAACTGACGTGACACGCAAACTTTGAAAAAGCGAATCACCTTGACATGCTGTTTTTCTCCATTATTATTGCTCACCACGTCACCTTTGTTTGTCGCGTCATGTTTGGAGATCGCAGCCGGCAACAGCCGGTACAACGAAAAGCGACAACAATGAAGCGGTGACTGAACGATTCGAAGAGAGAACCTGAGAGAGCCTTGGAGTGCGTGTCGGCGTCGACGGATTGTATCCGTTGCGCCGCGCGCCGCCGGGTGCGAGCTCACGGGGGTGAAAAGCTCGAAGAATTGCGGCGCCAATAAAACTTGAGGAAAGTACCAATGTTCCGCCGTCTACTCGCACCGGGGCTGCTGTTGCTATTGGCCGCGTGCGCGCAGGATCCGTCCGTCACTGGCAACACGGTGCGGATCTGCGACGACACAGGCTGTTCTGACCGTCCTAAAGATCAGGTGTCCTATCAGAAAAAGGACGATTCGGAAGACCGGGAAGATCCGCGCATCGCTGCGCTGAAGCAGACCGCGAAGACCCAGCCGAAGGCCGCCTACGACCTCGGCCTGCGCTATTTCCGCGGCGACGGCGTGCGCCAGGACAGCTACCAGGCCCTCAAGTGGATGCGCGAGGCCGCGGAGCGTGGCGACCTGCAGGCGCAGAAGGCGCTCGGCAGTTTCTACCTGTTCGGCCTCGAGGAAATGGGCTCCGATGCGCGCGAAGCGGAGAAGTGGCTGTCGATCGCAGCCGCCCGCGGCGACAAGGAGTCGAAGAAGCTGCTCGACCTTGCACGCAAGGCCAAGAAGGAAGACGAAGAAGACTGGAAATGGCGCACGCAATGGCGTGACGTCTATTACGGCTACTGGTACTCGGGCTATCCGTACTACGGCGTCTGGCAGCAGACGTACTGGTACTACTGACCGGGCCTGAAGCAACGGGGGCAGCAGCGGGGAGACCACCATCGCGCGCCAGCCGGGGGGCTTATCGAAGTTCGCACGAACACATAAGCCGAACAACGACTCTAATCGATCGACAACGACATGAAGACCAACCTTTCCCAACGTCTCACTCAAGGTGCGCTGGTTGCAGCGCTTTGCGCGTCCGCGGCGGGCTGCGGCGGCGTCGTGACGCCCGGCGGTCAGAACGCGGGCGTGACCGGTGCCGCCGCGGGCGGCACGAGCGCCGGCGCCGACACGGGGCTGCAGCGCTGCGCGTCGCCGCTCGGCACGATCGCCGTCGACGACGGCCGCAATGCCGACTGGTGGGGCCCGTTCGGCAGCGCGACCAAGATGACGACGATCGACCCGCTGCTGCGCCTGGCCGTCCAGCAGTCGAACTGCTTCGTGATCACGTCGATCGGCAACCAGAAGAGCGACGCGCGCCTGTCGCGCATCACGCAGCTGCAGCGCAACTCGGGCGAATACCGCGCGGGCTCGAAGCAGCAGAAGGGCCAGCGTGTCGCGGCCGACTACTACATGGAACCGCAGATCGTCATCAACGATTCGCCGATCGGCGGCATCGGCAGCATGATCGGCGGGCTGATCGGCAACAGCGCGGTGGCGGCGGTGGCCGGCCACCTGCAGACGAAGGCATCGGTCGTCACGCTGACGCTGTTCGACGTGCGCTCGGCCGTGCAGATCGCGGCATCGGAAGGCAGCTCGACGGCGACCAACTACGGTGCCGCGCTGGGCGGCTTCGGCGGCGGCGTGGGCGGTGCGCTCGCGGGCTTCTCGTCGACGCCGGAAGGCAAGGCGACCGTCGTCGCGTTCATCGACGCGTACAACAAGATGGTCGTCGCACTGCGCAGCTACAAGGCGCAGGACGTCAAGGGCGGCCTCGGCCGCGGTGGCCAGCTCCAGGTCAACTGACGTCCAGGGCCGGCGGTGCGCCGCCGGCCGGTTTCCGCTTCGCAATCGTCCGTGCGTGCGGCGTGAGCCGCGCGCGCCGGCTTCGTTCGTCCTGTTTGTCCTGTTCGTTTCGAGGTGATTCCGATGAAAGCCGTTGCATTGATCGCATTGACCTGTCTCGCGCTGACCGCCTGCGGCGGCGACGACAATTCATCACCAGCGTCGTCCGGCGGCGGATCGGGCACGAGCAACAACGGCGGCACCGGCGGGACGGGTTCCGGCGGAACGGGAAGCGGCGGTAGCGGCGGCTCGGGTGGGTCGGGCGGCTCCGGCGGCTCAGGCAGCGGCACGCTGACGCTGCGCTACGACGCGCAGCCGACCGCGGCGGACCAGGCGAGCTTCCTGACGCTGCTCAACAGCGAAGGCGCGAAGGGCTACCGCTACCTGGGCGACTACTACTACGCTCCGTCCGACGGCGGTTCGCGCTCGATCTTCGTGAACGACGGCACCGTGCAGACCTACACGTACCAGTTGCTATCCGCGCCGGGCGACTGGTCGACCTTCCTCAACCAGGCCAACACGCAGGGCACGAACGGCTATCGCTACGAAGGGCCGCTCACGTACGGCTACCTGTACCGCAAGGATGGCGGTTCGTCGGCCACCTACACGTATACGACGACCGGCCTGCCGGCCGACCCGAACGCATTCCTCACGCAGGCGAACGGCCAGGGCCAGTCGGGTTACTGGTTCCTGGGCCCGATGATGATCGGCTCGGTGCAGTCGAACGTGTACATGAAGAACAACGCGTCGAGCGCAACCTACACGTACGATGCGCTCACGCCGACGACGAGCGTCAGCGACTTCATCGCGCAGGCCAACAGCGAAGGTGCGAAGGGTTATCGCGCGAAGGGCGCGATGGTGTTCGGCAGCACGATCTCGTGGGTCTACGTGAAGGACCAGACGCAGTCGCCGACCTTCACGTACCAGTCGGCCGCGATCCAGTCGAGCGGCGCCAGCTTCGTCCAGCAGTCGAACACGTTCGGCGCGCAGGGTACCGCGTATCTGAGCGATCTCGCGCTCGGCGCCCCCACGCCGGTGATGGCGTCGTTCTATTTCAAGCCGGCGAACTGCACGGGGTTCCTGTGCACGACGCTCAACCCGCTCACGCAGAACTGACCTGCCGTCGTTCGACGGCCGCCGAAGTGCCTCGCCGCCTGAGCGGCGCTTCCGTGGGGGTATGCCGCTTGATGGCCCGCCCCCGCCTTTTTCCTCGCCTCCTCTTCCTCCCGGTTGCGCGTCGCAGGGTCCGACGTGCAGCCGGGATGTGTCCGAACGCCACATTTTCCCGCACCGAATTTCGGTCAAGTTCTAAATATCCGCTCAATAGGATTTGACGTGTACGAAACGGTTCATTTGGGGTGGACGCTCCCATACCCGTTTGGCATCGTCGGAATTCATTCCATCTTTTCCATGGTGAATTCCGGCCAGGCGTCGCACTTCGAATCGGCATCGTTCGAGGGCGCGACCCTCGTCGCGCGTCATGCCGCAGAGTCCGCTTCAATCCCTCCGCCGCTATCTGAGCATCTCGGTGTTCGGTGGCGGCATCGTCGTTACCATCCTGGTCCTGATCGCATGCGGTCTCGGGATGACGGCGATCGTCTCGGGGCATGTCGAGGGCGAGCGGCGCAATTACCTGAACGGGCTGGAGCAGACGCTCAACGAGATCCAGGTGAGCGAAACCTCGTTCCGCAACGGCGTCGCGAATGCGCAGCTGATCTGGCGCGAGGCCGATAGCGCGCCGGAATCGGTCGTCGATGCCTTCTTCGGCGACGACCAGCGCGTCGCGATCCGGCCGCATCCGTCGCTCGTGCTCGGCGTGCCGGGGCAGACGGGCGATCGCATCGAGGTGGCGCGCTACCTGTCGCTGTCGGTGCTGCTGGCGCGCATCTGCGCGGCGAGCTCGATCAATCGCGGGCGCACGCTGGAGGGCTACCACTACAGCACGCGCACGGGCATGTTCGGGCTGGTGCCGAACCGGAACCGCGACGATCCCGCGCTGGTGTCGCCTGACGATCGCGCACGCGTGCTGGACGCGCTGCGCATCGATTTCGAGCGCGCGTATCCAGGTGTCGTCGATAGCCGACCGCACGTGCGCTGGCTCGCGCCGTTCATCGATCCCGTGTCGGGGCAGCCGCGCATCCGGATCGCGGCCGAAGCGCACGACAACGGTAAAACGTTTGCCGTGCTCGTCACCGAATATCCGCCCGAGTACCTGCTGTCATGGCTGGCCGACTATCGGCCCGACGGCGTGTTCACCATCGCGACGGCCGACGGCCGGCTCGTCGCGATGGATCCCGCCGTGGGCGACGCCGGCCGCGCGGCGCGCCTGCTGGAACTGGCCCGGTGGCGTGGCGGCGGCCCGTCGGGTTCGCCGGTGTTCCGCGACGGCTTCCTGATGTTTCACGGCAAGCTCGAATCGACGGGCTGGACGTTTACGTATGCGTTGTCGTGGGCCGACGTTGCGGCCGGCGTCGCGCATTCGGCGGGCACGCTGGCGGCGGCGACGCTGCTGACGCTCACCGTCATGTGGGTGTTGCTGCTGCGCTTTCACCGGCGCGAATTCGCGCCGCTCTATGCCCGCTCGCAGCGCGTGTTCGACAGCGAGGCGCTGTGCCGCAGCGTGATCGAGATGGCGCCGATCGGCCTTGGGCTGATCGCGCGCGACGACGGGCGCTGCATGCTGGCGAGTCCCGCGCTCAGGGAGATGGTCGCCCGCAACGGCGGCGATCATCGCGAGCTGTCGAACCAGATCGCCACCGCGTGGCAGGCGCACGTCGCGAGCGGTGGCGCGGGCCGCGTGCTGCACGACGATCTCGTGATCGGCAGCGGCGAAGCCGCGCACCTGCATCTCGAATTCATCGCATGCGGCGCACGCTATCAGGGCGCGGACGTGCTGATCGCCGCGGTCACCGATACCACCGCGAAGCACCAGCTGATGCAGAAGCTCGAAGAGGCCGTGCGCGCGGCCGATTCGGCCAATGCCGCGAAATCGTCGTTCCTCGCGGCGACGAGCCACGAGATCCGCACGCCGCTGAACGTGATCCTCGGCAACCTCGAACTGCTCGAACGCTCGGCGCTCGATGCGGTCCAGCACGGCCGCATCGGCACGTTGCGCACGTCGGCGACGAGCCTGCTCGCGCTCGTCAACGACATTCTCGATTTCTCGAAGATCGAGGCCGGCGCGATGCAGGTCGAGTCGATCGAGTTCGACGTGATCGCGACGGTCGCACGCGAGCTGAGCGCGTTCGCGCCGATCGCGAAGGCGAAGGGCCTGCAGCTGTTCTGCGAAATCGACGCGGCCGATACGCAGCGGGTGCGCGGTGATCCGACGCGATTCGCGCAGGTGCTCGGCAACCTGCTGAACAACGCGATCAAGTTTACGAGCACGGGCCGCGTGACGGTGCGCGTGGCCGTCGTTGCGGACGGCCACGGCGCGCCGGTGCTGTCGGTCGCGGTCGAGGATACCGGCATCGGCATTGCCGACGAGCATCGGCGCAAGCTGTTCAAGGCGTTCACGCAGGTCGATACGTCGATCACGCGGCGCTACGGCGGCACGGGGCTCGGGCTCGCGCTGTGCGACCGCCTCGTCGCGGCGATGGGCGGCAGCATCGGCGTGGAGAGCGAGCCGGGTGTCGGCAGTCGCTTCACGATCCGTCTGCCGCTCGGCACGAAAGTCGCGGTGCTCGGCCGGCCGCACGGCGTGCGCGCGCATGCATGTGCGCTGACGCTCGTTGCCGCGCATCGCGAATGGCGCGAATTCGCGTTGCCGCACCTGCATGCATGGGGATTCGACGTCGACGTGTACGACACCCTGTCGAGCCTGCCGGGCGATCTGGCAGGCCCGGTCGTGCTGATCGGCGATCCCGACACCTGGTCGCACGCCGAACTGGGCAACCTGCGCGGCTGTGCGCCGCTGATCCTCGCCACGCGCGATGGCCCGCTCGAACCGCACCGCGCAAGCGGCACGGTGCGCGTATCGAGTTATTCGCTCGGCGGCCTGCGCGCCGCGCTGTCGTGTTGCGCGTCGTGTCGCGGTGAAAGCGCGATTGCCGCTTCATCCGGTGGCGAACTTGCGCTTGTCGCCATGCCCGGCCGGCGGCGCGCCGGGGTGGCGCAGTCACAGCCCTCCATCGCCCGTGCGCCGCGCGTGCTGGTCGCTCGCGACGAAGCCGTCGACGGGTCGATTTTCCGCGAGCAGCTGCATGCACTCGGCTGCACGGTGGCCGAGGTCGGGTCCGGGCGCGCGGTGCTCGAATCGCTGGCCGGCGGCGACTGGGACGTGCTGCTGATCGGCGCCGATCTTCCCGATCTGCGCGCGCACGAGCTGGCGGAAGCCGCGCGCGACCAAGGTGCCGCGTGCGACGTACTGGTCATCACGTCGCACGTGTCGCCCGATGGCATGCGCCGCTACCTGTCGGCAGGCGTGCGGCGCGTCCTGACGAAACCCGTGACGCTCGTCCACCTGCGCACCGCGCTTGCCTCTGTGTGGCAGCGGTGCGGTGCTGCGCCGGAAAGCGCGGCGAGCGCGCCGGGCGATCGCGAGGCGGCACTGCATGACAAGTAACCGGCAACACGGAATCCGGCAACGCATGTCCGACATGACAGGGGCAGAGTGCCTGCGCCGGTCGCAGTGCACATTTCAAATCACACTGGAGGGGAAGACCATGCGTCACCTGGGGAAGATATTCGCATTGCTGATCGAATTCGCGGCGCTGTCCGAGCGGTCGCGCAAGGAATTTCTGACGATAATGAACGAGTATCTGCTGATGTCGCCGACTCAGAGACGGCGCGCGATCAACGATTGGAAAATGCGCCAGGAAGGTGCGCGGCATGACGAACCCGGCGAGTCGGTGCACCGATAGTGCGTGGTGGCGGGGCGGTACGTAGCGGGATCTCCCCGCGCCCGTCCGCCGAGACGCCCTCCGTATGATGGCGGCAGGCGGTGAGGACCCGCACGGGCCAGCCGCTTGCAGGTGCCGCCTCTGGCACGTGCGGGCGCGCCGCGTAGCCGATTTCCCCGGTGACGCGTGTTCGATCCCTCAAACTGCGCGACGCGGCCATCGCAGCCCGTTCGCCAGTTGGCGCGCAGGATGCGCGATGCATCGACCGCCCGACCGGCAAACGCGGCCGGATTTATCTTAAAATTAGGTCACTATTGTCCGGCGGCCGTATGTAGCTGACGATCGGCCGACGGCGCGAGGATGCGAGCGTTGCGTCGTGCGCCGGATGCGTGACGGGAAGCCTCGGGGAGAAACAGGAGCATGGACGAATTTTCAGTGCGCGTGATGGTGGCGGATGATCATCCGGCGTCGGCGCTCGGGATGTCGCAGGCGATGCAAGGCAACAGCACGATCAAGCTGGTGGGCGCCGTTTCGAACTCGACGGATCTGGTCACGGCGCTCGATGCGCAGCCGAGCGACGTGCTCGTGCTCGACTACGTGATGCCAGGCGGCAAGTACGGCGATGGCCTCGTGCTGCTGTCGTTCCTGCAGCGTCGTTACCCCGCGCTGCGTATCGTGACGATCACGATGATCGACAACCCGAGCGTGCTGCGCGCGATCCAGAAGCAGGGCGTGCACTGCATCCTCAGCAAGTCGGATGCGCTGTCGCACCTGATCGGCGCCGTGCACGCGGCCTATGTCGGCGCGAACTACATGTCGCCGTTCGTGAAGCAACTGCTTCAGGATGGCGATGCGATGCCCGTCGCGCGCGCGCTGACGACGCGCGAGATCGAGGTGGTCCGGCTTTTCGGCGCCGGCTACACGGTGGGCGAGATCGCCACGCAGCTGCATCGCAGCAAGCAGACCATCAGTTCCCAGAAGTCGAGCGCGATGAAGAAGCTGGGGATCGTTCGCGACGCGGACCTGATCCGGTATGCGGACGAAGGCGACGTGCAGGATCCGTCCGCTCCGGGCGCCCCCCCCGCACGTGACTGACCTGGGCCACACGGCTCGGCACCGGCCACAGGCAGGCGCGCAGCGCGGGCGGCACGGTGATGCACCGTTCCTGCGCGCATGTCCGATGCGTGACGGTTGCACCCGCGGCAAGCTGTTGCCAGCAAGGGCGAATACCGGCTCACGTTCGACGACAGTGAAACCACATCGAAGCGTATGCCCGACAAACTGAAAAGGCTGGCCGCGCAGGCTGCCGCCGTTGGCGGCAAACCGTTCGACCCGGTCCGGGTCCGGCGCCAGCAGTACGCGCTGCTGTACGGCGGCGGCGTGGCGATCACCGTGTTCATCGTGCTGTGTGCGTTCCTGGTCGTCCGGCTTGCCGTCGACGACTACGTTGCCCAGATGCGCTCGTCGTTCCTGCGGGAAGCGGCGCAACTGCACGGCGAGTTGCAGGTGACGAAGGTGTTGCTTGGACGATTCGCCGACAACATGACCGCGGCCAACAGCAACCCCGAAGTCGTGCCGCCGTCCGATCTGCAGACGTTGATCGACAATGGCGGCCGGCTCGATTGGCCGAACCCGTACGGGAAGTCGAGGGTCGTCGGGTTCGCCGATATCACGCCGGGGCATTCGCCTGCCGCGTATCTGCGCTATATCGGCGCGCTCTACCGGATGGGCCACGCCGTCGCCACGCCGTCGCCGGTTTCGATTGCGCTGAGTTTCTCGGCTTACCTGATCGGCGTGAACGACGACTATCTGGTGTTGTTCGGCGCTGAACTGGCTGCACGGGCCCCCGCACGGCTGGCCCCGTCCGATCTGCGGGCGCTGGCGCGACGCCTCGAACCGGCGGGCGTCGATGACCGCGTCGTCATCGAGACGCGCGACGATCCGTTGCTTGGCAGGCCCGTGACCCGGATTGCGCAACGGCTGCGCAACGAGAACGGCGAGCCGTTCGCATGGCTTGTTTTCAACGGGCGTCCCGAACTCGACCGGATCATGGCGCCGCAGGCGCCGGACGAAGAGAAAGTGCTCGTCGACACGAGCGGGCATATCGTGATGGGGCGGGCGCATGACAGCGGAGTCGTCGCGCGAATGCTCGATCGCGTGGTGAATCGGGATCGTGCGCCAGCCATTCCGCATCGCATCGGCGGCCGCTTCGTGCTTGGGGATCGCCTGCCCGGGGCCGACCTCGTGCTGATCAAGAGCGTTTCGTGGCAAAGCGTGGCGGTGGCCAATGCCACGCGTATCGGCATCACGTGCGTCCTGGCGCTGTTCGGCATCGCGGTGTTGTGGACCGCGATCGTGCTGTTCGACCGGCGTGCGCTGCGTCCTGCGAATCGGCGCGCGATACGCCTGATCGAAAGCGAGGCGCTGAACCGCACGCTGATTCGCACGGCGCCGGCCGGCCTCGCGCTGCTGTCGCTCGCCGACGGTGACGCGATCGTGCGCAACGATGCGATGGCTGCCTACGACAAGGCCGTTTCGGGGTCGCCGCTCGGCAAAAGACTGTGGCAGGTTTATCGCGATGAGGTGCGCGTCGACGATGGCGCGCACGGGCTCGTCACGCATGAATTCGCGATCGAGCACGCGGAACACGGCACCGCGTATCTCGATGCGCACATGGTGCGCGCCAAGTACCGCGGCATCGACGTGCTGCTGTGCACACTGATCGACATCACCGCGCGCAAGGAAGTGGAGGAGACGCTCCGTGCGGCGCGTGTGGCCGCCGAGGATGCGAACAAGGCCAAATCCACGTTCCTCGCGACGATGAGCCACGAGATCCGCACGCCGCTCAATGCGATCATCGGCAATCTCGAGTTGATGGCGCGCGGGGCGCTACCGTCGGCGGAGCGGCGGCGCCTGAATACGGTCGCTTCGTCGTCGGACACGTTGCTGCGCGTGATCAATGACGTGCTCGATCTTTCGAAGGCGGAGTCGAACCAGATGGTGCTGGAAAACATCCCGTTCGATCTGCGTCGCCTGCTGGACGACGTGACCGCGATGTTCCGTCCGCTCGCGGAAGCGAAAAACCTCGGGCTTGCTTGTCGCGTAGCGCCGGAACTGGCCGACGGCTACGTCGGCGATCCGACCCGGTTGCGTCAACTGGTGTCGAACCTCGTCAGCAACGCGATCAAGTTCACGAAGCGCGGCGACGTGACGGTCGAGGCGCGGCCCGTGCCGGCCGGTGCCGCGGGAAGACGAGTCGAGATCATCGTCCGGGATACGGGCATCGGCATTCCCGAAGACGGCGTGTCGACGCTGTTCGACGTCTATATTCAGACCGACGCATCGGTGTATCGCCGCTTCGGCGGCACGGGGCTCGGGTTGCCGCTGTGCAAGCGCATCGTCACGCTGATGGGCGGTGAGCTGAGCGTCGACAGTCGTCTTGGCGAAGGCACGACCTTCGTGGCCGCGTTGCCGCTGTCCGAAGCCGCACCCGGGTGGCGTATCGACGTGCCGGAACTGCCGGCGTTCGCGGATGCGGTGCGCGGTTATGGATCGGCATCGGAAGCGGATGATGAGTCCCGAGCGACGGCGGCGGCCGAAGCGGGCCCGCCGGGCCGGGAGGGCGACGAGGAGCCGCTGCGTGTGCTCGTCGCCGAGGATCATCCCGCGAGTCGCGCATTGCTGCGCGACCAGCTCGACGCGCTGCATTACGACGCGACGATCGTATCCAACGGCGTAGAGGCAATGCGCGCGTTTTTCGAGCATCCGTACGACGTCGTGCTGACGGATCTCGGCATGCCGGAACTCGACGGGTTCGCGCTGGCGAATTTTCTGCGGGAGCAGGGCGCGAAAGTGCCGGTGATCGCGATGACCGCGCACGCGACCGATGAGGACCGCCAGCGCTGCGAACGGGCCGGCGCGGTGGAGGTCGTGCTGAAGCCGTTGTCGATCGGAACGCTCGAAGCGGTATTGCGCCGGCATGGCGGGCGGCGGGTGGCGAAAAGTGGCGAAGCGCATGCGTTGGCACATGGCGCGCCGCTGGTTGTGACCGACGAGATGCGGCAGAGATTACGCGAGGCGACGCTGCGTTCGCTGGTGGTGATCGAAGCGGCACTCCCGAACAACGATATCGAGTCGATCAAGGTCGAGTTGCATTCGATGCGGGGTGGATTTGCGCTTGCCCGCGATACCGTGGCGAGGGATGCCTGTGCACAAGCCGAACACGTGTTGCTCCGCGACGGTTCGGATGCATTTGGACTGGCGTGGCCTGAGTGCAGGGCGGCGATTGAAACTGCGTTGACGCGCCTGAGCTGAACGGGCCTCGCGCAGTCCGGCACGCACATCTGATCGACGCACGCTGCGTGCGGTGAGTCTGCCGAAGCATCGCGAATAGCGGCGTCATCTCCTCAGGCGTCGCGCGATCCGTCGAAACGACGGATCGCATTTGACCGTCCCGGACGCGTGAATCGAGCGCTCGCGTTGACCGGTCGCCTCTTCCTTTTGCGCGTGCGGCAAAGCTTGCAGCGTGTCTTCCCGAATCATTTCCAGCATGTGCTGTCGCTTGCATGAAGCATGCGATGACCACAAGTGTCAGATTGATTTGACAATCAATGGTTTGAGTTTGCCGAAAGATAATATTCGTACATGTACGAGTGTTTCTCGGATGTTTATAAAAATCGTCCTATTCATCGTATGGCGATGCTCTTGGAAAATAGCGTCAGTGGAAATGATCTTCCACGTAACGTGTGCCGATTCAATCCGGCATTTCATTTTCGAAACTCGTTGAAAAGAGAGCATCAGATGAAACTTAGCAAACTCGTTCTGGCACTGGGCATGACCACGGCACTGTTCGGCATGGCGCATACGGCGCAGGCGGAATCCGTGTCGAAGAAGATCACGTTGACCGCGCAAATCAACGACGGCATCTTCGTTTCGAAGCCGGACGGTTCGACGTGGTACGGCACGGAAGAGCTCGAAGCCACCGATTACACCCAGGCGAAGTTCTCCAAGACGCTGCCGGTCCGCGTGTGGACGAAGAATGCCGATTTCAACGTTTCGCTGGCATCGGCGCTGAAGATGTCGAACGGCCACTACGAAATGAAGAACGCAAAGGTCCAGCTGACCAGCCAGGCGGGCGACCATGACATCACGACCGGCGTCCAGAAGGTCACGCAAACCGTTGCCGGCAATGGCGGCTTCGACGAAGTCCACAACCTGAAGATCAACGTGGATGCACCGACGCAAGCGGGCACTCAGAGCACCAACGGCAGCTACAGCGGCGATCTCGTCATGGTGTTCGAGCCGGCCGCAGCGACCGCGCCGTAAATCACCTAGCCAGGTTGACGGGAAGCCCCACATCAGGGGGCTTCCTCTTCAGCGCAGTCACAGGAAGCAAGCGCGTGCCCATCCGTCCAACTCCTCGATAAGAAAAACGTGTTCGCCGATAAAGTTCCTTTCCGCTTCAACAAGCTGTGGCTGGGTGCGTTTCTTTTTGTTTCGTCGCATTCATTCGCAGAGCTTAAGGTTTCGTACGGAGTGCCGGACGGGTTCGGCGCGGCCGAGATGGACGATAGCGCAAATTATGTCGCGACGTTCAACGGCCGTACGTTGCCGGACTTCATCGGTTTCTCGCAAGCGGATGGCGTACTGACTTTCGATGCGAGCAAGTTCGAGGAAAATGGCATTCCGGCGGAGGATGTCTCGACGATCAAGCGTGTTGTTTCACAACTGGATTACAAGCGTTGCAGCAAGGGCTGCGACGTGGAGATCGACGGTTATCACGTGACCGTCGACAAAATGAAGCGCTCGATCTCGATTCGTGATGCGCGAGAGGACTACATTGCGCCGCAGACGAGCCTGGGCATCGTCAACAACCAGTCGGTCGATTTGCGCGCCGGATCCGACGGCTATCGCGCGGCAAACATCAGCGCCAATACCTGGGTCGGACTGCCGTCGCAGAGCTTCGGTTACGTGAGTTGGTACGCGAACCAGACCAGCTCGCGCGGCTACAGCGGTGGCGACCGCGGCGTGTCTTCGTACTATCTGCAGAAGAACTTCGCAAGCACCTACGTGCGCATGGGTAAGCAGAACAGCATCGACTACTCGGCGGGCTCCGTCAGCACGATGCTGTCGCCGAGCTTCGATCAGTTCGTGACGGTCGGCAGTCAGGCGAACTTGCAGGTGAACAACAATGTCGGCTCGCTGATTCTCTATGCGACGGCCGAAGGGAATTACGAGTTCTATCGCAACGGTCGCCTGATCTTCAAGCGGCCGGCCGCGATCGGACGCAATGAAATCAGTTTTGCCGATTTGCCTGGTGGCTACTATCCGCTCGAGGTCCGGCTGGTCGACCGTAACGGTAATGTGGTGAGCAGTGAGCGCCGTGAAATCAACAACCTGAATTTCAACGCGACGAGCGGCAACGCCTGGCACTTCACGGCCGGCAAGGAAATGGGCAGCGGCAGTTACTTGCTCGAGGCCGGGGTGAGCCGGAACCTCAAGCAGTTCTACGTGAACGCGTCGGCGCTTGCGGGCGAGGGCGGCAAATGGGCGGGAGAAGTCAATATCACGCGTCCGACGCAGATCGCCGACATCGATATTCAACCGACGCTTGGCTTACTGGCCGGGGAGCGAGGCGTCGGTGGCTACGTGAACATCTCGATGGCCAGCGAAGCGCTCGGCAGTCTGTCGGTGAGCCGCTACCAGAGCACCGACGTGTCGCGCTTCTATTCCGGGCGACCGAGCACGAGCGTGTCCTATAGCCGCAGCCTGCGCAAGGTGATGCTCGGCTACAACTATATGCAGTCGATGGGCGGCCCGTCGCATCAGGCGGAAGTCCGCTGGAACTATCGTCCGAACGGCTTGTGGGCCACGTTTGCGCTTGGCGTGCAGAAAGGCGGTTACCAGAGCGGTAGCGGCGGCTATGGCGTGTACTTCAACACGACAATGACCCTGGACAAGGTTCAAGGGACGGTCAATGTCGCGCATGTGGGTGGTCAGACACAGCTGAGCGGGGACGTCCGGAAGGATTTCGTGGACAGCTTCGGAACGTCGACTATTGGCGCCACGGCCAACCGGGTCGGCAGCAATTATGGCGTCAACCTTTACGGTACGCGCTCCGGCACGCGTGGCGACGCATCGCTGAATCTTGGCACCAGCAATGCGGGCAGCAACGTCGACTTCAACTACCGCGGCATGGTTGCGGCAAGCAAGGATGGCATGGCATTCGGGCGGTACAGTTCGAGTGGAAGCGCATTGCTGCTGAGGACACCAAAAATTGACGGCATGAAGTATGGCTTCAGCGTCGAAGGTAGCCCGGTTGCTGGAAACGGAACTTACGCGGTGCCGCTCAACGCATATAGAGATGTGTCGTTCGCACGCGTGTTTGGCAATAACGACAATCTCGACATGAATATCGAGGTGCCGGCAAACATCATGCGCGCCCATCCGGGGCAAGTGTATTCGGCCAAGGCGCGTGTCGATATCAACATGGTCTATAGCGGATTCATGATCGACGAAAATGGCCAGCCCGTCAGCGGGAAGATTGTCGAAACGGACGATACGGTGCATCGGAATGGATTGTTCTCTATCGTCAGCAAGAAGATGCTGGGGGTCGTGACGGTCGACGGAGGTGGGCGCCGGTTGACGTGCGATCTGAAGGACGCAAAGGGCAGCAATTTCCTTTGCAAATAACGTCCGGCGAATATCGGAGAGGAAAAGCGATGAAACGTTATACCCCATTTTCACTGTTGTTCGGTCTGGTGATGGCAGTCGTCCAATCCGCTCATGCGGAAGGCGAACTGATGGTCATGCCGGCCACGACGAAGGTCTTCAACGCACACGAACAGACTGTGACCGTGAGGAACATGGGCGATGCGCCGTTGTACCTGAACATCACCGTTCAGAAAGTGACGAATCCCGGTGCGATTCCGGAGAAGAAGGTGGATCTCGGTGACGTCGCGCATCCCGGCATGCTGGCCAGCCCCGACAAGCTGACGCTCGGCCCGAGCCAGACACGGTCGATCGTCCTGAAGTCGTTGTCGGAACCGGAGCGGGAGGAACTCTATCGGCTCTACATCCTGCCGGTCCGATCGCTGAAGGTCGACGACGTGCCGGCGGACAAGATCACCGCGCCGATGTCAGTGGCGATCGGGTATGGCGTGCTGGTGCGACACATGCCGGCGCCGGGCAAGCAGGTTACGGGCTGGACGCATCGGTGCGAAAACGGCGGCTTGACGCTGGAAAACACGGGGAATGTGCGTCAGATCTTTACCCAGGTCGTTTATGACAAGGCGAAGGCGCCGCAGACGTTGGCTGTCTTTCCAGGTACGCCGCAGCATTTTGCGACGAAGCGCATGTCGATGAATGTCGACGACAAGCCGACGGAACTCGTATGTCCGTGATGAAAGCCGGACTGCGTGGTGCCGTGGCCCTTCTGGCCGCGATGACGTGCGCATCCAGCATGGCCGCCGGCGTCCTGAGGTTGTCGCGTGTGGAACTGACGCTGGAACCCGGCAAACCGGCAGGCGAGTTGAGCGTCGAAAACGTCGGAGATGCGCCGTTGTATCTGAACGTCGAACAGCATTGGGTGGCGAACCCTGGCGAGTCCCCGGAGCGTCTCGTTCCGGTGACGGAAGTCGAACGGCCCGGATTGTTGATCCAGCCGAGTCGGCTCGTGCTCGCGCCAGGGCAGAAATATCTGATGGTCATGAAGGAATTCGGTACGCCGCCCCAAACGCAGGTATGGCGAGTCACCTTTCGGCCGACGGAACGCATCGTGGTGTCCAACGACATGCAGGACAGCCGAGCGGCACCCCTGTCGATCAGCATTGGCTACGGAGTCGTGATTTATCAGCGGGGCGACGCGGGTTGATCGCAGTGCGGATCTTTCCGGTTTGTGAGCCTTTATCGGGCACCCGTTGAATTCTCGGTGAATTCGCGAGATTGGTCTTCTCGATGAAGTTAAATTGAGCAAATTTTATACAGGCGACATGATGCGAAGAATGTTGACGCAGCGGGCATTAAGTTTATTGTGTTGCAACGTGCTCCTATTATCTCTTTTGTTTGTGGCGGAAAGCGCAAAAGCTTTTACGCTTATCACGTCGGACGTTCTGGTGAGCTATAAATCGTGCTCGTGGGAGAACATTGGGGATGGAACGAGCAAGATTAATGTCAGCATGGAATTCAAATCGGCCCCTGAGACAATTGGTGAAGGTACGTGGGTGGCGCGTGGGATATTGGTCTATACGTATGATGAAAATGGGAAGATCTTGCCAAGCAGCAATGCTGCAAAGTCGATCACACTGAATGGTTATCGGTCAGACGAAGTGTACAGAGGTGAGGACTATTTTATCTACTTTTCTAGAGTTTACGCATGGAAAAATAGGTCAAAATTCGTCGCTGACGTAGAGGTCATCATAAATAACTCGGTTATCGCCAAGTGGCCGGGTATCGGGATTCGTGGTGGAGCATACACCACCAAAGCGGACGTCGGCGAAGTGACGGGGGCCGCCTATATAAGCAAATTGGGCAGCGGCAAGTGCGACCTCCTGGAGCCGACCAGGCCGCCGCCTCCGCCGCCGGCCGCCATTACGGTCGATGTGGCTGCGCCGGACTGGAATCTCGGCGAATTGCCGCGGGGTGAAGGCGAAAAGACGCTTTCAGGTTTGACCGAACAACTCTGTTTCACTTATTCAGGTGTGAACAGTTCTCGTCAGTTCGTTATTGATGCAAAAGGTGAGAATGGCACCTCGGGCGGAACCTTTTTCTTGAAAAACGTCGCCAATGCGGCGGAAAAGATCCCGTATAAGGTGACGCTGGATAGTGGTGTTGATAAATTCACCGTTCCAAATGGAAGTAATAGTCCTGTCTTGTTAAATAACCGTAACAGAACATGTTTTGTTCCGACGTTCAAGACATCGGTTGGGATGAGTGTCGGTGTCGGGAATTATTCTGACATATTGACGTTTACTATTGTTACAAAAACCTAGGGGGCGAGATGAGAAAGCGATTTTTCAAGCTGATGCTGATCGGACTCGTGGCGTTGCCGGCGCTGGCGTCTGCTCAGATCATCCTCGTCAACGGTAAGACGACGAGCAAGGTAACCGCACGCGTTACGCGCGCGAACAACCTGATCGTGACCGATGATAAGGGCGGGTGGTTCGGAAACGGGCTGGAAATGCGGCAGCTCGGTGGCTGGGAAACTGCGTATGACGTGCAGGCACGGCTACGCGTCGATTCAACCACCGGAAGATTTCGTGTTCGCATGGATCAGCCGCTGCAAATCGTGAATCAGGCAAAGCCGACGCTTGCGTTTCGGACCCCGACCGTCAGCCTGGGCGCCGAAGGCGCCCCGCTTTCCCAGTTGAGCGTCGATCAGGGTGTCGAATTCCAGAACCCGCCCCCCCCTGAACCGAATGCGGATTCCAGGGGATACTACACGCTTCTCGTTTCGGCATTTCCGCCGGCGGGAGATTTCAAGAGTACCGTCGGCACATACACGGGCACCCTGTCCTTGACCTTTGAGCCGATCATCACCAAGCAGTGAGGGTAGTCGTTTCCGGTCGTAGCGGATGAACGGTCTATCTGTTGCGGGCGGCGGTATGCGTACAGTTCGTGCGAGTACCTGATCCGCCGATCGGCGGCCGCCGAATCGCAAGTGGCGAGGCGAGTTCCACGGCAGTCTCAGCAATTTCCTTCCAACGCCAATTGATCGATATTCAGATATGAGCTCCAGCTTTTCTACTGCCAGGTTTCGAGCGATGGTCTGTGTCGTAGGCGGGCTCCTTTCCGGGTCGAGCCTTGCGGCGATCGACGTGCTGCCGAAAGAGGTCGAGATAGACAAGGACACGACGGTCGTGCAACTCGTCAATAACGGTATGCGTCCCGAGTACGTGAACATTTCCTTGTCGCGTCTGCTCAATCCTGGCGTACCGTTGGCCGACGAAAAGGTCGAGCCGATTGTGAATGCGAGCAAGCCTTCGCTGTACGCGTATCCGTTCAAGCTGAGTCTCGCGCCCGGGCAAACGAAAAAAATCGTATTGAAGCCGTTGCGGTCGGTTGAAGTGGAGACGGTGTATCGGCTCAACGTCACGCCCGTGATCGAGGCGTCGACCGAGGGGGAACAGAAGACTGCGGGCAACATTATCGTCAACCTCGGGTTCAGCGTACTTGTCCGTCAATTGCCGGCGAGCGGACGCGCGAAACTGTCGGTCACGTGTGATGCATCGGGCGCACATCTCACTGCCACGGGCAATGTTCGCTATCGCGTGAAGGGGGCGGAAGTGGATGGGCGAAAACTCGATAACTTCAATGTTTATCCGGGCGTGCCGCAGGCCTTGCCGGGCCATGTCGTCGAGATTCCGGAACATTCGGCTTGCAGGGCGGGTGTTTCGGGTTGAGGGTAGAGCCTCGATCGTATCGGCATATGAATCGAACCGGTTTCGACAAATCGATGCCTTTCGAGATCGTCATGCGTCAACCGACCACACAACCCGTTTCCTTGCGCAGGCTGCGCGACGAAATTGCCGCTCAACGTCGAGCGGCTGTTGTTCGTTCCCTCTCGCCCTCCAATTCGACTGGCCCTGACTTGTATGGCTGGGGCTGGTATCAAAACCGTCGAAATACTCCTTTCGAGATCATCCGTTACACCTGGCAACTCAACTGAGTGGCCTTGTTACCTCTGCGCTTGTCTCGAAGGCTTCTCGATCCCTCTCACGTGCCGGCCGGCGGAATGTGGCCACACAAGGCTCGGGCACGCTGCGTGCTTAGCTGCCCTGGTCGCCCAGCGACGTTTAACTGACCGGCATGCGGAGCCCGCAACGGTGAGCCGCGTAGGGGCTCCGTCGCAGCCAGACGCTCGATTGCACCCGTGCGATGGTGTTGCTTATCGGCTCAGGTCGGTCGCATGCCAACGAGCGACACCGGGCGCCTTGATGGCAATCCTCCGATGAAATGGCTTGGGGCGCTCGTCGCCCGTTGGTCGTGAGTCGATCATAAATCGTGCATCGGAGCCTGCGCTCAGCGAAGCCATCGATTTAGTGCGGCCACCATCGGTCGCTCAACCCGGATATAGCACACGTATCCGGATACACACACCGCGCCGAGCATCGCGCACGCAGCCACGGCGCTGGACCACGTCTGAAGATCCGCGCGCACGCCGACGATTTTCTCGGCGACACCGATCGCATATGGATGGATCAGGTAGATCGAATAGCTGGCGGCGCCCAGCGCGGTCACGATCCGGTTCGTGATCGTCACGTTCCGCATGTCGAGCACGACCAGCGAGACGATCAGCACGCACGCCGGCATGCCCCACAGCGCGATGCGCGCGAACGCTTGGGGCGTACCGAAAAGCGCATGAGACAACGGAATCGCCGCGACGGCGACGCATGCCGCGAGCACCCACGCCGGTGTGGCGATGCGACGCACGAAACCGGTTTGCAGCATCCGGTACGCCACCACACCCAGGCCGAACTCCAGCACGATCGGTTGCCCCAGATGGTGGGCGACCGTACCCGGTGTGCCGTCGATGGTCGCCCACAGGCAAAACGACGCGAGCATCAGCGCCGCGAACGCCGTCGCGAAGCGTGCGCGGACGCCCACTAGACTTGCTGCGACTACCACGTAGAACAGCATTTCGTATTCGAGGGTCCAGCCGTTCAGGTTGAGCGGCCCCCAATGACCGTTTTCCTTGACGTACGGTACAAACAACAGCGACTTGATCAGGTATTCGGGCGCCGCGGTCGTACTGTTCAGCCAGTGCGGGCGCAGCACGGCGATCGCGTAGATGCCGAGCGTCGTCACCCAATAGAGCGGCACGATCCGGACCAGGCGCTTGCGGAAGAACATACGACCTTCGCCCGGTGCGACCCACGACATGATGAACCCGCTGATCACGAAGAAGACGTCGACGCCGGCCTGACCGAATGGCAGTACGTGCATGTGATAGGCGACGACCGCGAGGGCCGCGAATGCACGGGCGGCCTGGATATTGGGAAAGAACGCGCGGGGTGGCATGCCGTCGTTACGCATGTGGTCCTCCAGACGTGGCTGCTTGCGGTGTCGTCGGGGAGCGCCGCCGGCCGGCGGCGGCCCGGGGTGCGCCGATTGCGCCGGACGCCCGATTCGTCCCGCGCGTCGAACGCGATACGCCAGCGAACTGCATCGCGCACAGCAACGACACGCTCGACAGATGACGCGTGTAGCTGCCCAGATCGGGCTCGAACAGCATCGATACGGCCGCGTGCCCGATGACGAGCGCGGCGAGCACGTCGCGACCGGCGCCGCCGTCGCCGCGCGCGCGGCGCCATACGGCGGCCAGCGCGATCCAGACGAACGCCTGCATCGCGAATTCCTTCGGTCCGGGCGAAAACAGCACCGGCAGATTCAGGCGCAGTACCGCATACAGGTAGTCGACGCAGAACGCGACGAACGAAACTGGCTCGAGCGGGTTGCGGAAACTGGTGCGAGCGCCGAAAGGCGATTGGTAGGCGAGATAGTCCGACGCCATGTCGCGCGGATGCAGCAGCAGGTAATACACGTCGTTCGGCAGCAGGAAGATCGCGAGCGGCACGGCCGGAATCAGCAGCATCCTGCGCGGCCACCCGCCGTGCCGGAACAGCAGCACACCGACCGCGACCGCGAGGATCAGCGCGAAATAGCTGCGCACGATGGCTGCGTACGCGCCGTACAGCACGACTGCGGCCGCGATCGCGACGAGCGTGGTGCGGCGCTGCGCGATTCGGGCGAGCACGATGGCCATCAGCACGACGAGCGTGTCCTTGCTCGCGACGAACAGATTGAAGAACACGCACGGCGCGAGCAGCACGATGCAGGCCGCCATCGATCCGGCGCGCGTACCCTGGCCGAGCACGCGCCAGATGCAGAGCGCACCGATCGACGCGACGAACAGGTGTGTGCCGGTCGTGCCGAGCGCGGCATAGACCTGCGCGACCGCGTCGAACGACGTGCCTTCGTAGGTGCTCGCGCCGCCGATCTGGCTCTGGATCTTCTCCGCGTCGCGAAACACGAACTCGGGCAGGAACGCGCCGGCTTTCGCATAGATGACCCAGTAGGCGAGCACGGCCAGCGCGGCGATCGCGCGTATCAGGCCGCGGCTGAGCCGCGGGCCTGCGCAAAGCAGCTTATCCAGCATGACGCAGCTCCGTTGTTTGTGCGGCGAGTCGATGCCGGCGCGCGAGCCGTGCGACACTCAGCGCGAGCATCGCGGCGATCGCGACGCTCGTCGCGAGATGAGCAAATGCGGCGCCCACGACGCCTTCGCGAGCAATCAGTTGCGACGCGAGCGGCAGATACAGCAGTGCGATGGCCGTCAACGCGACCAGCACGATGCTGCCCGCACGCACCGCAATGGCGGCGGTCCACAGGACGTCCGCCGCCGCGCGCAGCACGAACGACGCGAGCAGTACCGCGAGCAGCGCGGCATGACCGGCGTCCGCCGGCTGGTGCGCGAACGCGAACAGATCGCGGCAGACGACCGCGATGGCGGCCGACGCGAGCAGCGTCACCGCCACGCTGGCTGCCACCGCGCGTCGCACTTGCCGGAGAAACGCACCGGGCGTGTCGGCCAGTGTGCGCACGAAGCGCGGGCCGGCCGTCGCGACGACCGTCGCGAACGCGACCGTCTGCACGGCATTGGCGATCGACCACGCGAACACGTACTGGCCGAGCGCGTCGGCGCTCACCTGGCCGCCCGCGACGAAGCGTTCCGCATACTGCAGCGCCGCGAGGAGCACGCCCGCCGCATAGAAGGGCAGCCCGCGCAGCCAGACCGGCAGCACGCTCCCCGGATGAGCCTCGCACCCCGGAAAACGGATGCCGTGTACGCGGCGCGCGAACGTGTCGATTCGACGCAGGCATGCGACCACCACGCATGCGTTGACCGCGACCCAGATCGCAAACACCGTCTCGATCGATTGCATCGCGCCGGAAAGCAGTCCGGCGCAAGCGATGCCGGCCCATGCGCCGGTGCGCACGAACAGCAGCAGCGAAGCGGCGCGTGGTTGGTGCAGCGAGAACAGCCATCCGTTTGCCTCGAACGCCGCGTGCTCGGACAGCGCGACAAGCAGCACGCTCCAGGCAAGCGATGCCGGCAGCCCGAATCGTGCGAGCAGCGCGGCGGCGGGCTCGTTCAGCGTCGCCACGGCAAGCGCGGCGGCGAGCAGTACGTAGAGCGCGCCATAGACGACGCAGAGGCGACGCGCGTGAGCGATCGCCGGCATCGGGTTGGTTTCGCTCAGGCGGCGGTTCAGTTCCGGGCTGAAGCCGAGGCCAAGCACTTTCGACGCAATGACCGATGCGGCCACCGCCAGCCCGTACGCGGCAATCGCGTCGAAGCCGAGCGTGCGCGCGACGACGATCGCGAGCGCGAATTTCAGGCCGAGCGCCGAGAAGCGCAACAGAAGGCGTGTCAGCATCGTCCACCTTCGTCGATGCCGCCTGCGGCGCGCAGCGTATCGATCACGCGCACGCGGGCCGCACGGATGCCGGCGAAGCCGGTTTGTGCGGCGTCCCAGAACGCGGCCGTCGCGCCGGGCGCGAAGATCGTATCGAAGACGTCGGCGGGGTCGAAATCCGCGCCGTTGGCGACCCAGTCGTTGAGCCGCATGTCCGAGTAGGCGCCGAAGCCCTTGCGTTCGTAGCTGACGTGGAACGCAGGGACGCCGTGCAGGATCGATTCGAGCGCGCCGTGCAGCCGCACCGACACCGTGACGTCGGGCCGGTCGTGCTCGAGCAATGACCTGAGCGGCACCGGTGTTTCGCGGATGCCGAGGCTGCGGTAGTACGCGAGATCGTCGTTGCCGCGACCGGTGCTCTGTACCGCGAAGCTGATCCGGCACGATGCGTTCGCCTGTTTGACGAGCCGCCGGATCGACGCGTCGTAGCGTGCGCGTTGCGCGGCGGACCACGCAGGCGCGCGGCGCAGCACGAATGCGATGTGCCGCACGTCGTGATTCGCGCGCGCCGCGCGCTGCAGGATCGCATCGCTGCGATGCTCGAAATCGAGCACGGCGAGATCGGGGGCGCGACGCGTGTTCGGGTTCTCTGCGAGGAAGGCTGCGGAACGGTCATCGCGAACGAAGACGGTGTCGAATCCGGCAAGCAGCGAGCGCTGGTGGGCGCCGACCGGATGGGCCGACAGTACGGGCCCGATGCTCTGCGGCAGATACACGGCTGGCTTGCCCGATGCGCGCGCTGCGCGCATCTGCAGCAGGTGCCCGGCTTCGAGCTTGAGCGCCTCGACGGGATTGCGCGCGCGCAGGTATCCACCGCCGACGCCGACGATCAGGTCGGCCCGGTCGAGCAGTTCGACGGTCGGGCGCAGTCGGCCATTCGCGCGCACGGGCAGCGCGGCGCGGGCGGCCGCGGTGAGCCGGCGCCAGCCGCGATCGGCGAGCACCGGGGCCGGGCGCACGTCGTCGTGACCGGCAAACGACGCGGGATCGGCGGCGACGACCGACACGCGTGTCGCGTCGCCGAACGCCTCTTGCAGCAGCGAGACGGACAGGTCGACCAGCAGGCCGTCGCCGGTGTTGCAGGCGCTGTACGCGTGCAGCAGCGCGACATGAGGGGATGAAGTCATGCGGGGTGTCCTTGTACGAGTGCGCGATACAGGTCGTGCGTGTGCCGCACCATCGTCGCGGCGGAGAATTGCGCGAGCGTAGCCGCGCAGTGGTCGCGCATGGCGTCGCGTCGCGCTGCGTCGCGGGCGAGCGCGACGACGGTGCGGGCGAATTGCGTCGTGTCGTCGTCGTTCGGCACGACTTCGCCGATGGCGTGCCCTTCGACCAGTTCGGTCACGCCCGCAACGCGCGATGCGACGATCGGTACCTGGGCGGCCATCGCTTCGAGGCACACGTAAGGAAACCCTTCATAGCGGCTCGGCAGCGCGAACAGGTCGAATGCGGAGAAATATCGGCTGGCGCGATCGACCGGGCCGACGACATGAAGATTCGGCGGCACGTCGTCGGCCTCGGGGCCGGCTGCCGCCGCGAAGTCGCCGGGGCCGATCGCGACGAGGCGCACGTCGAGGCCGCACTGGCGATAGACGCCGCGCGCGATCCGCACGAGCCGGTCGACGCCTTTCTGGTGGCTGAGGCGCCCGACGAAGCCGACGACGATCGCGTCGTCCGGGAGGCCCAGCGCCTGCCGTGCGGTGCGGCGCGGCAGTGTCGCGGACGCCGCGACACCATTGGAGATCGTCGCGACGCGATGGGCGGGGATGCCGAGCGCGTCGTGCAGATGCCGCGCTTCGTCGCGCGAGACGGCGACGATCCGGTGCGAGCGGAAGTGGCCGAGCAACGCTTCGATCGTGCCGTACACGCGGCGCTGCAGGCCGCTCAGGGTCGGGTTGAGCGTGTAGATTGCGTGCGGGGTGTACACGTGCCGCCACGGGCCGATGCACAGACGCGCGACTGCGCCGGCCTTCGAACTGTGGCTGTGCACGATGTCCGGACGAATCCGCAGCAGGCACCGATACACGCGGGCGACGGCCCACGCATCGCGCCAGCCGACGGCGCGATGCATGGGGACATGGTGCACGCTCGCGCACAGCGCCAGCACGCGCGCATCGAGGATCGTGCCGTCGAAGCGCGGGCCGCGCGGCACGATCAGGTGAAGTTCGACGTCGCCGGTTTTGCTCAGTCCGTCGATCAGGTCGGCAAGATGGACGGCCACGCCGCCGCCCGCCGCCTCGACGACGAGTGCGACACGAAGCGGTCGAATGCGGGGTGCGCGCGACGGGACGGATGTGCCGGCCGCTGGCGATGCGGCGGGGCGCGTTGCTTGCCCAGCGGCTCGGCGTTCGAGGTGTCGGAGATCGTTCATCGCGGTGCGCCTCGCCGAAAGCGCGCGACGAGCGAGCGCAGCGACCGTCCGATCGACAACGTCAAGCCACGACGCGGTGGCGTGTAGCAATACTCGGTGTAGCGATACGCGCCATAGCGCGAACCGTAGCGGCCCGAGCGCGGATCGACGCCGTTGAGCAGCACGCCGCTCGCATCGACGCCGTTGTGCGCGAGACGCCGGATCGCTTCGCCGAGTTCGGCCACGCGCGTCGACGCCGCGCGGGCCGCGAGCAGCACGGTGCCCGCATGGCGGCCGAGCACGACGGCGTCGGTGACGGCGAGGATCGGCGCGGCATCGATCACGACGCGGTCGTAGCGGGCCGACAGCGTGTCGAGCAGCGTGCCGACACGCTCGTCGACGAGCAGTTCCGCCGGATGCGCGGGGATCGCGCCGGTCGGAATGAAGTCGAGGTTGGGGATCACGTCGCGGCGGATCGTCGCGTCCGGCGTCGTGGTGCCGGACAGCAGCTCGGCGAAACCCGCCTCGCGCCCGACGCCGAGCGCGTCGTGCAGGTAACCGCGGCGCAGGTCGCCGTCGACGAGCAGCACGCGCTCGCCGTTGGCGGCCAGCAGCGCCGCGAAGTTCGACGCGACGAACGACTTGCCGGCGCCGGGCACGGGGCCCGTCAGCAGCAGCACGTTGTTGGGCGCGCGCTGCATCGCGAAGCGCAGCGCGGTGCGCAGGCTGCGCAGGCTTTCGACTGCCGGGTCGTGCGGCTGGAGCACGCTCAGCAGGTGCGGCCCCGGCAGCCGTTGCGCGCTGCGCCGGGCGACCTGCCGCTGGCCGGACGATGCCGGAACGGTCGCATAGACGTCGATACCGAGCGGCCGCTCGATCTCGTCGGCGCTGCGCACGCCGCCGAACAGATAGTCGCGCACGAACGCGAGCGCGACGCCGAGCGCGAAACCGAGCAGCGCGGCGGCGGCGATCACGACGGGCCGGTTCGGGCGCACCGGGTCTTCGGGTGCGATGGGCGTGTCGACGAGCCGGACGCTGCCGGTCTTGCCGGCCTTGACCAGTTCGAGCTGCTGCGCGTTGGCGAGCAGCGCCGTGTAGAGATCGGTGTCGACCTTCACGTCGAGCATCAGGCGCACGGCGTTCTGCTGCAGGTCGGGCAGGCGGCCGACCTGACGTTCGAACGACTGCTGTTCGCGTGCGAGCGTCGCAATCTGCGCGTCGAGCGCGATCATGTCGGGATGGCCCGGCGCGAAACGCGCATTCATCGCGTCGCGCTTCTGCTCCAGTTCGAGCCGGCGCGTTTTCGCATCGGCCGATTGCTGGAGGATCAGCTTTGCTTCCTCATCGAGGTCGATCGCGCCGTTCGCATTGCGCATGTCGGTGTAGCGCTGTTCGGCGTCCTGCAACTGCTTCTTGAGCACCGGCAACTGCGCGTTGAGGAACGCGAGCGATTGCGCGGCGTCGGCGGACTTGCGCTCGATGTGCTGGCGCACGTAGTGGCTCGCGACGGCCTGCAACTGCGCCTGCACGCGCTGCGGGTCGGCGCCGCGCAGCGTCGCGACGATCACGCCCGATTGCTTGATCTTTTCCTGGACGTCGAGCCCGCGGCGCAGCGCGTCGATCGTGCCGGCACGCGATTCGCGCATGAGCGTGAAGCGGGTGTCGGGCAGCGCGTCGATGCGGGTGACGTCGATGGCGATCGGGCCGTAGGCGGTCGCGAACGATTCCGGGTGACCGAACGTACCCGTGACTGGCTTGGGCAGCGCGGCACCCGTCAGCCGGTAGCGCCACGAGTCGAGCAGCGAGAGTTCGAAGCGCTCGCCTTCGAGCGCCTTCGGCACATCGAAGCGCGCCAGTGTTGCGCTTTCGGCGCCCCACGCATAGCCGCCGATCCCCAGCAGGCCGGGGCGTGCGATTCCCGTGTTGAAGCGCGACACGAATTCGCCGACCACCGGGAAGCGCTTCGGCTGTACGACGATGTAGCTGCGCAGCTCGTCGACCGCACGCGTGACGACGAGCCGCGACGCGAGAATCTGCGCTTCGGCCGCGGCGCTCGACTTGATGTCGAACAGCGACGACACGTCGCCGAGTGCGCTCTTGGCGGCCGACGTGTCGCCGCTGTCCTCGACCTGCACCATGATGTCGGCCTGGTACTGGCGCGGTGCGAGGAACGCGTACAGCGTGCCGGCACCCATGCAGGCGGCGGTGACGGCGGCGATCAGCCAGCGTCGGGAAACGAGCACGTCGATCGCGCCGGCGAGATCGAGCTCGGCGTCGCGGTCGTGCGCATGCTCGTGGAAAGGTGTGGATGTCATCGGTTCGAATCGGAAAGGGCAGGTGTGGGAGGGGCGGCCGGCGCGATGCGCGCGCACCATGCGTCGACGCCGCATTCGATGAGCCGCAGGCTGTGCTCGAACGACGCGCGCGGGCCCAGATACGGATCGGGGACGTCGAAGCCGTGCGCGCGGCCGGTGGACGGATCGGGCATGCCGAGCCGGAACACGCGGCCGCGCATCGCCGGCAGGCGGCGTTCGAGCCGCTGTTGCTGGTCGGCGTCCATCGTCAGGATCAGGTCGGCGCGCATCGCGAGCCCGGGCGGCACGCGGCGTGCGCGGTGCGCGGCGATGTCGAGGCCGCGCTCGCGCATCAGGTCGACCGCATGCGGATCGGCCGGCTGGCCGTCGCGCGCGCCGAGGCCGGCCGATTGCACGTCGACGCCCGGCAGCCGCGCGCGTAACAGCGCTTCGGCCATCGGGCTGCGGCAGACGTTGCCGATGCACACGACGAGCAGCGTCGAGATCGCGCTCATTTGACGGCGAGCGCCGCGGTGGCGCTGGTATTGACGCCCGGCAACAGCAGGCTGAGCACGCGGCTGAAGCGCACGAGGCCGTTGCCGTCGACGTAGACGATGTCCTTCGGCTGCAGCTCGAACTCGTTCGCGAGCACCATCGACACCGGCGAGCGCGCGTCGAGATGGAACACTTGCGGGCTGTCCGTGCCCGAGCCGCGGATCACGAACATCTGGGCTGCGTCGGCCGTGCCGGCGTTCACGCTGCCGGCCTGGGACAGCGCGTCGGACAGCGTCAGGCGCCCGTCGCGCAGCGGCACCGCGAGCGACGGCTTGTTGACTTCGCCCATCACGTATACGCCGTAGTCGCTGCGGGCCGGCACGTGTAGGAGATCGCCGGCGGCGAGCACGACGTCGGCCGGATTGCGGCCGTTGCGCAGCATCCGGCTCAGGTCGAGCGGATAGGTCACGCCGTCGCGCACCAGCGTCATGCGGCTCTGGTCGGCGGCCGGACTGAGGCCGCCCGAGCGGCCCAGCGCCTCGTACAGCGTCATCGGCACGTCGTTGACGGGCTGGGCGCCCGGCGTGCGAACCTCGCCGTCGATGTAGACCTGCTGCGAGCGGAACGACGCGACGCGCAACGTCACCTGCGGGCCGCGATACACGCGCGACAGCGCGGCGACGATCCGCGCCTGCGCGGCGTCGGCGGTCAACCCCGCGACGTGCACGGTGCCCGCGAACGGGAACGACAGGTTGCCTTTCGGATCGACGACGAAGCCGGATGCCGGATCCGCCGCACGCGGCGCGTTCTGCGGCGCGGGGCCTTGCGACGCCGCGAGTTCGGGGTGGTCCCACACGGTGATCTGCAATACGTCGCCGGGGCCGATCCGGTACGGGCCGGGCGATGCGGCAAGCCGATCGGACTGCCCGGTTTGCCGGCTCGCCGATTGCGCATCGAGTTCGCGAATCAGGCCGGCATCGATCGGCGTGATCCGGAACGTGGGGGCACCGCTGGCGGCGTGCGCGTCTGCCGCGTCGGACGGCGGGCTCATCCGCATGCCGGGCGCGAGAACGCAGGCTGACAGCGTGACGCTCGCGGCCATGGCCAGCAGCAAACGCATGCAACGCGGATGGGCGGTATCGGATCGCTCGGGTGTCGGGTTTGTCATCAGTTATCCTTAGTGATAGTCGGCGCTTCGAAAGGCGCGCATTGCGTGCAGGTCAGTACGCGTTGTGATGCACCCAGCCGCGCAGAACGGTGGCCGAGACGATCCGCATGTCGAGCGAGAACGACCAGTTGCGCAGGTAATGGAGATCGGCCTCGACGCGGCGCTGCATCTTCTCGATCGAGTCGGTTTCGCCGCGCAGCCCGTTGATCTGGGCCCAGCCCGTGATGCCCGGCTTCACGCGATAGCGATGGATGTAGCCGTCGACGATCGGCTGATAAAGGTTGTCGTGCTGGAGCGCGTGCGGGCGCGGCCCGACGACGGACATCTCGCCGCGCAGCACGTTGACGAACTGCGGCAGTTCGTCGAGGCTCGTGCGGCGCAGGAACGCGCCGATGCGCGTGACGCGGGGATCGCCGCGCGTGGCCTGCCGCACTTCACGGCCGTCGTCGTGCAGCCGCATCGTGCGGAACTTGAGGATCGTGAAGGTGCTGCCGTTCGCGCCCTGGCGCTGCTGCCGGAACAACGCAGGGCCCTTCGACGAGAGCCGCACCGCCGCCGCGATCGCGAGCAGCAGCGGCGCCGTGCCGATCAGCACCGCGGCCGCGAAGAGGCGATCGAAAACGGCTTTCTGAAGCAGCGCGCGGGACGACAGCGGCGACGCAACGAGATTGATCGCCGGCGCGCCGACGAGGTCGACCATGCCGCCGTCGAACATCGTCATCGCGCTGACGTCAGGCATGAGCCGGATGTTGACGAGATCGTTTCGAAACGCATCGATCACGGCCATCACGGTGCGCGTGTCGCCGATCGGCAGCGCGAGCCAGACTTCGGGGATCGCGTGCGCGCGTACGTGCTGCGCGAACGTGTCAAGCGCATCGAAGTGCGGGACGTCGGCGCGGACATCGGGGCGGGCATGGTCGGGATCGAATGTGGCGGCGGCGCGGAATCCCGCCGACGGCATCCGCGCAATCCGGTCGCGCACCGCGTCGCAATGGGCGCCGGTGCCGACGATCGCGACCGGATGGCCGCCTGCGGGCGGATGCCCGATCCGCCCGAGCGTTCGGCTGGCGACGAGCCGAGGCACGCAGAGCGCGGCGCCGCTTGCGGCCGTCCAGAGGAGGTACCAGTTCGCCGGGATGCTCGACTCGGGCGCCAGCGTGTGCATCACGAGCGCCGCGCAGCCTTGCGCGAGCAGCCACGCGAGTACGGTGAGGATCGCCGCGCGGCGTTTCGTCCGTCCGTCCGGCATCCGGTAGATGCCGAACGCGGGGAACAGCATCAGCGCGAACGTCGCCGCGCAGGCAACGGCAGCCAGTTCGGGCGATCGGTCGGTGCCTGTATCGGGCAGCACCAGTGCCGCGGCCAGCGCGCCGATCGAGATCAGCGCGACATCGGACACGCGTGCGAGCGATCCCCCTGCGACGGGCGACTCGTGTGCTTGCCGGATTTCGAATGGCGTATCCATATACCCCTGCCCCTGTCGATTGGTCGGATGGGCGGTGCGTCGTGCGTTTTCGATGCCGATGCGTTGTCACCCCCGGATCGGGCCGAGGGGCGGCGGTCTTGCAGTGCATGGGATGGGCAATCGATGGACGACGACGGCGCCTGACTTTGTCGGCCGGTTGCGCGCGTGCATCGGCGGTTTTGGCCGTGCTGTTGCGGGCGAATGTTTGCGAAACGTTGCAATCGACTCGACCGTGTCAATTTTCGGTAAGCAGGGAGGTGATTTAAATAGAACGCCTACTAAATGGGACACGTGAGGCTTAGTACAGGTACGAATGATTTGAGAGCACGTCCTATGGTCAATGTTTTTTGACAGACAAGTCGCGTCCGATGCAGGCGATGATCAGCGAGGAGGAAACGGGGGATACCGCGTGCGAAGCGGCTGGGGAAGGGAATGAAAGCGGCTGAGCACCGCGATGGGACGGAGCAAGCGGCAGCCAGAGGACGCAGGACGTGTCACAACGAAGAAACGGCGCCGTCCCGATGTCGACAAAGTCGACCGGGCCGGCGCCGTGACGGCGCGCACACGGGCGCGCCGGATCGCGATCGCTCGGGCGTTACCCGTTGCGGAAAATCTCCGCATACGCACTCAACGCCGGCACCCCGCCGAGATGCGCATACAGCACCTTCGACCCCGGCTCGAATTCTCCGTTGCGCACCTTGTCGATCATCCCGTGCATCGATTTCCCTTCATAGACGGGATCGGTCAGCACGCCTTCGAGCCGCGCGCACAGCCGGATCGCTTCCAGCGTGCCGTCGTTCGGCAGGCCGTATTCCGGGCCGGCATAACGCGTGTCGAGCACGACGTCCTGTTCGTCGATGCGGCGCCCGAGCTCGACGATTTCAGCGGTATGCCGCGCGATGCGCGTGATCTGCGCATGGGTCTTTTCCGGGGTCGCCGACGCGTCGATGCCGATCACGCGGTCCGCGCGCCCGTCGGCCGCGAAGCCGACCACCATCCCCGCCTGCGTGCTGCCCGTCACCGAGCACACGACGATGTAGTCGAACTTGAAACCGAGCTGTGCTTCCTGCGCACGCACTTCTTCGGCGAAGCCGACGAAGCCGAGCCCGCCGAGCGGATGCTCGGAGCAGCCGGCCGGCACCGGATAGGGCTTGCCGCCCGCCTGCCGCACGCTTTCCATCGCCTCTTCCCAACTGCGGCGAATGCCGATGTCGAAGCCGTCCGCCACGAGCCGCACGTCGGCGCCCATCATGCGCGACAGCTGGATGTTGCCGACCCGGTCGTACACGGGGTCGTCGTAGTTGACCCAGTGCTCCTGCACGAGCACGCATTTCATCCCGAGATGCGCGGCGACGGCCGCGACCTGGCGCGTCTGGTTCGACTGGACGCCGCCGATCGATACGAGCGTGTCGGCGCCCTGCGCGAGCGCGTCGGGGATCAGGTATTCGAGCTTGCGGGTCTTGTTGCCGCCGAACGCGAGGCCGCTGTTGCAGTCCTCGCGTTTCGCATACAGCTCGACCTTGCCGCCGAGGTGTGCACTCAGGCGCTTGAGCGGCTGGATCGGGGTCGGGCCGAACGTCAGCGGATAACGGGGGAAACGTTGCAGGTTCATCGACTCGGGTCTCCGGAAAGGCAGGGGGGGTACGGGAAGCAGCTCGTTCGGGAAGTGCCGGCACGCGGGCTCCCGATGGAAAAATGATAGGCAAGTACGTACGAAATGAGCTTGCGAAATAAATGCCATCGGCCTACGTTGATAATGAATCTGGCGATGTAGAAGCAATTACGGATCGAAGAATTGGAGAGTGACGCAATGAAATTAAGCAGAAATGCCGTGGCGCCGGCCGACGCGGCGCCCGCGCTCGACCGCATCGATCGCGCGATCCTCAGGCAGCTTCAGCAGGACGCGTCGATCTCGAACGTGAGCCTCGCCGCGAAGGTTAAGCTGAGCGCGCCGGCGTGCCTGCGGCGCGTCGAGCGGCTCAAGGAGATGGGGATGATTCGCGGGATCGTCGCGCTGCTCGACCCGAAGCCGCTCGGGGCCGGCATGCTCGTCGTGATCGGCTTCGTGCTCGACCGCTCGACCCCGGAGGCGTTCGCCGCGTTCGAGAAGGCCGCGCAGAAGGTGTCGGGATGCGTCGAATGCCACGTCGTGACCGGCGAGTTCGACTACTTCATGCTGGTGCGCACGCGCGACAACGAGAGCTTCAACCGGCTGCATGCGGAGCAGCTGATCTATCTGCCGGGCGTGCGGCAGGTGCGCTCGTTCATGGTGCTCAAGGAGATTCTGTCGACGCACGCGTTGCCGGTGTAGTGCGGTTCGGCGGCGGATGGTGTGGCGCGCGAGGCGTCAATGACCGTCGGTGGTCACGACATGCAACGGCCGATCCATGCAAAAACGCCGCGCAGGTCGCGCGGCGTTTTTGCGTCAGCGTTGCCAGGGCGGCGTATCCGGCGATGTGTCGTGCCGGTAGCGTTCGCGCGCGGCCCGCACGATGGCCGGGTCGATCTCGTGCCCGTCCGCCAGCGCCTTCAGCGCCGCGAGCACGATGCTTGCACGATCGACCTCGAAGAACGCGCGCAGCGCGTCGCGCGTGTCGCTGCGGCCGAATCCGTCGGTGCCCAGCGTCACGTAGCGGCGCGGCACGTACGCGCGGATCAGTTCGGGCACCGCGCGCACATAGTCGGTCGCGGCGATCACGGGCCCGCGCGTCGCGGCGAGCGCGCCGGTGACATACGGCGTGGCGTGCGGGTGGTCGTCGTCGAGCCGCGCGCGACGCTCGGCCTCCATCCCGTCGCGCTGCAGTTCGGTGAAGCTCGTGACGCTCCACACGGCCGCATCGATGCCCCAGTCTTCCTTCAGCATGCGTTGCGCGGCGATGACTTCGCCGAGGATCGCGCCCGCGCCGAGCAACTGCACTTGCGCGGTCGCATGCGATTCCGCCGCCAGCGGATACATCCCGTTCAGGATTCCTTCGCGCAAGGCTTGCGCATCGCCGCCGGGCATCGACGGCTGCGCGTAGTTCTCGTTCGTCACCGTCACGTAATAGAACACGTCGCGCTGCTGCTCGACCATCTCGCGCATGCCGGCATCGACGATCGTCGCGACTTCGTACGCGAACGCGGGATCGTATGCGCGGCAGTTCGGAATCGTCGACGCGGCGAGGTGGCTGCTGCCGTCCTGGTGCTGCAACCCTTCGCCGCCGAGCGTCGTGCGCCCGGACGTCGCGCCGACGAGGAAGCCGCGCGCACGCTGGTCGGCGGCGGCCCAGATCAGGTCGCCGATGCGCTGGAAGCCGAACATCGAGTAGTAGATGTAGAACGGCAGCATCGGCAGGTCGTGCACGCTGTACGACGTCGCGGCGGCGATCCACGACGAGATCGCGCCCGCTTCCGAAATGCCTTCCTCGAGGATCTGGCCGCGCGTGTCCTCGCGGTAATAGAGCATCGAGCCGAGATCCTCCGGCTCGTAGCGCTGGCCGAGCGGCGAGTAGATGCCGACCTGCCGGAACAGGCTCGCCATGCCGAACGTGCGCGCTTCGTCGGCGACGATCGGCACGACGCGCGGGCCGAGCTCGCGATCCTTGATCAGCGCGGCGAGCATGCGCACGAGCGCCATCGTCGTCGACATCTCGCGGCCGGCCGCATCCAGCGCGAACGCACCCCAGGCCGGCATCGAAGGGACGGTCAGCCCCTTCGATGCCGCCATCCGCCTTCTGGGCAGATAGCCTCCCAGGGCAGCCCGGCGGGCATGCAGGTAACGCATTTCCGGGCTGTCTTCCGCTGGCTTGTAAAACGTCAACTGCTCGACGTCGCTGTCCGACAGCGGCAACCGGAAGCGGTCGCGAAACGCCTTCAGATCGTCGACGTCGAGCTTCTTCTGCTGATGGGTCGTCATCCGGCCCTGGCCGGCCGCACCCATCCCGTATCCCTTCATCGTTTTCGCGAGGATCACCGTCGGCTGGCCGCGGTGCGCGAGCGCACGCGCATACGCGGCGTGCAGCTTGCGCGCGTCGTGGCCGCCGCGGCGCAGGCGGTCGATCTCCGCGTCGGTGAGCTGCGCGGCGAGCGCTTCGAGCGCAGGGTCCTGGCTGAAGAAGCGCGCGCGGTTGTATGCGCCGTCGTTCGCGGAGAAGGTCTGGAACTGCCCGTCGACGGTATGGGCGAATGCGCGTGCGAGTGCGCCGGCGTGGTCGCGCGCGAACAGCGGATCCCAGTCGGAGCCCCACAGCACCTTGATCGTGTTCCAGCCGGCCCCCGCGAATTGCGCCTCGAGTTCGTCGATCACGCGGCCGTTGCCGCGCACCGGGCCGTCGAGCCGCTGCAGGTTGCAGTTGATCACGAACACGAGGTTGTCGAGCCCCTCGCGCGCGGCGAGCGACAGCGCGCCGAGCGATTCGGGTTCGTCCATCTCGCCGTCGCCGAAGAAGCCCCACACGGTGCGGCCCGCAGTGTTCGCGAGGCCGCGATGCTGCAGGTAGCGCATGAAGCGCGCCTGGTAGATCGCGTTGATCGGGCCGATGCCCATCGAGCCGGTCGGGAACTGCCAGAAATCGGGCATCAGCCAAGGGTGCGGATACGAGCACAGCCCGGGCCCGGTGATTTCACGGCGATAGTGCGTGAGGTGATCCTCGCCGAGAAAACCTTCGAGATACGCACGTGCATAGACGCCCGGCGACGAATGCGGCTGGAAGTACACGAGATCGCCGCCCGGGCCGCTTTCATCGCCCGCGCCGGCCGGCGTCGCGCGGAAGAAGTGGTTGAAGCCGACTTCGAACAGGTCGGATGCCGACGCGTAGCTCGCGATGTGGCCGCCGAGCTCGCCGTACGCACGGTTCGCGCGCACGACCATCGCGAGCGCGTTCCAGCGCAGCGCGGCGGACAGCCGTTCCTCGAGATCGGTGTCGCCCGGATAGGGCGGCTGCTCGTGCGCGGCGATCGTGTTCACGTACGGCGTGACCGGGCCGCGCGGCGCCGCGAGCCCGCGCGTGTGCGCATGCGCGGCCAGCCGGCCGAGCAGGTACTGGGCGCGCTCCTTGCCGACGTGCGCGACGACGGCGTCGAGCGCCTCCAGCCATTCGGCGGTTTCTTCAGGGTCGGTGTCGGCGTGAGCGCCGCCCGCGCGCCGCGTGGCGTCGATACCGTTCGACAGGTCCGTCATCGCAGGTCTCCCGCGCGCCGGTTGGGAGCGGCGCGCATCAGTGGCAATCGGTCGGATCATGCTACCCGCCGATCCGCAAAATATGCGTCTGATTTCATTGGGATTTCACGCGCCGATAGTGTAAATATTCTGGTTGTGGCCACTCTTCCGGAATATTTCGACCATGAGTTCAAACCCGCGGCGGCTCGACCGCATCGACATCGGCATCCTGAACCAGCTGCAGCAGAACGCGCGGATCACGAACGCGGAACTCGCGCGTGCGGTGAACCTGTCGGCCACGCCGTGCTTCAACCGCGTGCGCGCGCTGGAGAAGCTCGGGCTGTTCCGGCAGCAGGTCACGCTGCTCGACCCCGAGCCGCTCGGGCTGCGGATCAACGTGTTCATCCAGGTCAGCCTCGAGAAGCAGGTCGAGGATGCGCTGCAGCGCTTCGAGGAAGCGATCTCGCAGCGGCCCGAGGTGATGGAGTGCTACCTGATGTCGGGCGACGCCGACTACCTGCTGCGCGTCGTGATGCCCGACATGCGCACGCTCGAGCGTTTCATCATCGAGCGCCTGACGACGATCCCCGGCGTATCGAACATCCGGTCGAGCTTCGCGCTGAAGCAGGTGCGCTACAAGACCGCGCTGCCGTTGCCGGCGTCCGGACTGACGCTCGTCGATCCGGACGAAGCGGCATCCGACTGGAGCTGAGCGGGGCGTCGCAGGCGCGCCTGCCCGCCTTTCGGCTGCCGGCTGGAGTCGGAACCATGACAAAGCGCCGACGATTGCCCGACGCCATCGAAAGGGGCTGCGGGCGGCATGACGGATCGCTGCCGCGGCGGCGTGCAGGGCGCTTGCATCGTCACGACGCCGCGCGGGACGATCGCGTATGCTCGTCCCGTCAGCGGCAACGGCGGCCGCCGTTGCCGGATCAATCGTGTGACGACCGATCAACGAGCGAGGGCATGATGGCTAGACAGACGATGGCGGAATACCTGGCGAAGACGCTGGCGGCAGCGGGCGTCGAGCGTATCTGGGGCGTGACGGGCGACAGCCTGAACGGCCTGTCGTTCAGCTTGAGCCAGATCGGCTCGATCCGCTGGATGCATACGCGGCACGAGGAAAGCGCCGCGTTCGCGGCCGGCGCGGATGCCGCGTCGACCGGGCGGCTCGCGGTGTGCGCGGGGAGTTGCGGGCCCGGCAACCTGCACCTGATCAATGGCCTCTACGACTGCCACCGCAATCATCAGCCGGTGCTCGCGATCGCCGCGCACATCCCGTCGACCGAGATCGGCCTCGGCTACTTCCAGGAAACGCATCCGCAGGAGCTGTTCCGCGAGTGCAGCCATTTCGCCGAACTCGTGACGAACGCATCGCAGTTCCCGCGCGTGCTCGCGCGCGCGATGCGTACCGCGATCGACGAACGCGGCGTCGCGGTGATCGTGCTGCCGGGCGACATCGCGCTGGGCGACGGCCCGGAAGAAGCGCCGGCATGGAGCGAATCGGCGCCGCCGTCGATCCTGCCGGCCGACGCCGATCTCGACCGGCTCGCGGCGCTGCTCAACGCGTCCGACGCGGTCACGCTGCTGTGCGGCAGCGGCACGCAGGGCGCGCACGACGAGGTGGTCGCGCTGGCCGACACGCTTGGCGCGCCGGTCGTGCATGCGCTGCGCGGCAAGCAGTTCGTCGAATGGGACAACCCGTTCGACGTCGGGATGACGGGGCTGATCGGCTTCAGCTCGGGCTATCACGCGATGGAATCGTGCGACACGCTGCTGATGCTCGGCACGGATTTCCCGTACCGGCCGTTCTATCCGTCGAACGCGAAGATCGCGCAGATCGACTGGAAAGGCTCGCAGCTCGGCCATCGCGCACCGCTCGCGCTTGGTCTCGTCGGCACCGTGAAGGAAACGATCGCGGCGCTGCTGCCGCGCCTGACGCGCAAGACGCAGCGGCGTTTCCTCGAGAATGCGCTGAAGCACTACGCGGCCGCGCGCAAGGGGCTCGACGATCTCGCGGTGGCCGAGCCGCCGGGCCGCGCGATTCATCCGCAATACCTGACGAAGATCGTCGACGAAGTCGCGGCGGAGGACGCGATCTTCACGGCCGACGTCGGCACGCCGACGCTGTGGGCCGCGCGCTACCTGACGATGAACGGCAAGCGGCAACTGCACGGTTCGTTCAATCACGGCTCGATGGCGAATGCGATGCCACAGGCGCTTGGCGCGCAGGGCGCGCATCCGGGGCGGCAGGTGGTGTCGCTGTCCGGCGACGGCGGGCTGTCGATGCTGCTCGGCGACCTGCTCACCGCGCGCCAGCTCAAGCTGCCGGTCAAGATCGTCGTGTACAACAACAGCCTGCTCGGCTTCGTGTCGATGGAGCTGAAGGCGGCCGGTTATCTGGATACGAACGTCGACCTGAGCCCGACCGATTTCGCGGCGATCGCGAAGGGCGCGGGCATCTTCAGCGTGCGGGTCGAGCACTCGGAGAACGTCGAGGAAGCGCTGCGCACGGCGTTCGCGCATGACGGGCCGGCCGTCGTCGACGTCGTCACGTCGAAGTACGAGCTCGCGATGCCGCCGAAGATCGAACTCGCGCATGCGAAGGGCTTCAGCCTGTTCATGCTGCGCGCGATCCTCAGCGGGCGCGGCGACGAGATCGTCGAGCTGGCGAGAACCAACCTGCGGTGAGACGGGCCGCGCACGGGGCGGGCGTCGGCCGTTGATCCGGTACGAATTGATCAGGGGAATCAGGGTCAATCTTCACGTCGCCTTAAGTTTGCGTTTCCTAGAATCGATTTGATCGTCGCGCTTCCTGCGACGGACCGATTCGTCCAGGAGGATGCGCATGCCAAAGCCCCGTGTCGCCGTAGCCCTGTTCCATGAAGTCTTCGACGCGTCGTTGCCGGCGGCGCAATCGTTCGAGGGCTGCCTGTGATGTGGCCGAATGCGTGGCGTGTCTCGGCGCTGTTCGTGCGCGAGTGGGTCGGCCGTCCGGCCGCGGTGGGCGCGTTGTGCCCGAGTTCGCGGCAGCTGGCGCGCGAGATGGCCGACGCGGTGCCGGACGGCGACGGGCTCGTCGTCGAGCTCGGCGGCGGCACCGGCGCGATCACCGCGGCATTGCTCGAACGCGGCGTCGCGCCGCGGCGGCTCGTCGTGGTCGAGCGTTCGCCGGCGTTCGTCCAGCACCTGCGGCGACGCTTTCCGGGCATCTCGATCGTGTCGGGCGATGCACGGCAGCTCGAACGCCTGCTGCCAGCCGATGCGCGCGTCGACGCGATCGTGTCGTGCCTGCCGCTGCGCACGTTGCCGCGCCAGGACGTGACGGCGATCGTCGGCCAGTGCCATCGCGTGCTGTCCGCCGACGGCGTGATGATCCAGTTCACGTACGACCTGCGGCCGCCCGGCCGTCACCCGCTCGGCGATTCGGCATTCGTTGCCTGCGGCAGCCGGATCGTGTGGGCGAACATTCCGCCAGCGCGCATCGTGACCGTGCGCAACATCGCCGCCGAACACGCGGAATGACGTCGCGGCACGCGCGGCGCCCGGCCGTGGCGCCTCGCCGCTGCCTTTCATAATTCATTCGATACCTTCCAGTTTCCATTCACATTGCCGTCACATCGCGTTCCTACCATCGCCTTTCATTTCGAAAGCATCAACGGCGGGGAGAACCGGCACCATGAATCGAATCAAAACGGCGGCGCTGCTGTGCGCGGGCGCCTTTGCGCTCGCCGGCTGCGGCAGCGATGACGGCCCGACCAGCACGTCGCCTACCCAGCCGCCCGTTCAGACGGCCGCGCGCAACGTGATCTTCTTCCTCGGCGACGGCATGGGGATGACGACGCTCACCGCCGCACGCATCTACGGCGTCGGTGAAGACGGCGCGCTCACGATCGATACGCTGCCGGAAACCGCGTTCGTGAAGACCTATTCGAACGATGCGCAGGTGACGGACAGCGCGCCGTCGATGTCGGCGTACATGACCGGCGTGAAGACCAACAACGAAGTGATCTCGATGTCGCCCGACACGAAGGCGATCGAGCCGAGCGCGAGCCTGACCGGCAATTGCGGCGCGAACAACGGCAAATCGGCGACGACGCTGCTCGAGATCGCGAAGGCGAAGGGCATGGCCACCGGCGTCGTGACGACCACGCGCGTCACGCACGCGACACCCGCCGCGACGTATGCGCACGTGTGCCATCGCGACGCCGAGAACGACATCGCGGCGCAGCTCGTGCCGGGCGGCGCGGGCTACAACGGTGCGCTCGGCGACGGCGTCGACGTCGTGCTCGGCGGCGGCACGCAATTCTTCGTGCCGAAGGACGGCGGCGGCAAGCGCACCGACGGGCGCAACCTCGTCAACGAACTGAAGGCGAAGGGCTACGCGTTCGCGCAGAACCGCGACGACCTGCTGGCGGCCGATGCGACGAAGAGCGGCAAGCTGGTCGGCCTGTTCTCGTCGAGCCACATGAGCTACGACCTCGATCGCGGCGCGACGAAGGAGCCGAGCCTCACCGACATGGCGACGCGCGCGCTCGACGTGCTGCAGAAGAACCCGAACGGTTATTTCCTGATGGTCGAAGGCGGCCGGATCGACCACGCGCTGCACGACACCAATGCGAAGCGCGCGCTGCAGGACACGGTTGCGTTCGACAACGCGATCAAGGCCACGCTCGACAAGGTGCGCAAGACCGATCCCGACCTGAAGAACACGCTGATCGTCGTCACGGCCGACCACGACCACACGCTGGTGCTGAACGGTTATGCGGCGCGCACCGGCAAGACCGAAGCGGGCAAGGCCGGCGTGCTGGGCGTGCTGCGCAACTACCAGACGGGCGCGGTCGCGAAGGATGCGGACGGCGCGCCGTACACGATCATCGGCTTCGGCAACGGCGAGAACCGCGTGCAGGGCAGCCGCGCGGGCACCGCGCTCACCGACGCGGTGACCGGCGCCGACGACTATCGCCAGGAGGCGGTCGTACGCATGGACAAGGGCAACGAGACGCACGGCGGCACGGATGTGTTCCTCGGCGCGATCGGCCGCGGCGCGGATGCGTTCCACGGCGTGATCGAGAACAACAAGGTCTTCGAGCTGGTGCGCAACGCGGTGCAGCTGTGAGCGCCGACTACACGGGTACAGGGGAATACAGGATGTCGACCATCAAGTGCATCGCGGCGGCGCTGGCCGTCGCGGGTTTCGCATGCGGCGCGGCGCAGGCCGCCGGCCAGGCGAAAAACGTGATTTTCTTTCTCGGCGACGGCATGGGGCCGACGACCGTGACGGCGAGCCGGATCTACAAGGTCGGTGAGTCGGGACAACTGACGATGGAGAAGCTGGCGCGCACCGCGCGCATCAAGACCTTCTCGAACGACGCGCAGACGACCGACAGCGCGCCGTCGATGGCCGCGTACATGACCGGCGTGAAGATGAACAACGAAGTGCTGTCGATGTCGTCCGACACGCGCGCGGTTGCGCCGGGCAACGACGCGAACGGCAACAAGACGGTCAACAACTGCGCGCCGGGCAACGGCCAGCCGGTCGCGACGCTGCTGGAACTGGCGAAGGCGCGCGGCAAGGCGGTCGGCGCGATCACGACGACCGAGCTCACGCACGCAACACCCGCCGCGACCTATTCGCACATCTGCCATCGCGACGCGCAATACGACATCGCCGCGCAGGCGGCGCCGGGCGGCGCGGGCTATAACGCGGCGCTCGGCGACGGCGTCGACGTGCTGATGGGCGGCGGCCGCAACCACTGGACGCCGTTCGATCCGGTGGCCAACAAGCGCGGCCGCGCGGACGGGCGCAACCTGCTCAACGAGATGAAGGCGAAGGGCTACACGGTCGTCGCGACGAAGGATCAGCTCGCGCAGGCCGGCAACGGCAAGCTGGTCGGCCTGTTCAGTTCGACGAGCCATCTCGAGTACGAGCTGGACCGCGTCGCGGGCAAGGGCGAAGGGCCGTCGCAGCCGAGCCTTGCCGAGATGACGTCGAAGGCGATCGACGTGCTGTCGAAGAATTCGAACGGCTATTTCCTGATGGTCGAAGGCGGCCGGATCGATCACGCGCTGCACGGCACCAACGCGAAGCGCGCGCTCGAGGACACGGCGGCATTCGACGAAGCGATCCGCGTCGCGCTGTCGAAGGTCGACCTGTCGAACACGCTGATCGTCGTGACGGCCGACCACGACCACACGATGACGATCAACGGTTATTCGAAGCGCGGCAACCCGATTCTCGACATCAGCCGCAACTATCGCGACGGCCAGCCGAGCAAGGACGCCGACGGCAATACCTACACGACGCTGGTGTTCGGCAACGGCGCGAACCGGCCGAACGTGCGCGCGTCGGTCGATTCGGCCACTGCGACGAACGATGCGTATCTGCAGGAAGTGGGCGTGCGGATGGGCAGCGCGGGTTCGGAAACGCACGGCGGCGGCGACGTGATGCTGTTCGCCGACGGCGCCGATGCGAAGGCGTTCAAGGGCACGATCGACAACACGAAGGTGTTCGGTCTCGTGCGCTCGGCGTTCGGTTTCTGAGGCGGGTGATGGCACGATGAACAGGAACGCGCGATGAAACGCCAGATCTTCTGTGCGCTCGCCGGCGGGATGATTGCGCTGCCGGCTTGTGCAGCGGCCGATCTCGACGCCGTGCTGCTGCACGAGAGCCGCACGGTGACGGCCGACGGCGTGACGCGCACGACGCTGTATCGCGAACGGATGGTGCGGCGCGACGGGCACGTGTGGGTCGAACGCGTGCTGCCCGCCGTGTCGGCCGGCGGCGGGCAGGGTGACGATCACGATCATGACCACGATGCGGGCCCGGGCCGCCGCGCCGGCGTGCAACCGGCGGCCGCCCACGCGGGCCACAGGCATTTCAACTTCCAGGCGGCTGCACGGCATGTGACTTACGACGGCAAGACGGCCCGCATCGAGTACGTCGATGCGGCGAACCGGACGGTCGTCAGCGTGCCGCCGGCCGAGTACGAAACCACGGGTTTCGACGGCTCGTGGGACAACGCGTACTACGTCACGCCGCCGTCGCAGCTGAAGCGGCTCGCGGTCGCGAAGCGCGGCGACGCGCCCGGCACCCTCTGGTACGAGCAGGCGGTCGATACGCCCGGCGCGCGCGGCGTGAACCGGATCCTGTGGAGCGAGACGCTGCAGGCGCCGCTGTCGGTCGAATACCGGAGTGCCGACGGCCGCGTCGTGCGCAAGCTGACGTTGACACCGGCGCCGGCCGCGCGGCGCGAGCCGCCGCCGTGGACGACGCTCGCCCGCTACGCGCGCAAGGAGTACGCCGACTATCTGGATTGACCGGCGGGCGGCGACACGCTACCGATCACCCGACGGCTTCGGCCGATCGTGCGATGCGTACGCGGGGTTTGCGGTCAGGCCGGCCGGTATCGCCATCGCGATACGGCCGGGCGCTGGCCGCTTTTTTCTTTTTCCGAAGTCGTGTCACCCGGCAGGGGCGGCCGACGATCCGCTAGAACCGCGCGCCGTCCGGCACGCGCGTTGACGGCCGCGATGCGACCCGCTTGATGAAGCGGTCGAGCGGTGTCGCATAGCCGCGCGCGATCGCCGCGCTCAGCACTGCCGACAACGCCAGATACGCGATCAGCAATAGCAGCCGGGTGTCGCCATGCGTGGCCGACGGCGGCCAGAACGTGCGCAGCCCGCCGAGCACGATCAGGTGAAACAGGTACAGCTCGTAGCTCAGCGTGCCGGCCCGGCGCAACGGCGCGAGCAGGCGGCCCGGCGCGCGCGTGCCGTTGACGTGCGCGCCGATCAGCAGCACGGCCGTGCCGAGCGCCATCGCGGTGACGCCGGCGACGTGGCTTTCCGCGATCGGCCAGGCCAGATACAGCGCGGCCATCGCCGCCGCGACGAGCCCCTGCACGAGCGGCGCGGCGAGCCGCTGCCAGCGTTTGCGCTCGGCCAGCAACGCGGTGCAGCAGCCGATCGCGATCCCGTCGAACGACGCGAGGTACGCATAGAGGAACCCGCCTTCGTCGCCGGCATGCGTGAAGCGGTACACGGGCCCGATCGCGGCGATAACCACCCAGAACGCGACCAGCCGCGCATCGCGGCGCAGCGCGATGCACAACAGCGGAAACGACAGGTAGAACACCTCTTCGACAGACAGCGACCACAGCACGCCGAGCGCGTAGTTGACCCACCCGTATGCGCTGATCAGCACGTTCATCCAGAACGTCAGCGACGCGAGATTCACGAGCCAGAACGACACGGCGATGCCCTCCGGCGCGTGGTTCCGGAAGATCGGCACGCCGGCCGCCGCGAGGCCGTTGACGAGCGCGAGCAGCAGGAGCAGGCACGGGACGATGCGCGCGACGCGCGACACGTAGAACGCGCGCACGTCGACCGCGCCGAGGTTGCCCCAGCGGTGCCGCGCATTCGACGTGATCAGGTAGCCCGAGATCGCGAAGAACATCGTCACGCCGTAGTTGCCGTTGCGCACCACCGCATGCACCGTTTCCCAGCCGAATACGCGCGCGAGCGACGTCTCGCGCAGCGAGTAGGGGATGTTGAAGTGATGCAGCAGGACGAGCACGATCGACATCCCGCGCAGCAGGTCGATCCGCGCGTTGCGCGGGCCGGCGCTCATTGCGGCCTGCCCGGTTCGGCGAGGGCGGGCAGCGTCGCCAGGAACGTGTCGCGTGCGCGCAGGCCGGCGTTCGGCGTCTGCCGCTCGTCGTCCTGTATCAGGTACGCGAACGCGAGCGTGCGTGGCCCTTTGGCCGCCCAGCCGACGAACCAGCCGTACGCATGCGACGCATCGTACTTGCGCCCCGGCGACCCGGTGCCCGTCTTGCCGTGCACGATCCAGCCGCCGGGCCGCGTGTCGATCAGCGTGATGCGCTCGGTCATGTCGTACGCGTGCGCGCTGACGGGCAGTGTCCGGTTCGCGATCTTGCGCATGAAGCCGACCTGTTCGAGCGGCGAGATGCGCAGCGATGAATTGACCCAGGCGCCCATCACGCCGTTCAGTTCGCCCTGCGGGCTGGTCGCGTCCGCGTTGCCGTAGCCGAATGCGCTCGTGTATTGCTGGAAGCGCGCCTGCCCGAGCGCCTGGGTGACCTGCTGCGAGTACCAGAACACCGACAGCTTCATCCAGCGCGCCGGATCGGTCGGCTCGCGCCACGGCGCGCCGCCCCAGTCGGGGTAGCCGGTGTGGAAATCGAGCGTCGGTGTGTGAGCGTCCTTCAGGACGCCCGCATCGAAGCCCATCAGGCTGATGGCGATCTTGAACGTCGACGCGGGCGTGACGCGGGTCGCGCAGTCGCCTTGCTGCACGAGCATCTGGCCGGTGGCGGCATCGGCGACGACGGTGCAGACCGGGCGGGCATGGGAAGTCGCGGCGGCCAGAAGGCCGGCGGCGAAGGTGAACAGCGCGCGGCGCCAGTGCTTCAAGTGACACTCCTCGGGGATGGGCGGCAGGCGCACGGCGCGGGTGAAAGGCGGCGGGCCGTGCGTAATGAAGGCGACGGCCGGCATCGAGGAAGGCGGGGATGGCGGCCGTTGCGCAGGCCCACAGTGTATCGACGGATCGTCGTCCGTTGACCTGTCACGGTTGCTGGGGCGATTGCGCGCCGGTTGCCCGTTCCGGCGTCATCGGTCGGTCACGCGCGTTGCAGCGCGCATGAAAAAACCCGCCGGCAGGCTGGCGCGTGCGGGCGGGCGAAGACACCTCGGGCCGGCCGGCGCGGGTGTCGCGTGAAGAACGGAGAACCGGGTTGCGTCAGAACTTGTGGCGCAGCGCGAGACGCACGGCCACCTGGTTCGACGTCGACGACGGCGCGTCGGTGCCGGGGATGAACGCGTTGTCGAGGATCGAGTTCGTCTTGTCGCCGGCGATGTGCTGGTACGCGGCCTGCACGTATACGTCGGTGCGCTTCGACAGGTTGTAGTCGGCCATCAGCCCGACCGAGTGGATCTTCGGTTTCGCGTCGCCGGTCGACGCGTCGTACTTCTCGAGCGACAGCACGTACTGCGCGCCGACCATGAACGCCGGCGTGACCTGGTACGAACCGTTGACCTCGAAGTTCTGGTACTTGATCGCGCTGACCGTCGCGCCCGGTGCGATGATCGCGCCCGGCGTGCCGAGGTAGCCGTTGCCGGTCGGGTTCTTGTAGTTCGAGTTCGTGTACGCGAAGCCGACCGTCGCGGGCCCGAACGTGTAGTTGATGCCCGCGCCGAACACGCGCATGCGCTCGGCGATGTAGCTCGCGTCGTTCGCGGTGATCGCGCCGGCCGAGCCGTTGCCCGGATGGTTCGCCTGCAGGTACGCGGCGCCGATCAGCAGCCCGTTGTTCTGGTACTGCGCGCCGAAGCTGTACGCACGGTTGTCCGAGAAGTTCGTGCTGTTGCTGAAGCTGTACGCGCCGCCGAACGTGAAGCCGCCGAAGTTCGGGCTCGCGTACTTCACCGTGTTGTCGAGGCGGAACGAGTTGTCGGTGTTGTCGTTGTCGAACGGGTGCGCGAGCAGGTAGCCGCCCCAGTTGCCGTTGGCCGTGGTCGGCGCGAGATAGTCGACGACGGAGTCGTACTGGCGGCCGAACGTCAGCGTGCCGTACTGCGCCTGGCTCAGGCCGACATACGCCTGGCGGCCGAACATGCGGCCGCCCTGGTTGAGCCGGCCGGAATTCACGTCGAAGCCGTTTTCGAGCTGGAAGATCGCCTTCATGCCGCCGCCCAGATCCTCGCTGCCCTTCAGGCCCCAGCGGCTGCCCTGCGCGTAGCCGCTCGCCATCTCGTAGACGTGGCCGGTGCCGACGTTGTTCGTGTAGTTCAGGCCTTCGTCGATCACGCCGTACAGCGTGACGCTGCTCTGCGCGAACACGGGGGCGGCGAAGGTTGCCGTTACGGCGAGCGCCGTCAGGGTCTTTTTCATTGAGAGATCTCCGGGATATCCAGCTTCTTGTATCGGTTGTCGTGGGCGCGACCGGCGAGGCGCGCCCCGTCATCCGGGGCGTTTCCGGCGCAGCGCGCGCGGCGCCGGAAACGCGCGATGCGCGGCGGCGCGGCGACCGGCTGTGCCGGGTCGTGTCTCCTCCGATGACACCGCGCATTCTTCCCAAGCCGAAGAGGAACCGGAAGCGAGTAATTTCGATGGATGGGATCGGGTTCGCCAATGGGGTCGCGACCGGCCGTTTCGACAGTCGAAACCGTGTGCGCGGCGCCGCGCCAACGCCGGTCTGGCCATCGCCGGACGGGGGCGCGACGCAGCCTGGCCGGGCCCGTGCGCAGGCGCGGTAAATCGGACGAGAGGCCCGCCAGGCGGGCCTGGCGGCGCACCCGGAGATCGATTGGCGCTGCCGATAGCCATGATCGGAATTACTCGTTTCCCTAAACATATTGGCGGCTGAAACATGCAGGCTGACCGGACGTGGCTGGATGCACGATTCGCCGGTCGCCGCGCATGCCGCGACGCACAAACAACAGATTCGATTTGGAGACGACCCACCATGCAGATTCGACGACTGAAAACGGTCCTTCTCGCCGCCGCGGCGATCCTGTCCGCGCCCACGGCCCACGCGGCCGGCGGCGCGTGCGCCGACGGCAAGACGGTCCATTTCGCGGGCATCACGTGGGAGAGCGGGTCGTTCGCGACCGAAGTGCTGCGGCAGATCATGGAGAAGGGCTACGGCTGCAAGACGGACGTCGTGCCGGGCAGCACGGCCGCCACCGAAACGGCGCTCGCGCGCAACGACCTGCAGATCTGGGCCGAGCAGTGGACGGGCCGCAGCGAGATCACCGCGAAGGCTGTCTCGTCGGGCGCCGTGAAACTGATCGGCGACACGCTGCCGGGCGGCACGACCGAAGGCTGGTTCGTGCCCGACTACGTGGTGAAGGGCGATCCGGCGCGCAACATCAAGCCGGTCGCGCCCGGGCTCGTGTCGGTCGACGATCTGCCGAAGTTCAAGCAGGTGTTCGCCGACGAGGAGGAGCCGGACAAGGGCCGCTTCCTGAACTGCCCGACGGGCTGGGACTGCGAGCGTGTGAACACGCGTCTGCTGAAGGTGCTGAAGCTCGACCAGTCGTACACGAACTTCCATCCGGGCACCGGCGCGGCGCTCGACGCGGCGATCGCGTCCGCGTACCAGCGCGGCGCGCCGATCGTGTTCTATTACTGGGGCCCGGCCGCGCTGATGGCGAAGTACAAGTTCACCGCGCTGAAGATGCCGGCCTATAACGACGCATGCTGGAAGACGCTGCGCGACGAGAGCAGCACGCACCAGTGCGCGTCGTCGTACATGGTGTCGCGGCTGACGGTCGGCGTGTCGAAGCCGTTCGCCGATGCGAATCCCGATCTCGTCGGCGTATTCGGCAAGGTGCGTTTCCCGATGGACTTCCTGAACCAGACGATCCTCGAGATGACGACGAAGAAGATCGACGGCGCGGCGATGGCCACGCAGTTCCTGAAGACCCGCCAGGACATGTGGAAGCAGTGGGTGCCGGCCGACGTCGCGCAGAAGATCGCCGGCAGCCTGAAGGGCGCGTAACCTGCGCGCGGCGGCGGGCCCGCGCCCGCCGCCGCCGTCACGCGCCTTCGCGGCGCGACGGAGAATCAACATGAACGGCTTCTTTCTGCACCTGTCGATCGCCGACTGGGTGAACAGCGCGCTCGAGACTTTCGTCGCGCAATACGGCGACAGTTTCCATCACTTCAGCGTGCTCGTGTTGCGCTACCTGCTCGTGCCGCTCGAAGGCGCGCTGCGCGTGGCGCCGCCGTGGCTCGTGCTGCTGGTCGTCGGCGCGATCGCGTGGAATGCGACGCGCCGCATCGGCCTCGGCGCACTTTTCATGCTGCTGCTCTACGCGATCGGCTGCTTCGGCCTGTGGGACAAGCTGATGCAGACGCTCGCGCTGATGCTCGTCGCGACGGTGCTGTCGGTCGCGATCGGCGTGCCGGCCGGCATCCTCGCCTCGCGCAGCGCGTGGCTGCGGCGGATGCTGCTGCCCGTGCTCGACGTGATGCAGACGCTGCCGAGCTTCGTGTACCTGATCCCGGTGCTGATGCTGTTCGGGCTCGGCAAGGTGCCCGCGATTCTCGCGACGATCATCTATGCGCTGCCGCCGCTGATCCGCCTGACCGATCTCGGCATCCGCCAGGTCGATCCGGACGTGACGGAGGCCGCGCGTGCGTTCGGCACGACGCGCTGGCAGCTGCTCGTCAACGTGCAGCTGCCGCTCGCGCGGCCGAGCATCATGGCCGGCATCAACCAGACGACGATGATGGCGCTGTCGATGGTCGTGATCGCGTCGATGATCGGCTCGCGCGGGCTCGGCGAGGACGTGCTCGCGGGCATCCAGACGCTCGACGTCGGCAAGGGCACGCAAGCCGGCCTCGCGATCGTGATCCTCGCGATCGTGATCGACCGGATCAGCCAGGGCTTCGGCCAGGAGCGACGCGCGCGCCGCCGGCTCGCGCAGCAGCGCCGGCAGAAAGGCGCGTCGCGCGTGCCGTACCGGCTGCCGCGCAAGGCGCAGCCGGCGGCCGTCGATTCGAATCAGGCGACGCAATCGTCGCGCGCATAGGAACGGAGGCAGACATGGCGACCATCGACGTCAAACACGTGTACAAGCTGTTCGGGCCGCAGGCCGCGCATGCGCGCGTGCTCGACCTGCTGCGCTCGGGCAGGCGCAAGGCCGAGGTGCTGGCCGAAACGGGCTGCAACGTCGGGCTCAACGACGTGAGCCTCGGCATCGAGTCGGGCGAGATCTTCGTGATCATGGGGCTGTCGGGCTCCGGGAAATCGACGCTCGTGCGGCACTTCAACCGGCTGATCGAGCCGACGGCCGGCGAGATCGTGATCGACGGCAGCGACGTGATCAAGCTCGACGCGCACGGGCTGCGCGAGCTGCGCCGCTACAAGGTCAGCATGGTGTTCCAGAACTTCGGGCTGCTGCCGCACCAGACCGTGCTCGACAACGCCGCGTATGCGCTGCGCACGCGCGGCGAGAAGCGGCAGGACGCGGCCGACGCCGCGCGCAACTGGCTGACGAAGGTCGGGCTCGACGGGTATGGCGATCATTACCCGGACGAGCTGTCGGGCGGGATGCGGCAGCGTGTCGGGCTGGCACGCGCGCTGGCGGCCGATACCGACGTGCTGCTGATGGACGAGGCGTTTTCCGCGCTCGATCCGCTGATCCGCACCGAGATGCAGGATCAGCTGCTCGAACTGCAGGCGACGCTCGCGAAGACGATCGTGTTCATCACGCACGATCTCGACGAGGCGCTGCGCATCGGCGACCGGATCGCGATCCTGCGTGACGGCACGCTCGTGCAGGTCGGCACGCCGGACGATATCCTGTCGCGTCCGGCGGACGATTACGTGAAGCGGTTCGTCGAGAAGCGCACGAGCGTGAACTGACGCGTCGTGCCCGGTCAGGCCGCGCGGTGCGCGGCCGTCGTCAGCACGATCTTGCCGACGTGCTCGCCCGAGTCGATCAGCACGTGCGCGCCGCGCGCGTCGTCGAGTGCGAAGGTGCGGAACACCTGCGGCTTGACCGTGCCCGCCGCGACGTGCGGCCACAGGTGCCGTTCGAGTTCGGCGATGAGTGCGCCTTTCTCCTCCGGCGTGCGCGAGCGCAGCGTCGAGCCGATGTGCGTGAGGCGCTTGGTCATCATCGGCCACACGTCGAGTTCCTTCGCCGGCCCGGCGAGCGCGCTGACCTGCAGGATCCGCCCGTTCATCGCCGCGGCCCGGTAATTGCGCGCGACGTAGTCGCCCGCGATGATGTCGAGGATCACGTCCACGCCCTTGCCGGCGGTGATCCTGTCGACTTCGGCCACGAAATCTTCTTCCCGGTAATGCACCGCGTGATCCGCGCCGAGGCGCAGGCTCGCGGCGCGATGCGCTTCCGAGCCGACCGTCGTGATGACGGTCGACGCGCCCATCGCCTTCGCGATCATCGTCGCCGTGGTGCCGATGCCCGACGCGCCGCCGTGGATCAGCACCGACTCGCCTGCCTGCAGCCGCCCGCGCTGGACCAGGTTCAGCCAGACCGTCAGGAACGTTTCCGGCATCGCCGCGGCTTCGATCATGTCGAGGCCGGGCGGCAGCTTCATCGTCGTGAGGTGATGGGCGACCGCGTATTCCGCATAACCGCCGCCCGTCACCAGCGCGCTGACCCGGTCGCCCGGCGCGAAGTCGTGCACGGCTTCGCCGGTCGCGACCACTTCGCCCGCGATTTCCAGGCCCGGGATGTCGGATGCGCCGGGCGGCGGGTTGTAGAGCCCCTTGCGTTGCAGCACGTCCGGGCCGTTCACGCCGGCGGCGTGAACCCGGATCAGCACTTCGTCGGCTTTCGGCCGCGGCACGGGGCGACGTGCGGTCGCGAGGACTTCGGGGCCGCCGGGGCGGGTGATTTCGACTGCCGCCATGTCGGCGGGAACGGGGGAGAGCGTATCGGACATGTTTGCCTCGGAAAGACAGGTGAGTGATCGGTGAAAAAAGTATAGGCTTGGGTCTTGATGAATTCGCGCAGCGATTTTCACGACCACAGATGCAAATTTGCATCACACCGGGAGAGGGCGCTTGAACTGGGACGATGCACGGATTTTTCTCGCGATCCACCGTGAACGCAGCCTGCGCGGCGCTGCGCGGGCGGTCGGGCTCGACCAGGCGACGGTCGGCAGGCGGCTCGCGGCGCTCGAGCGCGCGCTCGGGGCGACGCTGTTCCTGCGCACGTCGGCCGGGTACGTGCCGACCGCGGTGGGCGAGGTGGCGCTGCGCAACGTGGAGAAGATGGAGCAGTCGGCGATCGATCTGGTGCGGCAGACCCAGGGCGTCGACCGGCGCCTCGCCGGCGACGTGCGCGTGACGACGACCGATACGATCGGGCTCGAATTCGTGATGCGCGCGATGCGCAACCTGCACGACGAGCATCCGGACGTGCGCGTGCTGCTCAACACGTCGACGCAGGTGGAGAACCTGGCCAAGCGCGAGGCGGACATCGCGATCCGCACGATCAAGCCCGACAATCCCGATCTGCTCATGCGCCGGCTCGCAGCATGGCCGACGGCGCTGTACGCGTCGGAGGAATACCTGGAGCGGCATGGCGAGCCGGTGCCCGGCACCGGCTTCGAAGGGCATGACCTCGTGTGCTTCCTGCCGCACCTGAATGCGCGCAGCCCGCTGACGGTGGTCGGGGAACCGGTGCGCGCGGGCCGAATCGTGTCGGCGCTGAATTCGAATCTCATGCTGCGCGCGGCCGCGCGCGCCGGGCTAGGGCTCGCCGAGCTCCCGGTGCCGATCGCCGAGCGCGACGGGTTGGTGCGCGTGTGGCCGGCTCGCACGTCGGCGCGGCCCTATGAAGTCTGGATGGTCACGCACAAGGATCTGCGGCATACCGCGCGGATGAGCGCGATGATCGATCACATCGTGCGGGTGTTCGACGAGGTGGAGGCGCGGGGCAGAGCGGGGGACTGAATGTGACTCGAAGGACGGGAGGCGGCACGCTGCGACGTGCCGGCGATCTGCGGGATCGGCCCGGGCGGGTGTGACCGGTTCGATGCGGGCGAGCGGCCTTGGGGGCGTGAATGACGAACGGCGGCAGTGATTCTACTGTGAACGAGAGGGCTCGATGAACCGATTCAGTGTGGACGGAAAAGCGCTTGGCGATTGGGCGAAGTTTCACGACTACTTCGCGGGCGAATTCGGATTTCCGGGTTACTACGGCCGGAACATGGATGCATGGAATGATTGCATGAGCGACTATTGCTACGAGCACGGCATCGTGTCGCTGCGGATCGACGATGCGGGAGCGTTGAAGGAGCGCAATCCGGAGATTTTCGCCGCACTCGTCGAGTGCAGCGCGTTCATCAATTGGCGAGCAACGAAGGAAGGGGGGGACCCGTTGATCGTGTTGTCCTATTGGGTATAGTCAGCGGCGCTGACGTTGCATCGAGTGGCGTCGTGAAGCCGATTGCCGGGACGGCAATCGGCGAACACGCAGCCGCTTCAATGCGTGACCGTTTCCCGTTCGCTTGCGCTCACGGCAGACGCTTCGCCGTGCCCCGCATCCGCCAGGATCAGATCCGCGCCTTTCTCCGCGACCATCATCGTCGGCGCGTTGATGTTGCCCGACGTGATGTTCGGGAACACCGACGCATCGACGATCCGCAGCGCCTGCAGCCCGTGCACGCGCAACGACGCATCGACCACCGACGTCGCCGCGTCCGGCCCCATCGCGCACGAGCCGCACAGATGGTAGATCGAACCCGACTGCTCGCGGAAATACTGCAGCATCGCCTCGTCGGAATCGACCTGCGGCCCCGGCGAGATTTCCTCGACGGTCATCGACTTCAGCGCCGGTGCGCGCATCAGCGCACGGATCACCTTGCTGCCCTGCACGGCCTCGTCGAGATCCTTCCGCGTGGTGAGCGCGTTGACGTGGATCTTCGCGGCATCTTCCGCGCGGTTCGATGCGATCTCGATCGTGCCGCGGCTCGTCGGCCGGCACGGGTTGAACGCGATCAGGAATCCGGAGTAAGGCTCGGGCTTGATGCTCGCGCGGTCGCTCTTCGGAATCCGGTACGACAGCGGGTTGAAGTAGAGCTGGAGGTTCGGTTCCTGCGCATCGTCCGTGCCGCGGAAGAAGCCGCCGGCCTGGTTCACGCTCATCGCGAGCGGCCCGCGCTTCGTCAGCAGGTAGCGCAGCCCGATCTTCATCTTGCCGAGCAGCGTGCCCATCTCGTCGTTCAGCGTCGGCCGGTTCGCCTTGAAGTAGAAGCTCACGCACAGGTGGTCCTGCAGGTTGCGGCCGACGGCCGGCAGCGCATGCACGAGCGGCACGCGCCGGCGCGCGAGCAGCGCCGGATCGCCTACGCCCGACAACTGCAGCAGCTTCGGCGTATCGACCGCGCCGGCCGCGAGGATCACCTCGCGCGCGGCGACGAGCGTTTCGTCGCCGTGCGCGCCCGCGACGACCACGCCGGTGGCGCGCGTGCCGTCGAAGGTCACGCGCCGCACGAGCGCACCCGGGCGCAGCGTGAGGTTCGCGCGGCCCAGCGCGGGACGCAGGTACGCGAAGCTGCTGGAGCAGCGTTCGCCGTTCTTCGTGTTCAGGTCGTAGATGCCCGCGCCTTCGAACTGCGCGCCGTTGAAGTCGTCGGTGCGCGGCAGGTTCAGTTCGCCGCAGCCCTTCAGGAATTCGTGGACGATCGGATGCACGTCGGCCTTCATCGACGTGATGTGAATCGGCCCCGTCGCGCCGTGATGCTGCGGATCGATCGCGCCGGCCGCGTGGGTTTCGAGCTTGCGGAAGTAGGGCAGCACGTCGTCGTACGCCCAGCCCGGATTGCCGGCGGCCGCCCAGTCGTCGTAGTCGCTGCGCTGGCCGCGCACGTAGACCATCGCGTTGATCGAGCCCGACCCGCCGACCACCTTGCCGCGCGGGCAGTACAGCTTGCGATCGGCGAGTTGCGCCTCGGGCTCGCTGTAGTACATCCAGTTGTAGCGGCGGTTGTAGTAGGTCTTCGTGAAGCCGACCGGCACCTTGAACCAGAACGACGCGTCGCGTTCGCCCGCCTCGAGCAGCAGCACCGAGTGCCGGCCCGATTCGCTCAGGCGGTTCGCGAGGATGCAGCCGGCCGAGCCCGCGCCGACGATGATGTAGTCGTAGCTCATGTCTGTCCTTTGCGCTCAGCCCTTCGCGGGGGCGAGATCCTTCACGTCGACGGGGTGTTCGCCCATCTGCAGGTGCAGCCGTTCGCCCGTGTACGGCGTGTGGCGCCGCACGACGTCCATGTCGAGCTCGATGCCGATGCCCGGTTCGTTCGACGGGATGATGTAGCCGTCCTCCCAGCGGATCGGCGTCTTCACGACTTCGGCATGGAAACCGCCCCACGTCATGATGCTTTCCTGGATCAGGAAGTTCGGCGTGCAGGTCGCGAGCTGGATGCTCGCAGCGGCGCCCACCGGCCCGTTGTACAGGTGCGGTGCGATCTGCGCGTAGTGCACTTCGGCGAGCGTCGCGATCTTCTTCGCTTCGAGCAGGCCGCCCACGCGCGCGACGTTCAGCTGCAGGATCGACGCGCCGCCCGCCTGCAGCAGCTTGTGGAACTCGTACTTGGTGGTCAGGCGCTCGCCGGTCGCGATCGGGATCGACGTGTGCTTCGCGACCTGCGCGATCGCTTCTTCCTGGCCCGGGGGAACCGGCTCCTCGAACCACAGCGGGTCGTACTTCTCGAGCCGCTTCGCGAGCCGGATCGCCGACGACGGCACCATCTGCCCGTGCGTGCCGAACAGCAGGTCGGCCTTGCTGCCGACGGCTTCGCGCACCTTGCGGCAGAACGTCTCGCAGCGGTCGAGCACGTCCAGCGACAGCTGGTGGCCCGAGTAGGCCGTGTACGGGCCGGCCGGGTCGAACTTCACGGCGGTGAAGCCGAGCTTCACGTTTTCGGCCGCGCATTCGGCCGCGAGATCGGGATCGTCGTAGTCGTATTCGCCCTTCGCGTTCTTCGGGTACAGGTACGTGTACGAGCGCAGCCGCTCGTGGATCTGCCCGCCGAGCAGTTCGTACACGGGCTTGCCGGCGGCCTTGCCGATGATGTCCCAGCACGCCATTTCGAGGCCGCTGACGACGCCCATCATCGTGAGGTCCGGTCGCTGCGTGAAGCCGCTCGAATAGGCCTGGCGGAACAGCCGTTCGACGTGATGCGGGTCGCGGTTCAGCAGGTGGCGTTCGAACACGTCGTCGATGATCGGGGCCATCGCCTTCGGGCCGAACGTCGCCGAATAGATCTCGCCGACGCCTTCGATGCCGTCGTCGGTCTTCAGCTTCACGAAGATCCAGTACATCCCGCCGACATGCGGCGGCGGCACGGCGACGATATGGGTTTCGAGCGAAACGATCTTCATGCGGACTCCTGGATTCGGTGAATGCGGGTGAGACGGTATTTGAGTAAGGCGGCCGCGCCCGCGCCGCAGAGCGCGATGGCCGCGATATAGCCGAAATAGAGCTGGTAGCCGTGCGCGCCCGGCCAGGTCTGCGTCACGTAGCCGTTGATCAGCGGCACGAACACGTCGGGCGAATAGCCGAGCACCGAGATCAGGCCGATCGCGAGGCCCGCGCAATGCGCCGGCACCTTGCAGTCGTCGAGCAGCGACCAGTACAGGCCGCGGATCGCGTAGGTGAGGATGCCGATGAACAGCACGAGCACGACGAGCATCGCCTGCGGGCTGTGCGCGGGCGCGGCGATCAGGCCGACGAGCGACAGCGCGGCGAGCAGCAGCGCCCAGAACAGCACCGACACCTTCGATACGCGGTCGCCGAGGAAGCCGCCGCCGATGCCGCCGATCGGGCGCATCCACAGCTTGAGCGTCGTGATGAAGCCGGCCGCCGTCGCGCTGAGCCCGAAATTGCCTTCGTGCAGATAGGCCGAGAAGCTGTAGGTCGCCCAGAACACCTGGTAGCCGCAGAACACGATCGCGGCGACGAGCCACAGCTCGGGGATCGCCGCGAGCGTCTTCAGGTCGGTCAGCACGTTGCCCTGGCGGTCGCTGCCGGTGCGGCGCTTCGCGGCGGCCGCACGGCCGCTCGTGCCCGCGGGATCCTTCACCAGCGCGAGCAGCACGCCGAGCGCGATGCAGAAGAACGCGTACAGGTGCACCACGAGCCTGAAGCCGGCCGCGTCGGTGCCGCCGTGCGCCTGCGTCACGTAGGCGAACAGCGTGATCGCGACCGTCGCGAGCAGCGCCTCGACGAGCCCGCGGCCGCCGTCGAGCAGCCCGAAGAAGCGCCCCTGTTCGTCGCGGCCCGCGATCATGTTCACGCGCTTGATCACGGCGGCCCAGAACGTGAGGCCGGTCGTCAGCCCCCAGCCGCCGAAGATCAGCACGAGCGTGTTGAACGACGGCCCGGTCGCGTAGACGAGCCCGAGCGCGCCCGTCGCGAGCAGCGAGAAGCAGATCAGCCAGCGCGGCGACAGGCGGTCGGCGAGCCAGCCGCTCGGCAGGTAGCTGACGAGGAAGATCGTGCCGAGCGACGAGTACAGGTAGCCGAGCTGCACGTCGTCGATATGGAAGAACTGCAGCATCGTCGGCTGGTACACCTGCCGCAGATACAGCATCGGATAGATCGCGCCCGCGGCAATCACGAGCAGCAGCAGTTGCAGGTAACGTTGCGCGCGGGAATGCTGCGACGCATGAGCGGCGAGCGCTTCGTCTTGCAACGCGAGCGACGCCGCGGGCGTCGACGGTTGGGTCGGCATGATGTCTTCCTCCATCAGGCGTCCTTGAGGCGGACGCCTGCAGTTTTTTTATGGTCTGGTCAGGGCCGGCGCGCGGCGTGGCGTGGTGCCCTGGTATGCGCGCCGGAAACGGTGCGTGGGTATCGCGGTGTCAGTACTTCATGACGACGAGGCGCGTCTGCGTGAATTCGAGCATCCCGTGCTTGCCGTCGTCGCCGCCGAGGCCCGAACGTTTCCAGCCGGCGTGGAAGCCCTGGTACGGATCGGCCGGCGTGCGATTCACGTACAGTTCGCCGGCTTCGATCGCGTTCGCGACGGTCATCGCGGTGCGGTAGTGCTCGGTGTAGAGCACCGACGACAGGCCGAACTGGTGGTCGTTCGCCTGCGCGATCGCTTCGTCGATCGTCGCGTAGCGCAGCACCGGCATGATCGGGCCGAAGGTCTCCTCCCGCACGATCTCCATGTCCTGCCGCACGCCGGTGAGCAGCGTGGCCGGGTAGAAGAAGCCGGGGCCGTCGGGGATCGCGCCGCCGGTTTCGAGCGTCGCGCCTGCCGCGATCGCGCGTTCGACCATCCCGTGGATGTGCGCGCGTGCCGATGCGCTGACGAGCGGGCCCATCCGCGTGGCGTCCTCCGCCCGGTCGCCGATGCGTACGGCCGCCATCTTCTCCTTCAGCAGTGCGACGAAACGGTCGTGCACGCTGTCGTGCACGTACACGCGCTCGATCGCCGTGCAGAGCTGGCCGCAATGAGTCGTCTTCGACGCGACGAGTGCAGCGGCCGCGCGTTCGAGATCGGCGTCGGGCTCGATGATCGCGGGCGTCTTGCCGCCGAGTTCGAGCGACGGCTTCGCGATGTTCGCCTTGCAGTAATCGAGCACCTTGCGGCCGGCGTTCACGCTGCCGGTCAGCGTGATCATCCCGACTGCCGGGTGCGTGCACAGCGCTTCGGCCGTCGCGTGATCCATCGTCAGGATGTTGACGACGCCCGGCGGGAAGCCCGCCTCGTCGGCCGCCTTCGCGATCTCGAACGCGGACACAGGCGTGTGGTTGCTCGGCCGCACGACCACGGTGTTGCCGGCGATCAGCGCGGGCGCGACCTTGCGCAGCAGCGTGTAGACGGGATAGTTGAACGGGATCAGGCACGCGACGACGCCGATCGGCTCGCGCTGCAGGAACAGGTTTTCGTCGGGCGTGTCGCTCGGGATGATCTCGCCCTCGATCCGGCGTGCCCACTCGGCGTGATAGCGCGTGATCTGGCCCGCGTAGACGGCTTCGTTCGACGCGTCCTCGACGCTCTTGCCGGATTCCTGCGCGAGCGCCGCGCCGATTTCGGGTGCACGCGCGGTCAGCGCGTCGGCGAAGCGGTGCAGGTACGCGGCGCGCTCGGCGCTCGGCAGCTTGCGCCACACCTTCTGCGCGGCGGCCGCGGCGTCGACGGCGGCGAGTGCGTCGGCCGGCGTCGCGGCCGGCACGCGCGCGAACGGCGCCTCGGTGGCGGGATTGTGGACGACGATGAACGCGTCGCTTTCCGGGGCGACGAAACGGCCGTTCACGTAATTGCGTTCGGTGCGCATGAAGTGACTCCTCCGATGAATGCAGGCGGATCGCTTCGGGTGGCGACACGCGCGGCACGGGACAGAGGCCATTCTCTTCATGCGTTTAGCGCACGACAAACGACTTATTTTCGTGCCGGGCATGAGAAAAACGCACGTTACTCGGCGAATCGGCCGGAGTCGGCCGTCCGGCAAGGCTGCTGCGGTGGTGGCGGGATGGAGCGCGGGCGGCGGCCCTGTCGTATTTTCGACCGCTCAGCGTGCGGACCTGTGCGGGAGCCGGTAAGGTGTCGCCCGCGGTTGGCGGCCGGCGGCCGGCGGTCAGCGGCCAGCGGCCAGCGGTCGGCGGCGGGAGGCGGATCGCGTGTCAGGCCAGCGGCACTTGCGGAAGCGGCGACGACGGTTCGAGGTGGCGCTTCGCGAGCCACACTTCCTGCTGCAGCCAGTCGCGGAACTGGACGATGTGCGGCAGGTTCGTCTGTTCGGGCCGCGTGACGAACCAGTACGACTGATGGCCGTCGACGTGCACGTTGAGCACCTGCATCAGCTGCCCGGTCGCCAGTTCGCGCGCGACCATGTGGCGATCGGCGATCGTGATCCCGAGGCCGTCGATCGCCGCGCGGATCGCGTGGTCGAGCAGGTCGAATTCGTAGCCGCCGCGCGTGTCGACGTCGGCGATGCCGGCGGCCTTCAGCCAGTGCTGCCAGGTCAGGTAGCGCTGGTCGTCGGTGGCGAGCACGTGCAGCAGCGTGAAGCGGTTCAGGTCGATCGGCGCGCCGTCCTGTCGCAGCCGCGCATACAGCGCGGGTGCGCAGACGGCGATATGCTGCTCCTGCATCAGCAGTGCGTTGTCGAAGCCGTCCCATTCGCCGTCGCCGAAGCGGATTGCGCAGTCGAGCACGCGCGATTCGCCGAGACTGTCGTGAATGCGGGTCGTGAGGCTCAGCTCGAATTCGGGATGCGCGTCGCGCAGCCGGCCGAGCCGCGGCATCAGCCAGCGCGCGGCGAAGGTGGGCGGCACGTTCGCGCGCAGGCGGTTCAGGTGGGTTTTTTCCTGCAGGCTGCGTACGGTCAGCTCGATCTTGTCGAACGATTGCTGCAGTGCGCGCAGCAGCACGCGGCCGGCCGCCGTCAGTTCGAGCTGGTGATGACGCCGCTCGAGCAGGGTTTCGCCGAGCTGGCCCTCGAGCTGGCGAACCTGGCGGCTCACCGCGCTCTGCGTTACGTTGAGCAGTTCGGCCGCGCGCGTGAAGCTGCCTGTGCGGCCGGCCATCTCGAAGGCTTTCAGCGCGTTCAGCGCCGGCATCTTGCGTCTCACGGGGCGGTGTCGTGTTTGGTGCGGGATGCTTATTGTAGGCGGGCGGCGCGGGCGCGGGGACGATGAATGGAGGCGAACGAGGGGGCGGGCCCTCGGGGGTTTTACGGCGCGGCGGCTGTCGCGCACGGTTGTGATCGGGCGGCACGCGGGATGGACGGCGGTGACGGCCGGCAACGGCACGAACGACACTAAAGATACGAACGATACGAACGAAGGGGACACACATCATGCGACGCCTGCCATCGTTGATCGCGCTGCGATTTTTCGAGGAGACCGCGCGTCACCTGAGCTTCAACCGTGCGGCGGTTTCGCTGTGCGTGACCCAGGGGGCGGTGAGCCGGCAGATCCGGCTGCTCGAGGAAGCGCTCGGCGCGCGGCTGTTCGAGCGCGATCACAAGGGCGTGCGCCTGACCGAGGCCGGCCAGCGCTTGCTGCCGTTCATCGGGCAGGCGTTCGACACGATCGAGCGCGGCGTCGACGAAGTCGCCGCCACGCGTCCGGGTGCGAAGCGGCGCCTGACGGTGTCGCTGCCGCCGACGTTCGCGACGCAGTGGTTCTCGCCGCGGCTCGGCACGCTCGCGGAGACGCTGCCCGACGTCGAGCTGTCGATCCGCACCGAGCCGGCCGACGATTGCCATTGCCACATCCGCTTCGGGCGCGCGTCGCGCGCCGGGATGCAGTCGGAGCTGCTGATGATGGAGCGGCATGCGCTCGTCGGTGCGCCGCGTTATCGCGGCGATGCGCTCGACGTGCTGCTCGGCCGGCTGCCGTCGCTGCATGTGCTGCACGAAGGCAAGCGCCTGACGCTGTGGGCCGACTGGTGCGAGCAGGCGGGCGTGCCGGTGGCGCGGATCGGCGACGGCATCGAGTTTTCCACGCTCGAACAGGCGATCCGCGCGGCGCGCAAGGGGGCAGGGCTCGCGGTGGTCGACCTGAACATGATCGAGGAGGAGATCGCCGAAGGCAGCCTCGTGCGGCTGTCGCCGGTGCAGCCGATCGGGCCGTTCGGCTATTGGCTCGATGTCGAGCCGGAGAGTGTCGCGGTCGAGCACGTGCTTGCGTTTGCCGCGTGGTTGCGGGAGCAGGTGGGGCGGAAGGGGTAGGGGGCGCGGACGGGGGGATTGCGATGCGCGCGTCGATCACGACGACGCACGTCGATCGTTCACGCACCGATCCTCCCATTCCGATCTGTCAGAGAGTGTCACACGTCGCGGTGTACAGATCGGGATCCAGACCGAAGTGCATGAACGTTTCCCGGCCCCCGATAGCTTTGGCTTCGGCTTCCGAGATGATGGGCAACGTGGACTTCGACGGATCGATGCGTCCCACGTTGAAGACGGCTCTCGGCGGCGGCGCCGACGCGCCGGCCGGCGGTGCGGCCAGCTCGACGGCGGACGTACGCGCGAGACTGCGACGGAGTTCGCTCGCGAGGAATTCTTCAAGGAGCCGTCTCATTTCTGCGCGCCGGACGACACGATTCCCGCTCGTTGTGCGACTGCGTGCCGCCGAAGGCCGCGCAACGTGGAATCCGGCGATTCGGCCGTGCTTTCCCGTCATCCGTAAATCCCCTTCTCGATCAAGTAATCCTGCAGTGTCAGCACGGATGCACCATGCGGCGTAACGTCGAATGTCATCCACCGATGCGAGCCGGCGACTCGCCAGAAGTCTCGCCCAACCCGGGTCGCATAAAGCGTGCGCAGGGATCGAAGCGACCCGTCGGCCAACCCGACCGGATATCCCTGGAAATACTGGAACAGGGCTGCTTCATCCGCATGCGCGCCCGGAATGGGCGCATCGAAACCGAACCTCGGCCATGCGTAGTATCCATGGAGCCGGGGCCCGCCGGGTTCCGGCGGCGATTTGCGGCCACCCATCGCCAAGGCACTGATCCGGGCGATGTCCAACGTATCACACGCTCGAACGATTCTCCAGAGCATTGCCGCGCCGAGTCCGGCGACCGCGCCGTCGGCCAGATCGATTGCACGGAGTTCAAGCACTCGCGTATCAACGGTTCGGAATACCGATATCCGGTTTTCGGATCGAATCAGCGTCGGATGGGTGACGGCGAACGTCAACTTGCCGGCGCTGTCGAGATAGGCCTGAATGTCGGAGCCGGACGGCGCGCCGCATAACGCGACGAGCAACGCGTCGGGAACGTGACCGTCCACCCCCAGCAACGCGGAAATATCCAGGCCGTTTCGTTCGACCGCGAGCCGATCGTCGAAGTACGTCGTCTCGTACGGCAGGACATGGCTGAGGTCGGCAAGGCGGGCGGGCATGGTTGCGGTCGAAAAGCGGAAAACCCCAGCATATCGCCGCGAATCCGCCGTGCAGAGTCCGCCGAACGGCCAACCGCGAGGCGGAACGCCTGCCGTCCCGCCCGCCTTACGACCAGTCGAACGTCAGCAGCGCCACGCGGCTGACCGGTTCGTAAAACAGGAGAATCCAGTCGGCGCCCGCCGCGCGATATTCCCATCCGGTCACGCCGGCGACGAAGCGAAAGCGCGCACCGTCGGGGCCGATCGGCCGGATGTCGTCCGGATCGCTGTCGTCGACCGGGAAATCCGACGTGCCCGACCAGTTGCCCCAGCCGACCGATCCGCCAAGCTGGTCGACGAGATTGCACGGCTTTTCCCGGCTGAAATCGCGCTCGTCCGGCGCGTACCGGTTGGACGAGTAGAGCACGCCGTATTCGGCGAACCGCTTGCGCGCGGCTTCGATGCTGGCCTGTTGCTCGGCGTAATGCGCCTCCAGTTCCTTGCGATAGGCTGCGTCGCGCGGGGCGGGCGGGTTTTCCAGATAGAAGTAGCGCGGGTCGCCGAGCAGCGTGTAGCGGTTGTTATCGTCGAGCCGGAACCCGATCCAGTTCGCGCGAAGATAGTCGTTGTGGTACGCGGCCGTGTCCTGCCCGACGAGCCCGTCATAAGGTTCGACCGGGCTGAGCAGGTGGATCCAGCCCTGCCACGACGGATCGACCGTCGCCAGGTCGATCGACACGAGCGGATGCAGATGGCGCGCGAGTGCGGCATCGGGCTCGGCAAAGACGTCGGTGTCCGGCGGGTAGACCTTCAGGCCGGGTTGTGGCGTGACGATGTCTTCAATCATGATCGGTGTCCGCATGGTGGTCGTTCGGCAAGGCTACACGAGTGAAGGCGAAACCCGGATGAATGCCGGCGCCGCCGCAGCCTGCCTGAATCCCGTTCCGTCCATTCACCCGATCGGCCGTGAAAGTGTTCGTGCCGGTCCGTCCGGAGCGTGTCTTCTTGATAATAGTTGATAACCGGGGTACGCTCGGCGGATCGAATTCAATCCGGTCGGGAGGTCGACATGATCAGTGCGGAACTGGGCCAGCAACTGGAGGCTTATGTCGCGAAGCTGGTCGAATCGGGGCGCTACGGATCCAAGAGCGAAGTGCTGCGCGAAGGCGTGCGCCTGATCCAGGATCGCGAGGCGCAACTGAATGCGCTGGACGCGGTGATCGCGCGCAGCCTGGCCGATGCGGAAGCAGGACGCGGCGCCGAGGCGGCGGAAGTCTTCGATCGTCTCGAGGCGAAGTATCGGGCGCAGGCGGATCGGCAGGCCTGATCGTGCGCCTGTCCGATTTTGCGATTGACGAACTCGAAGCGGTCGCCGATTACATCGCACGCGACAACCCGCAACGCGCCGTGACGTTCGTGCAGGAGATTCGCGACAAGTGTTTGGGGCTGGCCGCGATGCCGCTCGCGTTTCCACTGGTGCCGCGCTTCGAGCGTCACGGCGTGCGGCACCGCGTGCACGGCAACTACCAGATCTTCTATCGGGTCGTCGGTGATCCGCCGGCGCGGATCGACATTCTTCACATCCTGCACGGCGCGCGGGACTACGCGTCGATTCTGTTCTGAACGAACGCGCGCACTGCATCGCGCCCGGAATGCGCGAACCCGGCCAAGGCCGGGTTCGTTCGAATCGCGATCAGCACCGCCGGCGCGCATCGGCGGCGAGTCGAAGCGAAAGCCTCGAGCGTGACGAAGCAGGCGGGCACGCAGCCCGCCTCCCGCGTCAATGCCCCGACGCCTCCTCCAGCGTCAGATGCTTCGTCTCCGGCGCCCACGCGATCGACACGATCATCCCCACCAGCAGCACGCCCGCGAGCGCGAACATCGTCGCGTGAAAGCCGAGCGTCGCGATGCCGGCCGGCAGCAGGAACGTGCCGATCGCCGAACCGAGCCGGCTGCACGCGATCGCGAGACCCACGCCGCTCGCGCGGACTTCGGTCGGGAAGCACTCGGGCGGGAACACGCCGACGAGGTTGCTGAACGCCGACATCGTCAGCGTGAAGATCGCGAACGCGACGATCATCGCGACGGCCGCCGACGACGGCAGCACCGCGAGCGCGACGAGCGACGCGCACGTCACCGCGAACGAACCGATCAGGAAACCGCGTCGCGACAGCCGGATCGTCAGCCAGATGCCGATCAGCGCGCCCAGCACGAGGAACGCGTTCAGCAGCAAATCCGCACCGAAGCCCTCGGCGAGGCCGATCGTCTTCAGGATCGTCGGCAGGAACGTGTAGATCGCGAAATACGGAATCACGAGGCACACGAAGAACGCACAGTTGAAAAGCGTGCGGCGGATCAGGTCACGCTGGAACAGCCGCGCGAAGCCGGCATTCGCATGCGGTTCGGCCGAGCCGTCGAGCATCACGTGCGGCCCGAAATGCTTCGCGACGATCGCGCGTGCTTCCTGCACGCGGCCCTTGCCGAGCAGCCAGCGCGGCGATTCGGGTGTACCGATTCGCAGGACCAGCACGATCAGCGCAGGCAAGGCAGCCGATGCGAGCAGCCAGCGCCATGCGTCGGGCGTGGCGTCGCCGTACGCAAGGCCGAGCACATTCGCGGCGACATAGCCGATCGTCCAGATCACGCTGAACGAGCCGAGCAGCGCGCCGCGATGCTTGCGCGGCGAGAATTCGGCGAGGATCGCGTGGCCGACGGTGAAATCGCCGCCCATCCCGAAGCCGATCAGCACGCGCAGTACGCACAGTTCGAGCGGCGACGTGACGAAGAACTGCGCGAACGCGGCCGCCGTGATGATCACGAAGCTCGTCAGGAAGATCTTCTGCCGGCCCATCCGGTCGGACAGCCAACCGAACACGAGGCTGCCGAAGAAGATGCCGATCAGCGCCGAGCTGCCGATCATCCCCATCCAGAACGCGTCGATCGGCATCTGCCTGCCGAGCGCGGCGAGCGCGTAGCCGATCGTGCCGAGCGTGTAGCCTTCGGTGAAATGCGCGCCGAACGTCAGGCCGGCGATCTTCACGTGGAAACGGTTGAGCGGCACGTCGTCGAGCGCGACGGGGCGGCGCGGCGCATCGGCGCCACGCGACAGCGGCAACGCGCGCGCGGTGCCGGATTGAACGTTGGCTTGGGTCAAGCTGCCTCCTGGATTGTTATCTGGCGCGCGGCGGCGCGCGCAGGCGGCGCGGCGCTGCGCCGCGAGCGCCGTGAAAGGCGCCGCGCGGCCGGGCGGCGCGCGGCGCGGGTCGACCGCGGGGAGCGGTCAGCGGCCGAGGCCGGCCATCAGCGTGTACTTGAGTTCCACGTATTCGTCGAGGCCGTACTTCGAGCCTTCGCGGCCGAGCCCCGATTGCTTGACGCCGCCGAACGGCGCGACTTCGGTCGAGATGATCCCGTCGTTGACGCCGACCATTCCGCTTTCCAGCGCACCCGACACGCGCCACGCGCGGCCGAGATCGCGCGTATAGAAGTACGCGGACAGCCCGAACGGCGTATCGTTGGCCGCGGCGACGGCCTCTTCCTCGGTCGTGAAGCGGAAGCAGCCGGCGACGGGGCCGAAGGTTTCCTCTTCGGCGATCAGCATGTCGGCCGTCATGCCGGTCAGCACGGTCGGCTCGTAGAACGTGCCGCCGAGCACGTGACGCTTGCCGCCGGTGAGCGTGTGTGCACCCTTCGCGACCGCATCGGCCACGTGCCGCTCGACCTTGCCGAGCGCCGCTTCGTTGATCAGCGGCCCCTGGTCGACCTCACCCGCGAGCGCGTTGCCGACGCGCAGCGTGCGCACGGCGTCCGCGAGCTTTCGCGTGAATGCGTCGTACACGCCGTCCTGCACGAGAAAGCGGTTCACGCACACGCAGGTCTGGCCCGTGTTGCGGAACTTCGACGCGATCGCGCCCGCGACCGCCGCATCGAGATCGGCATCGTCGAACACGATGAACGGCGCGTTGCCGCCGAGTTCGAGCGACAGCTTCTTCAGCGTGTCGGCCGACTGCTTCGCGAGCAGCTTGCCGACCCGCGTCGAGCCCGTGAACGACAGCTTGCGCACGACGGGCGAACTCGTCAGCGTCTCGCCGATCGCGACCGCGTCGCCGGACACGACGTTGAACACGCCGGCCGGCACGCCCGCACGCTCGGCGAGCACCGCGAGCGCGAACGCCGACAGCGGCGTTTCCTCGGACGGCTTCAGCACCATCGTGCAGCCGGCCGCGAGCGCGGGGCCGGCCTTGCGCGTGATCATCGCGAGCGGGAAATTCCACGGCGTGATCGCCGCGACGACGCCGACCGGCTCGCGCGTGACGACGATCTGCGCATCCGGTTTCGGGCTCGGGATCACGTCTCCGTACATGCGCTTCGCTTCTTCCGCGAACCATTCGAGAAAGCTCGCCGCGTACGCGACTTCGCCGCGCGCTTCCGCGAGCGGCTTGCCTTGCTCGCGCGTCAGCAGCTCGGCGAGCGCGTCGCGATGTTCGAGCATCAGTTCGCCCCAGCGCTTCACGCGTGCGCCGCGTTCCTTCGCGGTCAGTGCGCGCCACGCGGGGAACGCGTGCGCGGCTGCGTCGATGGCGCGCTGCGTGTCGTCGGCGCCGCCTTTCGCGACTTTCGCGATCGTCTCGCCGGTCGCGGGGTTCAGCACCGGATAAGTTGCATCGCTCGCGCCATGCGGTTCGTGCCATTCACCGCCGATGTAATGGCCGGTCCTCAGAAATTCGTTCATCGTGTGTCGTTCCTTCAGGGCCTCAGTCCGTCGCGAAACTGCCTTGCGCCGGACGCGACGCGCGCGCGATGCGCTTGCCGGCCGTGTAGTCGTTGATCAGGTCGCACGGCGTGTAGTTGCGCTCCAGTTCGTGCAATTCCTCTTCGGTGAGCTGCGTCTCGAGCGCGCCGAGCGCACTGTCGAACTGCGCGACGGAATCCGCGCCGACCAGCATGCTCGCGACGCCGGGGCGGCTCAGCACCCACGCCTGCGCGATCTGCGCGGGCGGCACGCCGCGGCGCTTCGCGACCTTCGCGACCGATTCCGCGATCGCGAGCGATGAGGCATCGCCGTACATCTGCGCGGTGAAGAAGTCGGTCTGGTTGCGCGTCGATTGCGGCTCGCAGGTCAGCAGGCCGCGCGCGAGCGGGCTGAACACCGACACGCCGACGCCCTGGTCGATGCAGTACGGCACCATCTCGCGTTCCTCCTCGCGATACGCGAGGTTCAGCTGCAGCTGCATGTTGATCGGCTTGTCCCAGCCGTGTCGTTCGCAGGCCTGCATGATTTTCGCGAACTGCCACGTGTACATCGTCGATACGCCGATATAACGCGCCTTGCCCGCGCGCACGATGTCGTGCAGCGCGCTCATCGTTTCCTCGACGGGCGTGTTCACGTCGAAGAAGTGCAGCATGAAGATGTCGACGTAATCCATCCCGAGCCGCTTCAGCGAAGCGTCGATGCCGTCGAGCACGTGCTTGCGCGAATGGCCGCCCGCGTTCGGGTAGCTGCCCATGTCGTAGCCGACCTTGGTCGTCACGACGAGCTCCTCGCGGCGCGCGTTGCGCTTCAGGATGCGGCCGACCACTTCCTCGCCGACGCCCGTCGAATAGAAATCGGCGAGATCGATGAAGTTGACGCCGGCGTCGAGCGCGCGGCGCACGATCGGCTCGCTCTGCGCTTCGTCGAAGATCCAGGGTTTCCAGTCGGGGGTGCCCATGTTCATCGTGCCGAGACACAGGCGGGACACCTTCAGGCCGGACTGGCCGAGGCGGACGTATTCCATGCTTCCTCCAGGTGCGGCCTTGTGTCGGCCGCTTGTCGTCTTCAGTTTTTCTTCGGGGTGTAGAACGGGTTCGACACGTCGCGCGCGGCGGCGAATACCGCGTCGCGATGCGGCAGCCCTTCCATCGCGGCGACGATCGCGGTGCGGCACGCGCGATAGTTGTTCTCGAACACGGCATCGAGATCGTCGGTCTGCGGGTTCACCCAGTTCGCCGACACGACGACCCAGTCGTTCTCCGCTTCGGGCGGCAGCGTGCCGTTCTCGAGCGCTTCGGCGACGGCCTTCGCGATGCCGGCCTGCGACGCGCCCCACGTGGCGTTGCCGTGGAAATCGCCGGCGATCTGCGCCTTGTTGACGTACAGCGTGAGCGGCTTGGTCGGCACGCCCGGCTGCGCGATCACGACGAACGGCGCATGGCCGGCCGACGGCGTCGCGAGGGCCGTGGCGAACGCCTGGCCCGCGGGGCCGTTGCGCGGGCCGACCAGCACGTTGATGTGCGCGAGGTTGACGCCGGGGCCTTCGAAGCCTTCGCCGATGTAAAGCTGCCTGGGTTGGGATGCGGTCATTGCGATGTCTCGTCGATGAGGTTGGGTGTGAGGCGATTGTGGTGGGCCGCGGCGCGGCCGGTGAATCGATGTTTCCTGATCGGGCTATGAGTTTTCGTCGTCTCCGGGAAAGCCCTTGGCCCGTCACGCGGACGCCCGCCGGGCGGGCCTCGGCCGGTGTCGTGACGGCGGGCGGGGCGGGATCGGCGGGTGGGCATTCGCGTACCGGCTCCGGGTTTGTCATACCCGGGCAGGGGTTGGAGGGCCGGGCGCATCCGGACAACAATCGGCGTACTCCGAGCCCTATCTTTCGTCTTCCCTTCTTTTTTCGAAAGCGAGTAATTCCGATGGCTGCCATTCAAAGGCCCGATTGGTCGAAGCTCAGTTCGCTCGATCCGGAACTGATCCGGGCATTCGTCGCCGTGGTCGAGAGCGGCGGTTTCACCGCGGCGGCCCGGCAACTGCATCGCACGCAGTCGACGATCAGCCTGCGCATCCGCACGCTCGAGGAGCGGCTCGACACGCATCTGTTCATGCGCAACAGCCGACGGCTCGAACTGTCACGCGACGGCGAGAATTTCCTGATCCATGCGCGCCGCATCATCCAGGTGCAGAACGACGCGATCCTCGCGCTGAAGCAGGCGAGCAGCGATCGTGGCGTCGTGCGCTTCGGGCTGCCGGAGGACTACGCGGAGCTGTGGCTGCCCGACCTGCTGAAGTCGTTTTATGCGATGCGGCCGGGCGCGCGCTTTCACGTGCATTGCCGCACGTCGCTCGAACTGCTCGAACGGCTGCAGGCCGGCGAGCTCGACGTCGCGCTCGTCGTGCGGCACGGGCCGAACGCGGGCGGGCGGCTGCTCGGCCGGCACGATGTCGTGTGGGCCGCGCACCGCGATTTCGTGCTCGGCCCGCAGGCGTCGGTGCCGCTCGCGCTGTTTCCGGAGACGTGCTGCTACCGGCAGCGCGGGCTGCAGGCGCTCGCGACGGCCGGGCGGCCGTATCACGTCGTCTATACGAGCCAGAGCCCGACCGGCATCAAGATCGCGGTGAACCACGGCGCGGCCGTGACGATGATCGACCGCTGCACGCTGCCCGAGAACTGGCGCGTGCTCGACGAGACGGACGGGCTGCCGCTGCTGCCGGCGGCCGATCTCGAACTGCATCGCTCGCCGGGCATCTGCGATCCGCTGACCGACGATCTGGTGTCGCTGATCGAATCGATGGTCGACGAGCGGCGGCGTGCGTCGCTCGAAGCGTTCGCGTAGCGCGGCGGCCGACGCACGGCGTGATGGCGCGAATCGTGGCGGCTGGCGTGCGGTCGCGGCGCGCGCATCGCGACTGCACGGCCGGCGGCCAGCCGCTGGCCACTGGTCATTGACGTGTTGTGTCCCCCGTGCCGTTTTTTGCACGGACGGCCCGTTTTTTTGCACGACGTTTATGCGGTCTCTTCTAAGCTGGGGACGTGTCGAACAGCCGAGACGGCTTCCGTCCGCTCCATGACCTTCATTCATCCCGTTCCCGCCTTCGATGTCGCCGGCCGCCAGTTGCGCGCCGGGGCACCCGACAACGTCATTCCGTTCCCGCCGCCGCGCCCGCGCCTGCAGTTGCCCGTCACGCTGACGGCCGACTCCGGAGAACACGCGCACGCGCGGCTCGCGGCGCTGCTGCATTCCCCGCTCGGCGTGTACGTCGTCGGCGCGCGTGCCGTGCGCGACGTGGTCCACGTGCACTTCGACATCGCGCCGGAAGACCTGGATTTCACGCTGCGCATGCTGATCGCGCAGCAGGCCGATGCGGTGATCGGGCCGGTCGCGCGCCGGTTGCGCGTGGGGCCGACGGCACGGTGAAGCCGGGAACGGCTGTTGCTCGTGGATGGTGGTTCGTTCCTTGATGGCTTGTCCGATCCGCCGCCCGGTCGCCGGTCGCCGTGCCGTCCGCCGTCAGGCGGCGGACAGGCGCGCGATGCTGCGTGCGCGGTGCCGATCATGCATGCGGAGGAGTCATGGATCTATTGGAAGCAGTCCCTGTCGTGCGGCCGGCGAGCGTCCGGTTACGGACGGCGTCGCTGCCGTCGGGCCAGCAACTCGAGCGTCAGCTCGTGACGACGGTGCGCGTGGCCGAAATGCTGTTGCATCAGGCGATCGTCGTGCCCGACCGGCATCAGTGGTCGGTGGACACCGAGCGGGTCGACGCGGCCGGCGGGCCGCTTGCAGCCTGGGAGCGCTTCGTGACCTGGCGGATCGGCAAGGTGTTCGCAGCGACGGTCAGCCCGGCCGCGCGCGTCAACGATCGCGACCAGGTCGCGGTCGAGATCCGGCTCTGTCTGCCCGAACAGGACTACGTGGCCGGGCGGCGCGTGAGCACCTTCGGCCGCCGCCACGGCAACCGCTTCGGCGCGACGCTGTCGGTCACGTCGGGCGCGCAGTGGGGCTGGCAACGCGCGGAGCACGTCGCGCCGGAACACACGCAGGTATGCGGCGATACGCTGGAGGCGCTCGTCGATCGGGTGGCCGCGAACGTCAACGCGGCACTGGGCGCGGCCGGTTTCGGCGCGATGCGCTGATCACGCGTCGCCGGTCTGCCCGGTCTGACGCTGCAGGTCTTCCATCAACTGCTCCGCGAGAAAGTCGCACGGCGGCCGCTTCGATTTCGTGCTGCGCGCGAGGATCAGTTCGAGCGGCGGCAGGTCGGGCAGCCCGTGCGCGCGGCCGAGCATCGACAGTTGCGCGGGTATCGCGCAGCGCGCGAGCGGCGCGACCGCGAGGCCGGCCTCGACCATGCTGAGCAGCCCGAGCAGGCTCGGGCTTTCATACGAGGTACGGTACGGCACCTTCGCGCGTTCGAGGCTGCGGATCGCGTTCTCGCGCGCGACGCTGCCCGGCATGAACACGGCGATCGGCAGCGGCCGCTCTTCCCACACGCGCGGCCCGTTCGTCATCGCGGCCCACGCCATCGGCTCGTGGCGGATGAAGTCGCCGGACAGCCCCTTGATGCGCGTGCCGCAGACGAGATCGACGGTGCCTTCCTTGATCAGCGGCGCGAGCGCGCTGCTCGGCAGCCCCATCACCTGGATCTCGACCTTCGGGTAGGTCGCCGAGAACTTCTTCAGCACCGACGGCAGCAGCGACGACGCATAGTCGTCCGGCACGCCGATCACGACCTTGCCGGTCACTTCCGGCCGCACCACGGCCGCCCACGCCTCGTCGCGCAGCGCCAGCATTCGTCTGGCGAATCCCAGCAGCACCTCACCTTCACGCGTCAGCACGATGCTGCGCGGCTTGCGCACGAACAGCGGCCGCCCGATCGCGTCTTCCAGGCTCTTGATCTGCATGCTCACGGCCGACTGCGAACGGTTCACGGCCTCGGCCGCGCGGGTCATGTTGCCGGTCTCCGCGACGGCGACGACGGTGGCCAGCACGTCGTGATCGAGCATCTTCATGGGTATCAGGAAAACTGAACGTAACGATCAGCATTATGCGTTTTTATTGTTGCTGTGTGTCTGCCATAGTGCGATCACGCTGACGTTTCGCCCGAGGGCGGCGCGGCATTCGGGCCGGACGATCCGGCGTGCGGGACTGAACAGGGAAGCGTGGTGTATCGATGATGGACCATCCGTTGCGCGCCGCGTTGGCCGCGGAATTACATGCCCGGCCGTTCCTGCGGCTCGCCGAAGCCGTGTCGCTCACGCATTACGCGATCTACGCGGACGGCCAGCCCGACATCCACGAAACGCTGCTGCACGCGCTGTGCCGTGATACCGGCATCGCCGCGCCGCACGAAGGCGCGACGCACTACGCGGTGCAGTCGCCGAGCGGCTGGCACCTGAAGTGGGAGCGCCACACCGAATTCTCGACCTTCACGTTCGTCGCGCCGCGTCGCGACACCGGTTATTTCGACGATCTCGCGATCGAGGGCATTCCGGCCGCGTGGTTCGCGCGGCTCGCCGGCATCCGCTTCGTCGCGGTGCGCATGGAGTTGCTCACGGGCGACGCCGCGCGGCTCGTCTGCGGCGACCTGCGCCGCTGGATCGACGGGCCCGCGCTCGTCGGCAGCAACGTGCTCGGCGGCGGCAAGGTGTTCTGCGACTGGCATGTGCGCGACGACGGTTTCATGCGCTTTCTCGTCGTCGACGAGGATTTCCGCGAGGAGCAGGGCGGCCGCCTGCTGCAGCGCCTGCATGAAATCGAGACGTACCGGATGATGGCCCTGCTGGCGCTGCCCGTCGCGCGCCGGATGAGCCGCGAGCTCGACGAGATCCACGCGGCGCTCCATGCGCTGATGCAGCGGATGGACGCGAGCGGCGCCGACGGCGACGACACCGCGCTGCTCGTCAAGCTCACGCATCTGGCGGTACGGGTCGAGTCGCTGTCGGGATCGGGCGCGCGCTTCAGTGCGTCGCGGGCGTACGAGAAGCTCGTGCTGGCACGCATCCACGAGTTGCGCGAGGAACGCATCGAAGGGATGCCGACGATCGCCGAATTCATGGAGCGGCGTTTCGCGCCGGCGATGGAAACCTGTCGCAGCGTATGGGCACGCCACGAACAGATCGCCGCGCGGATCGCACGGGCGGTCGACCTGCTGCGCACGCGCGTGAACCTCGCGCAGGAAAAGGACGTGACGCGTTTGCTGGCCGGGATGGAGCGCACCGCGCGCAACCAGTTGCATCTGCAGCACGCGGTCGAGGGGCTGTCGGTGGCCGCCATTTCGTACTACGTGCTGTCGCTCGCGACGGCGGCGTTCAAGGCGCTGCACGTGATGAACCTGCCGGTCGATCCCGAACTGGCGGAAGGCCTGCTGATCGCGCCTGTCGTGTTCGCGGTGATTCACATCACGCGGCGCACGCGCGCGCAGCTGGCGCGATCGGAGGCCGTGCATGACGGCGCACATGACGGCGCGGCGGTGCATGCGGCGGCGTTGAAGCAGGTCGGTTAGAACATCGAAAACTTGATCAGGTAAAGGAGTGGAGATGACTTTTTCGCAGAAGCAACCGGAGTTCTACAGCGGTTTCGATGCCGCGTTCGACGAACCGGCACCGGATGACGCGGGCGTGCCGGAGGCCGCGCGCGTGACGTCATATCAGGCCGTGCTGCAGGAGCCGATGACGTCGCTCGTCGGGAATACGATCGATCGGCCGGACGTCGCGGCGGTGGCGATCCTCGGTTACAACTGACGCAGTGCCGGGCGGGTGGGCTGCGCAGTCCCTTCCCGATTACCCGGCGGCACGCATGCGCGGCATCGTCGGGTACGCCACCCATCGGGCGTCGATCTTGCGGCCGGGTAGAAAGTGAAACTCGATATAACCGTCGCGCCGGTTCGGCAAAGCCGGCACGGCGACGTCGGTTTCGACGATGTCGGGCGCCTGGTTCCGGGCGTCTTCTTCAGGCGTCAGATCGTACGTGATCCTGACGTGCCAGGTCTTCTTGCCGCGCGGCACGCTCATGCAGCACATCGTGCCGCCCCCGCCGCCGAACTGGCGCGCGTGCACGCTGCCCGCGCCGAAGCCATCCACCACGAAACTGTAGACACCACGATCGGTGTAGTTGAATCCCACGACGCGATACGGGCCGTCGGCGCGCGTTTGTGCGTGGATCCACCAGGCCGCGCCCGCCAGCAATGCCGCGACGGCAACCGGGTTGAGTATCAGGCGGCGTAGCAGGTTCGGCATGTCGGTGTTCCAGTGAGTCGGTTCGGCGGCACGATCGGTCGCCGGTAGCGCCAGCGCGCGTGCCGTGCGCCCCGGCGGCCGAGGTCATCGCGCGCGCCTGACGGGCCCCGCCCCATGCGCCAGCGCCAGTTCGACGAACGCGCGCGCGGCCGCGCTCCGGTATGCCCCCTTTCGTTGCAGCAGCACGGCCGTGCGCCGCAGGACGGCCGGATCGAGCGCGATGGCGACGAGATCGTCGTGCCCGCTCGCGATCGTCGCGGGCAGCAGCGTCGCGAGGTTCGTGCGGCGCACGATCTCGATCACGGCCCCCAGCGAATTCGCTTCCATCGACACGCGCGGCCGCACGTCGTGTTCGCGGAAATAGCGGTCGATCTGCACGCGAGTCGCGAACTCGGCCGTGAGCAGCACGAGCGGCGCGTCGTGCAGCGCGCGCAGGCCGGCCTTGCGTTTTCCGGCGAGCGCATGCCTGCGGTTCACGACGAGCGCGAGCGTTTCGACCAGCAGCGGTTCCGCTGCGATATCGGCCGTCTGCACCTCGTCGAACGCGATGCCGACATCGAGCTCGTCGTCGACGAGCAGCGCCTCGATGCGTTCCTGCGACATCTCGCGCACCGACAGCGACACCTCCGGATAGCGGCCGTGAAACGCCTCGACCAGCGGCCCGACGAGATAGCTCGTGAAGGTCGGCGTGACCGCGATGCGCAGCGAGCCGCGGCTGAGATCCTGCACGTCGTGAATGGCGCGCCGGCCTTCCGCGAGATCGTGCAGCGCCTGCCGCGCATAGCGGAAATACACGTCGCCGGCGTCGGTCAGCCGCGTCACGCGCCCGGTGCGGTCGAACAGTTGCGCGCCGAGCGTCTCCTCGAGCTGGCGGATCTGCTGGGACAGCGCGGGCTGCGACACATGCAGCGCGGCGGCCGCGCGCGTGAAGCTGCGATGCTCGGCGACGGCCAGGAAGTAGTGGATATGGCGCAGCAGCATGGCGGTTCCTATAAGTCCTGCTTATCCGGTGGATCATAAATCAGTCTTTTACCTTATTGGAAGCCCGGCGTAACCTGCTCTTCATCGATTCCACCCGCACCGGAGAACACGCGATGAAGGACATCATCGAAGGCTTCCTGAAGTTCCAGCGCGACGCGTATCCGGCGCGCGCCACGCTGTTCCGCGATCTCGCGCGCAGCCAGCATCCGCGCGCGCTGTTCATCTCGTGCTCGGACAGCCGGCTCGTGCCCGAACTCGTCACGCAGCGCGAACCGGGCGACCTGTTCGTGATCCGCAATGCCGGCAACATCGTGCCGTCGTACGGCCCCGAGCCGGGCGGCGTGTCGGCGTCCGTCGAATACGCGGTGGCCGCGCTGCGCGTGACCGACGTCGTGATCTGCGGCCATTCCGATTGCGGCGCGATGACCGCGATTGCCACCTGCCAGTGCATGGATCACATGCCCGCCGTCGGCCACTGGTTGCGTTATGCCGATTCGGCGCGCGTCGTGAACGAGGCGCGCACGCATCGCAGCGAACGCGAGCGGATCGACTCGATGGTGCGCGAGAACGTCGTCGCGCAACTGGCGAACCTGAAGACGCACCCCGCCGTGCGGCTCGCGCTCGAAGAAGGGCGGCTCGCGCTGCACGGCTGGGTCTACGACATCGAATCGGGCTGCATCGACGCCCATGACGGCGCGACCGGCCGGTTCGTCTCCCTGGCGGACCATCCCGAGGTCCGCGCCATGCCCGCGACGCTTCCCGTCGCGGCCTGAATCGCTCCAACCTACCCACGAGGAATTGCCATGATCCAGTCCCAGCACAGCCAGACCGCCCGCCACGCGCTCGCGGAGACCGTCGTTCTCGCGAAGGCGCGCAAGAACCTGTCGTTCGCGCAACTCACCGAAGGCACGGGCCTGAGCGAAGCGTTCGTGACGGCCGCGCTGCTCGGCCAGCATGCGCTGCCGGCCGATGCGGCGCGCAATGTCGCCGACAAGCTCGGCCTCGACGACGACGCGGTGCTGCTCCTGCAGACGATCCCGCTGCGCGGCAGCATCGACGATCGCGTGCCGACCGACCCGACGATTTACCGCTTCTACGAAATGCTGCAGGTGTACGGCACGACGTTGAAGGCACTCGTACACGAGAAGTTCGGCGACGGCATCATCAGCGCGATCAATTTCCGGCTCGACGTGAAGAAGGTCGACGATCCGGAAGGCGGTTCGCGCGCGGTGATCACGTTCGACGGCAAGTACCTGCCGACCAAGCCGTTCTGACGCCGGCGCGGCGCCGCGGCAGCGGTGCCGCGCAGGTTCCCGCCCGACGTGCATCGGCCGGTTGAAGCCGCCGCACGTTCCCGCCATTCCGTTTCAACGAGGACGCAGCCATGGATTTTGTGAAACGCACGATCGATCTTGCGATGAAGAACGTGGAAGAGGGCGGCCGCCCGTTCGCGACGGTGATCGTCCGCGACGGCGAGATCGTCGCGGAGAGCCCGAACCTCGTCGCGCAGACCTGTGATCCGACCGCGCACGCCGAGATCCTCGCGGTGCGCGACGCGTGCCGCAAGCTCGGCACCGAGCACCTGACCGACTGCGAGATCTACATTCTCGCGAGCCCGTGCCCGATGTGCCTCGGCTCGCTGTACTACTGCAGCCCGAAACGCGTGGTCTACATCACGACGCGCGAAGACTATGCGCCGTTCTACCGCGACGACCGCAAGTATTTCGAGCTCGACACGTTCTATGCCGAATATGCGAAGCCGATCGAGGAACGCCGGTTGCCGATGGTGCAGCAGAAGCACGGCGGCGCGATCGACGTGTACCGGCGCTGGAAGGAACTGAACGCGAAGTGACGCGACCCGCGCGGCGCCCAGGCCGCGCGTTGCAGCCGCCCGGCTGCTCGTTTTCCCCACCCTCCGTTTCGTCTTCCGTGTCATCCGGCGGCGCCCGTGCCGCCGGGGCGCCCGCGCTGCCGCGCGAAGCCGGTCGTGCCCCCGTTTTCCCGCCTTCCCAAACATCGATCCCGTTCAATGTCCGGAACGGAAATCCGCGATCCAAAAGGTTTTTGACGGGTTTAAAAATTCGCACTGGAGACGACGGAAACGTGCGGAAAGCCCGATGAAAACCGATGAAATCTTCATGACAGCCAGCGGGGTGGCCGCGGTCGTTCGCGACTGATCGCCATCGATCGCCGTGCGTTTTCCCTACCTGTTTCGTTGCGCCATTCATTCCGGATGAGGAATCGCTCGATCCCTCTCCGCCAGCACGGCTCGACTGCCGCCGGTCGCGCGTGACGCCTGAGATTCGCTTACCTGCTTGAAACGGACCATCATGAAACGGGATTCATTCAGTACACCTGATGCTATGCATCGACCGACGACCCACATGCTCGAGCCGAACGACACGTTCGTCCGCATCGAAAACGTCGTGAAGAAATTCGGCGACAGCACGGCCGTCGACAACGTGAACCTGACGATCGCGAAGAACGAACTGTTCGCGCTGCTCGGCAGCTCCGGCTGCGGCAAGTCGACGCTGCTGCGCATGCTCGCCGGGCTGGAAACGGCCACCTCCGGCAAGATCTTCGTCGACGGCGAGGACCTCGCGTCGCTGCCGCCATACCGCCGCCCGGTCAACATGATGTTCCAGTCGTACGCGCTGTTCCCGCACATGACGGTCGAATCGAACGTCGCGTTCGGCCTGAAGCAGGAAGGCACGCCGAAAAACGAGATCCGGGAACGCGTGGCCGACGCGCTCGCGCTCGTGCAGATGAGCAAGTACGCGAAGCGCAAGCCGCATCAGCTCTCCGGCGGCCAGCAGCAGCGCGTCGCGCTGGCGCGCTCGCTGGTCAAGCGCCCGAAGCTGCTGCTGCTCGACGAGCCGATGTCCGCGCTCGACAAGAAGATCCGCCAGAAGACCCAGCTCGAACTCGTGAACATCATCGAGAAGGTCGACGTGACCTGCGTGATGGTCACGCACGACCAGGAAGAGGCGATGACGATGGCGAGCCGCCTCGCGGTGATGAGCGAAGGCAAGATCGTGCAGATCGGCTCGCCCGGCGAAGTCTACGAATACCCGAACAGCCGTTTCTCGGCCGAATTCATCGGCTCGACCAACCTGTTCGAAGGACGCGTGGTCGAGGACGAACCCGACCACATCTTCGTCGAAAGCGACGATCTCGAGGCGCGCATGTACGTGAGCCACGGCGTGACGGGCCCGCTCGGGATGCCGGTCGGCATCTCGGTGCGCCCGGAGCGTGTGCACGTGTCGCGCGAAAAGCCCGGTTCGAAGCACAACTGGGCACGCGGCGTCGTGACCGACATCGCGTACATGGGCAGCTACTCGCTGTACCACGTGCGCCTGCCGAGCGGCAAGACGGTGGTGTCGAACCTGTCGAGCTCGCACCTGATGAACGACAACGCGCCGGCGTGGAACGACGACGTGTTCGTGTCGTGGTCGCCGGCCAGCGGCGTCGTGCTGACGCAGTGAGGACGCCACGATGAGAACCTCCGCTTCCACTTCGTCCGCACCGGTGTCTGCCGGCGCCGCGAGCACCGGCGCCGGCCGCGCGCGCCCGGGCCGTTTCTCGATGCTGTCGCGCTTC
>NZ_WIXR01000089.1:0-4025 GCF_019425585.1 Burkholderia sp. COPS | reverse complement strand
CCGCGATCAGGTGCGGCACGCCGCCACCTTGCGAGTACGTGCCGCGCACGGTGTGGCCCGGTGCCTTCGGCGCGATCATGATCACGTCGAGGTCGGCGCGCGGGATCACCGCGCCGTAGTGGACGTTGAAGCCGTGCGCGAATGCCAGCGCCGAGCCCTGCTTGATGTTCTCGTGCACTTCCTTCGCGTACACGTCGGCGATCTGCTCGTCCGGCAGCAGCATCATCACGACGTCGGCGCCCTTCACCGCTTCCGCGACTTCCTTGACCGACAGGCCTGCGTTCTCGGCCTTGCTCCACGACGCGCCGCCCTTGCGCAGGCCGACCGTCACGTTGACACCGCTGTCCTTCAGGTTCAGCGCGTGTGCATGGCCTTGCGAGCCGTAGCCGATGATCGTGACTTGCTTGCCCTTGATGAGGGAGAGGTCAGCGTCTTTGTCGTAGAAAACGTTCATGATGGTTCCTTCGCTAATTCAAAAATTCAACAATTCGTTCGGATGGAGTACTGCGGGCCGGGACATGACGGCGCACCCGGCGTGCCACTTTGGCAATGTCGGCATCACACCTTCAGGATGCGCTCGCCGCGTCCGATGCCGGAGCTGCCGGTGCGCACGGTCTCGAGGATCGCGCCCGCGTCCAGCCCCTGGATGAATGCGTCGAGCTTGTCGCTCGCGCCCGTCAATTCGATCGTGTAGGTCTTTTCGGTCACGTCGATGATGCGGCCGCGGAAAATGTCCGCCATCCGCTTCATTTCTTCGCGCTCCTTGCCCACTGCACGTACCTTGATCAGCATCAGCTCGCGTTCGATGTGTGCACCGTCGGTCAGGTCCACCACTTTCACCACCTCGATCAGGCGGTTCAGATGCTTCGTGATCTGTTCGATCACGTCGTCGGAGCCAATGGAAACGATGGTGAGCCGCGACAGCGATTGGTCTTCGGTCGGCGCCACCGTCAAGGTTTCGATGTTGTAGCCGCGTGCGGAAAACAGACCGACCACGCGCGACAGCGCGCCCGGTTCGTTCTCCAGCAGGACGGAAATGATGTGTCTCATGTTCGCTTCTTCCAGAATGTGTCCGTGTCGATTCACTCGCGCCGCGCGCCGCCGCGTGCCGCACCGCCTTTCGTGAAGGCGGCCGCTTCGGCCCAGGCGCGCGTCGCGCCGTTACAGGTCTTCNNCGCATCCATGTACGAATGCGAATAGCGCTTGCTGTATTCGATCTGCTGCCACTGGCGAACCATGCCGAGATAGCGGTTGTTCAGCGAAATGATCTTCACGGGCGTGTCGTACTGCAGGCAGGTCGACAGCTCCTGGATGCACATCTGGATCGAGCCTTCGCCCGTGATGCACAGCACGTCGTCGTCCGGGTGCGCCATTTTGACGCCCATCGCTGCCGGCAGGCCGAAGCCCATCGTGCCGAGGCCGCCGGAGTTGATCCAGCGACGCGGCTTGTTGAAACGGTAGAACTGCGCCGCCCACATCTGGTGCTGGCCGACGTCCGAGCACACGAACGCATTGCCGTCCGTCAGCTCCCACGCCTTCTCGACCACGTACTGCGGCTTGATGATCTCGCTTTCGCGGTCGTACTTCAGGCAGTCCTTCGAGCGCCAGCCCTCGATGTCCTTCCACCATTGCGCGAGGGCTTCGGTGTCGGGGCCATGCTCGGCCGTCTGCAGCTGCTCGATCAGCTCCTTCAGCACCTCCTTCACGTCGCCGACGATCGGGATGTCGACCTTCACGCGCTTCGAGATCGACGACGGGTCGATGTCGATGTGGATGATCTTGCGCGGACGCGACGCGAAGTGCGCCGGATCGCCGATCACGCGGTCGTCGAAGCGGGCACCGATCGCGATCAGCACGTCGCAGTGCTGCATCGCCATGTTCGCTTCGTAGGTGCCGTGCATGCCGAGCATGCCGAGGAATTTCTTGTCCGACGCGCGATAGCCGCCGAGGCCCATCAGCGTGTTCGTGACCGGGTAGCCGAGCAGGTCCGCGAACTGGTTCAGTTCACGCGACGCGTCGGCGAGGATGATGCCGCCGCCCGTGTAGATGTACGGACGCTTCGCCGTCAGCAGCAGCGACACGGCCTTGCGGATCTGGCCCGAATGGCCCTTCGTGACCGGGTTGTACGAACGCAGCGACACGCTCTTGACGGGCTCGTACTGGCACGGCGTCTTCGAGATGTCCTTCGGGATGTCGATCAGCACGGGGCCCGGACGGCCGGTGCGGGCGATGTAGAACGCCTTCTTGACGGTTTCCGCGAGGTCGCGCACGTCCTTCACGAGGAAGTTGTGCTTCACGCACGGACGCGTGATGCCGACGGTGTCGCACTCCTGGAACGCATCCTGGCCGATCGCTGCCGTGGGCACCTGGCCGCTGATCACGACCATCGGGATCGAATCCATGTACGCCGTGGCGATGCCGGTCACCGCGTTGGTGACACCGGGGCCCGACGTCACGAGGCAGACGCCGACATTGCCGGTGGAACGCGCATACGCATCGGCTGCGTGCACGGCCGCCTGTTCGTGGCGCACCAGCACGTGCTGAATCTTGTCCTGCTTGTAAAGCTCGTCGTAGATGTAGAGTACCGAGCCGCCGGGGTAGCCCCAGATGAATTCGACGTTTTCATCGGCCAGTGCCTTCATGAGCACGGTACCGCCGATGGAGTCGCTATCGGGAGGGGAAAGGGGTTCCGACGTGGAGAATTCCGCGCTGGGCATGTTCATTTTGACCTTTCGAATTTTCGGCAAAAAATTGATCGGGTGCTCTCTGCCGGGCTTGTGGCTCGGGTTCAAGCGGCGCGTCCAGTTTGAAGGGCAGGCTTCTTGGGCCAGCCTCAAATGAGACCATCACTTCATGTTGCGAATCGCTGACGATAGCGGGTCGCGAATGGGCCGTCAAGCAAAATATCCCGCAGCGCATCATGGGCGCCGCCCGGCACCCCGCCGCCGCGGCTCGCGCGCAACGTGCGGCGCCCGCCCCGGTGCCAAGCGGCGCGAAAATTTGATAGCATCCGCGGGTTTTACGAAATTTTTCGACCTTTTTCACCACGCAGCGGCCCGCAGCGCATACCTTCACGGAATGGCATCAGACAAGGAACTCGCCGACTTTCTGGCGGGCGTCGAAAGGCGCGCGTTCAAGCAGGCCGCGTACGCCGTGCGTGACGACGATGCGTCGCTCGACATCGTGCAGGACGCAATGATCAAGCTTGCGGAGAAGTACGGTGACCGGCCGGCGGCCGAGCTGCCGCTGCTTTTTCAGCGGATCCTGCAGAACGCGATCCACGACTGGTTCCGCCGGCAGAAGGTCCGCAACACGTGGGTCACGCTCTTCTCGTCGCTGAACAACACCGACGACGACGACTTCGACCCGCTCGAAACCCTCGAATCCGCGGACGACAACGCGGGCGTCGAAAGCAGCGAGCACCGCCTCGAACGAGAGCAGGTTCTGGCCCTGATCGACGAAGAAATCCAGAAACTTCCGGCGCGTCAACGGGAAGCGTTCCTGATGCGTTATTGGGAAGATATGGATGTCGCCGAGACTGCCGCCGCAATGGGGTGCTCCGAGGGCAGCGTCAAGACGCACTGCTCGCGAGCCACCCACACCCTGGCGCAAGCGCTCAAGGCCAAAGGAATCACGCTATGAGCTCCGCTCCCGCAAATCGAGAACACGAATTCGCGCTGAAGGTGCGCCGNNCGGCCGACCTGCCTGCCGCGACCACCGACCGACTGGCCGCCGCCCGCCGGGCTGCGCTCGCGCGCAAGAAGCCCGAAGCCGCGACCGTGCCGGTGTTCGTGCCGGCCTTCGCCGGCGCGGCCGGTGCGTACGGCACGGCGCCCGCGAGCCGCCCGCAGGCCGGCCGCCCGTACGCGTCGTTCGCGCGCCGCCTGCTGCGCGCGTGGCCGCTGGCGCCTCTGCCCCCCGGGCCCCGTCGCCATCGCCTACCGGGCAGACCCGCCAGCCCCCCCCCGCACCCGCCCGACCTCGATCCGGCCCTGCCCCCCCCCGCCCCGCCTCCCAACCCCGTC
>NZ_WIXR01000088.1:13496-13676 GCF_019425585.1 Burkholderia sp. COPS | reverse complement strand
CGCCTCGCCCGCCCTGAACCGGCCGATGCTGACCCTGTCGATCATGCTCGCCACGCTGATCCAGACCCTCGACAGCACGATCGCGAACGTCGCGCTGCCGCACATGCAAGGCACGCTGTCCGCGTCGCAGGACGAGATCACGTGGGTGCTGACCTCCTACATCGTCGCGGCGGCGATCGC
>NZ_WIXR01000088.1:0-13485 GCF_019425585.1 Burkholderia sp. COPS | reverse complement strand
GGCTGCTGATCGTGTCGATCGCGGGCTTCACGGTCGCATCCGCGCTGTGCGGGCTGTCCGAGACACTCGTGCAGATCGTCGGCGCCCGCCTGCTGCAAGGCGTGTTCGGCGCCGCGCTGGTGCCGCTGTCGCAGTCGATCCTGCTCGACATCAACCCGCGCGAGAAGCAAGGCCAGGCGATGGCGATCTGGGGAATGGGCGTGATGGTCGGCCCGATCCTCGGCCCGACGCTCGGCGGCTGGCTCACCGACAGCTACAACTGGCGCTGGGTGTTCTTCATCAACGTGCCGATCGGCGCATTCGCGCTGGCCGGTGTGATGACCTTCCTGCCCGCCCGCGCGCCGCGCCCGCACGTGAAATTCGACGCGTTCGGCTTCGCGACGCTGGCGCTCGCGATCGGCGCGTTCCAGGCGATGCTCGACCGCGGCGAACAGCTCGACTGGTTCGGCTCGTACGAGATCCGCATCGAGGCGATCGTCGCGGCGCTCAGCTTCGCGTTCTTCCTCGTGCATACCGCGACCGTCGGCAACGCGTCGTTCTTCAAGTCGGAACTGCTGCGCGACCCGAACTTCGCGACGGGCACGCTGTTCATCTTCGTGGTCGGCGCGGTGCTGTACGCGACGCGCGCGCTGCTGCCGCCGATGCTGCAGAACCTGATGGGCTACCCGGTTGCGACGACGGGCCTCGTCACCGCGCCGAGCGGCGCCGGCACGATGATCGCGATGCTGTTCGTCGGCAGACTGCTGAAATACGTGGATGCGCGGATGCTGCTGCTCGCGGGGCTGTCGATTTCCGCGCTCGCGCTATGGCAGATGATGCAGTACACGGTCGTGCTGTCCGAAGCGGACATCGTGTGGCCGGGCGTGGTGCAGGGCTTCGGGCTGGGGCTCGTGTTCGTGCCGCTCAGCGCGCTGTCGTTCTCGACGTTGCCGCCCGACCTGCGTGCGGACGGCACGGCCACCTACAGCCTGATGCGCAACATCGGCAGCAGTATCGGCATCTCGATCGTGCAGACGCTGATGACGCGCAACACGCAGGTGTCGCACGCCGATCTCGCCGCGCAGATCACGCCGTTCAACCCGGCCGTGCAGGCGATGGCCGGCAGCCGTCTCGACATCGCGCTGCTCGACCGCACGATCAACCAGCAGGCATCGATGATCGCCTACCTGAACGACTTCAAGCTGATGTTCGTCGCGACGCTGCTGATGATTCCGCTGTTGCTGCTGATCCGCCCGCCGCAGAAAACGGCGAGCGTGGAGATCGCGCACGCGGCGATGGATTGACGATGCGACGGGCGCGCGCCCGTCGCATGCCGGACCGTCAGGCCTTCATCGTCCCCGTACGCACGTAACGCTCGTGCCACGACAGCGCCTCGGCGAGCAGGTGCGGCGTGTGCTTGCCGAAGCTCTCGCGCGACGCACGCTCGAAGTAATCCTCGAGCATCGGACGGTAGTCGGGATGCGCGCAGGTCGCGATGACCTTGCGTGCACGCTGCTTCGGCGACAGGCCGCGCAGGTCGGCGAGGCCCTGCTCGGTGACGACCACCGCGACGTCGTGCTCGGTATGGTCGACGTGGCTCGCCATCGGCACGATCCGCGAGATCGCGCCGCCCTTCGCGGTACTCGCCGACATGAAGCACGACAGGTAGCCGTTGCGCGCGAAGTCGCCCGAGCCGCCGATGCCGTTCTGAATCTTCGTGCCCATCACGTGCGTCGAGTTCACGTTGCCGTAGATGTCGGCCTCGATCATCCCGTTCATCGCGATGCAGCCGAGACGGCGCACGAGTTCCGGATGGTTGCTGATCTCCTGCGGGCGCAGCACGATCTTCTCGCGGAACGTCGCGATTTCGTCGGCGAAGCGCTGCACGGCGGCCGGGCTCAGCGACAGCGCGGTGGCCGACGCGAAGCTCAGCGTACCGTCCTGGAGCAGGTCGAGCATGCCGTCCTGGATCACCTCGGTGTACGCGGTCAGGTTCGAGAAGCCGGCCGAGCTGAGCTCCGCGAGCACCGCGTTCGTGATGTTGCCGACGCCCGACTGCAGCGGCAGCAGGTTTTCCGGCAGGCGGCCGCGCTTCACTTCGTGGCGCAGGAAATCGATCAGCTGGTGCGCGATCTGCTTCGACGTCGCGTCCGGCGCGGAGAACGCGTTGCTGCGATCCGGCGCGTCGGTCTCGACGATCGCGACGATCTTGTCGGCCGGGCAGCGCAGATACGGCTCGCCGATCCGGTCGTCGCTCTTCGTCAGCGGAATCGGCTTGCGGTGCGGCGGCAGCGCGGTGCCGTAATAGACGTCGTGCATCCCGTCGAGGCCGAGCGGCTGGCGCGAGTTGACTTCGAGGATCACGTGCTTCGCGCGTTCGAGCCACGTCTTGTTGTTGCCGATCGAGGCGGACGGAATCAGCAGGCCGTCCTCGCGGATGCCCGCGACTTCGACGATCGCGACATCGAGATCGCCGTACAGCCCGAACCATGCGTATTGCGCGACGTGGCTCAGGTGGACGTCCTGGTAGTCGACTTCGCCGCCGTTGATCTTGTCGCGCAGCGTCGGGTCGGACTGGTACGGCAGGCGCATCGAGATGCCGTTGGTGCGGGCAAGCGCGCCGTCGAGTTCCGGTGCGGTCGACGCGCCCGTCAGCACGTTGATCCGGAAGTCCTCGCCGCGCGCGTGGGCCGCGTCGATGTGGGCGGCGAGCGCGGCCGGAACGGCCTTCGGATAGCCCGACCCCGTGAAGCCGCTCATGGCGACGGTCATGCCGGGACGGATCAGCGCGGCGGCTTCGTCGGCGGTGCGGACGAGCGAACGCAGGGCGGGAGCGAGGATGCGTGATGAAGACATGGCTGGATTTCTGATGCTCTGGTCTGTCGTTGACGTCGCTGGGGGTGTCTCCTGAGCGACATGAAGCCCTTGTGGCCGCGACGGGCGGCCGGCACCACAGGCATGGTCGGAGTATCTCAGAGGCGGTCGCCGCGAAATGTCCACCGTATGAAAAAGATCGTTGCCGGATTTGCCGCGTATCGAACGGCCGTTCTGTGACAGGCGCCCCGTTCAATTCGAATGCACATGAAAGGTGCACGAAAGCATCGGACACAACGACCGGTCGACGATCACCAATCCGCACACGTCAATCGACGGATTTCCATTGCGATTCATCGCCTGTCGATCGGCAATGGTCGATGCCGTATCCGGCGCGGCCAATTGTCACCTGATGCCGGTTGTGCCGGACTGACGCACGTCAAGCTCGCACGCGCCGCGCATCCCCCGCCGGGATGCGCGAAAAACACCGCCGCACCGGCCTCCGAGGCCCGTCCGTCCTTGACAGGCACGCCATGCGAACCACACTGGAATACGGATCCCGCAGCCCCGTTCGGCCGCCCTTTCGCGCACGCGTTTTTCGGTCGGCCGATCGTCGCAAGACGCGGTAACACTCGCTCATGTCAGGACATTGATCGAATAAAAAGCAACAAATTACAATTCCGTATATATTTCGCCGATGGACCAAAGAAAAACCGCCACACGTTCCGAACCGCCCCTGCCACGCACCTGGGATGCGCGGCTCGCGCGCTCGCTTGTCCGACCGCTCGTCGACACGCCCGTCACCCCGAATCACCTCACCACCGTTCGTCTGCTGATCGGCCTCGCCGGCGCCTGGTGCCTCGCGCACGGCGGCTTCGGCTGGAGCAACGCAGGCGCGTTCCTGATCGTGTTGTCGAACTTCGTCGACCATACCGACGGCGAGCTCGCCCGCATCAGCGGGAAATCCAGCAAGATCGGTCATTTTTACGACCTCGCGGCGGACGCGCTCGTCACGATCGCGCTGTTCGTCAGCATGGGCCTCGGCATCGTCGCCCAGGGCGGCCAGATGGCCGCGTCGCCGGTGCTGCTCGGCGCGGTGGCCGGCGCCGCCGTCGCACTGATCTTCTTCCTGCGCATGCGGATCGAATCGATCGCCGGCAAGGCCGGCACCAAGCAGGCGTTCGCCGGCGGCTTCGAAACCGAAGACGTGCTGTACCTGCTGCCGCTCGTGACGCTCTTCGACGGCGTCGAGCCGTTCCTGCTCGCGGCGTCGATCGGCGCCCCGCTCTTCGCCGCATGGGTCGTGATCGACTGGTGGCGCATCGTCCGGCGCGGCAACGTCGCGCAGAATCCAACTGAAATCCAGGCTTCCAAATGACTCCTAGCACGCGCGACGACTCCGTGCTGAGCCCGGCACGCCCCGCGCCTGCGCGCGCGGCCGCCGCCGATCCCGATCGCACCGTGGCCGACTGCGTCGGTTCGCTCGACCTCGACCGCCTGCGCGGCGACTACACGCGCCAGGGCTCGTTCCTGTACCTCGACACCTTCCTGCCGGCCGACGCGCACGCGAAGCTGGCGCACGCCGCCCGCGCGATGCAGGCCGGCCTGAACCGCAATTACCTGCCCGGCCACAAGCAGGGCGGCAGCGTGAGCCGCCATACGATCGACGAGCAGGCACCGTACATCGCCGAGCTGTATCGCTCGAAGGCACTCATCTCCTTCCTCGAGAAGATCACCGGCGACAAGCTGATGCTGTCGCCGGACGACGATCCGCACGCGTATGCGCTGTATTACTACACGAAGCCCGGCGACCACATCGGCTGGCACTACGACACGTCGTACTACGACGGCCGCCGCTATACGCTGCTGATCGGCGTGATCGACGAATCGTCGTGCCGTCTCGACTACGAACTGCACACGCGCAATCCGGACGTGGCCGACGAACCGGGCTCCGTCCAGATCGCCGACGGCGGCATCGTGCTGTTCGACGGCGACAAGCTGCGCCACCGCATCACGCCGCTGGGCCAGAACGAGATGCGTGTGTCGCTCACCTTCGAATACGTGACGAACCCCGGCATGCGCCCGTGGAAGCGCTTCATCTCGAACATGAAGGACGCGATCGCGTATTTCGGCTTCCGCCAGGTGTTCAAGCAACTGGCGACGCGACGCCCGACCGGGTCATGACACGCGCCGGCCTGATCCTGCTGTCCCTCGGGACCGCACTCTTCGTCGCGCTCCTGGCCTGGCAGGGCGTCGGCGCGGTCGCGTCCACGTTCCTCGCGGCCGGCTGGGGGCTCGCGCTCGTCGCGGCGTTCCACGTCGTGCCGCTCGTGATCGACGCGATGGCGATCTCCGTGATGTTCCGCCACGGCCAGCCCGGTGCCGAACTCGGCAATGCGCTGCGCGCGCGCTGGGTCGGCGAATCGGTGAACAGCCTGCTGCCCGCCGGGCAGATCGGCGGCCCCGTGCTGATGGTGCGCCACCTCGCGCAGCGCGGCACGCGGATGGCCGACGCGGCGGCGGCCGTCACCGTCAGCACGACGATGCAGGCGCTCTCGCAAATGGCGTTCGCGCTGATCGGCATCGCCGCGTTCAGCCTGTACGCCACGCACGAATCGGTCGCGCACCTGCGCACACCCGCGCTGATCGCCACCGGCGTGCTCGGCGCCCTCGCCGCGCTGTTCTACGTCGCGCAGCGGCGCGGGCTGTTCGGCCGCGGCCTGCGCCTCGCGTCGAAGCTGCTCGGCCCGCGCGACTGGTCGTCGCTGGCGACCCGCGCAGACGCGATCGACGACGCGGTCGGCGCGCTGTACCGCGATCGTGCGAAGGTCGCGAAGACCTTCGCACTGAGTCTCGTCGGCTGGATCGTCGGCACCGCGGAAGTGTGGCTCGCGCTGCACTTCCTCGGGCACCCGGTGAGCTGGCTCGACGCGCTGCTGCTCGAGAGCGTCGGCCAGGCCATTCGTGGCGCGGCCTTCGCGATCCCGGGCTCGCTCGGCGCGCAGGAAGGCGGCTACCTGCTGCTCGCGCCGCTGGTCGGACTGCCGCCCGACGCGGCGCTCGCGCTGTCGCTCGCGAAGCGCGCGCGCGAACTCGCGCTCGGCCTGCCCGGCCTGCTCTATCTGCATTTCAGTGAAAGAAACTGGCAGCGGCGCCGTGCGCCGCAGCCGCTCGCCGACTGATCGTTCAGATCCGCCGGCTTTTTGGTTGGAGAACCCATGCGAGCCATCATTCTTGCGGCAGGCCTCGGCTTGCGCCTGCAACAACCGCCCGAGGCACAGTTCCCGAAGTGCCTGCTGCGCTTCGACGACGTGTCGCTGCTCGAGCGCCATCTGCGCGTGCTCGATGCCGCGGGCGTCGACGAAATCGTGCTCGGGCTCGGCTTCCAGGCCGAGAAGGTCGAGCAGGAATTGAAGCGCCTCGGCCGCCAGGCCGAGATCGTGGTCAACGAACGCTACGACCTCGGCAGCGTGCTGACCGTGCATACCGTCGCCGACGCGATGACGCGCGGCGGCGACGTGCTGCTGATGGACGCCGACGTGCTGTATGACGAGAACATCCTGCACGCGCTGGTGGCCGATGCCGACAAGGCGGTCGATCGCCTGCTGATCGACCGCGACTTCGAGGCCGGCGACGAACCCGTCAAGCTGTGCCTGAAGAACGGCGTGCCGGTCGAGCTGCGCAAGCAGCTCGCGGTCGACCTCGAATACGACACGATCGGCGAATCGGTCGGCTTCTTCCGCTTCACCGAAGGCACCGCGCGCCGCCTCGCGACGATCGTCGCCGGCTACGTCGACAGCGGCCGCGCGAACATGCCGCACGAGGAAGCCGTGCGCGACCTGCTGCTCGAAGGCGGTCATTCGTTCGACGTCGCCGACGTCACCGGCTCGCCGTGGATCGAGATCGACTTCCCGAACGACGTCGCCCGCGCCACCCAAGAAATCCTCCCCCTGATTCAACGCACCACCGCAGGAGTCGCACGATGAACGCACGCGAACCCAACTTCACCGAATCGCGCAGCGCCCGCCTGCGCCGCATGCTCGTCAGCAGCGATCTCGAATTCCTGATGGAAGCGCACAACGGCCTGTCCGCGCGGATCGTCCGCGAGGCCGGCTTCAAGGGCATCTGGGCATCGGGCCTCGCGATCTCCGCGCAGTTCGGCGTGCGCGACAACAACGAAGCGAGCTGGACGCAGGTCGTCGACGTGCTCGAATTCATGGCCGACGCAAGCGACCTGCCGATCCTGCTCGACGGCGACACCGGCTACGGCAACTTCAACAACGTGCGCCGCCTCGTGAAGAAGCTCGAGCAGCGCGGCATCGCCGGCGTCTGTATCGAGGACAAGCAGTTCCCGAAGACCAACAGCTTCATCGGCGGCGAGCGCCAGCCGCTCGCGGAAATCGACGAATTCTGCGGCAAGATCAAGGCCGGCAAGGATTCGCAGACCGATCCCGACTTCTCGATCGTCGCGCGTGTCGAAGCGCTGATCGCAGGCTGGGGGATGGACGAGGCGCTGCGTCGCGCGAACGCGTATGCGGAAGCCGGCGCCGACGCGATCCTGATCCACAGCAAGCTGTCGCGCCCGGACGAGATCCTGCAGTTCGCGCGCGAATGGAGCGGCAAGGCGCCGCTCGTGATCGTGCCGACCAAGTACTACAGCACGCCGACCGACGTGTTCCGCCAGGCCGGCATCAGCACCGTGATCTGGGCGAACCACCTGATCCGCGCGTCGGCATCCGCGATGCAGGCGACCGCGCGCGAGATCCACGAGAGCGAAACGCTGATCAACGTCGAGGACCGCGTGGCATCGGTCAACGAGATCTTCCGCCTGCAGGATGCCGACGAGTACTCGGCGGCCGAGCGCATCTACCTGTCGTCGTCGTCGCGCGCGTCGAACGCGGCGATCGTGCTCGCCGCGAGCCGCGGCAAGGGCCTCGAAGCCGTGACCGAAGACAAGCCGAAGGTCATGCTGCCGGTCGCCGGCAAGCCGCTGCTGCGCTGGCTCGTCGACGGCTTCAAGACGCACGGCGTGAACGACATCACCGTGGTCGGCGGTTATCGCGCCGACGCGATCGACACGTCGGGCATCAAGCTCGTCGTCAACGAGCGCCACGCGCAGACGGGCGAACTCGCATCGCTCGCATGCGCGGCCGAACGCCTGACCGGCGACACCGTGATCTCGTACGGCGACCTGCTGTTCCGCAGCTACATCGTGCGCGACCTCGCGGAGAGCGAGGCCGAGTTCAGCGTGGTGGTCGATTCGTCGCTGACGGAAACCAACCAGAGCGTGCGCGATTTCGCGCTGTGCTCGGCGGCGGACGATCGTGGCCTGTTCGGCCAGAAGACCTACCTGCAACGTGTATCGAGCGACGTCGCCACGGGCACGCCGCACGGCCGCTGGATCGGCCTGCTGAACGTGCGCGGTGCCGGTGTCGAGCGCCTGAAGGCGATGCTCGCGACGCTGCAGGCGCGCGACGATTTCGACACGCTCGACATCCCGTCGCTGCTCAACGAACTGATCGCCGCCGGCGAGAAGATCGAGGTGCAGTACGTGCACGGCCACTGGCGCGGTGTGAACGACCTCGAAGACTTCCGCCGCGCGGGTGACTTCGCGCACGGCCAGACGCCGCTGTCCGAACCGGGCACCGGCAACGGGGGCGCGCAATGATCGAAGCGGCACAGTTCGTCGAGGCCGCGCGCGAGCGCGGTTTCGACTGGTACGCGGGTGTGCCCTGCTCGTACCTGACGCCGTTCATCAATTACGTGCTGCAGGACCCGACGCTGAATTACGTATCGGCCGCGAACGAAGGCGACGCGGTCGCGCTGATCGCGGGCGCGACGCTCGGCGGCAAGCGCGGCATCGCGATGATGCAGAACTCGGGGCTCGGCAACGCGGTGAGCCCGCTCACGTCGCTGACCTGGACGTTCCGCCTGCCGCAGCTGCTGATCGTCACGTGGCGCGGCCAGCCGGGCGTATCCGACGAGCCCCAGCACGCGCTGATGGGCCCGATCACGCCCGCGATGCTCGACACGATGGAGATCCCGTGGGAGACGTTCCCGACCGACCCCGAACAGGTCGGCCCGGCACTCGACCGCGCGATCGCGCACATGGACGCGACGGGCCGCCCGTACGCGCTCGTGATGCAGAAAGGCAGCGTCGCGCCGTATGAGCTGAAGGCAAACCCGGCGGCCAGGCCGCGCGCGCATGTCGCCGCGCAATCGTCGACGCGCGCCGCGTCGCCCGAAGCGTGGCCGACCCGCCAGGATGCGCTGCAGCGCGTGATCGCGCACACGCCGGTCGATTCGACCGTCGTGCTCGCATCGACCGGCTTCTGCGGCCGCGAACTCTACGCAATCGACGATCGCCCGAACCAGTTGTACATGGTCGGTTCGATGGGCTGCGTGACGCCGCTCGCGCTCGGCCTCGCGCTCGCACGCCCCGACCTGAAGGTCGTTGCGGTCGACGGCGACGGTGCCGCGCTGATGCGCATGGGCGCGTTCGCGACGCTCGGCACCTACGGCCCGGCGAACCTCACGCACGTGCTGCTCGACAACGGCGCGCACGAATCGACGGGCGGCCAGGCAACGGTGTCGCAGCACGTGTCGTTCGCGGGTGTCGCGGCGGCATGCGGCTACGCGTCGGCGGTCGAAGGCGACACGCTCGACGTGCTCGATACGGCGCTGGCCGGATCGAGCGACGGTGCGCAGTTCGTGCGCCTGGCGATCCGCACCGGCGTGCCCGACGGCCTGCCCCGCCCGACCGTCACGCCGGTCGAGGTCAAGACCCGTCTGATGCGGCACATCGGCGCCGCGCAGACCGAAGCCCACGTTGAAGGAGCCCATTGATGCTGCTGCTGAACCCCGGCCCGGTCACGCTCACCGAACGCGTGCGCCGCAGCCTGCTGCAACCTGACCTGTGCCATCGCGAAAGCGAATTCTTCGATCTGCAGGACGAAGCACGTGCGCGCCTCGTTGCCGCGTACGAGCTCGATCCGGCCGAATGGGCCGCCGTGCTGATGACGGGCTCGGGCACGGCCGCCGTGGAAAGCATGATCGCGGCACTCGTGCCGCGGGACGGCAAGCTGCTGGTGATCGAGAACGGCGTGTACGGCGAGCGGATCACGCAGATCGCGACGCAGTACGGAATCGCGCACGAGGTGCTGAAGCATGAGTGGATGCAGGCGCCCGATCTCGCGCAGATCGCCGCACGGCTCGATGCGGGTGGGTACTCGCATGTCGCCGTGATTCATCACGAGACGACGACGGGCCGGCTGAACGATCTCGGCGCGATTGCCGAGGTGTGCCGTTCGCGCGGCGTGAAAATGCTCGTCGATGGCGTCAGCAGCTTCGGCGCGGAAGCGATCGACTTCGCCGGCGGCGACATCGACGCGGTGGCCGCGACCGCGAACAAGTGCCTGCACGGTGTGCCGGGCGCGGCGTTCGTGATCGTGCGCCGCAGTGCGCTCGCGAAGGCTGCAAGCCGCACTTACTACCTCGATCTCGGTCGCCTGGCAAAGCTGCAGGATCAGCGCAATACGCCGTTCACGCCTTCCGTGCACGCGTATTACGCGCTCGTCGAGGCGCTGCGTGAGTTCGATGAGGCTGGCGGCTGGCGTGCGCGTCATGCGCATTACAAGGCGCTCGCCGATCAGGCTCAGGCCGGGCTGGCGGCGCGCGGGATGCCGCTCGTGCTACCGGAAGGTGAATCGTCGGTCGTGCTGCGCGCGTATCGGCTGCCGCAGGGTGTGACGTACGAGACGTTGCATGACGGCTTGAAGGCGCGTGGTTTCGTGATCTACGCGGGGCAAGGCGGGCTGTCGAAGGAACTGTTCCGGATCTCGACGATGGGCGCGATTCAGGCGGCTGATGTCGAGCGGTTGCTGGAAGGGTTCACGGCGCTGACGCGGTAAGCGTTGCTTCTAGCTTCGTCTATGAAAGGCCCGCAAGGGCCTTTTTTATTTTCTGTGGATTTCTCGGGAGCTTTGGGCGAAGTGTAAGTATTCGGCCATGAACCGACATTCGACAGCGTCGTCCAGATCGTTGACAATCGCACAGATAAGGTAGTGACTGGTCAGGTCTGGCGATGAAAAGAACTGTGTGGGTGTTGCTTGCGCTAGCCATCATCTCATGGGGCATATGCGCCCTATATTTAAGCGAGGCTATCCATTTCGGGTGGATCGGAACCCTGCTCGCGTCGATTGCCGGCTTGATTGCGACGATGTCGAGTTATCGCACTGAAGAAATAGCCCATACTCGCTTTGGGACAATATGCAAGGCCGAATCGCCGGTCAGATTCTTCCTAGCTTACGTCTTTGTCGGTTTACTCCTTGTTGCCTTTGCGTTTATAAGCGTCTTCGGCTGCATGGGGCGCTTGGAGCGGTAGCGGCCCGTTTTATGCCATTTGTATGATGCCCGGTCGGCAACGCGGACCGCGCGAATCTATGGGGCAAAGTTCGGCCATAAAGGGACCGTCGACGACGGCGTCTACATCGTCGACAATCCCCGAATCTTCAAAGTAACCTTCTCATGTAAAAGGGTCCGGCGATGCCAAACTCGACCCGCGAGCGTAGCGCGCAACTTTGGAAGTGCACACTGTCCAACAGCCACCATTGGCCTGTTGCGTTGTCAGCCGTTGCCCGCCACGTACAGCCTGGTGACGTACCGGCGCTCGGGCTGCTTTTCTTCGCGGCCTTTCATGGAACGATCGACGATGCGGGATACACCGAAACTCAGTATGCGTTTAAGGCAACGGCGATTCTTAGCGGCCGGTATGGCGAATGGATCTCCGAAGCATCGTGGATAGTTGAGCAGACGGACGGTCTCCAGTCTGCGTGCCTCGTCTGCCACTATCAGCCTTATGGATGTCCGGTAATAGCTGTCGTAGCCACAGCACCCGCCCATCAGGGGGCAGGCACAGCCGGAATGTTGCTTGATGCCGCAATGGCTACATTATCCGCGCTCGGTCATTCCGAATGCTGTGCGATGGTTACAGAGGGAAATGTCGCTTCGGAGCGTTTATTCGGAAGTCGCGGATTTTTTCCTCGCGCCGACGCCAGCGGTTCGTAACGTGGTGTCCGTTTCGTTTCGGCCATTTTGAGACATTCGATGCTCGTAGCCTGGCCGGGACAATCTGCTAGACGAGGTCGCTAACAGGGGCTATATCCTAGCGCCAAAGACACTCTCACGGTTTGCCCGGACCTTGCGGCGTCTTTGTTCCAGAATGCTGTCACGATGTTGCGTAGCACAGTGTAGAAAAAGCCAACCGTTGTTTGAGTTGAAATGTGCTCATGAAAAATGAAAAAGATTTTGCACGTGACTTCATCGATCTCGCCAAGTTGGGCCGAACCGACTGGCGGTCTCTTGCGCTGACTATTTTGATTTTTGGGTGTCTTAGTGCCATAGGCACATTCTGCGCGTTGTTGCTGCCCATTCCGGGAATGCATGCATATAGATCCCTGTATCTCCACCATTTCAGCTTCAATCTTGCCACTCTCAATCTTCTCTCTGACGCGGGAGGCCCGGTCGGAGTTTTGGGTTTCTGGCTTGTATGCAAATACGTTTTGCGACGTCCATTTTGCTCCCTGATTTCCATCGATCTGAAATTCAGCGTAAAACGCTTTTTGCTCGGTGCAGTTCTTTATCTTGCTGCTTACGTGGTCAGCGTCGCGATCATGTGGATTTATGCCGGGGTGCGCTTCGATGCATGGACGTCTCCGATTGGGAGTTTCTCTCCGCATATTGATTTGAATGTAAATCCGTTCTTAATGGCGCTATCCGGACTCGTTCTGTTGCTCGGCGTATCTTTTTTAGCATTTGGAGAAGAGCTGTATATGCGAGGATGGTTGACGCAAACGCTAGGCCAGTATATTCGAATACCAGCCATCGTCGTGGTATTGATCGCCGTTTTATTTGCGTTACTCCACACACAGTACAAGTGGCCTGTGAAGACAGTCATGTTCTTTGATTCCGTGGGATTTTCATTTTTGAGTTTGCGGGACCGGCGGCTTGAGCTTTCAGTCGGCGCACATTCAATGACCAATATTTGGGCGTGGTCGATTCCGATAATCTTTACCGGCCAATCCTCCAATATACCTATCTCAATCGCAGACGCGATTGTTTTCGCACTCGCAAAAAGCGCACTACCTTTGTCACTGATGTATCTATTTTTGCAAAAAACGAACAGCTGGTTTAAATCGACCGGAAAACATGCCTAATAACGAAACTGCTATTTCGGAAGACCACTGAGCGTGAAACCTAAATCGCATCCCTCCGTCGATCTTGCCACGTCGGGCCGAGCCGAATGGCGAGCTACTGCCTTGAGCTGGTGCGCGGGAACGTCCGTTATTAAGAAAATTGAACGGCGGGTCCGGGTCGATTTCGGGCAACTGCGCTAGGCCAAGTGCAAGCAACCCCGGAAGGCAGCAGCCGGCCAGGAACAGCCATCCGATGTTTTTGCCACAACGAGCTGATGAACGAGGGCTTGAGTTCATTGCGCTATGCTCTCGCTCAGGTCAACATCCGGTCCATGCCATGCGCGTTTTTGCTCCTCTTGTCGTCGCTTTCCCAGTGCCCTCCTTGCACGGGTTGCGTGTCCCATTGATCGCACTCGCCTGCGGGCTAACCAGCGCTTCCTCGCTAGCCGAGGATGTCAATTGGCCGGAGTTGCCCAAGACGTGCTTCGTAAGCCAGCGG
>NZ_WIXR01000087.1:5603-6454 GCF_019425585.1 Burkholderia sp. COPS | reverse complement strand
GTCGCGCCGCTGTTCAAGAACTGGCTGGCCGCGCATTTTCCCGACCGCGCGGAGCGCGTGATGAAACGCGTGCGCGACATGCGCGGCGGGAAAGACTACGACTCGGATTTCTCGAAACGGATGAAGGGCGAGGGAATCTGGGCCGACCTGCTGCGGCAGCGCTTCCGCCAGGCCGTCAAGCGGCTCGGGCTGAACGAGCGCACGAACGGCATTCTCGATCTGTCGCAGTTTCGCGGCACGCCAGCCGCCGCGGCGCCGACGCCGCGTGTTGCTGTTCGTTCAGCCGGCACGCGATCGACGCAGGCGCGCGACGACATGCAATTGAACNNCGTCGCGTTCGTTGCGCTTACTGCGAAATCTGCTTGGCCGCTTCGACCTGCGACTCGAAATACGTCTGGAACGACAGTGCGAGCGCGGTCATCAGCAGGAACGCGCCGATCAGCAGCGAGAAGATCACCACGAAGATCACGGTCCAGCCCGACTTGCTGTGCCTGCCCGTCTCCGCGTTGAATTGCGCGTCCCATTTTTCGTCGGGACGCAGCCCGTAGACGAGCGCGGCGAGGAAGGCGGCCAGCAGCGAGATTGCGCCGGGTACCGCAAGCCACCAGCCGAGGCCGGCGCTGCGCTGGGTCGCAGCGAGCAAGAGGAAGCCCGGGATGCCGACGATCGTCGCGAGCAGGTGCGCCCAGCCGTACACGTCGCGAAAGCCATACAGATAGAAGCGGTGCGCGCCGAGCGAACCGAACAGGAACGCGAGGGCGGCGGTGAGCGTCTTGGAGCGGAAGCGGCGGGACGGTGCGGTGCTGCTGGACATGGATGGCGGCGTATTGTCGTTGGCATGGGCGGCCGGC
>NZ_WIXR01000087.1:777-5558 GCF_019425585.1 Burkholderia sp. COPS | reverse complement strand
CGGCAGCACGTCGGCAGGGCGTCCCCAGACCGTGCCGTCGGGCCGCAGCCAGCCCGTGACGAACGGAGTCTGGCGCGCGTGGCTGCCGTCCGCCGAGACCACGACACGCATCACGCGGTAGCCGACCTTCATGCTGCGGTTCCACGAGCCGTGTTCGGCGATGAACACGTTGTTGCGGTACGACGCCGGAAACATCGGCCCTGTATAGAAGCGCATGCCGAGGGCCGCGACGTGCGCACCGAGTTTCAATACGGGCGGCACGTAGCGGCGGCAAACGTCGGGGCTGCCGAATTCGGGGTCAGGCGTGTCGCCGCCATGGCAGTACGGGAAGCCGAAGTCGAGGCCTGCGCGCGGTGCGCGGTTCAACTTGTCGTCGGGCACGTCGTCGCCCATCATGTCGCGCCCGTTGTCGGTAAACCACAGCTCGCCCGAATCGGGGTGCCATGCGAAGCCGACCGTATTGCGTATGCCGCGGGCGACAATCTCGCTCCCGCTGCCGTCCGCCTTCATGCGCGCGATGATCGCGTAGCGGCTGCGATCGGCGAGACAGACGTTGCACGGTGCGCCGGTCGGCACGTACAGCTTGCCGTCGGGGCCGAACGCGATGAATTTCCAGCCGTGATGGTGTTCGGTCGGCAGCGCGTCGGTGACGACGGCGGGTGCGGGCGGTGTGGCGAGTCGGTCGTCGATGCGATCGAGCCGCAGGATGCGCGATACGGCTGATATATAGAGTGCGCCGTCACGGTAGGCGACACCGACTGGCATGTCGAGCCCGGAAGCGATCACGTAGCGCGCGCTGATCCGGCCCTCGTGCATCACGAACGCGTGCACGCGGCCTTCCCGCGTGCCGACATACAGGATACCGCGTGGCGACCACGCCATTTCGCGAGCGGTCGGTACCGCGTCGGCCAGCACTTCGACGTGGAAGCCGGGCGGCACGACGAGTTCGCCCACCGGCAGCGGCGCGGCTGACGCCATTGCGGATACGAGGCAGGCAAGGCCGGCAAGCAGCGCCGCGAAACGGTGCTGCGCGCGGCACATCGAGGCGGCGCGAAGGGGCGGCATGACGGTGTGGAACGTCCCGGACACGACGATTCTATGCCCGGCGGACAGGCCGCCCGCGGATTTTTTGCGCGTAAGTGTTTGTTGTACCTCTGGTTTCCGGCTATAATCGCGTGTTTCAGTAGTTTCGAACCCGGTTTTCCCGAAGGACATCATATGGTTATCATCCGTCTGGCTCGTGGCGGCTCGAAGAAGCGCCCGTTCTACAACATCGTTGCTACCGATTCGCGCAACCGTCGTGACGGCCGCTTCATCGAGCGCGTCGGCTTCTACAACCCGGTCGCCACGAAGGGCGAATCGCTGCGTATCGCTCAGGATCGCCTGACGTACTGGCAAGGCGTTGGCGCGCAACTGTCGCCGACCGTCCAGCGTCTCGTGAAGGAAGCGCAAAAGGCGCAACCGGCTGCCTAACATGGCGCGGTGTGCCGGTCGTGCCGGCTGTGAGGTGCATTGATGGCGGGTCACGATTCCGGTAATGCAAGGCGCGGGCGTGCGTCGTTTGGCGCATTCGTCCGCAAGCCGGTCGAGCGCGACGTTGTCGCGAACGCCGGTCAGGCTGCCGAGCAGGGCAGTCTCGAAGTGGCGCAGGCCTGGCCCGACGATGCCGTCGAGGTCGGGGCAGTGGTCGACGCCTATGGCCTGAAGGGTTGGGTCAAGGTGGCGACACATGCCGACGCCGGTCGCGGTGGCGATGCGCTGCTCAAGGCGCGCCACTGGTGGCTGGAGCGCGGTGCGGAGCGGCTTTCCGTCCGCATCCTGCAGTCGAAGACGCACAGCGACACTGTCGTTGCGCAACCCGCGGGCGTGAGCGACCGCGATGCCGCGCTGGCCATGCGCGGTTTTCGCGTGTTCGTGCGCCGGGAAGATTTCCCGGCATTGGCCGCGGACGAATTCTATTGGGTCGACCTGATCGGTCTCGATGTCGTCAACGAGCAATCGGTGGCGCTCGGGAAGGTGAGCGGGATGATCGACAACGGCGTGCATTCGATCATGCGTGTCGAGTATCCGGCGACCGGCAAAGACGGTCAGCCGACCACCGACGAGCGGTTGATTCCGTTCGTCGGCGTCTACGTCAAAACGGTGGATCAGGCGGCGCGTCGCATCGTCGTCGACTGGGAAGCCGATTACTGAAATGAACCAGGTTACCGAGAGCGCGGTGCAGTTCGACGTCGTCACGCTCTTTCCCGAGATGTTCCGTGCACTGACCGACTGGGGGATCACCAGCCGGGCCGTCAAGCAAGGGCGCTTCGGGTTGCGCACCTGGAACCCGCGTGATTTCACGACGGACAACTACCGCACGGTCGACGATCGTCCGTACGGCGGCGGTCCGGGCATGGTGATGCTGGCCAGGCCGCTCGAAGCCGCGATCGATGCCGCGAAAGCGGCGCAGGCGGAACAGGGTATCGCGAGCACGCGCGTCGTGATGATGTCGCCGCAAGGCGCACCGCTCACGCACGATCGCGCGGTGCGGATGGCGCAGGAACCCGGCGTTGTCGTGCTGTGCGGTCGCTACGAGGCGATCGACCAGCGCCTGCTCGACCGTTGCGTCGACGAGGAAATCAGCCTCGGCGATTTCGTGCTGTCGGGTGGCGAATTGCCGGCGATGGCGATGATGGATGCCGTCGTGCGGACGTGCTGCTCGGCGGGCATCATGCCGAGATCGAGAAGTGGCGGCGCCAGGAAGCATTGAGGAATACGTTGCGGAAGCGGCCGGACCTGATCGTCCGGGCGCGCCGCGAGAAGTTGTTGAGCCGGGCCGACGAGGCGTGGCTCGCGAACCTCGCACGCGAAGCGAAGGACGCCTCCTGAGGCGGCTGCGCGGGCGGGAATTGGCGGTGCCGTACATGCGTGTGCGGCGCCTGATGTGAATCCATCCTCTATCGGGGCCAGGCCTGGAAGCAGGCGGGTGTGAACGCCGACACGATGGCATAAGGAGTCAGTAATGAATCTGATCGCAAAACTTGAGCAGGAAGAAATCGAGCGCGCGCTCGCCGGCAAGACGATCCCCGAATTCGCCCCGGGCGACACGGTGATCGTGAACGTGAACGTGGTTGAAGGTAACCGCAAGCGCGTTCAGGCCTACGAAGGCGTCGTGATCGCTATTCGCAACCGTGGCCTGAACTCGAATTTCATCGTCCGCAAGATCTCGTCGGGCGAAGGCGTCGAGCGTACGTTCCAGACGTACTCGCCGCTGCTGGCAAGCATCGTCGTGAAGCGCCGCGGCGATGTGCGTCGTGCGAAGCTGTACTACCTGCGCGAGCGTTCGGGCAAGTCGGCTCGTATCAAGGAAAAGCTGGTGTCGAAGGATCGCGCCGCAGCAGCTTCCCAAGAGTAAGAGCTGTAAGGAAAAAGCACCCACCCGGGTGCTTTTTTCATTCTGGCGCGACAATATGCTCGATACGACACCAACACGAGAGCCCCATTGAATCGCCGCCCCATCATCGATCCCGAAGTCCTGCCGGTCGAAGGCACCGGCGCCGGCCTGCCGGCCATCGATTCCCGCCTGATGACACCGTCCGGCCTGCGCGACCGTTTCGCGCGCACGCTCGAGTGGAGTGTCGAGCCCGGCGAGGCGAGACTGCAGGAGGGCGTCGATCCGCGTAGCGCGGCCGTCCTCGTTCCGCTCGTCGTCCGCGAGTCCGGCCTCACCATGTTGCTGACCCAGCGCGCCGACCACCTGAACGACCACGCCGGACAGATCAGCTTCCCCGGCGGTCGCCGCGAACCGTTCGATCGTGACGCGACCGCAACCGCGTTGCGCGAGGCGAAGGAAGAGATCGGGCTGGCGGACGAGCGTGTCGAGATCCTCGGCGCATTGCCCGACTACCTGACCGGCACGGGCTTCTGCGTGACGCCGGTGGTCGGCCTCGTGCATCCGCCGTTCACCGTGCAGGCCGACACGTTCGAAGTGGCCGAGATTTTCGAGGTGCCGCTCGCGTTCCTGATGAATCCCGCGAACCATCAGGTCCGGGTGTTTCGCTGGGAAGGCGGCGAGCGTCGTTTTTTTGCGATGCCCTATCCGAATGGCGAACCCGGCGGGCATTACTTCATCTGGGGCGCAACTGCCGGCATGTTGCGCAATCTGTACCGCTTCTTGGCAGCCGGCTAGGCGCACGCGGCGGCTGGCGCGCGCGGCCGGCTGCCGCACGACTGCGTCGGCAGCCATCCGGTGCTTACGCTGTGCTATCGTTATGCAAAAAATGACATAACTCCGAAGACGGCGCCACGCATGACTTTCTTTTCGGTTCTCCTCGCCCTCATCATCGAACAGGTCCGCGCGTTGTCGCCGAACAATCCGGTGTTCGCGTTGTTCCAGTTTCATGCGGAAACCGTCGCGCATGGTCTAGACGCAGGCAAGCAGAAGCACGGCATCCTCGCATGGCTCGCGGTCGTGCTGCCGTGGGTGCTGATCGTCGCGCTGATCTATTTCCTGCTGTACAAGGTGAGCTTTGTGCTCGCGTTCATCTGGAACGTCGTCGTCGTGTATTTCACGCTCGGCTTCCGCCAGTTCAGCCACTACTTCACCGACATCCACCTCGCGCTCAACAACGATGACGTGCCCCGTGCGCGCGAGATCCTGCACGAGTGGACGGGTATCGACACGGTCGACATGCCGGTCGGCGAAATCGTCCGCCATACGCTGATTCACGCCGTTGTCGCATCGCATCGTCACGTGTTCGGCGTGTTCTTCTGGTACGTGCTGCCGATCGGCCCGGCCG